>DAOUFC010000097.1:0-4136 GCA_034430295.1 Flexilinea sp.
CAAGAAAATTATCATTTTTTTAAAATTTATAATTACACTTACAATAATTTTATAGAACGTAAAACCTGAAAAGACAGAACGGATCTCTAAGTCCCAATATTATGGAAGCATTACCGATCGATTCATCATCACCTGGAATATTGTATTTCATAGCTTCATCAGAAATGAACGATTTGGTTGCAGTCCGCCATTACTGTTTTACCAGTCTGGCAGAATTTTTATAGATAGACTCTCAGCTTCTTTCCACGTTTAGTCAAACAACTCAGATGATTTTTACGATAAACCTTTTCTGTATACATTATTCTGATTGCAAATCAATTACAAATTTACATAAATTTTAAAATATTTCCCAGTAAAATTTAGTTACTCTTTTTTAGGCCGCAGGTCTTTTTTATTTTCTTACAACCATGAAAGGGAGTGACTGATATGTATAAAACAAATAAACGCTGTCTATATTCGTTTGTTTTGATTCTGAGCATGCTTGTTTATTTATTTATGGCCCCGATCGTTTCAGCTCAAGATGCCGTTCCTTCGGTTACCGAATCCGAGCCGGCTCAAATAAACCAGCTCGATCTTCCGAATCCTGATAACTCATCCGAGGACCCGAGTACGGTTACGGATAATAATGCTCTTCCGGAAAACGCTGAATCAGGCGAAACCGCCATTCCTACGATCACGCCTGAACCGACGGCCACGATTGAACCCGCCATATTAAAACAGCAAGCTATTCAGAACGGCAGCGTATTTCCAGCTGTCGCTCCCGAGTCTCTGACCGATTCGGATTTGGTTTCAGCGCTATCATATGACTCGCTCGATCAGATATCTCAATTGAGTTCAAGCCATCCGTATTTGCCGAATACGTCAAGCATTATTAAATTCACCTTAACCGGCGCTGTTCAGCTGCGGATTCGTTTTGATTCCGACTTTAATCTTGAATATGGTTACGATTTATTCGCAATTTATCAATCTGATACGCAGACAAATACGTTCAAACTGTTGGAGAACAAAACCTTCTCTGGTACCGATCTCGCCGGTCAGGAAATTGAAATCGTCGGTGATACCGTTTTCTTCCGATTTGAAACGGACAGCAGTGTCGAAGCTTACGGTTGGCAAGTCGCAGATATTCAAGCCGAGTTTCCCGAACCTGCTGGCACAGCGCCCGAGAACATCGATCCAAGCGCCGGCGCTTCGGAAATTGATCCGACTTCGGAATCATCGTCCGAAACAAGTTCCACGGAAACCGTTCCTCAACTACCGAACGAATCAAGTAATGTGGTAACCGGATCAGCGACGCCGGAAATTGAAATTCTGGAGACCCGGGAAACCGCCGCACCGACGGCAACAGTTCCCGCTGTACCGACCGATACGGTTACTCCAACTGCCACAGAAACAACCATACCGACGGTCACTCCAAGCGCGACCCAAAACGGATCAAAATCCATTGCGCCGGACGTTTACGAAATCGGTTTAAATGATCCCGACTTGCCCGATGAGCCTGCCGGAACACTGGATCGCTCGCTGTCCGCTCCGAAAATATTGAAAATCTGGCAAACAACAGGACACATTAACGGTCAAACAAAACCGGTCTTGGCCGTTCAAATTACGCCCGTCGCCGGAATTCTCGATTACCGCATGGCTTATTCTTTTATTTCGCCAACGTCAGGTTATAAAATAACCTCAAACATCAGACCCAATAATTCCATTTTCAAGTTCAGCTTCACGGAAAACGCCACTGTCTACATTAAAATCGCCGCGGTACAAAATAACGTTATCGGACCGTTCAGCAATGTTGTCGGCGGACAAATTAATATCCGCAAGCCAGCAATCAGTAATCCGACAGTAGTTAATTCCACACATGTCAAACTTTCCTGGTCAACGGTTCCCGGCGCGACCGGTTACCGAGTCTGGCGTTCGGAAACTTCCCCATCATATGGCTTTACCTGGGCCGTAAACGTCGTTAATCTGACATCGATCGTAACTACAGCTCCGAGCACAACCAATCCAATTTACTATAAAGTCGCGGCAATCGCCGGAAACATGATCGGCCCCATGAGCAATACGGTATCGGTCAAATTACCCGCCAAGCCGAAGTTAAATCCGATTACGATGACATCTACACAAAATTTAGCGCGCGTTTCCTGGACTCCCGTCCCCGGCGCAACCGGTTACCGGGTCTGGCGTTCCGAAACCGCCGCCACACACGGTTATACCTGGTCTGTTAACGTTGGAAACGTTACGGCTATTGCGACAACCGTATCTCCCTGGAAAACTTATTATTATAAAGTTGCCGCACTGTACGGCACCACATTGGGAACGCTCAGCGATCCGATTTCGATTGTCAATATTCCGTTTGCTGTAATTAATGAAATAAAAACGGCGAGCGATACACAGTTACGCGTTTCATGGGATCCAATTCCCGGTGCAACCGGCTATCGGATTTGGCGGTCGGAATCCGGGCCCACATCCGGTTATAATTGGGTTCTCAACGCCGGATCCAATACCGAAATAACCATGGAAGTAACGCCCGGGAAACCATATTATTTTAAAGTTGCCCCGCTGAAAGGTTCGACGGTCGGAAAGCTCAGCGCCCCCGTCGAAGGCATCGCAATGGGAACATCCTGCATTTTCATAAAGAATAAGGACTCAAACGGTGTTAATCTCTATTGGAATACCGTCAAAGGAGTGACGGGGTACCGGTTTTGGTACAGAGAGCATCAGTGGGAAGAGTATTGGCAATATCTGGATTTACCAAACGATCAAATCAATTATTTTGATCGTGATTATGATTATTATTTCCAGCCGGAAAATATTTACAGCCAATATGATGTCCAAGTCTCGGCATTATTCGGTGATCGCGTAGGGCCGAGATGTAATAATATGCAATCATTTATGATCAATGAAATCACAGAACGGGCAGTCCTGATGGATTTCGGTATGTGCCAAAATACGACCGCTTGGACGAATCATCAACTTGCCAGCTTCGGCAATACACTCCGGAATACAAACGCCGGGTACATTCCTCAATTCAGCGGCGTCTACGGGCCATTCTGTCCAACCGAATCCGGTTGGCAAGCGCCGTTCAATCAAATCGGGCAGCCGGATAGAAATGATCTTACATTGATTTATATTTCAGGATTCGGCAAACTCCAAAACGATGATGCGTTATTCGAAATCGGAGTTAATGATTTTGTCGACGGTTTGGGTTTTATTCAAAGGCTCGAAGCCAATGGTTATATGGGTGGAAAAATGCACATCATCGTATCAAGTTTTACAAATCAAGAGCCGAATTATGTCTGGACATTTGATTTCATAGAAAAACTTAGAGAAGGATATTACGCTGATTATGTTGCGGCGATGGTATCAGAATCGCCACACGGGTCTCAAGATTGGATAGCATATTTCTTACAAAACGGCATTAGTTCGAACGGTAAACTATGTCCTATAGAGACGACATGGGAACCTTGGAATGGACATCTATTTTTCTGGCGTGCGTTTTCTGCTCTTCATAAAATCTTTAATCAACCTGGCTTCACAGATATAGAAATCTCTTTTGACGAGCCCCATAATTACGGTTCTTTACTGGATTTACCGCTGTTTATGTGCTCCTCCAATTAGACAAAACTGCCGTTTGAAAGCGCGAACAACAAATTATGCGTTATTCTTAAATTTTACGGATCATTCAACAACAAAAAAACGAGCGTTCCCGATCGAAAAAGGAACGCTCGTTTTTTTAGATAAACCCTTAAACGGGAAAGGTCAGGGGGAAATATCGTATGCTCCGGGTTCCGAACCACCGGACGGACCCGGTGCGCTGGAGGATTCTTCTTCGACCGCCGAATTCCCGCTATTCTGACCCGCGCCGCCGCTCCCGATAGAATTGCGAACTTGATCGAAAAGATGATAGGATATTTCAGCCGTATACACCTCGCAGTCCATACCTTTCGGATAAACATGAACCAACGATTTAAACGAATCAAACGAAAGGTTCGCGTTATTGTGATTATCAACATACAGGTAGTCGAACGGTCCGCAATGCAGGTTCGCGCTGATTAACGAGCAGGCATAACGAACGGAGGCATGGATTTTTGCAGGGAGTTTATCGGAGTAGTCCGAAACCGAGATTTCCCAATCCTTGC
>DAOUFC010000098.1:0-2327 GCA_034430295.1 Flexilinea sp.
TTGTTGATTCCACGGTAGTCAACACATCATTATCGGAATGTAAAAATATTGAGCAGAAAGATAATATAACAATATACAAAATATATCCAAAAGTTCATCTGTCTGAAAGTTTAGAGTTTGCTCTTAATGTTCTAAAAACAGATAGAAATTTGCGCAAATGTAAATTATTGCATATATCTGATAAGAAAAATAACGATCTCAATCTGTTTTTACTTCAACAACGATTTACAGATGAGGCATTACCTTCGCTTTTAAAGCAATTAGCTGATATATCAACGAAAAAAATAACAACGTATAAAAATTTAGAACTTATATTAGAACAAATAGAAAAAACAGTATAATATAGACGCCCCGCCCCACACAATCGAGAGATTGTGTTGCTAATAAGACTTAGTGATGAGTGATTGGGGGCTGCAATATGATAGCTAACATTCAAGGAGGTGTGTCTATGATTTCTGATTTAAGTACCGTAATAAGCTTTATTTGTTTTATTATCGCGAAAATTTTAGGCTTTATAGCCCCTCTTGATTGTTTGGGGTTTTGAATGAGATAGGTAATAAGTGGATAGTTTAGATACCATACCCAATTTTTATTTCTCTCGTAATTTCATATAACAAACATTTTTTACGTTCATTTTCGATTAGATAACTACTAATTGCGTTCGACTGCCGCTAAGCTATTGATTCTAACAAGAAAAGTGACCGAATTTTGATGACTGCAAAATCTAAAAACATTTTAATATCTTGATTTTATAATTGAAAGAATTCGCCGGTTATTTATTTGATTTTGCTTTCCATTTCATTTCATTTCATTTCATTCTTCCTCTATCGTTTCCTTCTTGGATTAGGCATGATTGGAATCGTTACTAGTGATGATGCGCTTTAAAATCAGGGCTACCATTAGTCAAAACAACCTTAACGAATCAATTGAAAAAATCCAACAGAATTTGGTCTATATAATTTTAGATTATGACAGTGTGTACAAGAATGTGATTCTATTCAAGGTAGCTTCGCACGTGATTCCTTCAAAACGATTCGCATATAATTAACCTGGCTTGGAACGTGCTTTCGGGTCAGCGAAGAAGGAACGGATGAGGCGGCGGATTCCGCTTGCGATTCTATTTTTAATGCTCCTCATTTGCGCGGGTTCGGCGCGCGCGGAAAGTATTGCGTTCGAAGAAGCGTACCGGTTGGCGCAGCGTTTTAACGAAAAATCCGCGGCGCAGCTTCCCGAAGAAGGCTGGTTTTTCTATCGATCGGTCTTTCGCGCGCCGGAACGTCATGACGGATTCGTCTCGCCGGATTCAGAGACCGAAACCTGGTATTACTTTAATGACGCGGGCGCGGCGGAGCGCCGGTTGGATTATCGGATCGGCCGGGACGGCGGGCTGGAACTCATATCGGCGAATCCGGGAAATTTTTCTTTGCAGATCGAAGAAAAAATCCTGATTGAAGGCGTCGCGCCGGATAAACCCTGGTTCGACCTCGGATTTGAATTTTTCCTCGGAAATATGATCCCCGGCTCAGGTAAGTTTGAAATTGAGATCGGCGAAGAACGGCTTCGGGACCGGGGTCTTATCCTGGTAGAAACGACTTTCTTTGCTGACCGGATGTATGCTTCTGAGTTGTTGGGGCAGTCAGATTTCTTCGGCACGCTGCGCCGTTTATGGTTCGATCCGGCGACGGGATTCGCGCTGCGCTTGGAGCTGTATGATCTTGCGGAAGACGGATCGCCAGGTTTTTCCGGTTCGGTCGCTGATGTCAGCTATGGGCAGGTCAGCGCGCTGCCGGACGAAGTCCGACGCGATTACGAACGTGTCCGCGACCGTAACGCCGCCGAATGGCGCGATTTTACGGTTATTGAAAATTAGCCGCGGCGAAAACCGTTTTTCATATAAAATTATTGATCAATCGGGCGGATGTTTCGCGTCCGGCCTGAACAGACGTTATCCGTCGGATGAAACAGCTCGCGTAAGTTTGACGTATTTCATCCGTTTTTTTCGTCTTTTAAATTAAGGCGGAAAGGAGGGCCAATTTGAAACAAGATTCGGGAACGGTTTCGCGGCGCATGCCGTACGGACTATTCGAGCTGAAAATAGGTCCGTATGAAACTTATCTTAAAAAAATTATTCATGGAATTATCAGGTCCCCTGATCGGACGGAAGAAATCTATTCTGAAACCGTTCAGAAAATTTATTTCGCGACGGAAAGTTGGTCCGGACTGAATTTCAAGAGCTGGATCGCGCGGATCGCCGTGAATCACGCGATCGACACGAAGAAAAAGTGGCGCGGAGAACAAGATTGGCTCAGCTTGGACGAGCTTGACGA
>DAOUFC010000099.1:0-40410 GCA_034430295.1 Flexilinea sp.
GACCGGTAATACGCCGTGCGCGCAGCGAACAACGCCCGCCCCAAGATGAATCGGAGATACGACGACCTGATCCGGGCTGAGTTTTTCGATCATGCAGCAAACAGCTACAATATCTGCGATCGCGTCCATCGCGCCCACTTCATGAAAATGAATCTGCGCAACTGGGACCTGATGTACCTTGGATTCGGCGTCAGCGATCAGGCAATAAACCGCCAACGCGTCGGTTTTAACTTTCTCGGAAACGGAAAGCCCCTCGATAATCGACTTGATTTCCGTCATTCCACGATGAGGGTGATGATGCGGATGTTCATTTTCGTCGCCGTGATCATGTTCATGGTCGTGATGATGACAATGATGGTGGTCATGGTGATGCGCATGGTCATCATCCGACACTTCCGCTTCCTCCGCGCCATTAATCCGTACCGCCAGGCGCGTACCGAAAATTCCCGCTTTCTCGACTCGAAGCGCGTCGAAACGAACTCCCGGGATCCCCATCTGGTTCAACGCCTCAACCATACCCTCACGATTCTCAAACAACTCCAACAGCGCCGCGCCGAGCATATCGCCCGCCGCGCCCATTTTACATTCGAAATATAATGTCTTCATATCCATTTTTCAGTCCGCCCTTATTTTACAATTCAATTCCTATACAAGTTCCTGATCGTTATCATGGTTCCCTTCATCGGAAGACTGCGCATCTGAATCTTCAGGAATCTTCGTTTTTTTCGCCCGTAGAAAAGCGTTCAGACTAAACTTCATGACCCGCTCGCTTCCCGAACGCAGCCGTTTATAATTCGGGATCAGCGCTAAGAAAACGATTCCCAGCCCAAACACCCCATACAGCGCATACCACCACGAACTCGGTTCAATCCCGTTAATTTGCATGACAACGAAAACGATCAACGCAAATAAATTAATCGAAAAGGTCGCGACTGACGCGTAACCCAGCGTCAGGTAAAGAATCAACGCCGGAATACCGCTGAAAAAGATTACCGGCGGACAGATCCCGATCACAACGCCTAGCGACGTTAATCCGCCGGCGCCGCCGCGCAGCCGAATCCGTCCGTTCGGACGCGTTTCCATCAAAAAAACCGACTTGATATGCCCCAGGACCGCAACCATCCCAGCAACGGCGATCAGCCAATCGATCCGATCCGGAAAAATCCACCGTACAACCCAAACTGCTAAAACGCCTTTTAGGATATCGGCAATCGCCGTTAAAATCCCCCATTTTACCCCAACCGTCCGAATTACGTTAGAAGTTCCCATCTTTCCGGACGCATGGTAGCGAATATCCTGATGACTAACTAACCAGACGATAACCCAACCAACCGGCAACGAACCGATCAAATAAGCCAAGCACAAAACGATGAAGTATTGCCAAAACATTTTCAGGGCGTCTCCTAACGAAAGAATTCAATATAGACAAACGAAGCCAGAAACATGCCGATCGGCCAACTCAGACGCCGCAGCGCAGCTCGAACCGTAAATCCGGAACTTACAAATATAACGAGATTCACTACCGCATAAAACGCGGTAAATAAAAGTGCTCCGAATGAAAGCGGTACGAACGGTAAATAGAATAACGCCGCACCCAACTCCGTCACAATCAACCCGACAGCAACAGCTTTATACAGCGAAGCCAACCCTTCCGCCTCAAGCAAAAAGATTCTCCATGCGACCGGAACCGAAATCAAAAGCAGGAGCAACACAAAAAAAATCAAACGGTTAGTCAGCGCTTTCGCGACGGAAAAAACGATCGCCGCCGACGCGTACGCCAGCGCGGTAACGAATACCGAAGCCGGCGCGCTTCGCGGATCGGAACGAAAACAAAGCAGACTTTCCGAAATAAAAACCGAATATAATAGCAAACCGCCGGCAAAAAGGATCACCAGCCAACTGCTCCCGATGGCGACGGAGCCCAAAAGAATCCCCAACGTAACCGTCGTTGAAATCGGCACGATGACATGGACTAATTTGCGGCTGCGGCGCGATTCAAAATCGGCCTCAATCGCGCTGTATACCCCAATCGCGGCAATCGCGGCGGCGATCGGAATCATCAAAACTCCAGGTTTAAGCGCAAACGACAAAGACAATCCGAAAAGATTAAAATCAAAAGCCGCAACATTCCGAGAAATCACCGCTGGGAAAACGAATGACAACAGGATAACCGCAGCTAACGATGAGAAAAAAGACTGTTTATCTTGCGCGGTCCTCATAAGCATCATTATACGCGATTCTGACGCGCCTGACAGATTAGATCATCCGCTAAATTTAACCAAGGAGTGAGTCAAA
Source organism: Flexilinea sp. (assembly GCA_034430295.1). Lineage (GTDB taxonomy): Bacteria > Chloroflexota > Anaerolineae > Anaerolineales > Anaerolineaceae > Flexilinea. The sequence continues at coordinate 2,296 of DAOUFC010000099.1, forward strand.
CTGATTCCTACATGCTCGCCTTCGCTGAAGCTGGACGCTCCGTTATCCCGCGCTGGATCATGACGCGGTCGGTATCCAGCGCCGGCACAGGTCAATCAAGTCCGGTCAGACGCATCCAAAACGCATTTTCAGCTTCACGCTTCGTAGCGCTCGCGTCATTCGGGAAACAACGGCGGCCGATCGTCAGCTGATCCAAATCAACCGCAGCAGCTGCAGCCTCGAGTTCAAATGAAAAGCCGATATCCGACAGTCGAACAACCCTGTCTGCGACGTCCAAAACTTCCTCCGAAGGACAAACGCCGTTCGCATCAGCTAAAATCCTGTACCCGGATTGAAGACGTTCTGCGTCATCCGTCAAAAAGAGAAAGCTTTCTTCGGCCGCGATATCGCCGACCAGGCGGATATCAGCCGCCATCTGCGCCATCCCTCCGTCCGGAACGACCGAATCCGTACCATAGATATAAGCGATCAACCGAACGTTCGTTTTCCCGTCTCCATTGCGGTCAACAGCAAACCGCGAAAATTCGCGTTCCAAAAACGCCGTCAATCCTTCGTCAAGCGGCATGCGCGCGACATAAGCAATTTGAAAATCAGGTTGATCACGCCGGGCTCTCCAATTCGAAACCGCCAAATCGAAAATAATCCAGATCAGTACCCCGCCGGCAATTACGTACCATTTATGATAATCCCACCAATTTTGCAATTTTTCCATGGTTTTGGTATCACCTTTTACCATCATCTGCGCGTCGTACCGCCGTAAGCGTACGTCACCGGCAAACAAATCAGCGACGGGGGTTCCGATCCAGATTTATCCGTCAATAATTCAACGCATACCTCCGCAATCTGACAAACCGGCTGAACAATTGTTGAACATTCATATTCCAACACACCGAACCGTTTCACACCGTCATAACCGATAACTTGAACGTCGTCCGGAACGCGCAGCCCTAACTCCGTCAACATCCCGACGATCACATACGCCAGGCGATCTGTCACACAAAAAATACCGTCAATTGAGAGTTTACCGTCCTGAAGCCGTTCGCTTAGAAATTCTCGGAATGCTTCATACGATTCCCCGTCATCTAAAATTTTCAGCTCATACGAAAGCCCGGCTTCCAAACAGCCGTTTTCGAATCCGGCGCGGCGCTTATTCGGCTCATTTCGAAGCTTCGATCCGACGCGAAAAAACGCGACATTTCTGCAACCGAACTCAAACAACTTGCGCGCCGCCAAATCTCCTCCGGCAAAATTATCGCTGGCGACAACGGGTATATTCGGATGAATCACACGATCGATCGAAACGAACGGCGTCCGCGCATCGATGATCAGAGCCGGATTGTACGTCAGCCCGATAATTCCGTCGACGCGATGCTGCTGCGCCATGCGGACGTACAGCTGTTCAGCAGCGCCGTCGTAATCGGTACAACAAAGAAGCATCCGATAATTCCGCCGCGAAAGCGCTCGGTTAATCTGGTCCGCCAGCGCAGCGAAAAACGGCGTCACAATATTCGGAATCAGAACCGCGATTAGATTTGTCCGGTTCGTCCTCATGCCCTGAGCGTAATTGTTTACCTGGTAGCCCAGTTTCGCAACCGCTTCGAGAACACGCTTCCGATAAGCCTTTCCGACCGGAACGCCGTTCATAACTTTCGAAACAGTCCCTAACGAAACGTTTGCTTCAATCGCGACATCTTTCATCGTCGGCGCTTTTTCCGGTCGGCTCATTCGAAATACTCCATCACCGTCGTCTCAAATTCTTTCTCTTGATAAATATGATTATAATCGCGATTCAGGCGGCAAAATGAATCGTTTCACCAATTTTCCAACCGGGACCCGGAGCTATTACAAATCCATAATTTCAGCATGACTTTAATCATAACTTTTTGAAAAGCGCCGTCGCGAATCCTCAACATGAATCTACGCCGGTTGACATCTAAATAGAATCTGGTAAGATTCAGATATGTTATGAAACGTTTCGCGAATCAAAGTAAATCGGAAGCGTTTCTGGTTCCTACGTTTTTTTACAAGTCAGAGAAAGGAGTGACAATGGGTCAAAACGCCGCGCTCGCAAACGGGACGAAAGGGAAAACAAAAGGCGCTTCCCTGCTTCATCGGATCGGAGACAATTGGCAGCTTTATTTAATGCTGCTGATTCCGGTCGTCATTACCATTATCTATAAATATATCCCGATGTACGGAATTCAGATCGCATTCCGCGACTACAGCGCCGGCCGCGGCATGTTCGGGAGCGAATGGGTCGGATTCGAATGGTTCGAACGCTTTTTCTCCGCGCCGAACTTTTGGAGAATGATCAAAAATACGGTGCTCCTGAGCTTCTTCAGCCTGCTCTGGGGCTTCCCGATACCGATTATTTTAGCGCTGATGATCAACCAGCTTCGATTCAAACGGTTCCAGCGCGCCGTTCAAACGATTCTTTACGCGCCGCACTTTATCTCGATCATGGTTATCTGCGGTATGATTCGGATTTTCCTGAGTCCGTCCGGCGGCTTGATCAACCTGATATCCCGATCCGAAACGGATTATCTTTCGTTAGCGTCCGCCTTTCGAACGATCTATATCTCCTCAGGCATCTGGCAGGATGCCGGATGGGGAATTATCGTTTACATGGCGACGTTGACCAACATCGACGTCTCTCAATACGAAGCGGCGAAGATCGACGGAGCGTCGTTATTCCAACGAATTCTGCACATCGATATTCCCGAGCTCATGCCGACGATTATCCTGATGTTAATCATGAGCACCGGAAATTTGATGAACGTCGGTTTTGAAAAAGTCTGGCTCCTTCAGACGAATCTCAACAAAGCCGCAAGCGACGTAATTTCGGTTTACGTCTACCAGCAAGGTATCGAAAACGCGAAATACAGTTATTCAACCGCAGTCGGTTTGTTTAATACAGTCGTCAACATCGTCCTTCTGATTGTCGTCAACCGCATCGCATCCCGCATGTCCGATAAAGTCAGGTTTGCCTGACGGAGGGTCATCATGAACAAATCTGCCGAAAATCGCCTGCGCGTCCCGTCGGGATTATCCGACCGGACCAGCGACATCATTTTAATTACCGTCTGCGTCATCATCGTTATCCTCGTCGCGTACCCGCTTTATTACGTCCTGATTGCGTCCGTTTCGAATCCGTACGATGTCTACGCCGGGAAAACGTTCCTCCTTCCGAGCGAATTCACCTGGGCGGGATATAAAGCCGTTTTTGCTGAAAAAAGCATCGTTACCGGCTATTTAAACAGCATCAAATATACGATCATCGGAACAATTTTTTCCGTTGTCATTCTCTTCCTGACCGCTTACCCGCTCAGCCGGACAGCTTCAAAAGATCTCCCCGGCCGAAATTTTTTCAGTATTTTCTTTATCATCACGATGTATTTCGGCGGCGGACTCATTCCGACCTATTTAATCGTCCGTCAAACCGGACTCATGAATAACATGTGGGCGCTTTTCATTCCCGGCGGCGTCGCGGTCGGGAACATGATTATCGTCCGTAATTTCTTCGACAACAGTATCCCGAGCGAAATCATCGAAGCCGCGGAAATCGACGGAGCGTCCAAATGGAGAACGTTTACAAACATCGTCATACCATTAAGCCGGCCGATCATGGCGGTTATGGTCGTTTTTGCCATGGTCGCTTATTGGAACGACTGGTTCACAGCGATGATCTACCTTCCGGGGGTTGAAAAAGCGCCGCTGCCGCTGGTATTGCGCGGAATTCTGATCCGGAGTTCGGCGACCGCGTCGCAGGCCAGCACGATCTCGGGCGGATTCGCCGAATTGAACAAGATTACGGAACTGATCAAATTCGCCTCGATTATTGTTGCCGCCGCGCCGATGCTGATCTTTTATCCGTTCGTTCAGAAATATTTTGAAAAAGGATTCATGGCGGGCGCAGTTAAAGGATAAACGCCACAGGGAACGAGGATCGCCGTTCCCTCGTTCGATTGTTTTGCATAAATTGAAAGGAAACCTATCATGAAACCGTCTACTTTAAAAACAAAATTAATCCGGCTCGTTTTCCTGAGCGTCCTCGTCACGCTGCTTTTGTCAGGCTGCGGCGGTGAAAAAGCGGAACCCGGCGAAGCTGATTCGGGCGCCGCCAATGCAGACGCGAGCCAAACCGAATTTGAAATCATGGGCGGCATGAGCGCGCTCAGTCCCGGCTATCAGGATAACGTCGTCCTGAACCGGCTGATGGAGGAAACCGGTATCAAAATAACCTGGAACACGATGAGCGATTCCGTTTCCGAACAGGTTAATATCCGAATCGCCGGTGGCGATCTTCCGGACGCGTTCATGGGCGTCGGATTCAGCAACTATGACCTCGCCCGATACGGAAAGGACGGTACGTTTATTGACCTGACGCCCTATCTGACGGCGGAATACATGCCGAATTTAGTTAAAATTCTCGAAGAAAATCCGGATATCCGCGCCGCGATTACGATGAACGACGGTAAAATATACGGCCTTCCTTCCGCCGAACGGATGGGAACGAAAGGTATCGGAAAGGAGGAAGATTACAGTATCTTCACCATTCCGCAATTCAGCATGATCAACAAGGCGTGGCTCGACGATCTCGGGCTAAAAGTTCCGACGACGCTCGACGAACTTCATGACGTTCTCGTCGCGTTCAAGGAAAACGACATGAGCGCTAAGTATTACGGAAACGATCCCGGGTCGACGATCCCGCTCAGCGTCGGCATCGACGAATGGTGCTGGGGTCAGAATATTTTTTACGCCGGATTCGGATTTACGAACTGGCCGAACGACGTAATCAGCGACCTCGTTCTAAATCCCGACGGGAAAGTCTCATTCGTCAGCGTTTCCGATAACTACCGAGCAGCGCTGTCCTACTTCCACGAATGGTTCAAGGAAGGATTAATGGACGTCGAAATGTTCAGCCAGGACCATACTCAGCTGATGGCGAAAACGTCTCAGGGGTACGTCGGCGTCTCGACATGGTGGTATATCGAAGAATTAATGGGCAAATATTCGAAAGATTACGTTTTCCTTCCGGTTTTGGACGGACCCGACGGGACGCATAACGTCACCGTTCGAACCGGCGGCGGAACGTCAAGCGGACAACTCAGCGTCACCAAAGCGGCTAAAAGTCCGGCTAACCTGCTGAAGTTTTATGACCGCTGGTATGAACCCGAGATCGTCATGCAGCTCCAATATGGGCCGATCGACGTATTTTTCACTGGGAAGGACGAAAGCGGCGTTTGGCTCAGCATCACCGACGAGGAAAGCAGAGAAAAATACGGAAAGAGTGCCGGCGAACTTAAAAATGAGATGGAGGTAAGCGGGCCAAAACTCATCCTGAGCGATTATTATCAGACGACGTTCAAGATGGAGGATCGTGCGGTAGAACGGCTGGAGGACCTGTATAATTTTTGGATGCCGTTCGTCGACAATCCGATTACCTACCCCGTCGACGTCGTCTTTACGGAAGAAGAACTCGATACGATCGATCAATATAAAACCGATTTTGAGAATACCGTCGCGGAAAACGAAGGGTTATGGCTGCGCGACGGCGGGCCGACCGACGACGAATGGGAAGCTTATAAGACGACGTTAGCCGAAAGTTGCGGAATGGATAAACTTTTAGCCGTTTATCAGGCCGCTTACGATCGCTACGTTAGGGTCCGCTCCGGAGCCGAAGCGAAATAGCCGTCGAACCGATTTCTATAATCGATTCCCGTCCGAATTTCGGGCGGGAATCGATTTTGTGAAAATCCGCCGCAAAAAAGAACCCGGGGCACCCGGACGACCAACCGCCAAACGATACGAATAACGAAAGGCATTTCCCGCATGAGCAAAGTATTAAGAGACGCTGAAAAATACGAAGAAATCATGGACTCATTGATTCCGGAAACGAAACGTCCGGAATTTCATTTGACCGCGCGCGTCGGCTGGATGAACGATCCGAACGGATTCTCTTATAACGACGGCCAATTTCATCTCTTTTTTCAGTATTATCCATATGCCAACACGTGGGGGCCAATGCATTGGGGACACGCAATCAGTTCCGATCTGCTGCGCTGGCGTTATTTACCGGTTGCGATCGCGCCCGACAGCAACGCCGATCGGGACGGCTGTTTTTCGGGTTCGGCGCTTTGGCTTCCGGACGGACGTCATATGCTGATGTATACCGGCGTTCGAAACGAATACCTGCCGTCGGGAAAGATATTGGGCGTCCAGACGCAATGCCTGGCGTTCGGCGACGGGGAAAATTACGAAAAATATCCGGCGAATCCGGTTTTAGACTGCGCCGATATCCCCGAAATCTACTGCAGGTATGATTTTCGCGATCCGAAAATTTGGCGCACGTCCGACGGTTCGTTCCGCAGCCTTATCAGCGCCGCGACTACCGCCGAGAAAGACGGACATCTGCTGCTCTTCTCCAGCGGCGACGGGTTAAATTGGAAATTTGAAAAAACGCTGATCCGAAACGACGGACGGTTCGGAAGGATGTGGGAATGTCCCGATTTGTTTGAGCTGGATAATACCCATGTCTTAATCGTCAGTCCGCAAGACATGCTCCCGGCCGACGAAACGTATCAATGCGGAAACGGGACCGTCTGTTTTATCGGCGAGTATGACGAGAAAACGCAAACGTTTCGCGAAAAAAGCGTACAACCGATCGATCAAGGAATCGATTTCTACGCGCCTCAAACGGTTCTGACCCCGGACGGGCGGCGCGTCATGATCGGATGGATGCAAAACTGGGACACGATTAACACTCACACGCCGGAAAGCCGCTGGTTCGGGCAAATGAGTTTTCCGCGCGAATTATCCGTCCAAGACGGACGCGTCGTCCAGAAGCCGATCCGGGAAATCGCTACGCTCCGCCGGGATCCGATCCGGCGAAACGACGTAACCGTCAAGGGAGATCTTGAAATAGACGGGATCCGCGGCCGCCGAGCCGAACTGCTGATCGAAATCGAGCCGCTCGACCCGGACCGGCTTTACAACGAATTCGCCGTCTTTTTCGCAATGAACGAGCGTTTTCGGTCGTCCGTCAGTTTTAATCCGAAAACATCGTTGATAACGATCGACCGGACGGATTCGGGAACACGCCGCGCATTCGTGCACAGGCGTTCCGCGCGCATCCGTCGTCAAAACGGGAAAATCAGCCTGCGCCTGATCCTGGATCGATTCAGCGCCGAGGTTTTCGTAAACGGCGGGGAGCAGGCGCTGTCGATGACTATTTTCACGGATCAGTCCGCGGACGGGATCGCGTTTCGCTGCGAATCGGGCGCGCGGATGAACGTAACAAAATATGAACTGCTGCGCGACGGTTAACGTCGGATCGAAAATCTGATTCCGAAAACAGACCCGGTTCCGCTGAAATGGTAGAATCACGGTATGACCGAACGAAAAAAGCGTTACCGACCCGATCCGAACCTGGTCGTCTTTCAAAAAGAAATCCGCGCCCATGAACCGCAGTTCGTCCCGCTTCCGCCGTTTATCGACAGCAAAGTAAAGCTGCGCCTGGCGGAATTCGGAATCAGCGAAGTCTACCGCCATCAGGCCGAAGCGCTGACCGCGATTTACGATCGGAACGACGTCGTCGTCTCGACCGGGACTTCGAGCGGGAAAAGCCTTTGCTACCAAATCCCGATCCTTCAGCAGACGCTGAATTCGACGCACAGCTGCGCGCTGATGATTTTCCCGACGAAAGCGCTGACGCAGGACCAATTTATTACGCTGCGAAAGCTTCTCCCAGAGCGCCGCGGCGAAATCGCCGTTTTCGACGGAGACACCGCGCCGAACCAGCGATCCGGGATTAAAGAGCGGGCGCGGATTATCCTGACCAATCCGGACATGCTCCATTTCGGAATGCTCCCGTTCCATCCCGGATGGGCGCGATTCTTCCAAAACCTGCGTCTCGTCGTCGTCGACGAAACCCATATTTACCGCGGAATATTCGGTTCCCACGCCGCCCACGTTTTCCGCCGGCTGAACCGAATCTGCGTCTATTATGCGCGGACGCCGCAGTCCCATCAATATATCCTCGCCTCGGCGACGCTTTCCAACGCCGCCGAATTAGCCGAAAAGTTGGCGGATCGGAAATTTACGCCGATCCGAAACGACGCGTCGGGGAGCGGAGAACGTGCGCTTTATTTTCTGAACCCGCCGATTATCAACGAAGAATTCCATCTGCGCGCCGGGAGTATTTTTACCGGCGCGAAAATTGCGCGCGATCTGACTAAAAACGGTTTCCAGACGCTTCTCTTCCTTTCGTCCCGCCAATCGGTCGAATCGGCGGTGCGCCGGCTCCGCGATTTCGACGTCCCGGCGCAGGGATACCGTTCCGGCTACTTAAAAACGGAACGCCGCGAAATCGAAGCCGGTTTAAAATCGGGCGAAACCGGCTGCGTCGCGGCGACAAACGCGCTCGAACTCGGGATGGATATCGGCGGGATGGACGCGGTTATTTCGATCGGTTACCCCGGTTCAATCGCCGCTTTTTATCAGCGTATCGGACGCGCCGGACGCAACCGCCGCGACGCTACGTTTTTTTTCATCCCGGGCCAAAACCCGACCGACCAGTATATCGCCGCCCATCCGGAGTTTATCTTTAATCGTGAAATCGAGCCTGCGCTGATCGATCCGGATAATCTTTCGATCCTGTTCCAGCATCTGCAATGCGCATTGTTCGAACTCCCGTTTGGAATCGACGAAAAATACGGAAGCCTTACTCTTGACGCAACGCATCAAATCCTCGACTACTTCCGAACGCTTGGCATCGCGCAATTTGCCAACCGACGCTATTATTGGATCGCGCCGGAAACGCCTCAACAGACAGTCTCGCTCCGTAACAGCGGACTCGACCGGATCACGATCCGCAGCGAAGATTTCGGCGGAAAGCTGACAAAGATCGGCGAAGTCGACCGACCTTCTTCGTATTGGATGACGCACGCGGGCGCGATTTACTTCCACAACGGGAAAGCCTTCCGAATCGAAAAACTGGATCTGGAAGAAAATTATGCGCTCGCCATCCCGACGACGCCGACATACCTGACCAAAGCGGAAAAAAAGCTGAAAATCGACGTAAATAAAACCGAACGCGAAACGCCGTTTCCGAACGGGAAAACGATGGTCGGCGACGTCAGCGTCACATCGCAGGTCGTCAGTTATAAAAAAACCGATCTCGAAAGCGGCGAACCGCTCGGCGTTTTTCCGTTAGATCTGCCCTCGGAGACGCTGGAAACAAAATCGTTTATCTTGACCCTTTCGGAAGAATTCCGCGATTCGCTGCGCTGCTTGGGCGCTTGGACAAACGACGCCAACGATTACGGCCCCGATTGGGAAAAAATTCGTCTGTCCGCCATCGAGCGGGACGGATTCCGCTGCCAAATCTGCGGTCATGCCGATCGTCCGACATTCTTCCATGTTCACCATAAAATCCCGTTCCGCAGCTTTGCGTCGCGCGAAAAAGCCAACGAGCTCGAGAACCTGGCGACGCTCTGTCCGGGCTGCCATCGGCGAGCCGAAGAAGCGATCCAAATCAAATCCGGCTTATCCGGATTTGCTAACGCGTTCCGCCAATTAGCGGCGTTGTTTTTGGAGTGCGACGAAAACGATCTGAACGTCTGCGTCGAGCCGGCTTACGCCGCCTTCGACGGCCTGCCGACGGTATTCGTCTATGAATCGATTGCGGGCGGGTTAGGTCTGAGCCAGGCGATTCAGGATCGGTTTAACCGGCTGGTCGAAGCCGTCGCGAACTTGATTGAAAACTGCGGCTGCGCGAACGGCTGCCCGGGCTGCGTCGGTGCGCCCGGCGAAGAAGGGTTCGGCGGCGTTGCCGAAGCGCTGGCGATCGCGCACGGTTTTTGCGATGAGTCGTTTCTAACGGAACCGAATCCCGATAAACCAACCCGTCGAACGCCGGCTGATCATTCGCGCACGACCGTTGCTTAACGGTATAATCGTTCCCAATGAGAGTTTTTTTGACTTGGAGATTTTTGAGATGATTTACGACTTTGATAAACCGATCGATCGCAGCCAAAGCGATTCAATTAAATGGAAAGCCTATCCGAAAGATGTCCTGCCGCTTTGGATTGCGGATACCGATTTTGAAATAGCGCCGGAAATTATCGCCGCGATTCAGGAACGAATGAATCATCCGGTCTTCGGCTACGGGATCGACAGCCCGGAATTGATCGAGGCTGTCTGTGAGCGAATGAAACGACAATATGCCTGGGAGGTTAAAGCGGAAGAAATCACGCTCGTAGCCGGAATTGTATCCGGCTACAACTACGCCTGCCGTGCGTTCGTCAATCCGGGACGATCTGTTCTGATTCAGACGCCGGCTTATCCTCCTTTTTTTACCGGACCAACAAATAATCGAGTCGGATCCGTTTTTAACCAGCTGATCTACAACCCCGAAACGAGCCGCTACGAAATAGATTTCAACGATTTTGAAGCGAAAATCGTTTCCGGAAAAGTCGACATGTTTATCCTCTGCAACCCGCAGAATCCGACCGGACGCGTTTTTAATGAATCCGAATTGCGGCATATGGCACAGATCTGCCTCGATCACGATGTAACGATCGTATCCGACGAAATTCACGCCGAAATTATTTACAGCGGCGAAAAACATATCCCGATCGCATCGCTTTCACCCGAGATCGCGGCGCACAGCGTCACGCTCATCGCGCCGAGCAAAACTTTCAACATTCCCGGTTTGTCATGTTCCATAGCGATTATTCAAGACGAAAAGCTTCGCGAAACGTATCGAACGGCAATGATGGGTTTTTCGAGCGGCGTCAGTCTTCTTTCGCAATACGGCGGACTCGCCGCCTATCGACAAGGCGGCGAATGGCTCAGACAGATGAACGCATATCTGGAAAGTAACCGCGATTTCGTTTATCAAACAATCTCCGCCGAGCTTCCCGAAGTCCGACAGACCAAAATTCAAGGAACTTTTTTAGCCTGGCTCGACTTCTCCAAGACGAAAATCTCCGCTAACCCGGCTTCGTTTTTCCTCGAAAAAGCGAAAGTCGCGCTTAACGAAGGGAAAACTTTCGGCGCCCAATACGATGGGTTCACCCGTCTGAATTTCGGGACCAACCGTCCGTGTCTCAGCCAAGCGCTCGAACGAATGGTCAGCGCTTTCCGAAAATTCTAGGCGAACAGCTCTCAGAAAGAGACGTTCGTAGCGCATGGGCCATTCAAACGAAAATCAGGGGCCTCCGGAACGGATTAACATGGAATCGACAGCTTCCGAAAAAGACAGCTGCTCGGCACTATCCGCAGATAATTATTCCGCGCGAGCCCGACACTCCAACTGGCGGAAGCGATTAACAATCCTGACCGTTATGATCCTGATCCTGATCGGGGCAGGAGAATATTTAGTTTTCGATTCAACGCCTGAGCCCGCCGATCTGATCACTGTACTCAGCGGAAACGATACGACTCGCCTGGAAAAAACGGCGCAGCTTTACTTTGACGGCTACGCGCATCTGATTCTGCTGACCAATACCGGTCGGACGTACGGGCCCTACGATACGCCGTATAACCAGAGCCAAATTGAACAGCTGCAGGCGATGAACGTCCCGGACGGAGCGATTTTTCTCTCCGATTTCGTCGCGAATAATACCGGTCAGGAAGCGACCGCGATTATTATACGGATGGTCGATCTGAATCTGAAATCGGTTATTATCGTTACCGACGCCTGGCACCTTCGCCGAACGCGTATCATCTACACAGACACTTTCTCAAACACCGATTTCAAAGTCCAATACGTCGGAGCCGATGAACCGGGATTCAGCGCCGCGTTCTGGTGGCTTTCGCCGAAAGGCTGGAAAACTGTCACCGGGGAATACGCGCGAATCATCGGCTATTTCATCAAACGCGGAACCAATATTCCGGATTATCCGCTCTTCAATTTCTTCCGCGATCAGTTTCAATCGTCCGATAATGAATAAAACGCCGCTTATTGTTCTTTCTTAATAAAACATAGACATGAGACAACAGAGAAGCGAACCCGAACGATTAACTCATCCGATCCCGCCGCTATTTGACCGCAATTCAACCCGGCTGTTTTTAGGATCGTTTCCATCGCCGAAATCGCGTCAGTTCGGCTTCTATTACGGTCATCCCCAGAACCGCTTCTGGCTCGTTCTTGCCACGGTTTTTAATGCGCCCCTGCCGATAACGATCGAGGAAAAAAAAGCTTTCTGCTTAGGAAATCGAATTGCGCTGTGGGACGTGATTCAGGAATGCACGATTACCGGCGCGGCGGACCAATCCATCCGGGACATCGTTCCCAACCCGATCGAACAAATTATCGCGGCGTCAAATATCCGCGCCATCTTCACAACCGGCTCAAAAGCCTATGATCTCTACGCGAAATATGCTCTGCCATTGACAAATATTTTGGCCGTTCGACTGCCATCGACCAGTCCGGCAAATTGCGCCGTACGGACCGAAATCCTCGTCGATCGCTACCGCGAAGCGTTACGGATATAACGTCCCCGCTTCCGATTCGTTTTCAACCTTTCGCCGGATTCTGGAATAAAATTACCATTAAGATCGGCGTATAATCCGGCGTCCGGTCAAATACGATTTAAGGCGAACGAATGAAAAGTACTTTTCAAGAATCAACGACAACGCAAACTTATTGGATCCTGACGATCGCGATCATCCTCGCCGGAGCCGGGATCCGTTTGTTCGGGCTGGCCGCTTTGCCGATGACCGAACTTGAGGCGACGAATGCCAACGCAGCGCTGGCGTTCGTCCGCGCCGGTTTTTCGACCCGAACGAGCGAACCGTTTTACGTCTTTCTGACCTCAGTTATATTCAAACTCTTCTCAGATCAGCCGTTCACTGCGCGGCTGATTCCGGCTCTTTTCGGGACCGCGTTAATTTTCCTTCCGATCGCGTTCCGAAATCATTTTTCATCCCGAACGATCCTGATTTGGACGCTGTTACTGGCGTTTGATCCCGCCTTGATCGCCTGGTCGAAGAGAGCGGACGGTGTGATGATCGCTGTCTGCATGGCGGCGTACCTGATCGTCGCGCTTCGCAACCGATCAACACCGGCAGTTATCTTCCTCAGCGCTGCCCTGATCGCGTCGCCGTTACGCAGTTTGCCGATAATCATCGCTGCGGCCGCAACGGCCGCCCTCCTCGGTTTTCTGAATTCGCTCTTCTTCGACGGCAATTTTCGCCCGATGAACCGAATCCGAGAAATATTCAATGGAAAAATTATCATAACTTCCTGCGTCCTGGCGCTCGTGTTCGCGACAGCTTTCTTCGCCAATCCGAGCGGGTTGGGTTCGCTCGGAACCGGGATCGTAAATGCCTTTTCCGAAACGTCGATCCTCGTGCCGCCGTCGGTATGGCTGATTCTCGGATTGACGTTTTATGGATTCCAATCGATCCTGGCGATCGGATGCCGGATTGAAGGGAATCGTTCGCGTTCAATCCTAAAAATTCTTTTGCCGATGGGAACCCTGATTTTCGCGCTCATAGCGGTTTTCTTTAACCAGGGCGTTCTGGCGTTCGTCTGGATCGCGCCGCTGCTAACGCTTTGCGCCGCGGTCGCTGCCGATTCGATTTTGGATCGGTTGACATATCCATATGAATTCATCGAAAAAATATATTTTTTCGTCCCGGTCGCTTATCTGCTGATTATTTATCTGACCCTAAGCACGTTTAACCGCTACGCGAATCAAGGTGCGTCGCTCACGACGCCGGTTACGATTGGAGAACTGACGCTTCCGATTTCCCAAGCTCAGCAATTTTTCTTGCTGGCGCTGATTATTCTCGCCGCCGTTTATTTCCTGATCCCCATGATCGTCGCCTATTTCGGCGCCGCGAATCTCGGGCGAGCCGGCGCGGCCGGGATCCTCGCCGCCGCGTTAATAATCGCCGTGGGAAACGCCTGGGATGCGGCCGGATTCCATCATGGAGCCGACGCGCCGACAAGCGACAAAGCCGTCTTAATTCAGCCGCTCCTCGGCAATCAAACCTATTTTGAAGCGGGCGTTTTAAGTCCCGAACTTTCCGCGCTCAGCGCAAAAACGAAACGGGACGGAAACGAAGCGGCCGGAATGATCGTTCAGCAGGATGACGCCGCTCTTCGCTGGACGCTCCGCGATTATCCGAACGCGATTTTCTCGCCGTTTCCGATCCGAGAAAACGCCGCGCAGCTCGATTTCTATCTGACCGCCGATCAACCGGCAGAACTTATCAGCGCGTATAGCGGCATGGAGATCGTTACGTCCCGATCGATCAATTACGATAGCCTAAACGATCTTCATTGGATTAAATGGCTTCTCTATCGAAATATTCCTGTCCAAGAAAAGCGACTGATCCTCTGGCAGAGAAATAACGCGCTTTATTCAAAATAACCGCGGAGAATATACCCATGATGAAAATCAAACCTACGCAAATCACGATTGACGGTCCAGCGTCATCCGGAAAATCTTCCGTCGGGAAACGCGTCGCCAGTCAGCTCGGGTACCTTTTTTTCGATACTGGACTCGTATACCGCGCGGCGACGGTCGCCGCTCTCGGTCATGGCGAGGCGTTACCCCAATCGTCCGAGATTATTGAACGCGTCCGAGCGATGAAATTCGAGCTACGCAACAGCAATCATCAAAACGAAACGCGCATCTTTCTGAACGGCGAAGATTGCAGCGACGCGCTCCATCTGCCGTTGATTGACGCGAACGTTTCCGCCGTTTCCGCGCTCCCGGAAGTTCGCTCGCTCTTAACCGATCATCAACGAAAAATCGGTCAATCTGGGAACGTCGTTCTGGTCGGAAGGGATATCGGAACAGTCGTCCTCCCGGAAGCCGAGCTTAAAATATACCTGAACGCTTCCGCCGAAGTAAGGGCTGAACGCCGCCAAGCGGAAAACCTCGCGAAAGGTATCCAAACCGATTACGAATCCGTATTGGAAAATATTCGGAAACGCGACGATCAGGACTCAAACCGCGCCGTCGCGCCGCTCATCCCTGCAGACGACGCGATTATCATCAATACCGATACGCTTGATATGGCCGGCGTTGTCGCCGAAATCTTAAAACGGATCGATGAATCGATCTGACCGCCGCTCAGGGAAGCGCGCATGAATCAGAAAACGCAGCTAAAAATCAACCGCATCCTGGATACGCTCGACGTTTTTAACCCGATAAGCGTCCGGCTGATCCTGATCGAGAAAAACGCGAACAGCGTCGGCTCAAACGGCGAAAGCAGAATCCCGTTCATTCGCGGGAATAACAATTCCACGTTGGAAACGCTTGACGCGCGTTTTTGGGAAATCATGCGCGCCCAAACGGCGCTGACGATTCCCGATCTGTCCGGATCGGCGCTTTTTTCCGGATTGAACCTCCTCAATACGAAAGCCTTTTTTTATGCGTTAAATACTTTGAACGGATACGCAGGATTTATCTGGATTATCTTTCGGATGGATCAAGACGACAGCCTGGTAAAACTGACCGAATCGCTCTGTGAATGGATTCTGGACGAGCTGAACGCTACGATTCAATCCAATCTAACGACACAAACGCTCGCCAACACTTATGTTGAATTTCTCGACAACCTGAACGCGCCGGCAATGATTTATATCCCCGCGACCGCAATGACGGTCGCAAACGTATCGTTCGAAAGCATTCCGCAAAAAAAAAGCTTTTTCAACGCCTTTCGCGCGCAAATTCGCAGCTCGCGCAACTTCCGCGAAATCGCCGCCGAATTTCAATTTCAACTCATCGATATCGCCTTTCCCCAAGGAAAAAACGGCTACCTTTTCATATTTAAAACCGAAGCGCCGCGCGATCGTTTTACCCGTTTCGATACGAACGCGCTGGAATACTTTCAGCTCCTCGCACAAAAAACCGCCGCGAACCTTTCGTTGCTCGCGCAGGCGGATACGCTGGCAGCGACATTAAAAGACCCATACCAGAAAGCCCGCCGCGACCTGGATCGGTTAATTTTCCTATTTAAACAGAACGAACGCCATTACCGCAATTTTCCGCAGCCAAACGAAGGCGCGATTCAAAAAACGAACATTGCCGACATATTGCGCGAAGTCGTAAGTGACCTGCGAACCGTCGCGGCAAAAAAGAATATTTCGCTGCGGTTGGAAATCGAAGAGATCGAAGGCGTTATCGTCCAGAACGGCGATATCCTCGGAGATCCTTGGCTCCTGACGCTATCGGTGTATAACATCCTGGATAACGCGATCCGTTATTCAAAAACAGGAAGCGATCCGATTCGAATCGCGCTCTCGTTCACAAAAAACGACTGGATCCTTGAAATCAGCGACAACGGTCCGGGTATATCCCCGGTCGATCTTGATTCTATCCTCGACAACGATCCGCCGGATAAATCCGCCGCCGAACGAATCAACGGTCTTGATTTCGTCAAGTACGCGCTGCGTATTCACCGCGGAAAAATCGATATCAAAAGTCGTCTCGGAGAAGGAACGAGCGTCAAATTGATTGTTCCGATCGATTAAGCGAAAAACGGAGAAAACCCATGAATATTGTTATAGTCGGCGGCGGCCAAGTCGGCGCAAAACTTTGCGAAGTTTTGACGAAAGAAGAGCATAGCGTCGTCGTCGTCGACATCAAACAAGAGCGTCTGGATCAGCTCGCAGACTTGTACGACGTGCTCTGCGTCCCCGGAAACGGTGCCGTTTTCAACGTTCTGAAAGAAGCCGATGTCCCGCGCTGTAATTTATTTATCGCAGTATCGGCGCATGACGAAGTCAATATCTTAGCCGCCATGACCGCCAAGCGAATTGGCGCCGATTACTGTATCGCGCGAGTACGCAACCCGGAATACATGGAACAAGTTTATTTCATGCGCGACGAATTGGGAATCGATTTAATCATTAATCCAGAAATGGAAACCGCGCGCGAAATTTATAATATCGTTCGGTTCCCGTCCGCGTTCACTGTCGACCGAACCAAAACAGACCATATCTGGATCGTTTCAATTCGAATTCAAAAAGATTCCGAGATTTCAAATTTGGCGATTCATGAAATCAATTGGAACGGAAAGAAATGCCTAATCGCCGCCGTCGAACGGAACCGCGAAATCTTTATTCCGAACGGGAATACGATTTTGCAGGACGGCGACCTTCTTTACGCGCTCGGTACGGTCGATAACCTCAACAACCTGAGCATGATCCTGGGCGCCAATAAACCCCGAGTCCGATCCGTCCTGATTATCGGGTGCAGCCGTATTACCAATTATTTAGTCCCAATGCTCCTCAAGGTCTCAGAGCGAATCAAAGTCATCGACTTGCAGAAAGCCGCGCTGGATCAGCTCAACGAGAAATTCCCGAAAGTCATTACCGTCCTCGGAGACGGATCAAACTTGAACTTCCTGAGCGAAGAACGGATTCAGGACTACGATTCGGTCGTCACGCTGACAAACATCGACGAAGAAAACATGATCATCTCGATTTTCGCCAAACAAAGCGGCGTACAAAAAACGATCACCAAAGTCAACCGCCTCAACCTGTTAGGACTGCTGCGGGAAATGGACGACGAAACGACGGTAACGCCGCATGAAATTATCGCCGAACAAATCCTCCGCACAGCGCGCGTCCTTTCGCAAAGAGGATCTACCGATATTACCGGTCTGGTCCGACTCGCCGGCTCGCGAATCGAGATGTGCGAATTCGTTATCCAAGCCGGAGACAAAGTCATTTATAAACCGCTGATGGAAATGAAACTCAAAGAAAACGTTCTCGTCGCCTTGATAACGCGCGGAAAAGAAACAATTATCCCTTCCGGGACGACCGAAATTCTACCGGGCGATTCCGCGATCATTATTACGACCAAACGCTCGATTCATTCCGTCAATCACATACTTGCAGAGGATTAATAATCGTATGAATTACGGCATGATTCGTTTCATGATCGGGCGCTTTTTAACAGCCGCGGGACTGACGATGATCTTCCCGTTCTTCGTCTCGCTCTATTATCGCGAAGCTTCGACAACGCTGATTTCGTTCGTTATACCGATGATAAGCATGATCAGTCTTGGACTGCTTATGTCAACGATACGCGTGAATCAAACAGCCTATTTCGCACATGAAGGGCTTGTGATCGTCGGTTTGGCTTGGGTACTGGTATCGCTGTTCGGCGCGCTGCCTTACGTGCTTCTCCCGAGCGATTTTTCCTTTGCCGACGCTTTTTTCGAATCCTGTTCGTCGTTTTCAACGACCGGCGCGACCGTGTTCACCGACATTTCCGGTTTCCCGCGTTCGCTGCTCTTCTGGCGCAGCCTGTCGCTTTTTTTAGGCGGATTGGGAATTCTCGTCGTCGTGATCCTCGCCATCCCGACCTCAGGATCTTCCGGCGTGTTCATCATGCGCGCCGAGCTGCCGGGGAAAAAACTTTCCGGGCGAAACCGAACGTCGATTACGATCTATTATGGGATTTACCTGGCTCTGACGCTAAGCTGTTTTATCGCGCTGACGATAAGCGGCATTCCGCCTTTTGACGCGCTGCTGATCGCGTTGAATATCGCCGGAACGGGCGGATTCGATACCGGCCATAAAGGATCCGCGATTTACGCGAACCCTTCCTCTGCCGTTGTGATGACGATCTTCATGTTCATCTTTGGGCTGAATTTCGGGCTTTTCTACCTTTTACTTTCGAGAAAGTTCGAAAAAATTTTCCGGGATGAAGAATTTCGCTGGTACCTTGGAATGATCTTCGTCCCGGTTATCCTGATTTCGCTGACGCTGCGACCGTATTACCAGAGTTTCGCGCAGCTTCTCCGCGAAGTCTTCTTTACCGTGACTTCAACAATTTCGACTACATCCTATGAAATTACCGATCCGTCGAAATGGACGACGCTTCCGCAAATTATTCTACTGATCTTGGCGTTTTCCGGATCGATGTCGGGATCCACGACCGGCGCGCTGAAAATTTACCGTGTCGCCGTCTACGTAAAAACATTTTTCCGGGAATTGCTCCTCGCCGTATTTCCAAACCGAAATATCCCGATCCGCTTTGACGGCCAGATCGTCCCGGATAAAAAATTAGCCGCGATTCATCGTTACTTGATTTCCTACGCCCTGATCTTTTTCGGCATGATCCTCCTCGTCAGCTTCAGCGCGCCGAATTTTTCAAGCGCGTTCAGCGCCGTCGTCGCCACACTGAACAACACCGGGCACGGATTGGATATCTTCGGCACCGCCGCAGATTACAGCGTCTTCAGTTCTTTTGCCAAAATCGTTTTCGCGTTCGGAATGTTAGCCGGCCGACTCGAGATTTACCCGATCCTGATTCTTTTTTCGCCCGCTACGTATAAAAAAGGATAGCCGAAGAAATAGTAGATCCGTGGCTGACGATTTATAACGTAATTTCGTCAGGATCGATCTCATCGCCCGAAAGCGTCAGCGATGCGGCGAACGATTCAACCTGGTCAACACAGCGGCCGATATAATCGTCCGGTTTCATCACCGAGCGAATCTCGTCGCCGGAAAGATTAAACGCCGGGTCGTCTGCCAACAAACGCAGCAGATCGACCGTCTCGCCGTTTTTTAGCGCGTCGGCCGCCGCCAGCGAATGACGCCGGATAATCTCGTGCGATTCCTGACGATTCCCGCCTTTCTTAACCGACGCCATCAGCAGATTTTCCGTCGCAATAAACGGCAGGTATTCATTGACCGCCCGCTCGATAATCTTCGGATAAACTCTCAAACCGTTCGTCACGTTCCGCATCAGACGTAAAATCGCGTCGGTCGCTAAAAAAGCTTCCGGAAGGCTGATCCGACGGATCGCCGAATCGTCAAGCGTCCGTTCAAACCATTGGACAGAAGCGGTCGCCGGACCGTTCAGCGCGTTCGTCATTACATATCGCGCCAACGAACAGATCCGCTCCGAACGCATCGGATTACGTTTATACGCCATCGCGGAGGAGCCGACCTGACTCGCCTCCGCCGGTTCCTCAATCTGACGCAAATGCTGCAGCAGGCGCAGATCATTCGCGAAACGGTAACAGCTCGAAGCGATCGAACTCAAACAATTCAAAATATTTGAATCCAGCTTGCGCGGATAAGTCTGGCCGCTGACCGGGAAGAGGCGTTCGAAACCGAACGTTTCCGCGATCTGCCGGTTCATCCGGTCAATCCGATCGGTATCCCCGTTAAATAATTCGACAAAGCTGGCTTCCGTCCCTGTCGTCCCGCGGCAGCCCAGAAAGCGGATCCGCGCTGACGTATCGTCGATCTCGTCCAAATCCATCGCCAAATCCTGCGCCCATAGACAAGCCCGCTTCCCGACAGTTACCAGCTGCGCCGGTTGGAAATGGGTATATCCGAGCGTCGGAAGATCCTTGTATCTCAGCGCGAAATCGCGCAAGTTCCGCAGCACAGGGAGCATTTCAGAGCGAATCAGGCGCAGCGCGTCGCGATACAAGATCAAATCGGCGTTATCAGTCACATAACAGCTCGTCGCGCCGAGATGGATAATTCCCGCGGCGTTCGGACAGACAAGTCCGTACGCGTAAATATGCGCCATAACGTCATGACGGATTTCCTTTTCCTTGGCGTTAACAGCCGCGTAATCGATATCTCCGACATGCGTCGCTAATTCGTCGACCTGCGCCTGCGTAATCTTCAAACCCTGGTCATGCTGCGCCTGCGCTAACGCGGTCCAAAGTTTTCGCCAAGTTTCGTGCCGTTTCCGTTGTGAAAACAGCGCCAACATCCGTTTCGACGCGTACCGTCCGGAGAAGGGACTTTCGTAACGATCGTCCATTTTACGGTCTCACACAATAAGCGTCGCGTTCCGGCCCGACCGAAATATAACTCATCCGGCAGCCGATCTCTTTCTCAACAAATTCGATATAATCGCGTGCCTCTTTCGGCAACTCTTCATATTTTCGGACACCGGAAATATCCGTTTTCCATCCCGGCATCGTCATAAACACCGGTTTTGCGTCGGCCAAAACCGCGTGGTACGGGAAATCACGAACGATTTCGCCGTTCAGCTCGTACGCGTGGCAAAGCGGAATTTCGTCCATATACGATAAAACGTCCATCTTCGTCAAAGCGATTTCCGTCGCGCCCTGAGCCTTGACGCCGTAACGCGTCGCGACCAGATCGATAGGGCCGACCCGCCGCGGACGCCCTGTCGCCGCGCCGTATTCGCCGCCCGCCTCGCGCAGCCTCTCCGCTTCCGTACCGAAATACTCCGCCGTAAACGGACCTTCGCCGACGCAGGACGAATATGCTTTTACGACGCCGACAACGCGTTCAACCGCAATATCCGGAGCGCCGGAACCGACCGGCGCGTACGCCGCCAATGGGTTGGACGAGGAACAATAAGGGTAAATCCCATAATCAATATCTCTGAGCGCCCCCAGCTGCGCTTCGAACAAGATACTCCTTCCGGACGCCTTGCCGTTCCGCAGCACGTCGCCCGAATCGCGGATAAACGGTTTAATCTTCGCGCCGAATTCCTCGATCCAGCTCCACATCGCTTCAAACGTGAACGGTTCGGAGCCGTAAACCTTTTCGATCGTAAGATTTTTCCAGTCCAATACCGCTTTGAGATGGGCTTTTAATTTTTCCGGATAAAGGATCTCGCCGGCATGGATCGCTTTCTTCATATACTTATCGCCGTAAACGGGAGCGATTCCGCGTTTCGTCGATCCGTAAGCCTTATCGGCTAAACGGCTTTCTTCCAGTCCGTCCAGCGCGACATGATACGGGAAAACCAGAACGGCGCGGTCGCTGATAACGAAGTTTTCCGGCGTAATCGAAACGCCCGCGTCCGTCAACCGCCGTATCTCGCTGCTGAGATGCTCCGGATTAACAACCGTCCCATTTCCCAAGACGTTCAGAACTTCTTTCCGAAAAATTCCCGAAGGGAGTAAATTCAGCGCGAACTTACCGAACTCGTTGATAACCGTATGTCCGGCGTTATTCCCGCCCTGATACCGAACGACGATATCGTAATCTTGAGCGAGAAGATCAACCATCCGGCCCTTTCCCTCGTCCCCCCAATTAATCCCGACAATCGCGCATGTTTTCATGATCGTTCCTCCCGGCGTTTTCAGTGTATTCCAAATTTGATTCCCGTTCGATAATTATAGTTTGAAACGCGCCGATCCGATCCGGGAAGCGGAAAAATCGGACGCCGTCCTCGTTCGGTCATTCTCCAAGCGAACCGTAAACGAGCTGCCGCCAATAAATGGTACAATAAAAATGATGTTTGATAGAAACTTATTTCGGAAAGGCATTCCCTCCCATGAAGATCAATAACGAAAAAACCGATATCCTCAGCGTCCTTTTCACTGAGGAACAGATCGCAACCCGCGTTCAGGAACTCGCCGATGAGCTTTCGGCCGATTACGCCGGGAAAGATCCGCTTTTCGTTTGCGTTCTGAAAGGCGCCTCGTTCTTCTACGCGGATATCTGCCGAA
The DNA here is from genome assembly GCA_034430295.1 of Flexilinea sp. Classification (GTDB taxonomy): domain Bacteria; phylum Chloroflexota; class Anaerolineae; order Anaerolineales; family Anaerolineaceae; genus Flexilinea. Next base: position 24,730 of record DAOUFC010000099.1, read on the forward strand.
AAATGTCCACGCGGATCTTCATGGATTTCATTGCCGTTTCCAGCTATGCGAATAATTCGAAATCAACCGGCGTCGTCCGGATTATCAAAGACCTCGATAAGAATATCACCGGCCGTCATGTCATCATCGTTGAAGATATTATCGACTCCGGTCTGACGCTTCAATACCTGACCGATTTATTCAATTCGCGCAAGCCCGCCTCCGTTAAAACGCTGACGCTCCTCGATAAAATCACGGAACATAAACTCGTCATCGCACCGAATTACTGCGGATTTGAAATTCCGGATCATTTCGTCGTCGGCTACGGACTCGATTATTCCGATTACTATCGTAATTTACCGTATATCGGCGTTTTAAATCCGACGGTTTATCAGTAAACCGATCCGCCCCGTCCCACGTTCGCGCGTCCGGCGATCCGCAAGCAGCGAAGAGACATTTTCCCCGCCTATCGCCTCGTTCCAAACCGAACAAGGGACGAATTGAATCCAGAATTATACGCAACGTAATCAAGATTTATCCGTAAATAAAAATGGAAGGAGAATCAATCTATGGAAAACTATACCCCTGAAAAGAACCCCGCCGCCAACGCCGGGAAACAGCGTCCAGAAAAGAAATCGATGATGAAATTTTCGAAATCGGTCGGGCTGACGATCCTGATCCTGGCGGCGATTTTCTTCATCTTAGTCATATTCCGCCCTGTCTACATTATGAAGGGCCTCGGACAGCAGGAAATGGGCGTTAAAATTCGCGCCGGAGAAATTAAGGAAATCGTCGGGCCAGGCGGAGTCTACAGCGACGTCGGTCTTTTCGTCCGCATGGAAACCTATAATATTGAAGGCGTATTTTTCCAAGTTTCCGACGACGAAGTCTTCACGAAAGACATGCAGCCCGTTTTCGTCGAAATCCGCGGGCAGGTATTCCGTCCGTCGCTGACTTCCGTAAAAGAAAAGAAAGCGGACGGATCGATTGTTTTATTCTCAATGGACGAGATTAAGGATAATTTCGTCAATTACCGGCGCATTTATACCTCTGACGAGACGCTGACGATGCAGATGGACGGATTCTCCAAGCAGGCGATGAAAGTTTGCGTCGGTCAAAACGATTTACGCGGAAACGCCGTCGCCGAAGGGCGCGATTTTCTGCGTAACTGTATCGAGGAGGAACTCGAAAAACTGGCGCGCGATATCGGTCTTTATATCAACAACATTGTCGTCACGGATGTCAAAGCGTCGGATCAGGCAATGATCGTAATTAACGAAACGAATCAGTACCTCCTGGACGCCGATAAGGCAAAAGCCCAAGCGCAGAAACTCGAAGCCGAAGGGAAAGCCAACGCCGTCCAGCGCGAAGCCGAAATCCGCGTTCAACAGGCCGCCGCGCAGGAAACCGCCCGTCAGCAGGTTATCCTCGCCGGATTGGAAGAGGAAAAACTGATTGCCAATCGCGCCGTAATCGAAGCCGAAAAACAGAACGCCATCCTCGAGCAGGAGCTCAACAAAGAAAAAGCGCTGGCTGCGATCGAGTTGGCGAGAGCCGAACTGGCGAATACGCTCCAATTAGCCGAAATTTACCAGAATAACCCGGCTTACTTCAATTACCTCGTCGCGCAGCTGAACGCCGACGCGATCAAGGAAACTGATAAGGTCCTGATCCTACCGGAAGGGACGATCCCGAATCTTGTTCTCGGGAAAGACGTTCTGCCGGTTACGAACGTCGATTCCATCGTCGACGCCGGAGAATAATAAGCGCCTTTTCAAACCTGTCGGATAACTTTTTGAAATAAACGGTCTTAAAGCTCCGCCCAAAGGCCGTTTATTTTTTATTTACACCCGCCAAATTCAGAGTAGTATTAATTAAATTTATTTATGGAGCTTTGAGGATGAAAAAAAAACTTTGGTCGCGGAACTTCACATTACTAATCAGCGCCACAGTTTTAGGCGCGGCAGGCGGGATCGCGGGCAATTTCGCGCTCTCTTTCTTAGTCTTTGACGAAACCGGAAGTACGCTCGCCGCCGCTCTCGTCATCGCAACCCAAATGCTCCCCAATTTTTTCATCCCGCTCCTGCTGTCTCCGCTCATGGACCGGCTTCCGCGGAAGCCGGTTCTCGTCGCTGGAGACGCCGCGAACGGCGTTCTTTACGCTTTGGCCGGTGTTTACCTGCTGAATTTCAAGTTCACGTATATCGGATTTCTTTTCTATTCGCTCCTGATCTCCTGCCTCTCAGCATTCGATTCGTTAGCGTTTACGGCGATTTTTCCGAGAATGATCCCGGAAGGATGCGAAGAAAAAGGATATACGATATCCGGGATGGTCTATCCGGTCATGAAACTCGTCATGATGCCGGCTGCCGCATGGCTTTTCGGGGCAATCGGCGTCGCGTGGATCTTGATCATCCAAGGCGCCTGTTCCGTCTTCGCCGCGCTGATCGAAAATAATATCCGTGTCATGGAACAAGTTAACAGAAATCCGAAAAAACTGTTTTCATTTCGGCAATGGTCGGAGGACATCAGGGAAGCCGTCGCCTTTTTGCACGATCATAAAGGATTATGGAGTATTTTCGCTTATATGGCGGTGACGAACGGCGTCGCTACCGGTTACGCGCCGATCATGATCGCGTTCTTCCGGACCGCGCCGGGATTCTCCGTCACAATGTACTCGTTTTTCGCAATCGCCGAATTCGCCGGACGCTCGCTCGGCGGACTTTTTCATTATAACGTCTCAATCCCGCCGAAACGACGGTTCTCGATGGCGTTCCTGGTATACCAGATTTATGAATTGATGGATATGATCCTGCTTTGGATTCCGTACCCGTTCATGCTTGCAAATCGCGCCGTCTGCGGATTTTTGGGGATCAACAGCGCGTCTATGCGAGAACACGCGGTACAGGGGACAATCCCGGAAAACATGCGCGCCCGTATCAACGCGTTTCATTCGATGATGATGTCCGCCGCCTACATCCTGCTCTCGCTGGCGGTTGGCTATCTGGGCGAGTTTCTCGATTATCGAGTCTGCGTTACCCTTTGCGGCGCGTTTGCCGGTATCGCCTGCTGGCTGCTGATCTGGCGGAACCGGCGTGATGTCATGAAAGTCTACAATCGGGAAAACAAACCGCAGCCCGAAACGCTCCAGACCGCCGAAGGCTGAAATTTCAGGATTCACCCCAACCGAATTAGCGCATTCCGACAACCCATTCGCTTTCGTCCTGATAAATAATCGGCAGGCCCTCGGTTAATCGCGTCACCCAATTCTCATCTCCCGTTTGATCGAGCCAATCATTAACTTGGAAAAAGACAAGAACCGCTTCGCCGTTTAAGACTTGACGGCGTATCTCGGACTGAACCGCGGCGTAACCCGGGCGTTCCTGATCGTTCGACGGATCGATTGGATCCAAGAGCGCGTATGCGCCGCGCCGCGTCCAGAAACTTACTGCTTCCTGTTGATTCGAATAGATGACCGTATCTTCCGGAAGCGATTGAATTAACTTCATCGCCGGAGAATCCGCCCAGCCCGACCAGGCCCATCCGTATTGAAGCGAATTAAATTTCGGGACGAAAGCCGACGTCTCAACCGCGAAAGTAAGCGTAAAAAATCCCCAAACCAGAACCGGGATTATCCGAACGAGCCGCGGCGTTTTCGAAAAAACTTCGACGGTCAGAACGATAGCGGTCATCAGCAGAACCATCCACAGCGGATACAAAATCCGTTCCTCGATATTAACCGAAGCGTCCAGGAACGAAATCGTCAGGTAGATCAACGTCAGATATCCGAAGGCATAGACCAGCCCCGTCCAGACGAAGCGGATCCGATCGGAAATTTCGCGGCCGCGAAGCGCAGCAATCCAACAGGAAATACAAAAAACCAAAGCCAAAGCGCCGAACGTCAGAATCCCACCGCGCATCCAACCAACCGGAGCCGCCAACTCACCGTAGCGCAGCGGATTCAGCCATTTCCAAAAGATAAGCGTTCCGGTTTGAAAATCCTCGAAACCCAATAGATGAACGCTTGCCGACCGGTTCATCGAATTTCCGCTGACAATCCGGTTCCGAACAAGCCAGGCAGCCATCCAGGGCAGCGCCCCAAGGAGGCTTACCCCCAGCGCGCGCATTTTCCGCAGCTGACGCGGCGCGACAGCCAAAATCGCGACAAGAACGACGCCTAACGAAGCCGCGCCGGCGTACCGCGTCAGGAACGCTAAACCCGCGAACGCGCCGCTCGCCAGCCAATCGCACCATTGATCCTCGCGCAGCCCTCGCCATAGAAAATAAAAAACCCAAAGCGTCGTGAAAAAGAAAATCGCTTCGCTCATCGCGAAAACCTGAAAATATAAAAACGGCTTTGAGACCAGGAAAAGGATACCGCCGAAAAGCCCGATCCAACGGCAGTCCGATACACTCCCGATCAGGATAACAATCGTCAATAAGTTCAGAATATAAAAGACCAAAGCCGCCGCCCAGGCCGCATCCGTCGGCGTCATACCGAAAAAAATCGGTACGGCCAAAACGACCGAATAAAGCGGCGGGAAGTTCGTAATCGGTTTGATCGACTGGTTCCCGCTTAAGCGCGCGTATCCGTTCCCCGCCGCGATCATCTCCGCTCCGTTCAGATAATTAACGGAATCGCTGACAAGTCCTAATCCATCCGGCGTCGTCCTGACGAAAAGAATCGCTGCCGCCGCGCAGAGAACAATTCCCAAAAGCCAAAACGCCCAATCGGGCCGGTTCATACGTCTGATTTCCTTCAATGCCCCTCCCTGCGGTATGTCGCCGATCCTAAGGACAAGCCTTGCTGACATGTTCCTCATATGTCTGTGAAAATTCATGATAACCGACAGCGTTACACGCGGCGCGGAAATACAGGAAATCCGACGGGACCGGATCGGCGACCGCCTTGAGGGCCGTTAAGGAAATACTGCTGATCGGCGTCGGCGGAAACCCTTCGTGAACATAAGTATTAAACGGCGAACGGTCGGCGAGATCTCCAACCGTCAGTCCTGTCTTCCACCATGTGCCTTCCTCTTCATCCCATCCGATTGCGTATTGAACCGTCGGATCACATTGAAATTTCATCCCAGCGTGAAAACGGTTGATAAAGACCGAGGCGATCAAGCCGTATTCGCTCTCATGAGCCGCTTCGCGCGTTACCATCGACGCCAGAATCACGCCCTGATCCAACGTCAGCCCCTGCGCGGCTAAACCGTCGCGGATTTCCGGCGTAACCGTTTCTTCAAAGGTATCGAGAATACCGCGGATGAACGCCTCCGGTGCAATTCCCTGATGAATCAGGTAATGGCCGGATAGAAAATAGCCTTCAAGCGACGATGTTCCGGCCGGATGATCGGCACGGGGATAGTTCCTCGCTAACGTCAAAAAAGTCTCGCGGTCAAACTTCAGGTTGTAAAACGCGAGCGTATCGGCGATTTCCTCGAGCCGCAATCCGGCTAAAACTGAATATTGAATCAGGCGTTTTTCCGCCGAAATCAACGCGTTCGCCGCCTCGATCATATTGACTTTTCCATGAATAACGTATAAACCGGGGACCAGCCGGCGATCAATTCCGCGATAAATCAAATAATTCAAAAATAACGATTCGTCCGCGATAATTCCCTGCCGTTTCATTCGCTTGACAACCTGAAGAGGGATATCGCCTTCCATGACCGAAACGACTTCCCGCCCTGTTATCGCCGAATTCGCCGCCAGCAATTTTTCGCGCTCCTTTTCGAATTCGAGCGTAAAACGGATCTTCTGGAACTTGCTCAGATAATTCGCCGGCGCGCCGATAACGCTCCAGAGATCTTTCGTCAACGCGCGATAATACGCCATGGAAATTAACGATACAATCAAAACGACTGCGGCCAAAATAACGGTCGCAGTCCGCTTCCGCCTCGGTTTGCCGCGATAATTTTGCCGCGCCGACGCGGCGGACGCGTCGGCGGGACGCTCGGCCTCGCCGAAATTTAAATCCTGAATCTCGTCATCCGCGGCTCCAGAATCAAGTCCAGCGCTGAATTTCTCGCTATTTTCATCTTCTTTAACCATCTTCATCCTCCTTCCGGGTCGGTCGGGTAATTCGAACCGTTCCAATCCAGAAAATCCTGTAAAATATACGCCGCGGCGCGATCATCCAAATGACCGCAGCGATTCTTTTTCGTAACGTTCATTTCGATATAAAGCCGCTTGACCGCCGCTGTACTTCCTGATTCGTCCCACATCCGTACTTCCCCCTCTGGGAAAGCCGCTCGGACGGCATCGGCGACTTTGGCTGCATGACGCGCTGCGGGCGTTTCCTCCCCGTTCGAGCCTAACGCCTGGCCGATAACGATTATTTCCGCGCCTTCGCTGCGCGCGATCGCCGCGATACGTCTCGCATCATCGTTCCGATTAACGTGTTTCAGGACGGAATACGGTCTGGCGGTCATACCAAACGGATCGCTCAACGCGATTCCGATATTCTTCTCGCCTAAATCAACGCCTAAATACCGCGCCATTATTTCCGCATCTCCAAACGAATATTCACCGACGAAATCGGTAAATTCGGGAAACGGTTCGGCCAAACGAGAATTAACGGATCGACTTCCTCCGTATACATCGCTGTTAAAACGGACTTCGCGTCGTCGATCCGCAAACCCCGAATCGCGTCCGCGACAATCGCCTCGTCCACATCGCGAAACCCGGCTTGAACCGCCTCAATTTTGAAATAATATTGTTCCGACGATTCGTCTTGCGGAATTGAACGCAGCTGAAACTGAATCGGCGCGTTTCGCGATCGGAACCCTTCGAGCGGACTCGCCAAGAAGACCATCTCCGACTGACGACGTATATCGCTTACCGAAAGGACCCGGACCGAAAAAATCGCTTCTTGAAAAACGCTGAGCCGGTCGCCGGCGTACCCGACCGGCGGATCAACACGCTCGTCGATCATCTCAACAAATTTCAGGGTATGATCAAGTGCGATCTGAGTTTCGTCCGAAAATTGGCTTAAACGCTCGCGCGCGGCGTCGGATAACCTAACGCTGAGAAGATCGAGCGCGGCTTGATAATCGCTGTCGCTGACAGCTGACTGAACCGACTCCGTCCCGCCGGAAAAAGAGAATTGCTGTTCCGTCATGATACAACGGTCGAACGGCGGTTCGATCCGATCGATCGTTCGGGGTTCGAGATTCCCAACTTCTCCCGCAGCGTCCGCCTGAACGCCGACCTCGACCGTCTCCCTCGGTGGAACCGTCCGCTCCATCGTCATCCGGTATTCCGGAAGATCGCTCGACAGCGTTAGAAACCGCGTCCCCACAGGAAGATATCTCTCCGAGTCGCAGCGATTATAAACCAACAGCAGACCGCGCGCAAACGTCGGCGGCAGGTTAACAACCCCTGTCGTCGGAATTTCAGCCGTCGCGCTGACATGAAAACGAATTTCGGCGGAAGGAATTCCGCCGGAGGTCGTCAACTCGGTCAATGCGTCAGCCGTCCAAAGATAAAAACTCAGCGTTCGTTCCGCGGGGATCGGCGATAAGACGAGCGTCGCCCGCGGAAGGACCGTCATAAAAACGAACCCGGCAAACCAGATCCCGATCAGGAACAACGGAATCGCCATCAGGCTGCGCGGTTGTTTCTCACGTACACGCTCAACGCACTGGCGGAGCCGAATTAAGTCGGCGATCCGCCTTGCACTCAATTTTGAATCACGTACGCGAATCGGTCGGCGTAACCCCGAATCAGGGATCGCTTCAACCGACGGAAAAACCGGAATACCCTGTTCAACGGCGCGAATCCGAATCATCTCATTCGTGGTAATAATAACTGGCTGAATATTCCGAATCCCGGCCCAACCCCGGATCAGACCGAATTCAAGCGGTTTGACGAGAACCCGTCCCCGTTTCGGGAATTCCAAAACAAGCCGATCCAGCCCCGGGACAGACTGATAGGTCTGGTTCAATTTATCCAAAACCGAATCAATATTGTCAAATGGGTACAGCCTGATCCGCTCGCTCTTCATCGCTAAAATTATACCTGACAGCGAACGATGATGTTTTATGCCGGACGAGTCATGACCCGTTCTGAAAATAGCGTATAATCTTCGCTAATGAACGAAACGCAATTGAGAACAACCAGCAAACCCATCGAACGCGCATTCCTTGCCGGCGTCGAACTAAGCGGGGGCAACGCCTTTCTTTCGGTAGCTGATTCGCTTGAGGAATGCGCCCTGCTGGCCGAAACCGCGGGGCTCGAAGTCGTCGGAGAAACCAGCCAGAAACGGCAAACGCCCGACTCGGCAACGTTTGTCGGGAAAGGTAAACTTGAAGAAATAAAAGCTATGGCGGAGGAACGTTTGGCCGACGTCGTCATTTTTGACAGCGAACTTAGCCCGCGGCACCTGCGCGAAATTTCAAAGTCGATGGGGAAATCCTTACGCGTCATTGACCGAACGGCATTAATTCTCGACATTTTCGCCCAACATGCGCAAACGCGCGAAGGACGTCTTCAAGTCGAACTCGCGCAACACGAATATCGCCTTCCGCGTTTATCCCATGCCTGGGGTCATCTTGAACGCCAGGGCGGCGGCGCGTCCGGGCGCTCCGGATCGGCCGGCGGCGTCGGGCTGCGCGGACCGGGCGAAACCCAGCTGGAAGTTGATAAGCGCGAAATTCGGAAACGGATCGCGACCCTAAAAAAACAAATCGAAAAAGTCTCGGAACATCGAGAGCGATACCGCGGCCAACGAAAACGTTCGCGGATCCCGATTGTCGCGATCGTTGGCTACACGAACGCCGGCAAATCGACACTTTTGAACGCACTGACAAACGCCGAAATCTATGTCGCAGATCAGCTTTTCGCGACGCTTGACCCGACGACGCGCCGTGTCCGTCTCCCCGGCGGACGTTTCTGCCTGTTTACGGATACGGTCGGTTTTATTCAGAAACTCCCGACCCAACTCGTCGCCGCATTCCGCTCGACGCTTGAAGAAATTATCGAGGCAGATCTGTTAATTCATCTGATCGACGTTTCTCATTACAACGCCTTTGAACATTTCGAAAGCGTCAAACAAACCCTGAAGGAAATCGGCGCTGACCAGATCCCCGCCCTTACCGTATTCAATAAAGCCGACACGCTGGAAGATATCGCTGAAACGAAAGAATTCCTGGCGCGAACCGAACCGGACGCGTTCCTGATTTCGGCGAAAACCGGCGCCGGGCTGGATGAATTGAAAACGGGCGTAATGGAAGCGCTGTATGAAAAAATGATCGAAGTTGAATTATTTATCCCCTATCATCAGGGCGGATTAATTGCGCTGCTTCATGACGAAGGTTTAGTCGCTTTCAGCGAAAACCGAACGACCGGCGTCGCGTTTACCGGTTCAATCCCCGGTCGCTATTTCGTGCGTTTTCAACCGTATCTGGCGCACAAAGCCCTTCCAAGCGATACAGGAGTCGAAGAACGCGCGCTTATATGAAAATGAAAAGAGACCGCTGAATTCAGCGGTCTCTTTAATCATATTCGGGTTTATTTAGTCGGCTTTTTCTTCTTTATTGACTTTGACGATTTCTTGGCCTTTATAATAACCGCAGTTGGAACAAACCGTATGCGGTAAACGAACTTCGCCACAATTACTGCAAACCGTAAGGTTGTTCGGCGTCAGGAAATCGTGAGCTCGTCGGCGATCACGTCGCGCGGCGGCGACTTTTCGTTTTGGAAGTGGTGTCATCTATAATGCTCCTTCGTGCTACCCACCATGATAAACCCAATTTTCAGGCTTGTGTATTATATACGCTGCCCTCCATCCCGTCAAGCGCCGCCCGACACAAAACATGACGGCGGCGAATCCGCGACTTTGTCCCCGGCATGTTATTTACTTCATTTAGTATCCCGCCAAACGAAATGTAAATTGTCTGTCCAAGAATAAACCATTTCGGTTTTAAAGGAGATAATTGTTTTCTTTGCTCGCAACCTGTATACATCTCAAATCATAACTCTTACATCCAGATGAGATAAATGGATCGCTTTCGGCAATAGATACAGCTTGCTCACGGCTATTTGCCTTAAACAAAACGATTCCGCCAGGATAATCGCAAAAAGGTCCGCATAAAATCAAAGAACCATTCTTGTCCAAAGTTTTCAGATGTTCCACATGTGCTTCAATCACCTGCGCTGATAACTCCGCAATATTTTTCATCAGATAAGCATAGACCATAATTTACCCCAATTTCGAATTCATCAAATTAAATATTAGGCAATACGATACCTTTTCCCTCGTTTTTACAGATCTAAATCATGTTTCTTTACCTGTGATAGTTCTCCGTTCTCTTGCTGTTATTTCTCTATGCGGCTTCCACCTACGCCGTCGTGGGCAACGCCTTTTTTTAATCTTACTAATTCTATATATAAGGGTTGAATTTTTCTTCAGGATTACCATAGACGCGTTACAGGTTATAAAACTCATCCTGGGAAGTTAACGCCGCGCAGCCTCATCCTGCAAAGCGCCGTCCGGCGCAAAACATGACGGCAGCAGAACCGAATCGGGGGAACCGCGCGTTCTCGAAAATGTACCGAATTTTATTCCCGCCTTGACATTTTTTCTTTTCTTGTTGTAAAATATTGAAGCTTCAGAAATAAGAGCCGGGCCTGTAGCGCAGTTGGGAGCGCGCTTCAATCGCACTGAAGAGGTCGTGAGTTCGAATCTCACCAGGTCCACAAAGAAGTCTTTTTTCAAGAGCCGGGCCTATAGCGCAGTTGGGAGCGCGTCTCAATGGCATTGAGAAGGTCGTGAGTTCGAATCTCACTAGGTCCACAAAAAGAAAACGCTGACAAGAATCAGCGTTTTTTTATTGTGATATTGATAAACTTAATTCGTTATTACGGGATTCCCCCTGTCGGCGGCCACTGCGGCCAGTCATTCGGCCAATTATACGAATCGCATTTTGGACACGACGTCCATGGACCGTAATACGGCGCGATACAGATCGCGTAAAGGTCGACGTCGCGAGCGGGCATACGGAACTGATTGTATGCATACCCATATTGAGCCGGGCCGTACGGATAATGCGACCAACCATGGAAAATCATACCGTTCGGCTTATAAATAACCGGATCGAAAAGAACCGTCACCGTTTCCCCATACGAATACTGCCGCGGGTCGACCGGCGCACTTTCCAGACAATTGTTCGTATGGTACCGAACGCAGTATTTTCCGGAAACGTCAGCGCATCGCGACGTCTGCTGTACGCAAGTCCCGCAGCAATTATAATTCACGACCTCGTGGCAACAATTATCGCAGCCCGAATTCGGATATGTCTCCCTACCGCTCGACGTCGAACCAGGCGCAGACGGAAATCCATCGGCGAAAACGACGCCGCAAACCGTCAGCGCGATTAATATGGATAAGAATCCGATCGATAAAAAATTTCTCTTCATACACGGTCTCCTTCATACGGCATATATCATGGTTGTTTTTTTATTCTTTAAGTAATTATAAGAGTTTCGCTCACTTGATTCAACATCTTAATCCTTATATTCATCCCATAAGTTTAAGATTTTTGTCATTCATTTGAGGATCGATACTTGCACGCCGCCGGAAATCCGGACTGCGGTCTGGCTTAAAGTATTTGGTGACTATGCGAATCCATGCGGACCCAACCGCATATATTTATCCAACGCCCGAACCGTCCGACGCGTACTGCTGTATAATGAATCCCGTTTATCGATTACCTTATCTGGAGGCGGCATGGAAAAAACAATCGTTCCGATTTTTGATCCCGAGAAAATAGAAAGGAAATGGCATACGCTATGGGAGGAACAGCGACTGTATCAATCCGATATTGATCCGAACCGACCCAAGCATTACGCGCTGACCATGCTCCCTTATCCGTCCGGGAACCTGCATATCGGCCACTGGTACGCGATTACCCCTTCGGACGCCCATGCGCGCTATATGCGCATGAAAGGATTCAACGTCTTATTCCCGATGGGATTCGACGCGTTCGGGCTCCCGGCGGAAAACGCCGCGATCAAGAACAACATCCATCCGGGCGAGTGGACCTTTAAAAATATCGACCACATGCGCGAACAGTTAAAAACAATGGGCTGTATGTTTGATTGGCGCAGAGAGATCATCAGCGCGAAGCCGGAATATTACCGCTGGACCCAGTGGTACTTCCTGCAGCTGCTTAAAAATGGTCTCGCTTATCAAAAATATTCGCCCGTCGATTGGTGTCCAAACTGCAATACCACGCTCGCCCGCGAACAGGTATGGGGGGACGACCGTCATTGCGAACGCTGCGGTACGCCGGTCATCAGGAAAAACCTGAACCAATGGTATTTCAAGACAACCGATTACGCCGATCAGCTGCTTGATTTCACTGAAATGGACTGGCCCGAACGCGTCGAATCGCTCCAGTCGAACTGGATCGGACGTTCCGAAGGCGCGTCGGTAACCTTCATGACCGAATACGGCGATCCGCTCGTCGTTTTCACGACCCGTCCGGATACGCTTTGGGGCGCAACGTTTATGGTCATCGCGCCGGAACATCCGCTCGTAGGAAAGCTGACGACCGCCGCGCAAAAAGAAACTGTCGACGCCTACGTCGAACAGGCTGCCCGCCAAACCGATATCCAGCGCGAAGCCGAAGGACGCGATAAAACCGGCGTCTTCAGCGGATCATACGCGATCAACCCGGTCAACGGGAAACGCATCCCGATCTGGATCGCGGATTACGTCCTGATGGGGTACGGAACCGGCGCGATCATGGCGGTTCCGGCGCACGATCAGCGCGACTTCGAATTTGCTAAAAAGTTCGGACTCGAAATTATCGTCGTCGTCCAGCCGGAAGAGATGGAAACGCTCGACGGCGCGACGATGACCGAAGCCGTTCCCGCCCATGGAAGGCTCGTTAATTCCGCCCGCTTCACCGGCACGCCCGGCGAGGAAGCGATTACCCGCGTTATCGAATGGCTCGAAGCGGAGAAAATCGGCGAACGGAAAATTACCTACCGCTTACGCGACTGGTTAATCAGCCGCCAACGCTACTGGGGAACGCCGATCCCGATCGTCTACTGCCCGGATTGCGGCGCGGTTCCGGTACCGGAAGATCAACTCCCCGTAAAACTGCCCGACGACGTGCAGTGGACGCCGACCGGCGAAAGCCCGCTCAAGTTGCATCCGACCTGGAAACATACGAATTGTCCGCACTGCGGCAAGGCGGCGGAACGCGAAACCGATACGATGGATACGTTCCTCTGTTCCAGTTGGTACCACCTCGGATACCTCAGCCCGTATTACAAAGATTACCCGTTCGACCGCAAGGAATACGATTACTGGATGCCCGTCGACGTATATACCGGCGGCATCGAACATGCTACGATGCACCTGATCTATACGCGCTTTTTCCATAAAGCCGGTAGAGACATCGGCGTTATGAAGGGCAAAGAACCGATGCGTATGCTGCGCAATCAGGGAATTGTCCTCGGGCAGGACGGTGAGAAAATGTCGAAAAGCCGCGGGAACGTTGTCGATCCCGACCAGCTGGTCAAAATGTATGGGGCGGACACAATCCGCGCTTATCTGATGTTCTTCGCGCGATGGGAATTGGGCGCGCCCTGGAACAGCTCCGGAATCGAAGGAACGGCGCGATGGATCCGCCGGACCTGGTCCACGATTCTGGAACCCGCCGACGTAGAGATAAGCGCGACGGAAGAAACGATTCGCGAGCTGCGCCGTAAGGTCCATCAGACGCTCCAAGCCGTAACGCGCGACTTCGATTCGTTTTCATTCAATACGATCATCTCCGGATTAATGGAGCTGCTCAACAAAATGATCAAAGCCAAACAATCCGGCGCCTTCGGCACGCCCGCATGGACCGAAGCGGTCGAAATTTACTTGAAGATGATGGCGCCGATTGCACCGCATATCGCTGAAGAGCTTTGGTCAATTCTCGGACATCCCGATTCGATCCACCTCCAGCTATGGCCTGAGCTCGATACCGAAGCCGCGAAAGACGACGAGATCACGCTTATCGTCCAAGTTAATGGAAAGCTGCGAGACCGGATTTCGCTCCCCGCCAGCCATGGCGAAGACGACGCCAGAAAGGCCGCGCTCGCCAGCGCGAACGTCCAATCCGCGCTGGCTGGGAAAGCGCCGAAAAAAATCATCGTCGTGTCCGATAAACTTGTCAATATCGTCGCTTAGCCCGAATCTTTCTTAAAGACGACAGCGCACACAGATCCGCCCCTTTCCGGAGGCGGATTTTTATTTGCGAAGTCGTTTTAGGAACGCATTTAGAAGGGTTACCTTCTTTAAGATACTCGAGAAAACGCCGCAGAGCGATTCAGAAACGACAAAATTGCCGAAGAGTGTAAAAGCGAATGTGCCGCTCTCTAACGATAGAGAATCCGTTTCCCAACCTGATTCGCCGTTAAAAATTCGCATGAACGACCGAAAAGCCGAAACATTTTCCCCGAACAATACATAAGACAATACCAGCAAATAACCGTAACGCGGTAAAATTCGTCAGTACATACCCTTGACATTCAAATTCTGTGCAAGTATATTTGTACTTAACAAGACGTACCGAATGATTGGTAGGGCAATAGTTCATCGGATTAATCGTATATTCATTCGCTAGATTGCGTTGTTTTTGACTAATTTCAATGCAGAGCGGCTGATAATACGTAAAGGTTCTGTGATTTATTGATTTTATTCGTCCAATCTGAATTTAACAGATAGATAATAAAATCAATCGGCGTACTGGCTTTCAAAAGCCGTTTTTGTATTGAAAAATTGTTATTCATTTTGACAAGGAGGTCAATTCAAATGAAACATGATATCTTCTCCCTGAAGAACAAAGTATGTATTGTCACCGGCGGATATCAAGGGATCGGTGAAATTGTCGCGGGGTATATCGCCGACGCAGGAGCCGACATTGCGATTTTCGATATGAATGACGCTCGCGAAGTCGCGGATCGGATATCTAATGAATATGGAGTCAAGGCGAAAGCGTACGTCTGCAACGTGACAGATCCTGAAATGGTAAAGAATTGCATAGATCAGGCCGCCAGGGATTTCGGGACGCTCGATCTTCTATTCAACAACGCCGGAATCTGTTTACATAAGCCCGCGCTTGAATGCGATCCGCAAGATTGGCTCAAAGTTATCGACGTCAACTTAAACGGCGTCTTCTACGTTGCACAAGCTTTCGCAAGATTCCTCGTCGCTCATAACAAAACCGGCAATATCGTCAATACGGCGTCCATGTCCGCAACGATCGTCAATATCCCGCAAGGGCAAGCGTCCTATAACGCCAGTAAAGCCGCGGTAAAACATCTGACAAGTTCATTGGCAGTCGAATGGGTCGATAAAGGGATCCGCGTTAACAGCATCAGCCCCGGTTACATCCGAACCGCAATCACCGGGAATTCGAACCCGGATTGGCAGAAACTTTGGATTGAATCAATTCCGTCTAAGCGCATGGGAACGCCGGAAGAATTAGCCGGAGCGGTCATCTATCTTCTCTCCGACGCGTCGACCTATACGTCTGGCGCCGACCTGATTATCGACGGCTGTTTCACCAACGTCTAAATCTAAAAGGGAAGATTCATATCCGGAATAGCCGTTTTTTCAGTTTGAGACAACAGGAATTCGCCTGTGCGTCGTTATGAAAATAGACAAAGGACATACTATGAAAAAATACTTAATTC
>DAOUFC010000100.1:0-7023 GCA_034430295.1 Flexilinea sp.
TTGTCATCTGTCTACGCCCCGATCGATTATTTTTTCCAGCTGATTCAAATTGATACTTTTCTCGATATGATCGGCGAGTTCGTCAAACGCCGCGTCCGCCTGCGAGCGGAATTGCGCGTTTTCAGGCGCGACGCCAAGCGATCGGAGCCAAGCCTGGCGGAAGCGATCGTTGGCGAAAAGCCCGTGAAGGTAGGTTCCGAAGTTTTGGCCGTCCGCCGCCAGGCAGCCGGCCGTTCCCCATGCTATCTTCGCGGATTTCGAGCGTGGGATCGCCGGTTTCAAGCTTTATCTCCGTGCTTATCACAGCGACTGGGTTCGTCGGAGTATGCGTATTCGCTTGGGTAAAGATGCCTTAAACCGTATCTTCGATGTCTTTCACAGGAATGATCCAAATAAATGCTCCTAAAGAGATAATATTTTTGAAAAGAAGTCATTGAGTATTTTCGTATTATAGCTTATTGTGGCTGACTGCTTGTCGAGATCTGCGTAAGACGAATTGTATGTTTTATTTAATCCTGTTTTTTCCAAATGTTGCGATAAGGTTCCGGACTCCAGGGCGAAGCGGAGCCGGTTTCTGTGTCTTTTTTCAAAAGCGCTGAATTTCTGAATTCAGTTGGGGTCAACCCCATAATTGATTTAAAGACGGTCAAAAAGTGCATTTGGTCTTTATATCCAACGCGAAAAGAGATTTCTTTAATTGGTTTATCAGAATTTGCCATCATGATGCAGGCACGCCGGATCCGAAATTCTGTTATGTACTTTTTCGGCGATACGGAAATTTGTTTCATGAAGATTCGGTACAATCGGCTTCGGCAGATCCCTAATTCTTTCGATACGTCGTCGACAGTTATAAAATCCCCATAGTTTTTGGCAATATAGTCGCATGCGCGCTGAAATTGCGCAAAGCCGTCTTCTTGTTTTTGACTGAGAGTGTCTTGGTTCTCTTGAATTAGGAAGGCCAAAAGATCGTATAATTTGGCGCTCATTCGGATTGTCTGATGGGGAAGGTTTCCGCGTACGGCGTAAATCTCGGAAAGCAGGTCACGAAGTTTCTCCGGATTGGAAAGACGAATGACAGGGTTTTTAATCGAAAAGTTTGTTGCTTCGAGAAGAAAGCCCGCGTCGGTCCCATTGAACCCTACCCACCAAAATTCCCATGGGTCGTTACCATCTGCAATGTAGTTGATCGGCATGTTTGGATAGATAAGAAACGCGTCGCCGGTCTCAACCGGATATTGACGATTATTAAGAATGAAAGTGCCTTTTCCCTTAATAACTAAGTGGATAAGGTAAAAAAACCTGATTTCCTGCCCGCGGCTTTCATTTGGGGCGCACTGCTGCTTTCCAGTTCGATAAACGGTTAGAGACGACATTGCTCTAAGTTGGTTTTTAAATGAAAGTTTATATTCTTTTCTGTTCATTGGACGTCGTCAAATCTTAATAACGCTTTCTTTTGTCCGTTAGGTTGTACCCAGCGAGAAATTCGGAAAAGCAACCTTGTTCCGCTTATTATACTGACTTCTTCGCAAAGGCAACAAATCTTAATATTCCTGCAACTTTTATGTATTGACAAGCGCTTCCTTACGCAATTAGAATTTTTTAACAACGATAGATCGGAGCAGGGAGATGGCAGAGAAAGTTAACACACCGAATCGACATTCGTCATTCTCAAGGAGCAGGCGGTTTATTAATTGGCTGCGAAATGCTTTTTTGAATCCTTACAATGTTCTCGTATTTATTTCGATTGTCGCTTTAGGCGTCCTTGTCGTCTGGCCATTGTTGCAAATGGTTTTTTCTACGTTTGAACTCGCGCCTACGGAAGCGCGGCGAACGCATGGAGTCGCCGGCGAGTTCACGCTTTACTATTGGCAGCGGCTATTCTCGAGTACCGTATCTCGAAACATGCTGTATAAACCCCTGCTGAATTCGCTTCTGATTGCGGTTTGTGTATCGGTTTTCAGTATTTTCATCGGTGCGAGTATTGCTTGGCTGATGGTTCGGAGCGATCTGCCTGGGAAACGCTTTTTCTCAATGGCCGTGATTATCCCATACATGATTCCTTCCTGGTGCAAAGCGATGGCCTGGATCAGCGTTTTTAAGACTGCGCGGATCGGCGGATCGGCCGGTTTGCTAAGTTATCTGGGTATTACGGTTCCGGAGTGGTTGGCATATGGGCCTGTGGCGATTATATTTGTTTTAACAATTCATTACTATGCCTATGCTTACCTGCTGGTTTCGGCGTCGCTTCGCTCTATTAACTCCGAATTAGAAGAGATGGGCGAGGTTATCGGCGCTTCCAGGATGATGATGCTCCGCAGAATTACGTTTCCGCTCGTATTACCGTCAATCTTATCCGCGTTTATTCTTATTTTTTCTAAATCGATGGGGACGTTCGGCGTTCCCGCGTTTTTAGGCATGAAGGTCAGTTATTATACGATTTCGACGATGCTGTACAGCAGTATTAAGCAGCAGCAGACCGCTATGTCTTATACGATTAGTTTGATTTTGATCGGAATTGCCGCGATCGTGATATTTATCAATCAGCGTGTTATTGGCGTTCGGAAGTCGTACGCGACGATCGCGGGGAAAGGCTCGCGCTCGAACGTTCTTTCTTTACGGAAAGGAAAAATTCCGCTCGTTGTAATTTTGATTTTATTTTTATCCGCGGCGGTTATTCTCCCGATCGGGACCTTAATTCTTCAAAGCTTAATGCTGAAACTTGGCGACTTCAGCGTCAGTAATCTCACGATGCACTATTGGTTCGGGAGTGGAACCCCGGAGATTTTTAATAGCGAGCCGGGCGTTTTAGTTAATCCGCAGTTTTATCAGATTCTTGGAAATTCGCTGAAACTGGTCTTAATCGCTTCTCTGATCGCGACTTTCTGCGGCCAGATGATCGGATATTTGAACTCGCGCGGCCGGAATCTTTTTTCGGGACGATTGGTAGAACAGCTTGTCTTTATTCCTTACTTGATCCCGTCGATCGCTTTTGGCGCGATGTACCTGTCGATGTTCTCCGCGCCGCGGACTTTGACGATTCTCGGAAGAGACGTTACGCTGTTGCCGTCGCTCTACGGTACATTCGCTCTTCTTGTTCTCGTGACGGTTATTAAAAACTTGCCGTTTTCGAGCCGCGCGGGAACGGCGAATATGCTTCAAATCAGTTTGGAACTTGAAGAAGCCGCCCATGTACAAGGAGCGGGATTCCTGACAAGAATGCGTCGGGTTATTCTTCCGTTATCCAAGAACGGGTTCCTGAGCGGTTTGATGTTGATCTTTATGGCAGTGATGAAAGAACTCGACTTGTTGGTAATCCTAATTTCGCCAAAGACTCAGACGCTGCCATACATGGCTTATTCGTATACGTCCGGAGGAATGGATCAGTATTCGAACGTCGTTGCGACGCTTATGTTTCTAATCGTATTCATGATTTATTGGATCGCGAATAAATTCTTCAACGCTGACATTAGTCAAGGGTTCTAATAGGGTAAGGAGAATCTCCATGAGCAATATTGTTTTGAAAAATATCGATAAGTTTTATGGGCATAATCATGTGTTGAAAGATCTGAACCTTACCGTCAACGACGGAGAGTTCATGACGCTGCTTGGGCCGTCAGGCTGCGGAAAGACGACGACGCTCCGCGTTATTGCGGGACTTGAAAAACCGCAAAACGGGACGATTACCATGGCCGAACGGAAAGTCGTTGGTACCGACGAACTTTTTTTTGAGGATCCGGGAAATCGGGATATCAATCTTGTTTTTCAGTCTTACGCCCTTTGGCCGCATATGACGGTTTTTGATAATGTCGCGTTTCCGCTATTGGTAAAAAAGGTAAAGCAGGATGAGGTTACGAAACGCGTGACGGATTCTTTGACCCGGATGCGAATCGCTGAGTTCGCGAAGCGATATCCTTCTGAGCTGTCCGGCGGTCAGCAACAGCGTGTTGCGATCGCTCGTGCGATTGTTTCTCAACCGAAAATTCTCCTTCTGGATGAACCGCTTTCGAATCTCGACGCAAAACTGCGCGTAGATATGCGATCTGAAATAAAACGGCTTCATCATGAGCTGCGAACGACGATTATTTATGTGACGCATGACCAAATCGAGGCGCTGACGATGTCGACGCGGATTGCGATCTTTTTTGACGGTGTTTTGGAGCAGGTGGCTGAACCGATGGAATTGTACCAAAATCCGGCTTCACTCCGTGTCGCCGATTTTATCGGAAATCCGCGGATTAATTTTATTGACGGGCATTGTACGATGGGTTCAAACGGCGAGCTGTCGGTCGATTCAATTTTTGGCAGGATGACTTTCAGTAAGGAGGATCTGACGGATAAACTTCCTGCGGAAACTTCTTTCGAAGGCGTCCTTGGTATTCGTCCCGAGAAGATCGAAATCACCCGAACGGGAGAACCGAACACGACTCCTGGCGTTGTTTATTCGGTTCAACCGGCTGGCGCAGATACGACCATCCATGTCAAAATCGGGGATTCGATCGTTATTGCGAAGGATATGGGAATTAAAAATTATTCAATCGATGCGGAAGTCGGGCTGAAGATTGATCCAAGCCGGTTAAACGTTTTCGAGAAAAGGAGCGGAAAGATTATAAAAACCGCTGTCCTTGAATCGTAAGTCGAAAGTGCGTCATATCTTTGGAAAAATTTTTATTAAGGAGAATTGTATGAAAAAGTTGATGGTTTTAAGTTTAGTTTTTGCCCTGATTTTTGGTTGCTGTTCCGCTGTTTTCGCGGACGCGGAATGGGCAGAGGCAAACGGATTAAATAAGACCGAAACGGTTGAAGAGCTTTACGCTGCCGCGCTTGCGGAAGGCGGGGTTCTAAATCTGTACGGCTGCACGGGTCGGGACGAAACGGTTGGAAAATCTTTTGAAGCGGCTTATCCGGGAATTACGGTTAACTTTTATGACCTCGGAATTAATGAGATGTTAGAAAAGTTCAGCCGAGAATATGAGGCGGGCGTCCATACCGCCGATATCCTTCAGCTCAAAGAACAGAGCGGAAGTATTTACAGGGATTATATTGAAACCGGACTTCTCCATAATTATCATCCGGAAGACATTTTTAACGGTGTTGACCCTGACTATTTATCCGTTACTCCGTTCGTCATTGAACTGGATTGGTGGAACTATAATACCGAACTCTATTCCGAGATGCCGATTACGTCCTGGTGGGATTTAACGAAACCGGAGTGGAACGGGAAATTTGCGTTTTTGGATCCGACCGGCGAGCCCGATCTGATCGTTCTTTTCGAAAACCTGATAAAGTATTCCGACCTCATGGCGAAGGATTACGAGCGCGTTTTCGGCGAACCGATAACGCTTGCGGATAACGAACCGACAGCGGGGCATGCATGGATTAACCGCGTTGCGAAGAACGGCGTTATTATCGAAACTTCAAATACGAATATTGTGAAGGCTGTCGGCGGGGCAAAAGGGATGAAAGACGCTCCGCTCGGCTACGGCGTTTCGTCGAAACTCCGCGAACGGGACCAGCAGGGTTTCGTTTTGGGCGTCGATCCTGCTCATTTTGAAGATGAAACCCCGACAACGGCGATTTCCTTTATGGTCGCGCAAATTGCCGACAAATGTGAACATCCGAACGCAGCGAAACTTTTCGTCCGCTGGATTAGCGGCGAAGCGGATCATAAGGGAGAAGGTCTTGCCCCATTCTTAAGCGCCGGTTCGTACCCGGTATTCCCGACGGCTCCGAAGTTGGATATTGACCAGCCGGCGTTCGAGAATATTCCGAAGTTTGATCTGGATTTAGATTACTATTACGAAAACTATTATGACGTTTATGACTATTGGGTATCGGTTCAACCGTAAGCTGATTGGATAAAAACAAGTGCGGCGGCGGGATCATTTATTTCCCGCCGCCGCAAGGATATATTGCAGGAAAACCGAACATGAACGATTATCAGGACAATGATCTTAAGGAAGTACTTCTAAGCCGAGAAGTCATTTACAGCGGGAAATATCCGCTGTGGTTAGATGAGTTGCGCTTGCCGGATGGAAAGGTGATAAAACGGGAACATTTGCATCATCCTGGAGGCGTCGCGATTTTGGCGGTCAATGAATCGAATTGTATTGCTTTCGTCAAGCAATATCGTCATCCGATTGAAACGTTGACAGAGGAAATTCCGGCTGGAAAACTTGACAAAATTCCGAATGAGGATCGGTTTCATGCCGCGAACCGTGAGCTTCGCGAAGAAACCGGTTATATTGCCTCTGAGATTCTTCCTTTGGGGTATATCTATACAACCCCTGGGGTTGTAGATGAAATTCTGTATTTGTTTTTTGCCCGAGGTTTGTCAAAAAGCGAACAGGAACTCGACAGTGACGAGTTTCTCAACGTTGAATGGCTTCCTGTTGCGGAAGTTGAAAGGCGGATTGGATCCGGCGAGCTAACCGATTCAAAAGGGATCGCCGCCTTTGCCCGCGCCAAATTCAGCGGTCTTTTGGACTGATTTCCGGCGTTGAATTGAAGATGCACACTGCGTCAAAATCAAATACGGATTTTTTTTACGCGTTTTGCTTGGGGCTTGTTTTCGTTGTCATTGATTTGGCGGTAATTATTTTCTTGACCGAACCGTTAATGCGATGGATAACGATTGCGAATCCCTTTATTTCAGACCTGGTTCATATGATATCGGTGTCATGTATTGGAACAGGCATCGGCTGTCTGACTTTCTTTTTAATCGATAAGAAGCGCCTTATTCCGATGGGGTATTCTTTTTTCCCGGTGTTTGCTGGAATTTGCTATCTGTTTGTTTGGTTGAACGTTAATCCCGATTTAAAAATCGTCGCCTATCGATTGGTGTCTCTTTACACGTTGATCCCAACTGCGGTTGGCATGACGGTTTCCTGGGGATTTTATTGGAAACGGTTTCGAAACTGACCGGCGCCGGCGCCGATCCAGTTTCCCATCCACCCGACCGGATGAAGCGCGGTCGGCGGTTCCGGGAGGAACAGGTCAAGCCCGGCGGCGATCAGCAGGATCCAG
>DAOUFC010000101.1:0-4500 GCA_034430295.1 Flexilinea sp.
TCATTACCCTTTGCATACCAACGCCCGTCCCAGGGTTTGTTGATATTCAATCGAAATCCAATAGGATGTACTTTACGACCCATGATTTTCTCCTGTCAACCCTTTCCTTACGCGCGTTCGGTAAGAACGACGGTTACGTGTGACGAACGGCGAAGAATCGGCTTAAATCGTCCCCGCGCGCCGAAATAGCGCCACTTGCGCGTCGCCGCCTCGTCGCAGTAAATCGTGCTGACGATTAAATCGTTTCGATCCAGTCCGAAGTTTTCTTCGGCGTTCGCCGCCGCTGACGCGATCAGCTTATAAAGCGGTTCCGCGCTGGCCTTGTTCGTAAACTTGAGGATATTCAACGCGTCCGCAACCGATTTTCCGCGAACCAGGTTGACAACCAAGCGGACTTTCTGGGCGGATACGCCGAGATTGCTCAATTTCGCTTTCACTTCTTGGCTCATCTCGTATTACCTCTTATTCGATTTCTCGGAAACATGTCCGCGGAACAATCGCGTCGGGGCGAATTCGCCTAAACGATGGCCGACCATGTTTTCGGTGATATAGACCGGAATATGGCGCCGTCCGTCGTGGACAGCGATCGTATGACCTACCATCTGCGGGAAGATCACGCTGGCGCGGCTCCAGGTTCGGACAACTTTTTTATCGCCGGCGCTGTTCATCTTCTCGACCTTCGCTAAAAGTTTCGGCTCGATAAACGGGCCTTTCTTTAATGATCGTGACATTTTTTCTAACCTCTTTTAATTAGCGCCCGCCCTTCGCGTTTCGGCGACGAACGATAAAGCGATCTGTTTTCTTGTTGCGGCGCGTCTTATAACCCAACGCGGGTTTGCCCCAAGGCGTTTTCGGACCCGGCATACCGACCGGTTGACGGCCTTCGCCGCCGCCGTGCGGATGGTCGCGCGGAGACATCGCCGTCCCGCGAACCGTCGGACGAATTCCTAAGTAGCGCTTTCGACCGGCTTTTCCAAGTTTGATATTACTGTGATCGACGTTGCCGAGCTGGCCGATCGTCGCGTAGCAAACCTGTAAAACCAGGCGGACTTCGCCGGAAGGCAGGCGGACCTGAGCGTAATCGCCTTCTTTCGCGACAAGCTGAGCCGAGGTTCCGGCGGCGCGAACGATCTGGCCGCCCCGTCCGGGCTTGAGCTCGATATTATGGATGGTTGAACCGACCGGAATGCTCGAAATCGGCATGGCGTTTCCGACGCGGATTTCAGAGCCGGGGCCGGAGACGACGACGTCGCCGACTTTCAGCCCGACCGGCGCCAGAATATAACGCTTTTCGCCGTCAACGTAGTGCAGCAGCGCGATACGCGCCGTACGGTTCGGATCATATTCGATCGCGGCAACCTTCGCCGCGATATTCGTTTTATCGCGTTTGACGTCGATGATACGGATAAAGCGCCGAACGCCGCCGCCGCGATGGCGGACGGTAACGCGTCCGAGATTGTTGCGCCCGCCCGTCCGCTTTCGGAAAACGATAAGCGAGCGTTCCGGTTTTGATTTCGTAATTTCTTCGAAGGTATAACCGGTTTTGTCGCGCAAGCCCGGCGTGATCGGTTTGTAAATTTTAACTGCCATTATTCAACTCCCTCGAAGAATTTGATGCTGTCGCCTTCGGCGAGCGTAACGATCGCTTTTTTCATCACCGGTTTCTTAATCGTCGTCCGGCGGCTCTTCATGTTGCGTTTCGTCTTACCCGGGGTAACGATGATGTTGACCGCGACGACGGAAACGTTGAAAAGTTTTTCAACGGCATCTTTCACGAGCGTTCGGCTCGCGCTTTTCTCGACTTCGAAAGCGTACTGATTTTTCCGCAGCAAGTCATTCGTTTTCTCGGTTACGATCGGTCGTCGTAAAACTTCGTAAATAGTCGACATGGATATCCTCCCTTAGCCTAAATACGAGCTGATTGTTTCGATCGCCGCCAACGGCAGAACGACTTTATCGAAGCGCAGTAAATCGCGAATATTCAGGTAATTCGCGTCCAGAATCTTAGCGTCCGGAATGTTGCGCGTCGCGCGAATAACGTCGGCGACCGCGTCTTTGTTCGCGATGAGAACGAGCGCCGTGCTTTCTCCGACAAGTTTATTCAACGCGTCGACCATCAGGCGCGTTTTCGGCTGCGCCAACGCTAATTCGTCGACAACGACGATCTGCGCGTCGCCCGCTTTCACGGTTAACGCCGAACGCAGGGCCGCCCGCCGCATTTTCTTCGGCATGTCCTGCGCATAATCGCGCATATGCGGCGTATGGACCCGGCCGCCGCCTTTCCATTGCGCAGCGCGCGTCGAACCCTGACGGGCCCGCCCGGTTCCCTTCTGTTTGAACGGCTTGCGGCCGCCGCCGGCGACCTCATGTCGGACTTTTGTCTCGTGCGTCCCCAGTCGAGCGTTCGCCATCTGGCGCACATACGCCTGATGCATCAAGTCCATATAAATCGGGGCGCCGAAAATCGCCTCGGGAAGTTCAACTTCGCTGACGACTTCGCCCTTCATGTTTTTGACATCGATTTTCATAAGTGCTGTTGCTCCCTGTCGTGCCTTAGCTCTTGCGAGCGCCCTTAATCATAATTAAACCGCCGCGAGCGCCCGGGATCGCGCCTTTAACACCGATCAGGTTTCGTTCTGGATCCAAATACGCGACCTTAAGGTTTTGCACCGTTACGCGCTCGTTTCCCATATGACCGGGACCGCGGGAACCCTTAAAAACGCGGCCCGGCGTTGTGCCGGCGCCACGGGAACCCGGCGCGCGCATGCGGTCGGACTGACCGTGCGTCTTCGGACCGCCGCCAAAATTATAGCGTTTAACGCCGCCCTGAAAACCGCGGCCTTTGCTGGTTCCGACGATATCGACCAGTTCGCCAACCTCAAACTGATCCACCGTCACCTTATCACCCTCAGCGACCTGCGGATCGTCCGTGCGAAACTCGCGCAAAAAGCGAAGCGGAGGCAAGTTGTTCCGCTTTAAGTGACCCATTTCGCCATTCGTGATCCGCGAAGGTTTAATTTCGTCGAACCCGATCTGGACCGCGCTGTACCCGTCTTTTTCAGACGTGAGCAGCTGGGTAACGTAGCAAGGCCCAGCTTCGATAACGGTGATCGGAATTGCCACACCATTGTCATCGAAAATCTGGGTCATACCGATTTTCTTGCCAAGTAGCCCTTTAAACATTCAGTTTCTCTCCTATTATTTCAGGTAATATCCGAGCCGCGTTCGGCTCCGTACAAGATTGTCAGCATGGGCTTCGCTGCATCATCTTGCTCACAAATCAGTCAACCGTACCCGTTGCACCGAGTGGAATTTTGTCGTGCCCGTATCGTAACGATTCTTGACCCGTGATTTGTTCAGTCCGGCATCTATCGAACCAAACGGCTTCATTATAGCATAAACCGCCGCATTCCCGCGAGGATAAGCTTATAAAATTGTGACCTCAACTTGAGGGATTATAGCCGATTTTACCGCTCGATTCTGAATCGGCCCCGCGGCCAACGCAAGCCTCAAATTCATGAACCATTAAGTTAAAAAAGCAGTTGGACAATCCTAAATCCTGATCGACGAGAGATTCAATTGCCTCGATTCGCTGAATCAGGCCACTCGTATCGATATTAACGTTCGGCAATGTTCCCGAAAGTCCATAGTAATCAAGCATCGTCGTTACGTATTCATTCGGATGACTTCTTGCGAGTTTAATGATCTGATCTTTTATTTTCCCGTAATTGGTAACGCCGCCGCGAAACTTATTCGCAGCCGTCCGCTTGGTCGCGAATATCACCGCGATCGAAATAATACCGTAATTCAACAGGTACGGAGAAACAACCTGCTTTACAAACTGTTCTTCCGCTTGACCTTCGCAGAGAACATAAAGAGTGATCATTTGGAATGTCTCCCCGATGGCCGCCCGCCGAGCAAATTCATGTTCCAAAGATCGCCCAGACTGTAATCGTCCTCCAGCCAAACTTTCAGGGATTCAGGAGTCAGACGCATAAATTCCGACCCCTGCGCGCCCCGGTCCGCAACAATAACATCCTCAGCGTCGAACTCATTTAACAGGTCAACCGATTGCGTCGATACGATAATCTGAGAATCGACAGAAGCGGACTGTATCAACTCCGAGAGAACTGTAATCGCGAAAGGATGCAGCCCCAATTCCGGTTCGTCGATAATAATTGTCGCCGGACGCAATTCTTTCGGTTGAAGCAATAAAGTTGCAAGACAAATAAACCGCAGCGTTCCGTCCGAAAACTGCGAGGCATTAAAAACATCCTCACTCCCACATTGTTTCCATCTCAAAACAATTTGTTCGGGATTCATTTCCTGAGGGTCCAATATAAAATCATCAAAGAAAGGAGCAATTAATCGAACAATTTGTACAATTCGTTCATAATCTTTTCGAAAAGAAGCTTTCAATCTAAACAAGAAAGCAGCGAGATTTCCTGCATCGGATAAAAGCGCCTGGTTATTCGAAAGGTTATGTTCCTGTTTTACTTT
>DAOUFC010000102.1:0-2622 GCA_034430295.1 Flexilinea sp.
CCGATTAAGTCCGGTTTCCGCGAAGGGCTGACCGCGCTCGAATACTTCATCTCAACGCACGGCGCACGAAAAGGTTTGGCCGATACCGCGCTGCGGACCGCCGACGCCGGTTATTTAACCCGCCGTCTTGTCGATATCGCTCAGGATCTGGTTATCAACGACGAAGATTGCGGGACCGAAAACGGGATCACGCTGCAGCGGACGGACAGCGTCGCGAAGCAGTCGTTCGCCGAACGGATTTACAGCCGCGTTCTCTGCGAACGCGTCGTAGACGCCAAGACCGGCGAAATCCTGGGCGAAAAAGACGAACATATTACGCATGAAATGGCTGAGGCGATCCAAAAAGGCGCGGTCGGTTCGGTACGCGTCTTCTCGCCGATGACCTGCGAACTGAAACACGGTATCTGCGCCAAGTGTTACGGATTTGACCTGAGCCGCGGAAAGAAAGTTGAGCTTGGAACCGCGGTCGGAACCGTCGCGGCACAGTCGATCGGCGAACCGGGTACGCAGCTGACATTGCGGACGTTCCATAGCGGCGGCGTCGCTACCGCGAGCGATATTACCTCCGGTCTTCCGCGCGTCGAGGAACTTTTCGAAGCGCGCCGGGCGCCGAAAGGCGAAGCCGTCATCGCTCAAATCGAAGGCGTCGCGAAAATTATCCAATCGGACAAAAATTCCGACCAGCGCACGATTCGCATCGACCGCTCCGCGTTAGCCGCCGACACGTTCGAAATTCCGGAAGGATGGAACGTCATGGTTGAGGACGAAGATACGGTTACGCTCGGATCCGTTATCGCCGAAAACGGCGATACGACGATTACCGCGCTCCATACAGGTCAGGTCCGGATCGAGGACGACAAAGTCATCGTTTCGTACGATCTTCAGGAAAGCGAAGAATACGATATCCCGACGACGGCGCAGATTGAGATCAAGGACGGCGATTACGTCACCGCGGGGCAGCAGCTCACCAAAGGTTCGGTCAATCCGCATACGATTCTGCGCCTGCGGGGGCGCGAGGAATGCGCGAAGTATATCCTCGGCGGAATCCAACTTATTTATCGCGATCAGGGTCAGATGATCCACGACAAGCATTTCGAGGTCATTATCCGCAAGATGCTCGGCAAGGTCCAGATTACCCGTTCCGGCGATTCCCCGTATTTGCCGATGGACGTCGTCGATTACCTGCGCATCCGCGATATCAACCGCAAGCTCGAAGCCGAAGGGAAACAGCCGGCGAAATACGTCGAAACGCTCCTCGGCGTCTCGAAAGCCTCGCTGAGCACCGACTCCTGGCTGTCGGCGTCGTCGTTCCAGCATACGATCAAGGTTCTCGCTTCCGCCGCGATCGCCGGCGCGAAAGACCCGCTCTACGGACTCAAAGAAAACGTCATTATCGGAAAGCTCATTCCCGCGGGAACCGGCTTTTCGCAAGGCATCTTTGAAAATGAAGACGAATATGTCCAAAACGGCGCGCTGATCGCCAACCTGCCGTCCGACGAATAAAGCGCCAAATTGATTGAATATCAAAGACCGCCCGGAAAATCCGGGCGGTCTGGCTTTACCGTTACTGGGAGAAACTTCTGTGCGGATCGTCTTGATCCGGTATCCGGATATCTTCAATCCCCGGAAAATCAACTCGGAACGTCGGGCGATAATTTAACGCCGTTGTCCAGTGATAGATCGCCTTCCCGTCCGGCGTAAACGCGAAACGGAGCTTCGGCTCGGCATAGAAAACCCAGTTCATCCGATACAGGCGCGTTTCCGGCGTCGCGGTCATCAGTCCGACCGGGTTAAACGCCATCGAGTAACGATCCATATGAATCGGACCGTCAAACTGTTCCTCGTCCGCGTAGCGGCCGTCGCCGCCGCTTCCCGTCCCGCCGATCATCTTTCCGTCAAGCAAAAAGTGCGTTCCGGTTTCAACCGTTTCAATCGCTTTATCGTTTCCAACCATGTTCCAATCCATGCCGGAAAAATCGCGGTGAACATACTGGCAGGAAGCGATCACGTCCATTTCAAGATGAAGCGGGCCGAAGTGAACGTCCGCAAGCGAAATCCGATACCGGTCGCGCGTCGCGGGAGTCCAGTCGGTTACTTGCGGCGCAGTGGGTTTCGGGATCGCGTCATACGCCCACGCGCCGTCCTCCCCGAAGAAAGACGGACTGACGGTCAGCTCATTGCGCCGCTGTAAAAAGCGATTCGCAGGAACGCCGTCAGTTCCGGCATTCTCGAAGTAGGTCGGATCGGTATAAATAAATTCGAGCGACGGTTGACCGAAATCGAGCTGCGCGAAGATGAGCTCCGCGTCGGCCGGGATCGGCGACGGCGCGTAACGATAGCGGATCCGAACCGCGTCGCAGCCGTCCGTATCGATCGGTTCAGGCGACTGCAAATCATCGGAACCGCCCGCTGAAGCATTCTCCCAATACGTTCGGATCGAATTCTCGATATCGGCCGATTCGAATTCGCAGATTTCAGCGTCCGCGTCCGTGGCTATTTCAGGATCGGACGTAAACAGGAGCGTAAACAACAACTCCTCCGCGCTGTTTTCGAGGCTTTCGCGGACGATATGGATTTCCTGATCGAACGGGATTTCCAGTGTTTCTATCGGTGATTGCGCGA
>DAOUFC010000103.1:0-1847 GCA_034430295.1 Flexilinea sp.
ATATATATCCAAAACTTCGATTGATTTTCCGGATCCCAATCTTTCGCGTATTGAATCAACGCAAGCGTCAAAATTGCTTTTTCGCGTGTTAAAACTCGCCCACTCGATCTTGAAAGTTTTTCATCAATGATCTTTTTCGCGTCTCGCAATAAATCCTCCCGCTGCTTCGGCGACAAGATCATACTTCCAATTAATGGAAACTGTTCGAAGGCTTGAACAATAAAATCATCACTCGATGGGCGAACCGCCATATCCGATTCGCTGCCATCATCTTGCGCAACAGGGCGTTCCTGCGTTCGTTCAAAACCAAGATATTTAATATAATCCGCTAAATTCATACCGTTGTGATACGCAGCCGTATTCAAAACCCCATACATGGACGATGAAGCCGGAATATAAACAACGTTATCGTGAACGATATGTTTTTGCAATTCCAATGTATGTCGCCGTATCGTTACATCGCTTGGAGTGGCAAACTTACGGTTCGTGCAATTTCTCGAAATTGTTGAATCGACCGATTTTACATAGTCTGAATATCGCCAAATTGCTTTTTTGATCTCACCATTAAATTTTTTGTCATATTGTTCAAAATATTCAAGCTGCGCGTAGACCTCGATAAGTTTGTTCATTTCTCGCCACGAATAACATTCATAAAAATCGTATTCAGGGGTCGGCAAGCCGAATTCTTTCGGTAAATTTTTCAGGATCGTAACATTCCACACAGCGCTTAATTTAGAAATATTCGCTTCATGCTGAAGCCACCATAAAAAACCTTCTTCCATCGCCTTTTTTACTTCGGCCTTGGGGCCCTGATGATCGACGCTTTCCTTGCCATCATTGATCGGATTCATGACGGCAAGCTTAGACGTCGCTTCAGCCTCTGAATCATCGCATTCGGGATCCGCAACAACAGATAGATAGTCATGATCAGGTGTAACCTTCGTCCCGGAAGTATCATCCAAGGCACCCTTAACCTCAGGCATAGTCTCCATATCTGATAAGGCATCTTTTTCATGAAAATCACCTGCATCATTCTCATCTGCAACTGTGATTTCATGATGAAATTCACCTTTCATCTCAGAATCCCCATTAATGGCAAGATCAATTGCAGATTCGATCGCGGGTTCCTGGTCAGGCGTTTCCCTGAGCAAATCGCCGGCTTCTGCGATCGAACAATCGATCCGTTCCACTGGATCTATCGCTTCAGGGGTATTCGCTGAATTGTGTTCAAGCTGCTTCTCAGGACAAAGCGCATTTTCATTCATGCTGCTCCGGAATAAAGGAGTATCCGCATATTTTTCGGGACGGGGATTAGCAGGATTGGCATCCCTCAGCTTGGCTCGTTTGTTCCGAGGGCGGTCTAATTTTGCTGCCTTCTCATTAACTTTTTTCCGCTTTTTCCGTTTTAATTTTCGGAAGATCATTTTGAAAAGTTTGTATGTTGTCGAAAAAAAGCTCAAAATTCTATTACGCCGAAGGGATTTTTCTTTTTTGCCCGACTTCGAATTCCGCTTCGATCGATCAGATGAATCGTCCATAAATCGTCCGCGACTCCTTTAGTACTATGTATTCAGAATTTGGATTAGAAATATTATGGTACATTATACAGTAAGAAAGTTGTTTTAGTGAAAAAAAAATCCAAAAAAAATCTCATCCGATTTGCACCTTATGTGGGAACGTCCCACACTCCAGTTCTACCAGTCTTGCCGTCACGTGTCTGCTTCAAATTTCCATGGAATTAAGGAAGTTCCTTGGGATTGATTATATTCTTAAAAAAGTTGTAGTAAGGAGTCGAAACTTTACCGTTCTTCAAAATCGGAAAAGAAGCAGCATGAATTGAAGAATGG
>DAOUFC010000104.1:0-65587 GCA_034430295.1 Flexilinea sp.
TTTTTTTCAGGTTTTCCCGAAATTCGGTTTGTTTGACGATTGTAACGCTCATTTTTCTCATTTCGCTTGATATGTACGTTATTCTGTACTTAATTGTACCGCTTCTTTGACGCGCTATTAACGCCGGAACCGAACCCGAAAACTATTTTTCCTGCCGAATCGCCGTGACGATCTCTTCGATGAACTGACGTTGGGCGCGGTTGGCCCGATCCTGCTCACGGCTTTCGCAGGCGGCGATTTGGGCGAAGATTCGTTCTCGGAAAGCTTTCGGGTCGGGGACATATTCGAAACGCAAAACGGATTCGCCGATATTGACCGCGACGTCGCCGTAATTGAAAAGAAAGGCGAAAAGGTTCTTTCGCGCGATTTCGACGGTTTGAATTTTATTCAGCAAAGCGACTTTTTCGCGCTCGAAGCCGAACGGTTTCCGGTAAACTTCGGCGACGCGGTCGCTTTGGATTCGGAATTCATCGTTGGCGCAGTCGATCCAAAGGTTCAGCGCGACAGCGGCGCAGGCGATGATCGCTGCGCCGAGGAGGGCGAGCGTACTGCTGTTAATCATCGACCAGTTTTGCGCGTTGCCGAAGACGCCGACGAAAAAGCAGCCGATCAGAATCAGGAACGGCCAGAAGCTGCGGCGAAAGAATTTCATCCAGTGGGCGCGGGTCTTGAAAAGAACCGTTTCATCGGGTCCCGATTCATCTGTCCGCAGCGCGGTAAACCGTTGGGGCGGAACCGATTTCAGCGCGTCGTCGGTATCGGGTCCGGATTCGTCCGGGATAGGGGTTTCCGGCGCGGCGACGTAAATTTTCAACGGTTTTTCCTGACGCACGGCTTCCGCGAAAGGTTCGGCGCTCGCGGATTCCGGACGTTTACGCGCCGGGCGGGGGCTTCCGGAGAGGTTGAACCCGCTGAGCTTGAGCCAGAGCAGATAAAGCGCGAACGCGGCGTAAACGATCGCGCCGGCGACGCCGGCCGCCATGGTCAGCGGGTTCTTCCCGATCAGCAGACAGAGAAAAAGAACCAGTCCGTAAACCGCCGTTCCGATCAGGAACAGAGTCAACACACGCCGCTTGATTTCGCTTTCGTTCATGAGAAATATTCTATCATTTTCGACTGCGGTCGGGGAAAAGACGGGGCGTCCCGTCGATCCGATTCGTCTCAGGACGCCTTCCCGATCGTGTCGACACAGAGTAGGGGTCGGATCGGTGTCATGAAAACGGTTCGCAGAGCGCGGAATATCGACGGCCTTGGTCTGGGAAACGCTGGCGGTTTCGGGCTGAATGCCAAGTTGATTGCAGGCCTGATTGAATTGAGTCGGAACATCCTTATCTTCATCTTTTAAAGCGGAAGAGCGATAATGAAAGATGGAATGTTGTCCGTCTTGAATTTGAACGGGAGGCCATAGCTGCGGAGGATCTGATGAAAGACAAAGACGTGATAATAACTGCTGAGGGTTTCTTGCCGGTCCAGGAAAGTGCCGACGACGATGCGGCTGCGTTGTCGATGGCCGGATGAAGGACGGCTTTTCGCGAGCCGAACTAAAGATGAAGGGAGCCGTCCATCCGGATTTCTTCACCGAAGTATTTTGCAGCGCTGCCGGCGCGGATGGGCGTCTTCAAGAATTATTCTCTGAGACAATATCACAAACTATTCACAAAATTCTTCGAAGTCAGTTGACATACGATCACATCCGCTCTATAATAAGATGGAAAAAAATGCGGAATCCGCAAAATAATTACTGTTGGAGCAAATCTGCAGGGGTAAAATGGAATTTTCTCGAAACTTATATATACAAATTGACGGAAAATTTATGCTGGATTTGCTGTGCTGTTATTGTCAGTAAAAAAGTCGAGAAAGCGAAATAAATGATGAGTAGTATTCGCAAATATTTTAATCAAGTGAAATTTATCATTCAATTGCTGCTGATTGTCGTTGCCATCGCCTTTGTGTGCTGGGGGGCATATCGCGGAGAAATTGAATCGGTATTCACTAAAGCGATTCGTTTATGTTTGGAGTGTGTTGGCATTGGATAAGGAAAAAGGAAAAAAAGAAAAGAAATTTTCACTTAAAAATTTCTTAAAAAAGAGAAATACGATTCAGATGTTTGCTACGTTTGTGACAAACATTCATCTTCCCAATTTTTTTAAAGGCGTCTTATACAACGGGAAGATCAAGCAGATATGTGTACCCGGACTCAATTGCTATTCGTGTCCGGCTGCAACGGGAGCCTGCCCGATAGGAGCCTTTCAGGCTGTGGTGGGTTCATCCAAATTCAACTTTTCGTATTATATCACAGGAATACTGATTTTTCTGGGGGTAATGCTCGGAAGATTTATTTGCGGCTTCCTCTGTCCGTTCGGATGGTTTCAGGATTTGCTTCACAAAATTCCAACCAAAAAATTCAGTACAAAAAAGCTTAATGCGCTGCGATACATAAAATACGGAGTTCTTGCGATTGCCGTGATTGCGTTGCCAATCCTGCTCACAAACAAGGTGGGGATCAGCTCGCCTTACTTCTGTAAATACATTTGCCCGCAAGGCATATTGGAAGGCGGAATACCACTTTCAATTGCTGACAGTAATATTAGGGCAGCGCTCGGAACGCTTTTTACATGGAAATTCGGCGTTCTGGTGACTATTACAATTCTTAGCGTTTTAGTCTACCGTCCGTTTTGCAAATGGTTATGTCCGCTCGGTGCATTTTATGCGTTGTTTAACAAGTTTTCGCTTCTCAGCTACCATGTGGATCAGAACAAATGTGTTTCTTGCGGAAAATGCAGCAGAATCTGTAAAATGGACGTAGATATTACAAAAAATAACGCGCATACAGAGTGTATTCGCTGCGGAGAGTGCTTAAAATCGTGCCCGACACATGCAATCAGTACGCACTGGGGACTTAAAGTTCCTCTTAAAAATCAAAACGATGAAAAAAATCTAATTTAAATAGAAAGAAAAAATAAAATGAAAATAATTAAAAAGACCATTCTTATAGTGGCTGTTGTAGCGATAATTGCTTCGTTAGCCGCGTGTGGCAAATCCAATTCTTCCTCAAACGCCGTTAATCAATCCGGAGCTAATCAGGAGGAAGCGGCTAAAGCTGAAGTCTTCCCTAATTTTGTGGGAAATGATTTTGATGGAAATACCGTTGACAATTCCATGTTCAGTAAAAATGAGGCGACACTTCTTAATTTCTGGTTTAACGGTTGCTCTGCTTGCGTTGACGAAATGCCGGCGCTTGAAGAATTCAATGCCAGGCTTCGTGAAAAGGGCGCTGAACTTGTCGGTATAAACGTTCAGGCAAACGAAAGCAAGGAGGCTCTTGACGAAGCAAAAGAAATCCTTTCAAAGCAAGGCGTGACATATAGAAACATCATTATTGACGATGAGCAGGACGCAAGAGCTTATATTGCAAAGATTTTCAGCTTCCCAACCACAGTTATCGTTGATAAAAATGGACATATCGTTGGACAGCCTATTTTGGGCAACATTGATGATAAAGAGCGACAGGAACAGATTCTTAAGGTGGTCGATGATCTTAAATCCGGAAAAGATTCCTCAGATTCCATTACTTCAGAAGAAAACCCTGAACTTGATAAAGTGGCAGAGCTTTTTGCAAGAGAAAATGAGATCTTTTCGGAGCATCAGGATATATGGAATAAGGTGTTTTCAAAAATTCAAAAAGATAAGGTTCAGGCAAATGAAATGTCTTATCCGGAATTTTTGAAATCTCAAATAGAAGAATCCAAGGATTTATTTACCGAGGATGAATTAAAAATTCTTAATGACGACCTGAATGAGATTGAAAAAATTGAAAAGCAAATTCAGGAACTGAGTAAATCTGAATAAAAAGAATTGATAGGTATCTATTATATTATTCTGTTGAAAAGTTGTTCCTAAGCGATTTTCATGCGTACTCTTCGGAGCTTACCAGCTGAGCACCAGGAGGGTCTTCTATGCCAAACTCATAGGAGACCCTTTTCTTTTTAACCGCGGAGGCGAGGTTTCCGTCGGAAAGTTAATCACAGTCGGGAAAATTCCGTGAATATTTTGCGGCTTTGAGCGGCGCTGATTTTACGGACCCGATTACGGCAGGAGTTTTTGTGTCGATTGCCGCATGGGCGAGCGTTCAGCGAACCATGGATATAACGCCTTATTGAAAAGTGCTGAAAGCGCAAGGCGAATTAAATCCGAAAAATCCCGGCGGTATTGAAGGGCAAAGAGAGAAATTGGAAGCAAAGGGACATACGATTGTCCGAAGAAGCAGGACAAATCATAAATATTTTGCAAAAGAATTTGAGCAGGCGCTTTTCGGCTTGTCATCGAATGAATAGCCGAATAAATCGAGCCGGTCAACCGCACGCTGATTGACGCCGTATATAGCGAACAAGCAGCCTGCAGCGTTCACCGGCTCGATTTTTCCGTTATTCCGCGGAAACTTCCTTCGTAATCACGAGCGCGTCCCGTTCCGGATCCTTGCTCACGCTGACGACATCGCCGCCGCTAAGTTCGCCGGATAAAAAGCGCATTGACAGCGGGCTTTCCAGATATTTTTGCAGCGCGCGGCGCATCGGGCGCGCGCCGAACGCCGGATCGTAGCCGATTGTCGCCAGCCAGGTCCGTGCTTCGTTATCGAGCCGGATCGTTATCCCGAGTTCGCCGATGCGTGAGCTGATTTCCTTAAGCTGGAGATCGACGATCTGTTTCATTTCGTCGACGCTCAGACGCGAGAACATGATAATTTCGTCGACACGGTTCAGGAATTCGGGCCGGAAGGTATCTTTCAGCGCTTTGTCGATCTTGATTTTCGCGTCGCGTTCCTCGTTATTGTCGGAGGCTGTCCCGAGGAAGCCGAGCGTTCCGCTGCGGTTGATATATTCGGTTCCTAAATTGGACGTCATGATCAGGACCGTATTGCGGAAATCGACGACCTGCCCCTGACCGTCGGTCAGCCGTCCGTCGTCCAGAATCTGGAGCAGCGAGTTCCAGACTTCCGGATGAGCCTTTTCGATCTCGTCGAAAAGGATAACGCGGTAGGGCCGGCGGCGGACCGCTTCGGTCAGTTGCCCGCCTTCCTCATAGCCGACGTATCCCGGAGGCGCGCCGAACAATCGCGACGCGGTGTGCCCTTCGCGGTACTCGCTCATGTCGATCCGGACCAGCGCGTCGTCATCGTCGAAGAGGAACTCCGCCAGCGCTTTCGCGAGTTCGGTTTTCCCGACGCCGGACGGCCCGATAAAGATAAACGAGCCGATCGGGCGTTTCGGATCCTTGAACCCCGTTCGGGCGCGCCGGATCGCGTCGGCAAGGCCGTTGATGGCTTCTTTTTGACCGATGATCCGCTCGGCGAGACGTTCTTCCATCTTCAGCAGCCGTTCCGCCTCGTTTTCGAGCATCTGGTTGACCGGGATGCCGGTCCACTGCGCGATGACCTGCGCGATGTCGTCGATATGGACGATATCGCCGAGTTTCTGGTCCGCTTCCCAGTTTCGCGTTTTCTCCTCGAACTCGCTTTCAATTCGAATCCGCGCGGCTTTAATTTTCGCGGCGCGTTCGTAGTCGCGGTCGTTTCCGGCTTCTTCTTCCTCGATCGTGAGCGCGTTGACGCGGTTTTTCATCTGGCGCAGTTCGTCCGGAATCGAGAAGAGCGCGACGCGAAGCTTCGCGGCGGCTTCGTCGATCAGGTCAATCGCCTTATCCGGTTGATAACGATCGGTTACGTAGCGGGACGAAAGACGGACGGCGGCTTCTAACGCCTTTTCGTCGAATTTAATTTTGTGATGTTCTTCATAGCGCGTCTTTAACCCCTGGAGCATTTTTAACGTTACTTCGTCGGTCGGTTCCTCGACGTAAACCGAGGCGAACCGGCGCTCGAGCGCGGCGTCCTTCTCGATAAATTTCCGATATTCGTCGAGCGTCGTCGCGCCGATGCACTGCAGTTCGCCGCGCGCCAGCGCGGGTTTAAGCATGTTCGAAGCGTCGATCGCGCCTTGCGAAGCGCCAGCGCCGACGACGGTATGCAGCTCGTCGATGAAGAGGATAATTTCGCCTTCGGAGTTGCGGACTTCTTCAATAACGGCTTTCAGCCGTTCTTCGAATTCGCCGCGGAACTTAGATCCGGCGACCATCGCGCCGATATCCAGCGACATGACCTTTTTATCCATCAGCGGTTCAGGGACATCGTTAACAGCGATTTTCTGTGCCAGTCCCTCGGCGATCGCGGTTTTCCCAACGCCGGCGGCTCCGATCAGGACCGGATTGTTTTTGGTTCGGCGGCAGAGGATCTGGATGACGCGCAAAATTTCGGCGTCACGCCCGATGACGGGGTCGAGCTTCCCGTTCGCCGCCTGATCGGTCAGGTCGCGCGAATACTTGGAGAGGTTCTTATATTTGGAGTTATTCGTTTTGCGCGCGCGCGTCCCTTTTTGATTCCTCTCGGTTAGGACGTTATAGGCTTTCGTCCAGGTCAGATCGAATTCCTGCAAAAGCCGGTGGATCGGAGTTCCGGTCTCTTCCAGAATCGCTAAGAACATATGCTCAGGCCCGGCAAGTTCGGCGTTGAGTTGGGTCGCTTCCTCGGGAGAGCGGTCGATAATCGTTCGGACTTGAGGAGTGATAAATAATTGACCTGACCCGCCGGCGTAAAGATCCGTTTTGACGCGCGTTTTGATCATGAAATAAAGGCGTTCGGCTAACATCGTTGAATCGACATCCATTTGCGCTAGCAGTTGGGATACCGTTGAATCTGGTTTTTCGATGAGCGCCATCAGAACGTGTTCAGTCGAGAGTTGGTTTTGTTTATAATCTTTGAGCAGATCGATCGCGCGCTGCGCGACGTCCTGCGCTTCTTTCGTAAAGCGATCAAATCGAATCATGAATTGTTCCTTTCAATCGTTCTTTTTCCATACGTGTTAAATTTACTCAAAGTTTATTAATCGCGCGTTAGAAATTCGGGGAAATCCCCGAACGGCTTTTAGGGGAGAGATTTTTCCGCTTTTCGCAGGATATCCCAAGGCGTTATCATTCCCAGCAGCTTTGATTCCGCGGCTCCGTTCTCGGTAATAAAGACGGCGGAGATTCTTCGCCCCCTGTGGTTGAGGCTGATATCGAACATGTCGCGGATATCGGCGGCTAAAGCGTCCTTCGCGACGAATTCGTAGCGGTCTCCGTTCCGATAAGCGAAGTCGATATACCTTGAAAAATCGCCGATTGCCAGCGTTTCGTTGACGGTCTTCCCGACGTTATGGATCAGGTAGGAAAAAACGCAGGTTTTACTGAATACGCCGATCAGTTTCTCTCGGAAAACAACGGGAACGTGAGAAAATCCGGCTTTTTCCATTGTGCGCATGACGTTTAAAGCGTTTTCCTGTAGCGAGGTTCTGAAAATCTGGTCGCTGCGGACGGCGTAATTAAGCGCCGGCTCGGGATGCTCGACGAGATACAGGATCTCTTCAAGTTTTTCGTACAGCGCGGAAGAAGGTTCGATCGGAAAATCGCCGTTAATTTTCGGCGAATGGGTCAGCAGGTTTCGAACCTCGCGAATCAGGTCGAGCGAAATCTTATACGGCTTTCCTTCGTGCGTATTCGCGAAACGAACGATCGCGTTTTCATACGGGTTGTTCTGTGCGTAGCGCTTGTTGTTTTTGAGCGCCTGTTCGAGCCGGCGATAGGTATCCAGAAAGGCTTCCGTCGTTCTCTCCCCGCTTTGCGGGAGCGATTCGCTCCCGCTCGCCGTTTCGCCGTTGCGTCCTGAATTCGTATCGTCCATTGTTTCTTTTCCTTCCTCAAAACCGCCTGGTTTTCCGCGTTTATTCGAATTGTTTCTTAAATTATAAGCGCCGTCTCGGGTTTGGGCTGATCCGTCTGGGCGGTATTCCGATTTTGTCAGATGCGATTCTCACGCTTTCTTCGAGAAACTTGTATAATGAATCTAAACTGAATCGGAGGCTCCCCATGTCGGATACTTTTCTCTTCGCCGTCGGCGTGATCATATTTTTTGTCCTGGTAACGACCGTCGCAGGGATCATCGTCCGGCGGATCAAGTAGACGTCCGGAGTAAATAACTTTAATCGGAACAGGAAGAATCAGATTTATGAACGCTGCTATTAATCGCTCGGAACGCCGCGCGTTCGTCGCTCAATTTCGAACGCGGCGTACGCTGCGAATTCTTTGTCTTGTTGTTTTCGCGCTGCTGCCGTTCGTGACGGCGCTTATTTTTACCGTGTTCGGCGCAAGCGGCCGCGACGCTGCCGAAACGCTGCGGATCGTTGCGCTGTTGGGCGGCGTAATCGGGTTGCCGCTGCTGACGCTGTCGCTGATCCCGTTTACGAAGATGCCTTCGTTGGCGAACCTGTTCACGGCGTACGGGTTGGCGCGGACGGAACGGTTTTTCGGTTTGTCCGGGGTTATATTCTGTCTGATCCATCTCTGCCTCAGTTTCAGGCGGCTTCCGGATGTGATCCGGATCGTACCGGAGATCGGCGCGAATTTTGTTCCGACGACGTCGTTCGCCGTTGCGATCGTCTTGTTGATCGCTCTTGCGCTGCTTTGGTTTCTCGTCGATCCATGGCGCGGCGGCCTGTGTGCGCTGCTGCGCGCGGTACGGTTCTGGCTGACGGCGCTGATTGTCGTTTTCGCGCTGCTGCAGCTGGTTCATCTGACGGAAACCCGGCTGCCGCGCGTCGTTCTTTACGAACTGGTCGTTCTTTTGGCCCTGGCGTTGGTCGTTTCGGTTTTCAGCGTGTTTGTGACGCCGCTGCGCCATGCGCGCCGTTTTGAAGTCGTTTCGGTCGAACCGCTCGGCGCGGACGCGGTTGAGGCGACGCTTGAAGCGAAATCGGAGCGGAGCGCGGCTGAATACCAGCCCGGTCAATCGGTTGGCGTCGCGTTCGGCGGCGGAACGTTTTCCGCCAAACCGCTTTTCTTTTTATCCGATGTCGCGGCGAATCAGGTTCGGATCGCGTTTCCGTCGCAGGACGGGAAAACGGCTCTTGACGGAAAGGTTAAGCCCGGGACGGAAGCGACGCTCGATTTCGGACGCGGTATCTTTGACATGCGCCGGCTTGGGACGGACGGCTTCGTTTTTATCGTTGACGGATTTGGAATTTCGGCGGCAGTTTCGATGCTGCGCGCACTGGCGGAAAAACGCGACCGGCGCGACGTGACGCTGGTTATCGGCGAGTCCGCCTCGGCGTCCGGCTGGTTTCAGGAAGAATTGCGGGACTTGAAAGAACGGCTGCGTTTGAATGTTGTGAAATTTGAAGGTGCGGTTGCCTTGATCGGAGAAAATTTGGGACGGTATGACTATTTTGTCTGTGGGTCAAAATCGTTGCGAAAGGATGTAAAACGGATGATTAAAGGATCGAAGATTCCGACGGCAAATCAGTGGTACGAGGATATTTGAACCGTTCGATTCGGTCCGGTTCAGGATTCCGCCTTTTGTTAGGGAAAATTAACGCGAAAACAGTTACAATAATGTACAGATTTAATAGTCGCTGATTTTCCGGCGAAGCGCCGGTTCGAATTGATGGAGTTTGTAAGATGAGTTTATCTATTATTCCGATCGGAAATCCGATCCTTCGAAAAAAGAGCCACAGAATAACTAAAGTTACGGATGAAACGCGCCGCCTTGCCGATGAAATGCTGTCGACGATGCGCGAGGCGCAGGGTGTCGGTTTAGCCG
Source organism: Flexilinea sp. (assembly GCA_034430295.1). Lineage (GTDB taxonomy): Bacteria > Chloroflexota > Anaerolineae > Anaerolineales > Anaerolineaceae > Flexilinea. Next base: position 9,683 of record DAOUFC010000104.1, read on the forward strand.
CGCCGCAGGTCGGTCGGCTTGTCCGGCTGATCGTCGTCGAGTATCCGGAAGACGATGAGAAAGAAGACTCCCCGATGACGACGTACCAGGTTATTAATCCGGAAATTATCTGGCGCTCGGAAGAAACGGTTATCGGCGTCGAAGGTTGTTTGTCGATTCCCGGATTGGCCGGCGAAGTTGAACGTCATGAATCGATCAAGGTCCGCGGACTCGATTTACAGGGGCGCGCGGTGCGCTACAACCTGAGCGGTTGGCCGGCGCGCATCTTTCAGCATGAGATCGATCATCTTGACGGCGTATGCTACGTGGACCGCTCGGATAACGTCTGGCAGCTGAGCAGCGAGGACGAAGAAGCGGCCGAAGAAGCCTGAGCCGCGGAATCGGTTCGTGAAAGGCCGGGCGGTTTGCCTTGCGATTAAAGCATCTTTCCCTGACCAATTTTCGATCTTACGCCCGTTTGGAAAGCGAGATTCCGGACGGGATTTTGTTGTTGAAGGGCGGAAACGCGGTCGGTAAGACGAGTATTCTGGAGAGCTTGTTTTACTGCGCGACGTTCTCGACGACCTTGGCGCAGCAGGACCGTCACCTGATCCGTTTTGAAGCCGAAGCGGAAGACCCGGCGGTAGCGCGGATTGTTGTCGTTTACGACGTTGAGGGGAAGGAACGAAAGCTCGAAATTCGCCTGATTCTGGAAGGCGCCGCGGATGTTCGGCGGTTTCGGAAAGAGATTCTTGTCGACGGGCGGAAAACGAACGCGCAGTCGGCAATCGGTCAATTCCCGGCGGTGCTGTTCCTGCCGCACATGACCGAAATCATCGACGGCGCGCCGGGCGAACGACGGCGTTATCTGAATATCCTGTTGTCGCAGTCGATTCCTGGGTACGCGCGCGTGCTGAGTCAATATTCGCGCGCCGTTTTACAGCGTAACGCGTTGCTGCGGACGTTGGGCGAACGCGGCGGCGATCCCGGACAGCTGGCGTATTGGGACGAATTGTTGGCTGCGCATGGAGCGTTTTTGACTGTCCATCGCGCTCAGGCAATTCAAACGTTGGCGTCGTTGGCGCAATCGGCGCTGCTGCGGCTGACGGACGGCCGCGAGGTTTTATCGATGCGCTATGTTCCGGCGCTGCGGACGTTCGACGAGACGCTTTTTCAGGACTCCGCGTCCTCAGGCGCGGCGAGGGAAGCGGAGCGTATTACGGCGATAAGTTCCTTGATTCGAACGAACCTGGAAGCGGATCGCGCGCTGGATATTCGCCGCGGCGTTTCGACCGTCGGCCCGCATCGCGACGAGATGCGCGTACTGACGAACGCGGTTGACGTCGGAACATACGGATCGCGGGGGCAGGTCCGAACGACATTGTTGGCGTTAAAATTCGCCGAAGTCGATTGGCTGAAAGATAAGACTGGGACGATTCCGCTGCTCCTTCTTGACGAAACGTTTTCCGAATTGGACGCGTCGCGGCGGCGCGAGTTGATGAGGCTGCTGAACGGCGGCGGCCAGGCGATTGTTACCACGACGGATTTGATAAATTTTTCGTCGGATTTTCTTGGGCGTCAGACTGTTTGGGAAATTCGCGGCGGGATTATCGATAAAAATCCGGAACGCGTCCGTATGGATTCGAATCCGGCAGAGGGCGACGCATCAGCTTAACGGTTTCCTCGTCGGCGTGCCGGGCTGACGAGGGTAAAGCTTCGGAGTCGGCGTATTTTTTTGAATTACGATTAACGCGCGTTCTCCGGCGTTTTCGTCCGCTTTGATTGGAATGCTGACGGTGATTTTCGAATGAAATTGCCCGCCGAGGGCTGCGATCGCGACGCGGGAAGCCGCGATTTCAGGATCGCAGGCGGCCGATTTCTGGGCGATCATTTTCCCGCCGATTTTGATGAACGGCATCAGGTATTCGCACAGCGCAGGCAGCTGCGTCACGGCGCGGGCAACGGCAAAATCATACGATTCCCGCAGCGCCGCGTCATGGCCGGCGTCCTCAACGCGCGCATGGCGGATTATGACGTTTGTCCAGCCGAATGAAGCGCAGACATGTTCGCAGAATTTCAACTTTTTCCCGACCGAATCGATTAGCGTCAGCTCAAGCTCAGGGAAGGCGATTTTCAGCGGGATACCCGGGAAACCGGCGCCGGTCCCGACGTCGACGAGCGTTTTCCCGTTTAGATCTCCGCTGGCTTTGACGACGGTCAGCGAATCGAGGAAGTGCTTGATGCGGATTTCTTCGGGATCCCGGATCGCGGTCAGGTTAAATTTTGCGTTCCATTCAAGAAGATCGCGCAGGTAACGTTCGAATTGTTCGATTTGACGCTCGGTAAGGAAGCTGTCAAGATATTGCGGCGCGAGTCTGAGCCAATCGGTTGCAGGGCTTGATTTATCCATTTCTATAATTATAGCGGGCGCGGGCGTTTTGGCGGCGACTCGCTTGGGGAAATTGACGGTCTTTGCATGGATTGCCTTTGCGTAAACGGGCGAATTATGATATATTTCTTAGGTAATTTGTCGGTTGCGGTTCGAATTTGACCGGCAAGTTGGAAGGAGTCTAAGATTAGTACACAAGATTTTCGCGTAAACGAATCGATTCGAGTCCCGGAAGTTCGCGTCATTGATCATCAGGGGAATAATATCGGCGTAATTTCGACGTATGAAGCGATGAAAATGGCTCATGACGTTAATTTGGATCTGGTTGAAGTTTCTCCGAATGCGAATCCGCCTGTCTGCCGCGTCATGGATTTCGGAAAATTCCTGTACGAGCGTATGAAAAAGGAGAAAGAAGCTCGTAAGTCGCAAACCAAGATCGAAGTTAAGGAAATACGCCTTCGCCCGAAAACAGGCGATCATCACCGTTCGTTCAAAACGCGTGACGCGCGTCGTTGGCTGATGAGCGGGATGAAGGTTCGTGTGACGATCCGATTCCGTGGCCGCGAGATTACTTATCCGGAGATCGCGTTGGAGGACCTGCGCGAAATCGCGGAGGATCTGAACGATATCGCGACGATTGAGCAGGCTCCGGGTATGGAAGGGCGGACGATGGGAATGCTCCTGGCTCCGAACATGAAGAAAATTGCCAAACTCAAAGAAGAGCGCGCGAATTCAGCCGACGAACCGTCCGAAATCGAAGAACCGTTTGAAGACGAGATCGATGATGACGAAGAAGAAGACGAGGATTAGGATCGCGTCCTGATTTTCGTTCGTTCGGCGTCAATTCGGACGATCATCGTGTATACTTTACTGGCTAATCCGTCGAAGGGATTCGTATATTTATTCCGTTCGATGATCTAATATAAGGAGTTTTGTTGTGCCTCGGAAATTAAAAGTATCGGGAAAACTGAAGCTGAAGACCCATAAAGCGACTTCCAAGCGTTTTCGTATGACTGGGTCCGGCATCGTCGTTCGAACGAAGGGCGGGAAAAGCCACTTACGGCGTCGTACGTCGGATCGAACGAAGAAAATGTTGTCAGAGATGATTCCGGTCGAGGGCAAGCGTATTGTCCGACGCGTGAAACGTCTCGCTCCTTTCATGGGGTAATCGTCGTTTTTATTTAGTGCGGCTGCCGGATGTTATAACAGGTCATAGCGACCGACGTCCGGGGGTTTGCGAAGGAGTTTGATTTATGGCACGTGTTAAGGGAGGTCCTCAGGGACATCGCCGTCACAAAAGATTATTAAAATTAGCGGAAGGCTATCGCGCGACACGTTCGAAGCTTTTCCGCCGGGCGAATGAAACGCTGTTATCCGGTTTGGTGTACGCGTTCCGCGATCGCCGTGTGCGAAAGCGCGTTCTGCGCCGCCTCTGGATTTCGCGTATCAACGCCGCCGCCCGGCTGAATGGAATTTCTTATAGCCGCCTGATTTCCGCGCTGCGCAAGGCTGAAGTTAACCTGAATCGCAAGATGCTGGCTGACCTCGCCGTCCGCGATCCGGAAGCGTTCAGCGCGATCGTAAAGGTTGCGAAGGCGTAGAGATCAAGATTAGCAAATCAATAAAAAACCGCTCCTCAGCGCGAGAGAGCGGTTTCTTTTTATTCTTTTCTTATTCTTTGGCCCTAGCAAGTTCCTTTTTATCAAGATTGGCACTCGGTATCGATTGAAGATTGAGTGAATCGTGTTATTCAAATTAGGGTTTTAATTATTAACCGTTGACCTCATTTAAAAGCCATTTGATTCCGCGGACGATATATTCGTTCCAGAATTTCCAATCGTGTTTTCCGGGACCGTCCTCATAAAGGAAAACCGCATTATTTTTCTCAAAAAATTGTTTCAGCTGAAGCGTATTGACGTAAAGTTCGTCTTCGTTTCCAATCGCAAGATAAATCGACGGTATTTTTCTCCCGGCTTTTTTAAGCGCTTTCCACTGAACTTCAGGATTTTTATCCGAGGTCTCAACCTGGTCCAAATCTCCGAAAATTTCGCGATAATATGCGTAATTTGCAATCAAGTTGAATTCATTTGGTTTCAGCTTCGCAATATCGCGAATGATCAGCGCGGGCGATAACGCGGCACTTCCCGCGAAAGTTTCCGGATAAGCAAAAGCGGTATGTAAAGCGCCGTATCCGCCCATCGAGAGTCCCGCGATCAGCGTGTCTTCTCTTTTTTCCGACAGTCCGAATGTCCTTCTTGTATAATCGACGATTTCTTCTCCGGTAAATTGCCCATACTGGGAACCTGTCGCGTCGCGGTCCAAATAGAAGTTGTTTCCGGCTGTGGGCATAATAATGGCTAAATTATAATTCGCGGCGATATCTTCGGCGATTCCGTTGTACACCCAGTCGCAATCGTTTCCGGAAAACCCGTGAAGCAGATAAAGGGTCTTCATGGGTCTGTTAAAGTGAACGTTACCTTGCGTAAATATATCAGGAAGGTCATTCGGCAACACATACGTGAAATTGACCTGTTTTGATTGACAAAGCGAATAAAATCTCATTCTTCCGGTTGCCATTTTTTAGTCTCCTTTGAAAATTAATTGAACAAAATCATAAATACATTTTCTGCCGACATTCCAATCATGACCACCGGTATAAATTTTTCGAATATAGTTGGTCTGATGTTGCTGGAGCAGCTTATCATCCGCCGCGAAAAGCGGTAAAAACGGATCGTCTGTTCCAATCGAGCGGAAGAGAACTTTGAAACGCTGAGCGAAATCCGGATCGATTAACGCTTTCAGATGCGCCTGGTCATATTTCTCCCGTTTTACCATGTCCATGACGGGGTCGCCTTCTATCCAATCTTGCAGAAAGCCGCTGAATACGCCGAGAGAGACGAATAAATCCGGATTCGTAAAGGCTATGCGCGCAGCCTGCATCGAGCCCATCGAGAAACCGGCGATCGCCCGCCCGTTCCGGTTTTGAATCGTCCGGAATTTTTTTTCGACGAACGGGATGATGTCGTTCAGCAGTACCTTTTCAAAAAGGACATGATTGACGCGGCGTGACTGCCCGGAGAATTCCTCTTGCGTCATGCCGTTGTTCATAACAACAATCATTGGTTCGGCCTTGTTCTCCGCGATCAGGGTATCCAAGATAAAGTTGATTTTCCCCATCGCTGTCCAACCGATTTCGTTTTCGCCATGTCCGTGCTGTAAATAGAGAACCGGGTAAACCCGTTTCGGACTTTCGTCGTAATCCGGCGGCGTATAAACGACCATCCTTTCCCATTCTTTTGTGATGGAGCTTCGGAAGAATTCGTGCCGGATCGAACCATGCGGGATATCCCGAATTTCGCTGAAATCTCTTCCCTCTTGACGCAGATCGATAAAGTTGTAGGGGCGTGAATAACCGAATCCGATCGGAAGATAAGGCGACAGAACCGTGACGCCGTCAATTTTAAGTTGGACAAAATCGAACCCGTCATTCGTCGGTAATTCAATCTCCCATACCCCGTGGTCGTTTTTCGTAAGCGGCAGCTCTTTATCTCGGAACGTCAGCGTGATTTTACCGACATCCGGCGCATGGAGCTGAAAGACTGTCTTACCGTTTTCAGATCGTATCGGATCTGTCTCACCGTTGGGCAGCAGGACAGGGTTAAAAGCTATCACTTGGGACGTTTCCCCGGATGGCGTTTTCATTGGTAAGGCTCCTGAAATTTCCAGATGTCGCCGGTCGGAACATATTGTACCGGCACCTGCCGGTCCGTTATCTCCGAAAGCCAATCGGCGGCGTATTTTGCGCCTAACGCTTCCATATTGAAATGGCCGATATTCAGGCAGGCATTCGGCTGCCCGAGCGAAACCGCGTCCCTGATATAGGACAGAAGGTTCCATTCGATGATTTCCCCCGGAATAACCGCTTCGAAATCCCCGCGTTCCATGCATCGAATTATTTCGGTCGAGTAATCTGTATAATAACCGTTTTCGATTTTTTCTGGTATGAATCCCCCCGGAAAAAGATGCCCGATGATTGCCGCTTTCTTGATTCGATCGTCCGCCCTGCCGATATACCGCGTCCCGTTCATGCCGATTTTTGCCATTAGATGGTCATTAATTTGGCGTACTGTCAGCGCTTCCGGGAATTCGATGACGAACACGAACGGCATGGTTTGATTTTTTTCGTGGTAAAAAGCGTCCCATCCCAAATATTTTAATACACCGGTAAAAATTCGATCGGGATGGTGCGCGTGCATGCGGTCATGATCGCGGTAAACAACGATTTTGTGATCCTCGATGAGCTTCTGTTTTTGTTTCTGCACGGCGCAGTCAAAATCCGCGCGCCAATCGGCGTAATCCGGGGTCAGGTAGTACGTCGGTTCATGAACGTAGAGCAAATTGAATCCAAGGTCAATCGTTTTGCGAATGACGTCAACGGTCGGGACAAGCGCGGAGGCAATTCCGGTACATTCCTGCGCCGGGTCGCCGATTTTTACTCCGTCACAGCCGTCATAATCCGGACTCATCGACGGGTGGTATTCGATTGTCCTTTGGATAATTTCTGAAATTCTCATAAAAATAAGTCCTCATGGTTTAAGCCGGCCAAGTATCCAGCGCGATTAAGATGCCCGTTAATTTAGCCTTTTATCGCGCCGACAACAACGCCCTTGATAAAGTACTTCTGAACGAATGGATAAATGATGATGATCGGCAGGATACCGATAACCGCCATGGACATCCGGACAGCGGTCCCGGGCAGATCGATCGCTCCCACGCCGACCGCAACGGAAGCCGCCCCGCTTTTCAGGTACTGAATATTGTTCATGATTCGGATCAGGAGATTTTGAATACCGAAGAGTTGGGGGCTCTGGATATAATAGAGCGCGTTTACCCAATCGTTCCAGTAAATCAGCGCGGTAAAAAGCGAGATCGTCGCGACTGTCGGGATTGCGAGCGGGAACATGATCTTGAAGAAAATTATTAATTCGTTTGCGCCGTCGATTTGAGCCGATTCAATTAAAGCGTCGGGAACGTTATTCGTATAATAATTTCTTACCAGAAAAATATTAAACGCCCCGCAAAGATAATTCGGCAGGATAAGCGCCCAAATTGTGTTCTTGACATTAATAATTTGCGACCAGAGCATGTACGAAGGGACGACGCCGCCATTAAACAGCATCGTGAAGAAAACGAAGAAAGCCAGATGATTTCGAAAACGGAAATTCCTCCGGCTCATCGGATAAGCGATCATCGTTGTGATCAGGACGCTGATAATTGTTCCGACGACGGTCGTTAGCAGGGATATCCCATATGCGCGGAGAATCATGGATCCTTGCTTCGCCATATAAACGTAAGCGTCCAAGGAAAATTTTTTCGGAAAGAAAGTGTATCCGTTCGCTAACAGCGTTTTTTCATCAGTTAGGGACGCGATGACGATCAGGATGATCGGGAGCAGCGCGACTAACGAGAAAACCGCGCCGATGATTGTCGCAATGATGTTGAAACGTTTCGTGTCGGAAATTCCTTCGCCGGAATGCGGCCATTTTACAGAGGTAGGCTGATGAACCATGTTGTTTTCCTTTTTAAAATAATGCGTTTTCGTTGTCGATTTTTCGGACGACCGCGTTTGCGCTGACGACGACGATAAAACCAAGCGCCGACTGGAATAATCCCGCCGCGGCCGACATGCCGACGTTATTGAGTTCCATTAATCCGCGGTAAACGTAGGTGTCGATTGTTTGTGTCGTTTCGTAGAGCGCGCCGGAATTCATCGGAACCTGATAGAATAATCCGAAGTCCGAGAAAAAGATTCGTCCGATGGCCATCAGCGTCATGATAATAATCGTCGGCTTCAGGAGCGGTAAAGTGATCTTGATAACCTGCTGAAGCTTCGAAGCTCCATCGAGATCCGCTGCTTCGAAAATGGATTTATCGATTCCGGCGATACTGGCTAAGTAGATAATCGATAAGTAACCGACGTTTTTCCAAAGATAGATAAAAACTAAAATAAACGGCCAATACCCTTTTTCCATGTACCAGGCGATTTCACGTCCCCCGAAGAGTTTCAGAATCGTATTGTTGACGAGGCCGGTATCGGAGTTCAAAAACGCGAATACCATGTATGAAATGACGACCCAGCTGATCAGGTTCGGCAGAAGCATCGCGGATTGGTAAATTTTTGTTCTTGCTGAATTTCCGAGCGCGTTCAAAATAATCGCAATGAAAATCGCGAAAATCGTACCGAAAACGATAAAGGCCAGATTATACAGGATCGTGTTGCGCGTCATGATTAACGCGTCTCTGGTTTGGAAGAGAAAATAGAAATTATCAAGTCCGTTCCAGCTGCTTCCGAATACGCCTTTGGCGTAGCTGAAATTCTTAAAAGCGAGGAAAATCCCCATCATCGGGATATAGTTGTTGATTAGGAGGTAAAGAATCCCCGGCGCGGCGATCAGCAGCAGCGCACCGGTATTTGCGAATTTTTTCTTGTTTTTAGTTTTGACTGTGCTCATGATTTCCTCCAAAAAACCGGTTGTTCAAGCTTTTTTGCTTTACACAACCGGTTTCTCTCGTTGTTTGCTTATTTTTTATTTGGTTTGGGCTGCGAGCCACACGTCAAGCTGTTGCTGCTTGGCGGCCATGATATCGTCCATTCCCGCTTCTTTTAATTTCACTTCAAATTCTTCAATCGCGGAGTCCGTGTCGACCGATCCGCAAGAAAGGCCGGGCAGGTATTGCTTAATGACGTTCGAGACGGCTGTCATTTGCGTCTGGACTTTTGACGCGTCGAACAGGAACCCTAAGTACGGGGAGGCCGGGGCGGTTTTATTCTGTTCCGACTCCCAAATAATCGATTCGGGCGAACCGGCGCCTTCCAAGTACCATTGGATCTCGAAGTTTCCGAGAACGCCGCAGGACAGTTGGGCGGTATAGTGGACTGTGCTGGCATCCTGACCTTCGGGGTACGAGACGGATCCGTCTTCATTCTTGACATAATCCAGTCCTTCGATTCCGTAAAGCATGGTATTCATGACGGTTTCGTCGGAGTAGGTCAGGTTTAAGAATTTCAGCGCGGCTTCGGGATTTTTCGACGTTGAGGCGATCATCTGCGTAACGGCATTAATCGAACTCGTATCTAAATAGGGCTTGCCAAGAGCGATCGCGCCGACTTTATGTCCGGACGAAGCCGAAAGCTGAGCGGCTGTATCTTCGAGCGGGTAGCTGTAGGACGCGCTGAAGGCGAAATAGTTTCCGGACGACATCAGTTCGGCTGCGGCGGAGGTCGTCGTCGCAGCGTCTTTCATGATTAAACCTTTGTTGTACCAGTCGCGGATCATCGCGGCGTAGGTTTTGAACTCTTCAAGCATGAAATAACTTTCGACGGTATCCGATCCGTTCTGAACGACGCCCATCGGGCGGTTGAAATCGCTGCCGAGCCAGTCGATATTTGAAAGCCAGCGCGTCAGCCCGGAGTCGCCTGTCGAAACTGGCGCGAAGGGGGTAATTTCCGGGTAAGTTTCCTTGATCTTTTTGAAGACCGCGGTCAGATCGCTGGGGGAGGTAACCGTGCTCATGTCGATGCCTGCGCCTTCCGCCAGATCGAGCCGATAAATCAGCATCGGCTGGAGTGCGATCGGTTTATAGGTCGGGATACCGTAAATGCGGCCGTCTTTGGACGTTGCCTGGAGCCAGGTCTCTCCGACGACTTTTTTCGCTTCCAGCGCGTTCGCGTCAATAATATCGGTCAAATCATACGCCATTTCCGATGAAACGCTTTGGGCGAAATCGCCGAGGGTATGGAAGATGTCGATTTCTCCGTTTTGGACGGCAAGATTTTTCTGCTGCATATAATCCGCGATCGACAAAGGCATCAGACGGACCTCGACGCCGATTTTTTCTCGGGAAACTTTATTGATCGCTTCCTCGACATCGGCGTATTCGCTCGGGATCGTGTTAAAACTGACGAACGCGTAGGTGACTTTTGTATAATCGCCTTTGTTGTTCGAAGAGTTTGACGTTTTGTCGGAATCGGTCGAGCCGCAGGCGGCAAACAAGACCCCGATCATGATAATAAATAATAAGCTGATGATCTTCTTGGACACGGTAAATTCTCCTTATGCTACCTGGTGCGCCTTGTTGGGCGGTTTATTAAATTAATTATAAGGATTCCGTAAAATTCGATCTTTAAAAAAACAGGGAAGCTTTTTCGTTTTTCGGATATTACCGGTGATTTTTTGAATTGAGATGAAAATCGCGGGGCGTGAGGCCGGTGGTCTGCTTGAAAACCGTCGAGAAATAAGAAAAGCTGTCGAATCCTACCTGCTGAGCGACGTCACCGATTTGTTTGTCCGCCGACATGAGAAGTTTTTTTGCCTGTTCGATTCGGTAGTCGGAAAGATATTGTTTCAGGCTGCCGCCGGTTTCCTTCCTGAAAATTTTTGCGACGTAATCCGGCGTCAGAAAAACATGGGCGCCGATTTCCGTAAGCGTGATATTTTCCGCATAATGATCCCGGATGAATTTCTTCATTTTCTCGACGACGGATTCGTTTCTTTCGGATTCGTCAACTGCGTCGATTGTTCGTGTCAAGACGTATGCGGTCCATCGGAGCATATCGGTCACTGTTTCCGCAGCTTTGTTTTCGATCGTCACGCTGACCGTATCCGAAAAAAGCTGCCCAACCTGAATCCCTTTGTCGTAAAGATAAACGGATACCGTTTGGATAAGGTCATGGCGGATTCCGTTTAAGGTTGACGTGTTGATTTTTTTTACGGACGCCAAGTTTTCCAGCGTCTGTTTCAACAGCTCAAGAAATTCTTTTTTCTTTTTCGCCTGAAGGAGAAGTCGGAACTGATCGAAATCGAAATAATGAGGAAATTCACCTTCCAAAATAATTTGGTCGTCTTCGAAGGAAGTTTTTCCCCTGAACGCGACGTTTTCGGCGTCTTTTTTTTCGAATTGAGCCGTTGCTGAAGCGAGGTTTTCGATCGGATGAGAATTTGAGACGTAAATTGTTATTGTGATATGGAGCCGATCCTTGATCAAAGTTATCAGCGCTTCACAGTTCTGATAAAGCTCGCGGTTCCATTCCCGGTCGCGAATGACGACCGCGGTATAACAAAATCCTCTCCATTGGTAGCTGACGACGCTTTTCATGGATTTTGAGGCACAAAACATGTCGGCGGCGGTTCGGGCGATTTCATATTCATATTTCCTGACATCGTCTTCACCTCCCATGAGTTCAATTGAGGACAGCCTGCCGGATGAAATCAGTATCAGTTTGAAATCACAGCTCAGGTCAATCGGCAGGTTTCGCTTCCTGATTTCCGATTTGATATTTTCCCGTTTTGAGACGATCCGTTGGGTCAGAAGGTCTTTCCAAAATCCGCCCTCGATAAATTCAAGGTTTCCGGCAAACCAGCTTTCAAATTTGACCGATTGTTTGATTTGTTGGGCTTCAAAGACTTTCTTGATCGCTTTCGTGATTTCGGCTTCTACTCCGGTTTTGTTGAACGGTTTCACGAGATAACCGGAAGCGTTAAATCTGATTGCGGATTGGGCGAAATCAAAACGTTCGTGCGAGGTCAGGAAAATAAACTGCGTATCATAATTCTCAGCCCGAACCCATTCGATTAATTCGATCCCGCTTTCGGACGGCATTTCAATGTCGCAGATTGCGACGGCGATCGGAATGGATCGAAAAATCTGCTTAGCGGCCGATACGCTGTAGGCGGTATGGACGCGGTCGATATGGAAATTTTTCCAATCGATCGTGTTGAGGACCATTTCGATCAAAGCGGTATCGTCGTCGATCAAGAGCGCTTCAATCATTTTGTTTCTCCATCCTGCTCCCGGGAATCAGTTCTTGCCTTTCCGGTTTGGGGATAAAGATGTCAATCCGCGTGCCGTGTGGATGTTTATTCGAGAAATAAATAAGATCGTTGTATCCATAGGTCAGTTCCAACGCTTTTTTCATCGTTATCAGTCCGATCCCATGGCCGTCTTTCTTCATCCCTGCCTTACCGGTTTCGAGATCGGTTAAAATTTCGGGCGGAAAGCCCGGCCCGTCATCTTCTACCGTAATATGACAGATTTCGTTGCCGTCCCCGGTTTCCGGTTTCGCGGAAATCAGGACGCATATTAACCGGTCCGTTGAGACGGCATGTTTATAGATGTTTTCGACTAACGTGTGGATCAGTAACTGCTGAATCGGGAATGATTTCACGGCGTCATCGATTTCGAATGAATCAAAGACACAATCCGGATAGAGAAAATTTTGCATGCCGATATAATTTCGGACATGGACGATTTCGTCGATCAGAGGCACCGTACAAAGATCGGCTTTAAATAGATACCGGACGTATTTGGAAAGACGTTCAATATATTCCCGAATATCGTTGACGCGTCCCTGATATGTCATTCCGTGGATTGTCGTTAAGGTGTTCAGTACGAAATGAGGCCGGATACGGGTCTGAATATGTTGTAGCGCCGCTTCGTCATACGAGATTTTATCTTCATAGGCTTTAATCCGCAGGTTAACGATCGCATCGACCATTTGGTTGAACCCCCGATTGATTTGGATAAACTCGTTATTTCCCGCAGATTCGGGAAGTCGGACTTTATCGTCGCCGATTTCAAATTTTTTCATGCCATAAACGAGCTTTTTGATCGGTAATGAAATGTTCCTATTTGCATAGAAGATGAAACCCATCATGCTGACAATCGCCATTGCGACCATGATCGGGACCAGGATTTGAATAAAATGGAAATTCCCTAAAACATTGCGGCGGGGTAACGAGGCTGAAAATGTTAATTCGGTCCGATCGACTGGACTGTCATAAGTCAAGATGGTTTCGCCCTGCTGATCAGCGTTTAAATCCGACGAAAAGAGAACTTTTTTAGATTGATCCTCCGTCTGATCCGATTTCCTGAAAGTTAGAAGTCGATTTCCGTCCCGGTCGGATAAAACGAAAATCATTCCGTTATCGGCCTGAAAGAGAGATTTTGTCCAGAAATCAATCGGTACCACGGCAGCGATTAGATAGGTATTTTTGTAATAGCTGCGTATAAAAAATGCTTTTTCCCCGATCTTGAAAAACTGCCATTTAGCGATATGCTTTTTTTGACTATCTGGAATCCGACCGATCAAAAGATCCCTGATGTTTTGTTCGTCCGTAAAACTGAGCGTGTTGCCCCGTTTTGCGCCATACATATCGAATACCCGATCGTATACTATTAACATCTGAGCATCATTTGTTCCGACGGTCAAGTCATCCATGACCATCAAAAGCTTATGGATCGAGAGGAGCCTTTTCAAACTGTTTTCATCAGAAAGCAAATTGATATACTCTTCCTGTTCGAAAAGTGTCGCAAGAATGTTTTCGTTTGCAGAAAAAATCTGATCAAGGCGAAATAATCCCGCCCTGACCGCATTCGATAACGAATTTGCGGCGTTTTGTTCCAACGTCGAAATCGTGTTGATCCAAATAACGGTCAGGATAAAGATCAGGAATGCTGTAAATATTAGGAGCGCGAGGGTAATTTGTTGAATAAGCGAATTCTTCCTCATAGCGCTTCCCCAAGGCGGCTAAAGCCAGCCGCGGATCCGGTAAACGAAGATGCCGAGATATTCCTTAAGCGCCGTTTCGAATGCGCGGATATTGCCCGACTGTGGGATGACATATTGGTACCATTTTTCCGCCGTCAGCGTTGTCAGATTTTTCCATTCCGCGTCCGAGTAGCTGTAATCGGTTGGCGCGGGGATGACCTCGAAGCCCTGCTTTATAAACAACCCGGCTGCGCGGTACATATGCGTCGCGGAGGTAACGACGATTATCTTTTTCACGCCCTGCTTGCGCAGGATTTCAGCGTCGGCGACGGCTTCTTCCGCCGTATTCAACGACGTTTCCTGAAGCAGTATGTCTTCCTCAGGGACGTTCAGCAGTTTTGCAACGGCAGCCATTTCTGAGGCGACGGACGTTTTTTCCCCGCTTAAGACGGAAAAATAAGCGCCGCCGAAGAGGATCTTGCCGGCGCTGCCTTCGTGATAAAGTTTCGCGGCGTAGAGGATCCGGTCCCCGGCTCCGCCGACTTCGACCATCGGGCGCGGCGTTTCGAACGATTCGGTTCCGCCGCCGAGTACGACGATCATGTCGGCTTTCTCGCCGCTCCCGAGCGGCGGATACGCCGTTTCCAGCGCGCGCGTCAGCCACGCGGCCGGAAACGGCAGCCCGCTGACCCAGATAACCAGCAGGGCGGCGACAAGGAAGCGCTTTCGCCATTTATCCGATCGAAAACAGCATAGCGAAACGACGAGGAACACAAAGGTTAACCCGACCGGATAAATAAACGTCGGAATCAACTTTGAGAAATAGACGAACCAATCCATTTTTACGCGTCGCCCCCGAACAGCCGGATAATCGGTCCGAACAGCCATTTCAGGAAGCGCGTGAACCAGTTCCCTTCCTCGATTTCTTCAGGGATCGGCGTCGCGCTCGGTTGAGGCGTTACCGCCGCCTGAAGCCCGATCGGGTCGCTCTGCGAAACTCGTCCGGTCTTATCGCGTCCCTGGAGCTGAATATAGAAAACGCTGTCTTTCAGCAGGTCGGCCGGAATATTCATGATCTCAAAATTGCAGGTTGTCCCGCTGCAAAGTTTATCGGCAGTCGTCCATTCCATCGCGAATCCCGGGAACAGCGTTTTATTTTTTGTCAGGTAGTTGATCATGTACGAATCCATGCCGGTGTATTTCCAGGATACCGGGAGCTTTTCCGCCGTCATTGCGGCCGAATCATATTTGAATTCGAATTGCGACGCCGGATTGACAGTCGGCGCTTTGGTCGCTGTCGCAACCGGGGCGAACGGGGTCCAGTTGCTACTTGGAGCGGAGGTCTTCTGCGGAACGTAGTATGTCGGCTGCGGCGGGTTATAGTTCTGCTGAGCTGTCGGATAGACGTAATAATTCGGCGCCGCGGTCGGATAGGTCCAAGCCGGCGGAACATAAGGGATCGGCGTCGCGGTCAGGTAACGCCAGGCCGGCGTGGCGGTGACCCAGATGTGCTGCGGCGTGGAAGTAGCCCAGTTGAAAATTGAATGCGTTGCCGTGACCCATTGGATAATCGGTTGGGTTGCTGTCGGCGGTATGGCCGTTGGCGGAACAGCTGTCGGCGGTATGGCTGTCGGCGGAACCTGGGTCGAGGTCGGTTCAATAATAATTCCTTCAACCGTTATGGTCGGTTCGGGTGTCCAGGTCGGTTCAGGCGTCCAGGTCGGTTCGATAATGATCGGTTCTTCTTCCGTTGCGGTTGGCTCGATAATGATCGGTTCTTCTTCCGTCGCGGTCGGCTCGATAATAATCGGTTCTTCTTCAGGGATATTAATAACGACGCCTTCAATATCCTTTTCATACAAATTTTCTATAAAATCTCTGATTTCCTTTTTATCCAAGAATAACGGCTGATCCGGATTGTTATCGTTCAGGAATAGCGACGATAATGACCAGAGGTTGGTCAATTCAAGCGGGATCGCTCCTGATAACATATTTCCGGATAGATCCAGTCTTGTCAGCGCGCTCATGGATCCGACCGCGGACGGGATCACGCCGTCAAGTCCCGGCATCGGATCGATCTGCCGTTCCGGAGGAAAATATAAATTCGCTTCACATTGCGCTAAATCCGGACGTTCGCTTAGATCGCGCTGTTTTTCCTCAGTCAGCTTATTATCGGATAAGCTAAGCGTGCGCAGCATCGGGGCTGAAATAAATTCCGGGATAGGTCCGGTCAGCAGATTCTCGGACAACTCAATCACCTCGATTGCTGGCAGTTGGAGTAATTTTTCCGGGACCAAACCGCGCAAAAGCAGGCCGTTCAAACGAACTTCGCGCAGGTTCGTAAGATTCGCGATTGCAGGCGGAATTTCGCAAAAATAATCAACATCCTCAAATTCGATCCGAACGACGCGGTCATATTCACAAGCGACGCCCTCCCACCCGCAAACGTCGTAAATTTCAGCGAACCAACCGGAATTCTGGCGGCCGATTTCAGTCATGTCCGAATATATCGCGGCTAAGGCTTCGAGGTCTTCAGAGATGACGCCGTAATATTCCGGCGTATCGTCGAACGGCTCCTCGCCGATGAGGCTTTCGTCAAATTCAATTTGCGCCGGCGGGATTTCGACGTAATCTTCGGGATTAAGTAATCCGTCCAATTCATCCTGGGCGTTAACAGATAATACCGCCGAAAGAATCGCAGCGGCGGCAAAGAGCGTCGATAGTAATCTCTGATATTTGCGTTTATTGATGTTCATGTCTTTGAATCCTGCTTTCTTATAAGTATCGATCCCTTCTACTATTGTACCTGAGGAATAAACGGATATTTTAGTATAAGACGTCGAATCTCCGGATAAAGTTCCGAATAATTTCGCTTTGCCGACCGCAGGCGCAGCGATTTTCTCGGTTTTCAGATCGATGCGGGTATACTTTGAAAAGAACCGAAGACTTATGAAACGTTTGACCGAAATTCAAAATCGAATCGCGAACGCGCCGCTGACCGAGAGCTTATTTGTTGAGGGGCTGCCCGGATGCGGGAAAACGACGGCGGCGTGCGCGCGGCTGGCATGTATGCTCGCGGCACAGCGCGCCGGGAAACGTACGCTGATTTTTACGCCGGTCGCTTCTGCGGGCGAAGCGTATCGTTCCGTCGTCTCGGAAGACGGACGGCGCGGATGGGTAACAACGTTTAACGGTTTTGTTCAGCATAATTTGAACCTGTTCTGGCCGTTGATCGCTGCGGAAGCCGGATTCCCGAAATCAGCGAAAGCTCCGCTTTTCCTGACGATTGAAACCGCGCAGGTCGTGCTGCAATCGGTCGCCGAGCCGCTATGGGTAAGCGGCGCTTTCAATGCGCTGCAATGGACCTTGAGCCGCTTTTTGAATCAGACGACGATGGCGATGCACAAAATGGCGGCGGCGGGAATCCCGTTCCAAAACTACGCGGAGCGGATGCGTTCCAGTTGGAGCGGCGACGGTGCGATCCTGCCTGTTTTTGATTTGGTTCAGCAATTGGGCGAGTCGTTTAAAGAAATATGCCGGGCGGATAATATGCTCGATTACGCGCTTCAGCTCGAAATTTATCGGGAGTTTTTAGCGCCGAAAGAATCTTACCGGCGTTGGCTTCGGGACCAGTTCCAATTTTTTATCCACGATAATGTTGAAGAGGATGTCCCGCTCGCGCATGAGTTCGGTGCGGTGCTTCGGGAATCGACGGAATCCGGGACGTTCGTCTGTGACGAATTGGGAGGCTTTCGATCCTTTATGGGCGGGGATCCGGAATCGGCGAAGCGATTACGGTCGGAGGGCGTTACGCCGGTTTCGCTGAACGAATCGTTTGTCTGTTCGAAAAACGTCGAAGCCCTGGCGAAGATCGTCAACGACGTATTTTATCCGACGGAAGATCTGAAGGGAGAGCCGCGCGAAGCCTACCGTTTTAGTTTGACGCGTTATTATCCGCGCATGATTAAAGATGCCGCCCGTGATATCGCGGCGTTGGTTCATGGGCAGGGTGTTAGCCGGGATGAAATCGTGATCGTCGCGCCGCTCGTA
This sequence comes from Flexilinea sp., assembly GCA_034430295.1. GTDB lineage: Bacteria > Chloroflexota > Anaerolineae > Anaerolineales > Anaerolineaceae > Flexilinea. The sequence goes on from DAOUFC010000104.1 coordinate 27,649, forward strand.
TCCGACGTGATGTATACGCTGTTCGAGCGCGAACTGCGTCTGCAGAATATCGAAACTTTCGCGTTTCGCGCCTCGCGCGGATTCGCCGCCGAGGTTGATTCCCGTTGTCTTTTGACGCTTTTGGCCCTTGTCCATCCAGACTGGGGTTTCCCGATCCGGATCCTCGATTTGGCTCAGATGATCCGTTATTTTATCCCATTGATCGACCCGCTGAGGCTTCAGCTTTTTTTGGTCAAAGCTTTTGAGGTTGACGAAGACAGCGGCAGCTCCGCGTTTACGCCTGTTCGGTTGCCTGAAATTCCCGAAAAATATACGCGCGAATGTTCAAGGGCGTTTTTAGACGCGTTCGATATCCTCGCCGTTTGGATTCTCGAAAATCGCGATACGGAATTTCCGCCGGATCGGACGATGGCGGATTTTTTTCATGATGTTTTGACGCGGCCCGGATTCGCCGCGAGCGGGGCAGTTTCCGACACGTTTTCGCTCGGTTTTATCCGCATGATCGAATCGCTGAAAAAGTATCGTCGCGCGATGGAAGCGCTTCCCGAGGGTCGTCTGACCTGGCCGATGTACATGAAAGCGGTGGCGGAAGGTATGGTTTCGGCCACGTATCATGACGCGGCGTTGGTTCAGCCGCGGGATTCGCTCCTGATTTCGTTGGCGGGCGGATTTATCGGTTTGAACCGGCCGTTCCGATACCAATTTTGGCTCAACGCCGGATCGCCGAGCTGGTGGGAACGGATTCAGGGCACGCTGACGAACGACGCTGTGCTGTCGAGGTCATGGCAGGTTGGGGAAATCTGGGACGAGATGAAAAAATACGAACGCAATCAGGCGGAGATGCGCCGTCTCGTTTTATCGTTATTGGCGCGTTGCGGAGAACGGGTTTACGTTTATGCGAGCGAATTGAACGAGTCCGGACTGGATCAGAAATCGAATCTTCTGTACCTGTTCGCTGAGTTGAGCGCGCGTTTCCAAGCGCGGATTACGCCCGATTACCTGATCCGGAAGAAAGAAGCCGATCCTGAGGAACCGGAACTCTGGGACGAGAATTGGTTTGATTCGACGTTAGGGAACGGCTCATGAAGTTTATCCCGCGCAAAGCTCAAGCCGAAATTCTCGCCTATGAGAGCGGAACGTTAGGCGTTTCCGCTGTCCCCGGAAGCGGAAAGACGCATACGCTTGCCATGCTGGCGGCGAAGCTGGCCGAAAAAATGATCGGTCTGACGAATCATGCAATGATTCCCGGGACGGAACCGGTCGTTTTAGTCGTAACGTTTTCAAATTCGGCGGTTAATAACTTTAAAGCCCGTATTGCGGGTTTGATGGTTGAGCGCGGATTGATCCCGGGCGTCGGCTATGAAGTTCGAACGCTGCATTCAATGGCGGCGGAGATTGTCCGCCTCGGCGGCGAGAAATTGGGGCTGGATCCGGAGGCAACGATTATCGACGCGTTCACGTCCGAATATATTCTTTGGAAGATTGTCGGCCGTTTGCCGGAAGAACGGATGAGAGCCGTATTCGATTCGATCAGCTCCTCGAAATTAGAGGCGAATTATCTGAACCAGAAGTTTACCGAATCCTGGCCGGATAAATTTACGTTAATCTGCCAATATGTTATCAAGCGGGCAAAAGATATCGGGTTATCGGAATCAAGGCTCAGCGAAGCGATTTCGGAATCGGGCGCGGCGGACGGCTTCCAGCTTTTGGCGCTGATTTCCGAAGTCTACGAAGCGTACCAGGCGCAATTATCCGCTTATCCGGGGTACGACTACGAAGATTTGATGGCGTACGCCTATCGGATCCTGAGTTCCGACCCGGTATTTCTAAATCGGATGCGTGCGCGCTGGCCGTATATTCTCGAAGACGAAGCTCAAGACAGCTCGGAGATCCAGGAGAGGGTCTTAAAGCTGTTGAGCGGCGGCAACGGTAATTGGGTTCGCGTCGGCGATCCGAATCAGGCGATTAACGTTTCGTTTACGACTTCGAATCCAGAATTTCTAAAGAGCTTTTTGAAAGTCGCCGATCGCACGGTCGATTTGGATTGTTCCGGCCGTTCGACGAAATCGATTTTAAGCTGCGCGAACCGACTGATCCGTTGGACGGAGGAGGCGCATCCGATCATATCGATGCGCGGCGCGCTGACGCGGCCGTATATTCATTTAACCCCGAAAAATGACGCCAGCCCGAATCCTCCCGACCAGCCGCAGCGCGTTATTTTTGACCCGAAGCCGTATCGTTCCGACGAGGAAATCGCGGCGATCAGTAAGCTGGCGATCCGTCACGCGCAGCTGAACCCGAAGGAGACGATCGCGATTTTAGCGCCGACGAACGAGCGCGGCTTGAAATTCTCGGAGCTTATCCGTGAAAGCGATATCGAGGCGATTGAATTTCTAAAATCGACGGTTCAGGATCGCGATACGGGGAATATCCTGGCGGCGATTTTTAAATGGCTGGCGCGTCCGCGCGTCATGAAGAGCCAGTTTACCGATTTATTTAAGCTCCTGATGAACCGCCCGAAAGAGCTCGATTTTTATTTGGACGAATCGGGACAGGCGCAGGCGATGAAAATATTGGGGAAGTTTCGCCAGGATAAGGTCGTTGATTTCTTTTATCCTGAATCTGAGAGCGATTTTGAAAACCGGTTGCGCGCGGTCGGCGCGGAAGAAATCGTTTTTCAGACGTTGATCCGGATCCGTGAACTGGCGCGGAAGTGGCTGGAGTCGCGCTGTTTGCGGATTGACCAGTTGGTTCTATTGATCGCTCAGGATATTTTTGTGAACCCGGTTGACTTAAGTATCGCGAACCGATTAGCGCGCGCCGTTTTACGCGTGACGCAATCCGATTCGACGCTGACGTTCGACGATATGGCGCAGCAGATTATCGAAGCGGCGGAGCGTCCGGAGATCAGCTCTGCTCCGGGCGGCGAGGAGGCGGATTTTGATCCGAATCTTTATCGCGGGAAAATCGTCGTAACAACTTACCATAAATCCAAAGGATTGGAATGGGATCAGGTTTTCCTGACTTCTTTGAATAATTATGATTTTCCGATCGGGCGAGCGTATCGCGAGGAAGGTTATTCCGAATCGTATCGTTCTCAGGTTTATTACGCGCGCGGCGCGATGGACGTTCAATCGGAAGCAATAGAGCAGATGGAATGCCTTTGCGCCGATCCGCCGCGGGTTTATTACGAGGGCGCCGCGACCGGAAAAAACGCTGACAGCTACGCTGCCGAGCGGCTGCGCCTGCTTTTTGTCGGAATTACGCGCGCGAAAAAAGGTCTGTATTGTTCCTGGAATATCGGGAAGCTGCGTAAGCCGATGGTCGAGGCGATACCGGTTCGCTCGATCCGAACGCTCCTGCGCGAAGAAAGAAAAGGAAGGGAACCGGCGTCATGACTGAGTTTAGCGCGTCGCAGGTGGAAGCTTTTTCGAGCTGTCGCCGGAAGTACTATTACGGATCGTTAGTCCGATTAAACTGGCCGGCGCCGTTTGACCGAAATTTTCAAAAAGCGGAAGCGCTGACGGCGTTAGGCCGCGATTTTCATCTGGCGGTTCAGCGCGTTATCCAGCGTATTCTTACGATTGATGAGGCGGTTCAAACGAACCAGGGCAGGGTTAGAATATGGCTCGAACGGTTCAGCCAGACGATCGCGCTCCCTTCAGACGGCGCGGTCTACGCGGAACTGCCGCTGACGATGGCGATCGGGGAAGATATTTGGAACGGCAAGATTGATTCGTTAGCGGTTTCCGGCGAGCGAGTGACGATTTATGACTGGAAGACGACGCGCCGTCCAGGGGAGCGAAGCGTGTACGCCGAAGCGGCGCAGACGCGGCTTTACCGCGCGCTGGCGGTCGCGAACCGGAAAGCGCTTGGGATCGCCCCGAACCGTTTCCCTGATATTGAAATGATTTATTGGTTCGCAAATTTTCCGGATAAACCGATTCGGTTTACCTATTCCGAATCGGCGTACGCCGAAGACTTAGCGGTGTTGACCGCGCTGGCGGAGCGGATGCGGTCGACGGCGGAAGAAGATTATCCGCGGACTCGGGATGCGAAAATTTGCGCCTGGTGCCGCTATCGGACATATTGCCGGCCTTCTTTCGTCGCGCCTGAATTTGACGAAGAAGATTTTGAGCCGACAGCGGAGGATTTGCTTTTTGCGTTTGATTCGGAATGATGTTTTTGATTAAGAGGCTGCCCAAAAAGTCGGGAATTCAAAATTTTCCTGAGAATAATGTCAAAGTTTTTTTCTAATTCAGAGTGGGGGAAGCTGTTGCCTTTGCGTATGACCTGAGAAAGCAGGGGCGGATGGTATGGATGAGGGGATTCGCGGCCGCGAATCCCCTCATCCAAATAAAACTTACTCAAGGTCAGCGCATCGAGGCCCCCAGCGACCGGCAGTCGATGGGGAGCGACCAATGCACTGACAGATAAACGGGTGAATTCAGTTATAATAAAATTCGTTTTGAGACATGCTCTCGGTTTACGGCTTTTAAAAATCGGCTTTGAACAATACCGCGCGCGCAGTTATATAAATAAAGTAAATTACGATGAGATAAAGGCTGACCTTTTTCCCGATCTTCCCGTTCGCTTTCAGTAAGATCAACCACAGAATCGCGCCGCTGATCGTCTCCCAGGGCAAATCCCAAAGAACGAGCGGACGCGGAACGGCGTATCCGGAAATTAACGCGCCGCCGCCGATTGCGACGAGCGGATTGACGATATTCGAGCCGACGAGCGTCCCCAGGGAAATACCGGCCTCTTTCTTTTGGATTCCGATAACGGCGGTCGTGAACTCCGGGAGCGCAGAAGCTAAACCGAGCGTGATCACGCCGATTAAAGATCCGGCGATTCCGGTCTGATTAACAATTCGTTCGGTTAATTGGAGGACGATCGAGGCTGTCCCGATCGTCAGCAACAGCATCAATATCGATATAAAAATATCGCGAACGACTTCTTTCGTATTCCGCGGGATCCCGTTGGCGATTTCCTGATCCTGAATCTGGTTGGCGTCTTTGCTGTAAAATTTGCGTTCGTCCTGATACAGGTAGAAGCTGTACAAGATAAACATTCCGAAAAGGATCGCGCCGTCGATTCTCGAAAACGTCCCGTCCCAACCCAGAATCAAGCAGAGTACTGTCGTTCCGACCATCGGGATCATATTCTTCCAGACGAAATAACGACGGTAGGTCAGCGATCCGGCGATCCATACGACCAAACCGAAGATCAGCGTCTGCTGAACGACGTCCGAGCCGATATTCGAGCCGAGAACGATCGCCGACCCGGTCTGATAATCGAGCCCTTCGGTGAGGATTCGAAAAGAAGCGGTATAATGCGAGACGATTTCAGGCAGCGAGGTCGCGAGGGATACGACGGTCATGCCCATGAACGTGCTGGACAGGTCGAAGTAGGCCGCGATTCCGATTAATTTCGTGACAGCATGGTTACTGGCGAGAACCATGACGATTAGAGCGACGATTCCGATGATAATTGCTAAACTCATTGATTCAGGTACAAAATACATTTCCCTTTTCTCCTTCGTGTTAACGAGAATGGATTATAAGATCGTTAATTTCGAAGGAATCGTTCAGAAACCTCCGAATATGACAAGCGGAGGCCGAATTTACAAAAGGTTCTATAAAATAAGGAATGTAGAACATGGAGCGGCCCGCATATTAAATATGAAGCCGGCATATCGTTACCGGTAAGCGTATCAGAACAAAATAAAAAGATTCCCGTTTACCGCGTTGCCGTTAACGGGAATCTTTGCTGGCTTTTTCGGCGAACTAATCTTTGACGATCAGATCGACAATTTTCATCGGATTGCTGCCCTTGAGTTCGACCAAACCGTGATTGCTGAGGTGCAGTTCCGGGATAACGATCAGCCCAATCAAGCTCATTGTCATCTCGATCGATTCGCTTTCGGCGCCGGCTTTTTTCAGCGCAGTCTCGATCGCGTTCAGTTTCGGCGCGGTTTCTTCGATTGTTTCAAGGCTCATCAGACCGGCTAACGGCAGCGGCAGAACTGCTTCGACTTTTCCATCCGCAACGATTGCGATTCCGCCGTTGGCTTCGATGACGGCGTTCGCCGCCAACGTCATGGCGCTGTCGTCGGTTCCGACGACGAGCAGGTTATGGCAGTCGTGCGAAATCGTCGACGCGTAAGCGCAGTTGGGCTTAAATTTCGTTCCACGGATGAAGCCGACCCCCTTCGGCGGGATAGCAGGATCCGGTTCATGACGATAAAAGATCGCGGCCTTGGCGAGGTCTTTTGCGGCGTCGGCGACGAACTGACCTTTCTCCGGCTTCATTTCGACATGGATCTCTTTGGTGACCACGTCGCCGGGGAAGATTTCGATAACGCGCAGCGTGTGCGGATTGTCGGACGGCGCGGGAATCGCGAAATCCGCTTCCGTTCGTTTGGATAGCTTGACCGTATTGGTCGCGAAATCCGGATATGGATACGGTTTCAGCTCTGTCGTCAGTTTTCCGTTTTCGGCGACAAGAACGCCGTCGGTATAAACCTGATCGACAGTGAAGTTGATAAGATCGCTCAGAATCACGATATCGGCGGCGCGTCCCGGCGCGATCGAGCCGATATAACGCGCTTTCTCGATGAGCTGCGCGTTGTTGAGCGTTGCCATCTGAATCGCGGTTACCGGCGGGACGCCGTTTCGGATCGCGATTCGGACGACGCGGTCCATCTGGCCTTCGCGAGCGATTGTCGCCGCGTTCACGTCGTCGGTGCAGAGGGTCATGAAACGCGTTTCCACGCCCGGATTATCGGTATAGGCGCGGATCGTATTCGGGACGTCGAGCCATGCGGAACCGTAACGGAGCTGGCTGTAGAAACCGATTTCAGTCCGCTTGCGGACTTCTTCCGCGCTGCGAACTTCATGGCAGGCGTTCATACCGGCGGCGGCAAAGGCGTTCAAACCCTGATCGAGCTCCATGGAGGAGTAATGCCCGGTCATGACGACGCCGGCTTCGTGCGATGCTTTGAGGATTTCGTGCGTCGCCGGATCGCCGTAGATAACGCCGGGAAAGTTCATTTCTTCGCCCTGGAGCTGAGCCCAGCCGTTTCGGTAGGCTTCGGCGACTTCTTTCCCGTGAATTTCGGCGCCGGTATTTTCCAGCCCGGCGACGGCGGGCACGCAGACCGGCATCGCTAAATACGACTTGATCGGCAGGTCCTGCAGCGCCTCGTGGAAAAGACGCACGGCTTCCAATCCGAGAACGTTGGTGATCTCATGATTGTCAGGGCAGATTGTCGTTGTCCCGTGCGCGAGGCAGCCTGCCGCGAAATGGACCGGGTCGACCATTGACGATTCGATATGAACGTGGGTATCGATTAAACCCGGCGCGATCCAACGCCCGGCGACATCAATAATTTTCGTTTTGTCGTCGCTCTTGATCTTTGATCGCGCGTCTTTCCCGATATAGACGATGTAACCATGCTTGACGGCGACGTCCATGGCGGGTTGAATGGTGCCGTTGTTAACGTTGACAAGTTGTCCGTTATATAGGATGAGGTCGGCTGGAAGCCGACCCATCGCTACAGCAACCAAGTCTCTGGTTATGTTTCCTATCGGAACTCTGTTTGGATGTGCTGAAGTTGACATAAGTTATTGTTTCCCTTTCTCTCCACGGGAGTATGGCCGCCCCAGCGCGGACGGCGCGCCAATATGTTTTGCTTTTGCGCTGTTCGCCCCGATAATCATGACGACTAAAGTAAAGAAATACGGGAGCATTTCCAGGAAGAATGTATAGTTTGGATGCAGGAAGAACGGGTTCGCGACCAGCCCGCCGAACAGCGTCGCCGGGATCTTCAGGTCGAGCACGAGACGGGATAGGATCCCGAAGAAGTACGCGCCGAAAGCGCCGCGGACCGGGTTCCACTGCGCGAAGATAACCAATCCGACGCAGATCCAACCGCGGCCGTTCGTCGTTAATTCCGAGAACCAGCCGGAATAGATCGCGATACTGATTGCCGCGCCGCCGATTCCGGCTAACGCCGCGCCTAAAATCGTGTATACGTAGCGTAATCCGTTGACGTTGATCCCCATTGCGTCGGCGGCTTCCGGGTTCTCGCCGATCGCGCGCAGGTGCATCCCCGGGCGGGTCTTCGTCAGGTACCATTGGGCGATCGGGATCAGGACGAATCCGATATAAACCATAATGCTTTGTTTCGTGAGCGTATAAAGTCCTTCGCCGAGCCACCCCAGCTCAAGCAATTTCGGAAACGCGACGCTCGGAAGGAGCGGAACGGTTCCGACCAGGCTGGTCAAATTGGCGCCGAGAACGAGGCTGACGCCGGTCCCGACGAAGTTCGTCGCCAACCCGCTGACGACCTGATCGGCTTTAAGCGAGATGCAGATGATCGCGTGCAGGATGCCGAGGATAGCGGCGGCAATCGCGCCTATCAGCAATCCGATCCAGGGCGAACCGGATGAGGCGGAAGCGCTGTAGCTGATCGTTGCGCCGAGGAGCATATAACCTTCAATCGCCAGGTTCATAACGCCGGAGCGTTCGGTAAAGATCCCGCCGAGCATTCCGAAAAGCAGAACGGTTCCGCCGGCAAGGGCTGCGGCTAAAAGTTGAAAAAGTTCCATCGTGTCCTCCTTTATCCTTCAATCGCTGGGTCTGACTGTTTGACGGCAATCAATCGGATTCGATAGTTCAGGAAGAAATCGAACGCGATCAAACAAACGAGAATAATCCCCTGGATCATCTTCGGGATCCCGGACGGCTGAATTTCGCGTCCGGCGATAATCAGCCCGCCGAAGAAAAGCGAAACAGGGATCGTCAGCAGCGGGTTCAGTTTCGCGAGCCAGGCGATAATAATGCCGGTTGAACCGTATCCGGGGGATATCGATCCCTGGAAACGCTTGACGACGCCGGAGATTTCGGTTGCGCCGGCGAGTCCGGCGATCGCGCCGGAAACGAGCATGATCAAAACGACATTCCAGGAAATATTGATCCCGGCGTAACGCGCGACTTTTCGGTTTTCGCCGATCAGTTTGATCTCGTACCCCCATTTGCTCTTGTAGATCAGGATATAGATAACGATCGCGGCGACCAGCGAGAAGACCAGGCCCAAATGAAGCGCCATTCCGCGCATCTCCTTAATATTATACGTCTTGGCGATATCGGATAAACGGATAAGGAGCGCTTCCTTCGGGAACTTTTTCGACATCTGGAAGCCTTTATCGGACCACATCCCGAACAGGAAGAAGTTGTTCCAGGCAATTGCGATATAGTTCAGCATCAGGGTCGAGATAATTTCGTTTACGTTCAGTTTTGCCTTGAGGTAACCCGGAATGAAACCCCAGAGCGCGCCGAAGATCATTCCGAAGAGCATCATGACGGGGATATAGACCCATGGGGACGAGCCTTCGGGGACGATCGGTCCGAGGACAACGAGGCTGGCGCCGAACGCGCCGAGAAAGAATTGGCCTTCCGCACCGATATTCCAGATTTTCATCTGGAACGCCAGCGCGCAGGCAGTCCCGCAAAGGATCAGCGGGATCGCTTTGGTTAACGAATCGGACAGCGCGAACCATGATCCGAACGCCGCTTTCCACATCCGGGAATAGGTATACAGCGGGTCTCCGCCGACGGAGGCGATCAGGATTCCGGAAAAAATCAACGCGGCGATAACCGAAACGAGCGTTAAGACCGGTGAAAGCCATTTTGGCGCTTCATCAGTTCGTTCTTCAATTTGAATTTGAAACGGAAGTCCGATTCTTTTTGGGGAAGTACTTTCTTTTTTCATTCGTTTTCTGGTCCTTATTCAGCGGATTTTTCAGTTTGCGGTTCTTCTTCGGGAATATCTTCGAGACGCGTTCCGGTCATCATCAGACCGATTTTCCGGATATCGCCGTCGGTAACTTCGCCCATGATCTGTCCTTCGAACATGACGTAGATACGGTCGCTCAGCGTTACCAGCTCTTCGAGCTCTTCGGAAATAAGGAGTACGCCCGCGCCGGCGTCGCGCTGCGCGAGGATCATGCGCTGGATTCCTTCAATCGCGCCGACGTCTAAGCCGCGCGTCGGTTGGACGGCGACGAGGAGCTGTTTCATGTTCGATAGTTCCCGGGCGAGGATCGCTCGCTGGATATTTCCGCCGGATAAGAGGCGGACCGGTTTATCAATCGTCGGAATCGCGATTTTATATTCTTCTCTCAGCTTTTCGGCGTACGAGCGAACGGCGGGGCGGTTCATTTTCCAGCCCTGGGAGATCGGTTCGCGATCGTAGTTTTTCATGATGACGTTGTTGGCGACGCTCATATTGCCCGCCGTTGCGACATGGTGGCGGTCTTCGGGAATATAAGCGATACCCTCTTTGATGGCGTCTTTGATTGTTGAATTTCCGATATCCAAATTCCCGGCCTTGATCGTTCCGGCTGTCGTCGGACGCATTCCGGTCACACAGTCGGCAAGAATCGTTTGCCCGTTGCCGGCGACGCCGGCGATACCGACGATCTCGCCGCAGCAGACATGCATCGTAACGTCGCGCAACGCCGGAAGACCCTTATCGTTCAGCGCGGAAACGTTTTTGACGTCGAGAATCTGGCAACCGCACTTGCAGGGATTTTTTTCAAAGGCGAAGATAACTTTCCGCCCGACCATCAGCGACGCCAGGTCATGCCGGGTAATATCTTTTGTGGAAACGTCGCAGGCGGTAATCTTCCCCTGGCGCAGGACGGTAACACGGTCGGCGATTTCGAGAATTTCGTTGAGTTTATGGCTGATAAAGATGATCGACTTCCCGTGCGCGGTCATGGTTCGCAGCGTATTGAACAGGACTTCGATTTCCTGCGGCGCGAGAACGGCGGTCGGCTCGTCCATGATCAGGATATCGCAGCCGCGATAAAGCATTTTCAAGATTTCGACGCGCTGCTGCTCGCCGACGGTCAGCTGCCAAACGTAGGCGGAAGGATCGACCTCAAGGTTATTTTCGACGCCGAGATCATGAATGATCTTATCGTACTTCCTGAGGTTCATAACGAAACGCGGTTCGTCCAACCCGAGCAGGATATTCTCGGTGACGGTTTGCGTCGGAACAAGCATGAAATGCTGATGGATCATGCCGATCCCTTCCTGCATCGCGCTTTTCGGCGATTTCAGTACGACCGGTTTCCCGTGAACTTTGATTGAGCCGGCGTTCGGCTGATAAAGCCCGGCGAGAATATTCATCAAGGTACTTTTCCCGGCGCCGTTTTCGCCTAACAGCGTGTGAATTTCGCCCTGGCGGAGCGAAAAATCGACGTTGTCGTTCGCTACCATGCCAGGAAATTCTTTCCGAATTCCTTTCATTTCAACAACATAAGGACGATCATTCAGCATAGCTTTGACTCCTGAAATCAAGGATTTTAAGGTGTTGCTTTATTTTGTTGCCCGTTTATTGGTGATTCGAATCAACTTTTACCGCGGGCGAAGCCTTCGCCAAGTTCGGGATCAGATTCGGGTAAAAGCTGATGGAAATCGTTAATAAACGTTCGGCTGCGCGGGATATCTTTGCGGTCTCCCGCGCAGCTCCGATTTATGTCATGCAAGATTGTCATTCAAAAGCGGGCCGTTTGGTTCACGACCCGCTTCGATCGTGCAGTTTACCGATTACGGGAGTTCGGCTTCGATGCCTTCCGCCCACCAGTGCATACCGTACTTGCAGCCCATTTCCGTGCAGTCGAACGTATCGAGATCGGCGTCTTCCATGAGTTCGCCTTCCGGAACGACGACTTCGCCCTTATTGTCCAGGACCGGACCGGCGAAGATATCAAAGCGGTTGATCTTACCGGCTTCAATGTCGGCGATGTAGTTGCGGACGTATTCGAGAACTTCTTCGGGCATGTCTTTCAGACCTTCCGGCAGTTCTTCGCCTTCCATAAAACCGACGAGGCCTAAGCCCTTCGCGTCGCCGTCAAAGTAGTGGCGTCCCGGCGTGTATGTTCCGTCGACGATGCCTTCGACGATCGAGGTGTAAATCGGACCCCAGTACCAGTAGGGGAGCGTCAGGCAGCGCTTCGAAACGCAGGAGCCTGACCAATCGTACGGGATCCCCCATTTTCCGTTGTCTTCGGCGTATTCTTCGGCGACTTCGGCCGGGGCCGGCGTATCGGCGCCGGTAAAGACGACGTATGCGCCTTTATCGAAGAGCGCTTTCGCGGCTTCTTTTTCGAGGATCGGGTCGTGCCAGCTGTTGATCGGCGTGACGATCATCGTGCATTCCGGGCAGGTTTTCTTGGCGCCGATCATGAAGGCATTTCCTAAGCGGAGTTCTTCCGGGATCGGGAACGTGTACATGTAACCCAGAACGGTTTCGCCGTCCATCTTCGCGCGCTGACCGGCGAGGTAACCGGCGAGGTATTTCATATGTTCCATCGCGCCCATCAGGTTGCCGAAGTTTTCGCCGTTATCCTTGTAACCGGAAACATGGATCAGGTAGCTATCCGGAAATTCTTCAGCGACCGCTTCCATCGGATCCATGAAACCGAACGACGTACCGAAGATGACGTCGAAGCCCTTGGAGGCTAGCGAACGGAAAACCTGTTCCGATTCGGTGCCTTCGGGGATGTTTTCAATGTAAACGACGTTGGCGTTTTCAAGGTTTTCTTTCATGTAGACCGCGCCGTCATAGTGCGCCTGCGACCAACCGCCATCGTTGATGGGGCCGATCAGGACGACGGCAACGTTCGTTTTCCCTTCGACGATTTCGGGAATCTGGAATTCCTGAGCGAAGGCGGGAACGACGGCGATCAAAATCGCAACTAAAACCAACAGAACTGAAAACTTACGAACCATACTAACTCCTTACTTTAATAATCTGACTTAACAAATTTTCGGCGGGCGCCGAATAATGACTTACGAGGTTGTTTACGTGTGGCGATAATTACCGGAAAATCAAATCTCCTTTAGTTTGGGGATCGTTCGCGCGGTCTGATTCAATACTAAAATTATACAATCACTTGTCTGATAACATCAAAAGATTTCCAAGCCTAACCGGTCTAAAAAGGTCATTTATCACATAAATGTCTGACAAGATCAGTACATTTTAGCCTTTATAGGTAAATACAACTATTACTTATATAATAAGTATTATTGGGGTCCGTGCCGATATGCGCTGGAAAATCGGTTTCTCCGTTCGCGGCAGGCGATGCGGAATATAATTACGTTAAGATGACAGACGCTGAAAGGAAGCGGAACGCCGAACCGTACTTTCCTCGAAAAGAGTTGGGTGTCCGCAATGATTCTTATGCAAGATGATTTCTCGTCTTCCGTATTGGAAGTTAATTTAGGCGCGGTCCGGCGCAATTTCGCGTATTATCGGAATTCTTGCGCGCGTCCTGTGATCGCGGTCGTCAAAGCGGACGCTTACGGGATTGGGGCGATTCCGCTTGCGAAAGCTTTATCAGCGGTCGGGGCGACGGATTTCGCGGTCGCGCGCGTCTCGGAAGCGTTGACGCTGCGCGCGGCCGGTATCGCCGGGGATATCCTGATTTTCAGCGCGACGGACGCGGCTGAAATTGAGGCGGTGTTGGCGTCCGATTTGACGCTGGCGCTGGTTTCATGGGACCAGCTGGGAACAATCCGGCGCGTTTGCCGCGCTGTTCGAAGAAAGGCGCGGTTGGAGCTGAAAATTGACACCGGAATGGGGCGGTTCGGCTTTCGTCCGGATGAACTCCCGGAGCTTTTCGCGTCGATCGCGGGCGCGAGCGAACTTGAAATCGCGGGAATCTTCAGCCATTACGCGAATATCGACGATGACCCTGACGACAGTTTTAATCGAATTCAGCTGAATCGTTTCCACGAGGCGCTGCAGCTTTGCGCCGCTCAGGGCGTTTATCCGCGGCGGATTCATTTTTCGAATTCGGCCGCGGCGCTGTCGGCGCCTGAATCTCGTTTTACGCATGTCCGTGTCGGGAGCGGCCTTTTCGGGATCAACCCGTTCTATTATGCCGAGATGCCCGACGGGTTGGAAACGGCGCTGCGTTGGCGGACGCGCCTGATTTCGGTTCGGCGCTTACCCGCCGGACAAGGAATCGGTTACGGTCAGACTTACCGTCTGACGGCTGACGCTTGGGTCGGACTCTTCCCAGTCGGATACGGCGATGGTTTTCGCCGTATTGAAGGGAACGAGATCTTAATTGAGGGGAATCGCGTCCCGGTGATCGGACGCGTTTGCTGCGACGCGGCCATGGCGCTGCTTCCGGAAGCGCTGCCTGTCGGGACGGCTGTGACGCTGATCGGGCGAGACGGGGACGAAGCGATCTCGGTCGAGGATCTGGCGCGCCGTTGGGGATGTTCGCGCGCCGGCGTGATAAGCGGGATTTCCTCCCGTGTGGCGCGGGCTTATCTTGAGGAATTTTAGGCGCGCTTTCCTGAAAATTAAATTTTGAATTGATTAAGCCAGGCGGCGGATTCGCGCGCCAATTCCCGTATCGATCCGCGTTTTTCGGTACAGCGCGGAATGGAGTTGATAAAGTCGCGTCCGTAACCCTTTTTCAGGATTCTTGAATCGAGGACGACGACGATCCCATGATCCCCCGAGGCTCGAATCAGCCGTCCGAATCCCTGGCGGAATTTCAGGATCGCTTCAGGGAGGCTGAACTGGGCGAACGGATTATCGAAGCTTTCGGAACGCGCGGCGATAATCGGATCCGACGGTACGTCGAACGGTAATTTTACGATAACGACGCAGCTCAGCTTTTCGCCGCGGATATCGACGCCTTCCCAGAAGGAACGCGTCCCTAACAGGATCGCTTTATCGGACGCACGGAACGTTTCCAGCAGCGCGGATGGCGAAGCGCCTTCGCCCTGTTCGAAAATCGAAAAGCCCTGCTTGCGCAAAGAAATCGATAAAGCCGTCGAAGTGCGTTTAAGCTGCGCGTAGGAGGTAAAGAGTACGAGCATTCGGCCTTGTGTCGCTTGTGCGAGCCTTGTAATACTCGTTTCGACCATGTGCTGTGCGGAACCCTGATTCGGTTCGGGAATGTCGGTCGGCAAGTATAAAAGGACGGATTTCTCGTAGTCGAACGGCGACCCTACGGTCAATTCATCCGCGTCATGCGCGCCGAGACGGTCGCGGATATAGTCGAAACTGTTATCCGCGGTCAGCGTCGCTGAAGTCAATACGATGCATTCCTTTTCCATCCAGAGGTTCTGGTTGATTATTTCGTCGACTTGGAGCGGCGCGGCGTTCAGCGACAGGAAATTTTGAATCGCGGAGATTTCGAGCCAGTAGATCATATTCGGCTCCGGCTTCATAATTAACGCATCGATCAGCTGGTTTGCTTCGTCGAGTTCGCGAATCAACCCGCCGAGCAGGTCGCTTATTTCGAGGAGATCGCCGTCGTCTTCGCTTCTGCCGCTGAGCGCTTCATGGATTTTTTTCAGACGCTTGATCCAATCTTTCATCGATTTTTCGGTATCGTCCCAGACGATCTCGACGTCGGTCCAGTGCGCCGCGCTGCGCGTTGCCGGGGTTAGACGCTGCTGCTGACCGTAGACGGTCAGGTCGGCGTTATCGCGTTCGATCCGCAGGTAATCGCTCAGGACGGAAAAAAGCGTCTGAACCTGGCGGTTGACTTCTTTCGCGATTTCGGAGGCGTTGTTGACTTGATCGTTGAAATCGAGCGTTTCTTCCGGCGCGGCCGTTCCGACGAGCGTCGTAAGCATGCGCCCGAGGATCCCGCCCGCAGGACCGCCAAGCTCGTTTTCAAGCCGGGTCAGGTCAAATTTAGTCAGCCGTTTTGAAAAAGCGCCGGTTGCGGCGTTCTCCAAATGATGCCCCTCGTCGATGACGGCGTACCGGTAGTCCGGAAGTACGCGATTCCCGCTCGCCATATCCGCGAGCAGGAGCGAATGATTAACGACGATCAGGTGCGCGCGCAACGCTTCAGCCTGGCGCGCGAAATAGGGGCAGCGGCGTTCGCGGAAGAACGGACAGCCTTTCGGGCGGCAGCTCATCGTTTCCGCGCTCAGGCGGCGCCAGATCTCGCGTTCGACCGGACCGTTCAGCGTTATCGTTCCGCGATCCCCGGCGCCATTTTCGCTGAGCCAGACCATAATTTTTGCCAGAACGCGGAATTCTTCGGCGGATTCGGCGCCGCGCGTCTGTAAACGCTGGACGTTACGCGGGCAGAGGAAGTTACTTTTTCCTTTGAGAACGACGGCTCGGACATCAGCGTCTAAAAGCCGTTGGAGTTCGGGAATATCTTTTTGAATGAGCTGATCTTGAAGGTTGATCGTATTGGTTGAGACGATGACGCGTTCGCCGTTTTGAAGCGCCCATTTCGCCGCAGGGATCAGGTACGCGAACGATTTCCCGGTTCCAGTCCCGGCTTCGATGAGCTGATGATGACCTCTTGAGAAGCCGGCCGCGACCGCGCGGAGCATCTCGATCTGCTGCGGGCGCTGTTCGAAGTTGGATAGCCCGCGGCTAAACGCGCCGTCGGATTCAATTAACGCGGCGATTTGGTCCGAATCCAGCGGCCGGATAATTTCGTTCGGTTCGAGGACCCGCTCCTGATCGGCATAGGAATCTTCGAAGGATGGGAAAGAAATCGCGTAAATGGCAGAGGCTTTCTCTCCGGCGCGGAGGCGTTCGCTCGCGATTTGGCTGAGGAGCTGCGCCTCGCCCCATGAAATCCGATCGCCAAGCCGAATGAGATTCATCAACAGCGGCAGCGGTAAACCGCGCGCTTTTTCGATCAGCCTGTTATAGACCTGGATAGTAGTATGGCAGTCAGCCAGCGCGCGATGGGCGTTGGGAACGTTGATCTTGAATTGCTGCCCAAGCGCGGCAAGGTTATATCTGGGCGCGTTGGGGACTAAAACGGAAGCTAATTCGTAGGTGTCGTAAGCGGGGTTGGTTTTTAAAATCCCTCCTTGCTGAAGGAAGGACAGGTCGAAGGCGATATTATGACCTACGAGCGACTCTTTTCCGACAAACGCCGCCAGTTTGCCAATAACGTCGAGGATCTGCGGCGCGTCGCGGACCATGTCGTTCGTGATGTGGGTCAGGTGGATGATGTTTTGGGGAATGGGACGGTTCGGATTGACGAGCGACTGAAATTCGTCGATTATTTTTCCGTCCTCAAATCGAACGGCGGCGATTTCGGTAATCTTATCTTCGCGCGGGTTTAATCCGGTTGTTTCGATATCAATAGCAATCATGTTGCGTTCGTTCCCCTGCTTTCGATCGGATCAAAATAAAGTTTATTATACATCCTGGCGTCTTAACGGTTCGAAGATCATTTTTGAACGGGTAGGATTTGCCCGCCGGGTTCGGTCGGTACGTTTGGAATTCGTTTGATAAGGCCTTCGTTTTGTTTCGGCGGTTCGGACTGCGGCCGGATCCAAAATAGGGAATCGATTACGTTTATAACGAATGTCACATGGTCGGCAATCTGAAATCCGTTCGTGTTAAAATACATTCATCATGTGTTTTTGTGATTAATTACACTGGTAAAAAAAGGCAATTCTTATCTCTAAGCCGTTTGGCTGAAACTTGAATGAGATTGCCGAGGTGATCAATGTTAGTGAGCATGCGGATGGTTCATCCACCGACGACGATTAGCGCCCGAGCGTCCGTTCGGTCCGCGATGGATTTAACCATGGAAGAATCAATTCAAACGCTCCCGGTTGTCGATCGGCAAGGCCGGTTGTTAGGGATTACGACCAAAGATGACCTCAGCCAGTTCATTGTAAAAAACACCGGAACGCCCGAAATCGTCGACGATACGACGGTCGAGGAGATGATGGAGCGGGACGTGCTGACCGTAACTGAAAACACGCCGATCGAAGAAGCGGTGCGCATCATTGTCGATTATCAGGTTTCGGCGCTCCCGGTCGTCCGCGGAAATTTCGTCGTCGGAATTATCGACGATATCTCGATTTTGCGTATGATGATGGAAATGACGAGTTCGCGCAGCGACGGCGTCCGGCTGACCTGCAGCGTGGAAAATGATTCGGAATTTTTACGCAATCTTTATTCGAAGGTTTCCGAATTAAACGGAAACGTCCGCTCGCTTTCGTCGTACGAACCGGATCAAAAGGGTTATCATCTCATAACGCTCAAGATCGCCGGCGTCGAGAAATACAACCTGAAACAGCTCGTCAGTCCGCTCGTTCAGGAAATAATCGATATCCGTTAATCGCGACGTTCGCTTCGGCTGTGCGGAATTTCCGGCGCGCTTTTCCTCAATCCGTTCCCGGCTAAAAATCGGTTCTGAATTGCCGGTCGCCGGCGTCCCCCAATCCGGGCAGGATATAGCCGCGTTCGTTAAGCCGCTCGTCGACGGCCGCGAGATGAATATCGACGTCGGGATGCGTCTTGCGCAGCGCGTTGATCCCCTCGGGCGCGCCGATCAGACCGAGAAACTTAATCCGCCGCGCCCCCCATTTTTTGACGATCGTAATCGCGGCGGTCGCGGAGCCTCCCGTCGCCAGCATCGGATCGAGAATGAAAGCGGTATTAAACGGATGTTGATGCGGGAGCTTGTTGTAATATTCGACCGGCTGAAGCGTTTCCTCATTGCGGTAAAAGCCGATGTGAAAAACATGCGCGTTTGGGATCAGCGCCCAGATTCCTTCGACCATCCCCAATCCGGCGCGTAAAATCGGGATCAGGGCGATATGTTCGCGCATGACCTGCCCTTTCGTTTTCATCAGCGGGGTCTCGACGTCGATCGGACGGACCGGTAAATCGCGCGTCGCTTCATAACAAAGCAGCATGCCTAATTCGTTAACGACCTGTCGAAAGACGGTCGCGTTCGTATCGACGGAACGCAGGATCGACAGCTTATGCTGGATAAGCGGATGATTGGTGATGGTTAAATCTGCCATGCGTAACCTTTCTGAAAGATGGATTTACGGTCGGATAACCATTTTTATTATATCTCTTTCGTCTCTGGCTTTATTATTTTCTTGATTTTTAAAATAGCGGGGCGGTTTTCCTCTTTTCGATTTCATGTCGGTATAATTAGGAAATAATACGGCTCGCTTAATTAGGAAAATAACGGCTTATGAACCATTCCCCAATCAGGCTATTCCCGCTTATCTGGGCGCATCGCGGCGCGTCGCGACGCTACCCCGAAAATACTTTATCCGCGTTTCAAGGCGCGATCGACGCCGGCGCGGATGGTATCGAGTTAGACGTCCATCTTAGCGCAGACGGAAATCTGATCGTCACGCATGACGAAGATACGCGGCGCGTCACCGGCGTTCCGGGAGAGATCGCCGCGATGACGCTTCCCGAAATCCGGCGTTTGAATTTCGCGGCTTTCCGCTCTGAAGCCGGATTTGAAACGGCGCCGACGCTTGATGAGGTCTTCGATCTCGTCGCGCCGACGCGGCTGACGCTGAATTTGGAGCTGAAGAATTCGATCGTGGCTTATCCGAAGCTGGAGGAAAAAGTTATCGATTTGGTCAACGCGCGCGGGATGAACGACCGCGTTCTCTATTCCTCGTTTAATCATGTCTCGATGGCAAAAATTCGCCGGATCGATCCGGCGGCGCGGGTTGGCTTATTGTACGTATATCTGAGCGTGGGCGTATTCCGGCGCGCGAAGGAAATCGGCGCCGCCGCGGTTCATCCGCATTGGCGTTTGGCTTCTTTCGCGGCGTATAGCGCTTTTTGCCGACGGCGCCGCCTGAATGTCCATGTCTGGACGGTTGACTCGGAATCCGGATTGCGCGCCTGCCGTCGCGCCGGAGTCGCCGCGGTGATTACGAATGATCCGGCGTACGCGGCTCAGGTTTTCGCATCGCCCGGCGGCGCGTAAGAATCAGGATCCGTTCGTCTGAAGGTTAAAGAAAAGGAGATGGTATTTTTATGGATTACGAAAAATCGTTTGAAAATCGTTTGAATCTTGGGAAAACTTTTCTGATCGGGTTGGGCTTTTTTTCGTCGTCTCTGCTCTGGTCGGTTTATAACAGCTTTGTTCCGCTGATCTTGCGCGATTTTATGACGTCGACGACGTTAATCGGCATGATTATGACGATCGACAACTTCTTCGGGGTCATTTTTCAGCCGCTGTTCGGTATGGTCAGCGATCGGACCCGGACGCGGATCGGGAAGCGTATGCCGTATATTTTGATCGGCGCGCCGGTTTGCGGCTTCTTGTTTTCCTTAATTCCGGGAATGAAGACCGTTCCGGGGCTGATGACGGTTTTGATTTTGTTTAATTTCGGGATGTCGGTATGGCGTTCGCCAATGATCGCTTTGATGCCTGATTTGACGCCTGAAAATAAACGTTCTCAAGCGAATGGCGTGATCAATCTGATGGGCGGATTGGCGTCGATCTTAGCGTTTTTAGTCGGAGGGAAATTAGCGAATCTATATGGACGAGCGGTGACGTTTCGTATGGCGGCGGGATTTTTATTGATCGCCGTTTTGATTTTATTTTTCTTGGTTAAAGAAAAGAAGGCGGATGCCGGTACGCCGCCGGACGGGGAAAGCGCGGAAAAATCCGGAGACGATTTCCCGGGGCTCGCCGGGTTCGGCGCGTTTCGCCGTTTGGATCCGTCGCGGCGGCGCAGCCTGGGGCTAATCCTTCTCGCGATTTTCTTCTGGTTCTGCGCCTTTAATGCGCTGGAGACTTTTTTTACCAGTTATGCGACCGATACGTTCGGCCTAAGCGAGGGGTCGGCGGCGATGACGCTTGCGTTTTTCTCTGTCGCGTTCGTCGCGTTCGCGCTCCCGGCGGGCCTATTGGGCGCGAAGATCGGGCGGCAGAAAACGATCCTGATCGGGTTGGTCGGCTTAATCGTAATTTTCCTCCCGATGAACCTGATCTCGAATTTGAAAATTGTTCGGGTTTTGCTGCTGATCGGGGGTTGCTTTTGGGCGTTTATCAATATTAATTCGCTGCCGACAGTTTTAAATTTCGCGCGGGAGGAAGAGCTCGGCACGTTTACGGGATATTATTACTTTTTTTCATTTTCGGCCGCGATCGTCAGCCCGATCCTGTTCGGGTTTATTCGCGACGTGACCAAAACGTTTGGGACGCTGTTCATCTACGCGCCGATTTGTTTCGCGATCGCTTTGGTTTGTATCGCGCTGTTCCGGCAGGAGACGGGCGAGGAAATTTTAAAAGCATAATTTTTTCGGAATTTTCGGATTTTTATTAAAAGCGGAACCGCGATACCCTGTCACAGGATATCGCGGTTTTTTTCGATCCGCGGGACGCGGATTTCGTTTCCCTATTTTCAGCGTTACTCTTTTCGGAAAATCAGCGCGCTTTCTTCGGAAGATCGGTCGAGGTCGGCGACGATCGTATCTCCGTCCATAAATTCACCGTTCAGGAGCCGGATCGCTAACGGATCCTGCAGCTCGCGCTGAATCGCGCGTTTCAACGGCCGGGCTCCAAATTCGATATTTGTCCCCGCGCTGACGAGGAAGTTTTCCGCTTCCGGGGTCAGTTTCAACGTAATCTTCCGTTCAGCTAAACGTTTTTCGAGGCTGCGCAGCTGAATTGTCAGAATCTTCCTGAGATTTTCAACCGTCAGGGTGTTGAAGATGATGATTTCGTCGATCCGGTTCAGGAATTCCGGCTTGAACGTCTTCTGCAGGACGCGATTGAGTGCTTCACGCCCAACTTGCGCGTCGGGATTGTTCAGCCATAATTCCGATCCGGCGTTTGACGTCATGATGACGACCGTATTACGAAAATCAACCGTTCTTCCCTGCCCGTCCGTCAGCCGTCCGTCGTCAAGCAGCTGCAGCAGGACGTTGAAGACTTCGCTATGCGCCTTTTCGATTTCGTCGAACAGCACAATGCTGTACGGCCGGCGGCGAACAGCTTCGGTCAGTTGGCCGCCTTCCTCATAACCGACATATCCCGGAGGCGCGCCGATTAGGCGCGAGACGGTATGCTTCTCCTGATATTCGCTCATGTCGATTCGGACCATCGCCCGGTCGTCGTCGAAAAGAAACTCGGCCAAGGATCGCGCCAGTTCGGTCTTCCCGACGCCGGTCGGGCCAAGGAAGATAAACGATCCGATCGGGCGGTTCCGGTCCTGAAGCCCGGCGCGTGAGCGGCGAACGGCGTTGCTGACCGCCGTAACGGCTTGGTCCTGCCCGATGACGCGCTCATGAAGCCGGTTTTCCATTTCAACCAGTTTCCGCGTTTCGCTTTCGAGAAGCCGCGATACCGGAATCCCGGTCCATTTCCCGACCACTTCCGCGATCTCGTCGGCATCGACTTCCTCGCGCAGCAGCGCGCCGTCCTTTTGAATCTCTTTCAGCTTCTCCTCCGCTTCATAGCGTTTTTTCTCTAATTCCGGGAGTTCGCCGTAGCGGAGCCGGGCGGCGCTTTCAAGGTTGTTGTCGCGTTCGGCCTGATCGATCCGCGTCCGAATCGATTCGAGCGCGCTCTTGATCGATTTCAGTTCTTCGATCGCGTCTTTTTCCGTTTTCCAGCGCAGCGTCAGCCGGTTTGATTCCTCGCTTAGATTCCCGAGCGTTTCCTCGATTTTCAGTAGCCGTTCTTTCGAGGACGGGTCATCCTCTTTCTGAAGCGCTTGTTTCTCGATTTGAAGCTGCATAATATCGCGGTCGATATCGTCCAAAAGGGTCGGTTTCGAGTCGATCTCGGTCCTGAGCCGTGCCGCCGCTTCGTCGATCAGGTCGATCGCCTTATCGGGCAGCTGGCGTTCGCTAATATAGCGGTCGGATAAAACCGCCGCCGAGATAACCGCGCTGTCGGTAATACGGACGCCGTGATGAACTTCGTATCGTTCCTTCAATCCGCGCAGGATGCTGATTGTGTCTTCGACGGACGGCTCGTCGACAAAAACGGTCTGGAAACGCCGTTCGAGCGCCGGGTCTTTCTCAATATATTTACGGTACTCGTCGAGCGTCGTCGCGCCGATCATGTGCAGTTCGCCGCGCGCCAGCATGGGTTTAATCATATTTCCGGCGTCCATTGAGCCGTCTCCGCCTCCGGCGCCGACGATCGTATGCATTTCGTCGACGAACAGGATGATCTCTCCCTCAGCTTCGCTGACTTCCTTCAGAACCGCTTTGAGCCGTTCTTCAAATTCGCCGCGGTATTTTGCGCCGGCGACGAGCGCGCTCATATCAAGGACGACAAGGCGTTTCCGCTTCAGCCCTTCCGGGACATCGCCGTTGACGATGCGCTGCGCAAGGCCTTCGACGACTGCCGTCTTCCCGACGCCCGGCTCGCCGATCAGCGCCGGATTGTTCTTCGTTCGCCGCGACAGAATCTGAATCGTGCGGCGGATTTCGTCGTCGCGCCCGATAACCGGATCGAGTTTGCCCTGCCGCGCGTCAGCGGTCAAATCGCGCCCGTATTTTTCAAGCGATTGGTACGTGTCTTCGGGGTTCTGCCCGCTGACACGCTGTGATCCGCGGATCGATTTTAACGCTTTGAGGACTGCCGGCTTGTCGATGCCGAAGTTTTGGAGCCGTTTGCTTTCGACGCTGTCGCAGAGAGCCAGCAGCAGATGTTCGGTAGATACGTAATCGTCGCGCATATTCTTCGCGATTTTTTCGGCGTTATCGAATACCTGCGCGCTCGTTTGCGTCAGCGACAGGTTCGCGTTGCTGCCGCTTATTTTCGGCTGGCTGGCGAGCGCGGATTCGACGTCGGCGATCAGTCCGGCATCCGAGCCGGCGATACGCGTTATCAGCGCGGGAACAAGTCCGTCCCGCTGACGCAGGAGGGCGAGAAGAATATGCGCCGGTTCGATCGCCTGATGAGAGAATTCGATCGCGATTTGCTGCGATTGGTTGACAGCGTCAATTGCCTTTCGCGTATATTGTTCAAAGTTCATATTGAACCTCCTCCTATTTTTTCTAATTCGTAGTTAATTTCCATTTCAAAAGACATTCTTTTGGCGTTGCTTTTAGTCTATCGTCTGGATGTTAATCCTTTATCAGAGAAAGATCAGACGAATATCTGAACCGATGCCACCGAAAATAGACCTGCTCCCGCGTTTAACAATTTTTTGAAGAATCGATGGAGTTGTCGGGGTTGGAAATTTCAGCGCAGTCTCATAGCGTGCAGAGAATTAGATTATACTAACTATTGCGCGGCGCGAAAAATCTCTCTATTCCTCGCCGTATTTGGTATGATCGGTTCGGATAACGGATCGGTTCTTTGATAAATTTTGTTTTGAAGGAGGCTGTATGAAAGCGAATTATAAAAATTGGGTTCCGAAAGGCATGATACTGGCGCTTGTGATCAGTTCGCTCGTTTTGCTGATCGCATTTTGGGCGCTGGGCGTTAACGGTTTCGGTGTTAGCTGGGTTGTTCAAATAATCTCGGCCGTCGTTCTTGGCGCGGCGTTTTTCGTCGTCGCTTTGTTTACGCTATGGAGCGTCGTTGCGTACCGTTCGTTCTCGTACGATAACCCGAACGGATTATCCCGGAAGATCATTGACGGCGTGGCGAAATATATTACGCTGCCGCCAGGCGGACGCGGCCTAGACGTCGGCTGCGGCAGCGGCGCGCTGACGATTGCTTGTGCGAAATTGAATCCGCAAGGGACAATGACCGGCGTGGATCGATGGGGCGCCGGATACGCTTCATATAGTAAGGAATTGTGCGATCGGAACGCGGCGATTGAAGGCGCCGCAAATACCGAATTTCTGAAAGGCGACGCGATAAAATTAGATTATGCCGATGAATCGTTCGACGCGGTCACGAGTAATTATGTTTATCATAATATTCGTGGCGCTGATAAGCAACAATTGTTGCTGGAAACGCTGCGGGTGCTGAAAAAAGGCGGCGTGTTTGCGATTCACGACCTGATGTCGCCGGTCCGTTATGGCGACATGCAGGCGTTTGCGGTACGATTAAGAGAACAGGGATACGAACGCGTGGAACTGATCGACACAACGCGGGGTTTGTTCATGAATCCGGCGCGGGCGCGAACGCTGCTATTAGCCGGATCGACGCTCCTGGTTGGGAAAAAGTAGGGAAATGAGTTGTTTTTGAAAAGATTATTGCTAATCGTACTGATTGCCGCAATCCTGCTCGGCGCCAGCGTCAGCGCGATAACACTGAGTTTTGCGATTGCGCGTCCTCCGTCTTACGGCGTTTTCCTCGGCGTCCCGGAGACGGAAATCCTGACCGTTTCGGAAGGATATGAGCTGATTATTGTTGACGGGTTGAGCTTTTCAGATGAAATTATCGGGAGGTTAAAAGCGCGCGGTCAAACCGTTTATTCTTATCTCAGTATCGGATCGCTCGAAACCTACCGAGATTATTATTCGGATTACAGCCATCTCGCGCTGGCTCCGTACGAAAATTGGCCGGAAGAGTATTGGGTCGACGTGTCCGACGCCGGTTGGCGCTCGCTCCTGGCCGATTCGTTGGCGGATTCGTTAATAAAGAAAGGAATTGAGGGTTTCTTTCTCGATAATGCGGACGTTTATTTTATGTTTCCGACCGAAGAGATTTTCTCAGGATTGGTAAGTTTGTTGACGGAGCTGCGCCGGTATAACGTTCCGCTTATTCTAAACGGCGGAAACGTTTTCGTATCGCGACTGATTGAGGAAGACAGGGCGGACCTGATCGACGGCGTGAATCAGGAATCAGTTTTTTCAATGATCAACGATTATGACCGAGACCTGTTTTCGCGTCAACCGTCAGAGGATCACGCCTATTTTAAAGATTACCTGTCGTTTGCGAGCCGCGCCGGTTTGGATGTCTTCCTGCTGGAATATACGCTGGACGAAGACTTGATACAGGAAATCCTCAGTTTCTGTCGACGAAACGATTACGGCGTTTTTATCGCTTCGTCCGTCGCGCTGGATGGCCGATAAATTCATAAATTTCGCGTAGTTCAAGGACGAGGCGTCGTTTATTCGTATGGCTGGCGTTTTTTTTGCGTTTGATATTGTAAAATAAAAGCAAATCGGTTTTCTAGCGTGTGCGGATTGGAGTATAAATGATGGATACAGTACGGGATTTAGACGAGTATCAA
This sequence comes from Flexilinea sp., assembly GCA_034430295.1. Taxonomy (GTDB): domain Bacteria; phylum Chloroflexota; class Anaerolineae; order Anaerolineales; family Anaerolineaceae; genus Flexilinea. The sequence continues at coordinate 53,611 of DAOUFC010000104.1, forward strand.
TCGAAATGTATTTGGACGGCGAAGGATAAAATGAGCCAACGCGATACGCATATGAGTTGGTCGCTGGCGATTGCCGGCGAGGCGGGGGAGCTGGCGAATCTGACCAAGAAGGTTTTCGTTCATGGGCATGACTACGATTCTTCCCGCGTCATCGATGAGTTGGGGGATATTCTGTGGTATATTGCCGTTTATTCGGAAGCGCTCGGCGTACCGCTTTCGGAAGTCGCGACGCGCAATTTAGAGAAGGTTGCCCGCCGTTACCCGAACGGATTTTCGACTGACGCCAGCGTGCATCGCAAAGAATGACCGGCGATGCACGGAAAGCTTTTTCGGAGCCTGATTCGGCGCTTGCGCGTAAAATTTGGGTTTAGTACTCCCGATTTAGAGAAATTGCAGCGATTGGGGTTACGGATCGGACGCGATACGCAAATCCAGCCGGGCGTGACGATCGATCAGTCGCATTGCTGGCTGATTGAAATCGGCGACCGCGTCACGATCGCGCCCGGCGCGATCGTGATGGCGCATGATGCGTCGTTGGTTCGAAAGTTGGGATACGCGAAAATCGCGCGAATCATTATCGAATCGGACGCTTTTATCGGAGCCGGAGCGATCCTGCTTCCGGGCGCGCGGATCGGTTCCGGCGCGATCATCGGCGCGGGCGCGGTCGTGACCGGGAGGATTCCGGCTGATATGGTCGCGGTCGGCGTTCCAGCCCGCGTGGTCGGATCCGTTGCGGATTTGATCGAAAAAACGAAGGAGAAAATGGCGGATGCGCCTTGTTTCGGGCGCGAATATACGCTTAGCGGCGGGATCAGCGCGGATATGAAACGGGAAATGGTTGAAAAAATCGGCGATTGGGTCGGCTTCGTTCGCTGAACGGCTGATTTTATGATATACTTTGCTTCGTTCGGGCGGGTAGCTCAGTTGGTCAGAGCACATCCCTTACAAGGATGGGGTCGCAGGTTCGAGCCCTGTCCCGCCTACATCAAGCGGATTTTTTCAAGCGCGGATAAGTATTTCCGCGTTTTTATTTTTATTTCTCCGGGAACTACCGTTATCCATTCGATCCGGCGAAACGGCTTCTAAAGCAGGAATGACGCTGCGATCGTCGCTTGCATTCGCAGGCTTAACGGTTCAGTTTGAAAAGCGAATAGAAAAAGCCTTTCGCCTCGATAAGCTCGTCAAATTTGCCGGATTCGATTAATTTCCCGGATTTTAAGACCAGGATCGTGTCAAACTTGCGTAGTTCCGCCGCTTCCAGGCGGTGGGTCACGACGATTCGCGTTACGTCTTTGAGCGATAAAATTGTTTCTATGATTTTCTGTCCGGTTTCGTTATCGAGCGCCGATGTTGCCTCGTCGACAAACAGAACCTGACATTTCCGAATTAACGCGCGCGCGATTGATATTCGCTGGCGTTCGCCGCCGGAAAGATTCTTCCCGTTTTCGCCGCATTTCGTGTCGGCGCCTCTTTCCGCGATATAGCGGTCCAGCCCGGAACGCGTTATCGCCAGATCGAGCTCCGAATCGGGAAACGTTTTGAACAGGCTTATATTCTCGCGGATCGTCCGGTCGAAGATAAAGACTTCCTGCTGAATCAGCGAGATCAGGTTATACAGCGCGTCGATTGAAATATCTTTGAGTTCGAGATCGTCATAGCGGATTTCACCGTCGTAATCGCGATATGTCCCGAGCAGGAGACTTATCAGGGTTGATTTTCCGCTTCCGGACGGTCCGACGATCGCGTAAGCGCCGTTTTTCCTGAAATCGAAATTGACGCCGCTGAGAATTTGCGGCCCGTCTTCATGCGCAAACGCCAGGTTCCGCAGCCGGATCCCCGTTCGGATTGCGGCGATGTCGCTCTGTTCAACGGCGGTTCCACCCGCTTCCGTCAGCTTTTCCATGCGGACGACCAGCTCTTTGGCGGCGCGGCGTTGGGCGAGATGGTCGGGGAGTTCCTGGAGCGGCTGAATGACGTAGTTCATCAGCTGAACAAAGACCAGGACGATCGAAACGGAGATTTCGCCTTGTACCGCCAGGTATGCGCCGTAACCGAAGATGGCGAACTGCGTTGCTCCGCCGAGATATCCCGCGATCGTTTTAACTTTTCCATGACTTACTTTTCGGTTATATCGCGCCGTTTCGACGCGGTCATTCTCGACGCTGAAGAGTTTTTCGGCTTCCTTCTCGGCTTGGAAACTCTTGATAACCGAGAACCCGCTGAGTAAATCCTTTACCTGCGCGACGAAAGCGCGGTTCTGATCCGAAAGCGCCGTTTCCGCCGGAATCAGCGTCCGCCCGATCAGCAGTCCGGTCAGAAGCGGTACCGAGGACAGGATCATAACCGCGACGGTTAAGTGAACGCTATAGAAAAACATCAAGCCGATTGCGCCGGCAAACTGGACGATATTAACCGTGATCGAAAACAGACCGTTCAGGTAGTTATCGCAAATCGGATCGAGATCGTTCGTAAACGCGGACAGGTAGCTTCCGTTCGGCTTGGAAAAGAATTCGCGCAGCGAGCGGCTGAGCAGGCGGCGGAACGAAACTTGTTTGTATCGGCTCAGACCGGTGCGCAGATAGGCGGATTGAATGAAGATTCGGATCAGGCTGATCGTCAGCCCGCCGGAAAAAAATAACGCGGCGTTCAACAGCCCGATGCGCAGGAGTTCCATGCTGCGCTGAATCCCGGCTTCGAGGAGCTGCTGGGTAATAACGGCGGATACGATTTGCAGTCCCGCTTCAAATATTAATAAGAAGAGCGCGATCAGGAACCGGCTGCGGTTGTTGCGGTAAAAGGAACGGAAAAGGTTTCTGTCGGGGTTGAGCTTGTTTGTCATGTCGTCTCCGGTTTCGTTTGGCAGGAACAAACATCGGATGGCGTTTCCGAAAAAACATTATTATTTAGTCGTAGTATATTAAAGAGTTTGTGGACTGTCAAGACGGGATACTCGGCTGTATCACGCGCGGTTAGCCTGGTCAATCTTCATTAAAATAATAAAAAACCGGATCTCTCCCTCATCCTCACGTACAGCGCGGGACAAGGACGAGTCCGGTTCGGGCCGTTTTTTGAATCGGTTCGATCTACTGGTGTTCCGTGCTCTTTCGGATAATCAGCGTCGCGCCGTGGAGATAATGGCTCGCGGGCGCGCTCGGGTTCTTCATCCGCCGCGTCAGAACGTCGACTGTGATATGACCTAACTGCGATCGCGAGACGCGCATCGTCGTCAGCGGCGGCGTGTTGATCGCGCTGAACGGGATATCGTCGATCCCGATCACGGAAACGTCTTCGGGGACGTTAATGCCGTGTTCCTGGAGCGCGCGGATCGCGCCGATCGCGATCGCGTCGTTATCGGCAAAAAAAGCTTTTGCCGGCAGCGTATCCCCATGCAGATTAAGGTAATTCATCATGTCGCCGTAAGAGCCTTCAAGCGTCGGCGTCAGCGAAATCGTGACTTCCGGCGTCAGTCCCGCGCTTTCGATCGCGGCTTCAAAGCCGATCCGCCGTTCGTTAAAGTTAGAAATCGGGACGACTGACCGGAGATGACCGATTTTCCGATGCCCGATTTGGCAGAGATATTTAACGGCGGTATAAGCGATTGCCTCGTTCGCCATGACGACGCTGTCAATATTATGAAAGCGCATTGAATGATCCACGACGACGACCGGAGCCGGGAATGCCTCGATCGTTTCAAGCTGCGAATCGTTCAGCTCGGAAGCGATCAGGATCATTCCGCGCGAGTTTTGTGCCGCGACGCGGGCCAACTCGGTCGTCAGCGTATCATGGTTGCAGTTGACGATCGTCAAGTTGATATTCTGGAGCGTAAAGTCCTTCTGAATCTGATCGATAATCGCGGCGATAAAGCCTTGGTTTTCCTCAACGATCATGCCGTGTTCAGTATATTTGACCAGGAACACGTTGCCAAAGGCTTTTCGCTTTCGTTCTTTCGGGAACGTATATTTCGATTCGATCAGGTAGCGTTTGACGCGTTTTCGCGTCTCATCGCTGACGCCGACTTTGTCGTTGAGGACGATCGACACGGTAGCGGGGGATACGCCCAAATTTGCGGCTATTTCTCGGATCGTTAGGCTCTTCAATGATTTTATTTGCCTTTCGTTTCAATAAATGATTTGAACCCCTGGATGAGGATATCGGCGACAGCCGCGCCCGGGTCAAGTATATCGCGCGATTGTTCTCCGCGCCCGCCCGCTCGCCCATGTTTCGCGAGCATGCCTTTCGTCGCAAGGAAGCCTTCATGCGCGGCGGCGGCGGCTTTACCGGCGGTCTCGTTAATCGGTTCCCCGGCGGCGATCGACGACCGCATGGCTTCGATCGCCGGCGCCAGTCCGTCTAAAAACGTTTTATCGCCGAGTTCGGCTTTCCCGCGCGATTGAACGCCGTCGAAGTACGCCTGAAAAAATTCAGGCAGTTCGTTATCTTCAATCGATTCGACGCCTTTGAATTTCTTTCCGATCGCCATTAAGCCGGAAGCCATCAGCGTTCCCATTGTCGAAGGCACGGCGTTCGCCATCGCTTTCCCGGCGGCGTAAGCCGTTTTCCCGAGATCGGCTTCGTCCGATCCGGCGGCGTTATCCGCGGCGGCTTTAAACCCGTCCGACATGGTCAGACCGAGATCGCTGTCCCCGACAATACCGTCGAGGTCAATCAGGAAATCTGCGTTCTTTCCCATTATTTCCGCCCAAACTTGCAGCAGGTTTTTTAAATCGGCAGTTGTGAACATAATCGTCCGTCCTTAGAATTGCGCTTGTTTAAAGAACGGCGTATCGGCCGGCGCGGCGAGGAGTTCTTTTAATTCCGCGTCGACTTTGAGGAGCGAAATCGAAAATCCAGCCATCTCCATCGACGTCGCGAATTCGCCGATGTAGGCGTGATAAACTTTGATTCCTTTTTCTTTGAGGATTTTATGAATCTGGCGGTAAACGACGTATTGTTCTTCGAGCGGGGTCCCGCCCAATCCGTTGACGAGGACGGCGACTTCGTCGTCTTTCGCGTACGGAAGGTCTTTCAGGATGCTTTCCATCATCTCGGAAACCATCTCGTCCGCGCTGATCATTTTTCCGCGCCGGATACCGGGTTCGCCATGAATCCCCATCCCGATTTCGAGCTCGTCTTCGGCTAATTCGAACGACGGGCGACCGACGCGCGGAACGATACAGGGAGAGAGGGCGACGCCCATCGTACGTACGTTCGAGCAGACTTTTTCGGCTACGGCCTTGACTTCGTCGAGCAATTTCAACTTCGCGGCGGCCGCCCCGGCGCATTTATAGACGAAAAAGATCCCCGCAACGCCGCGGCGCGTATTTTTCTTTCCTTCGGCGAGCGGTTCGCCGGAAGCGACGTCGTCGCCGGCGACGACCGACTCGACGCGGATATCGGCTTCAAAATCGGCCATCTCGGCCGCCATATCGAAATTCAGGATATCACCGCCGTAGTTTCCATAAATATAGAGAACGCCTGCGCCCTGGTCGATCTCTTTTGTCACTTCAAACATCTGTTCCGCGCTGGGAGACTGGAAAACGTCGCCGATCGTGCAGCCGTCAAGCATTCCGTCGCCGACAAATCCCAGGAACAGCGGCAGGTGACCGGAACCTCCGCCGGTCGCGATACCGACTTTGCCGGGATGTTTCCGCGCGTTGACGAGACAGTGCAAATCGCCGTTTACACAAGCGACTTCGTTCGGATGGGCCGCGTAAATCCCTTCGAGCATTTCGGGAACAAAATTCTTCGGGTCGTTGATAATTTTCTTCATGTCAGAGTTCTCCTTAGATTTAGAATTCGGTGATTTTGATTTCGATTTGTTCCGATTCATCGTAGTTAATACAAACACAATCGTTCATATAGGTACGGTTCGGTAAGGCAATCAGACAATTGACAACCGGTTTATCGATCGCGAAGGGACAATAATGCCAAACGCCGGTCCAAAGCTGGACGACGGTTCCGGCAGGAACGATAAACGCTTCGGTCAGTTCCGGCACTTTTGCGTTCGACGCCGGCGCGACATGGATTATTACGTTCCCGTCGATCGGCAGCAGGATTTCGCCAGTATCGTTATGATATTCCGCGGTGGTAACGACGTAACGTTCCGGTTTGCGGACTGTCAGCGGTGAAAAACCGACCGGAACGCTTTTCGCGACCGGGAACTGAATCCGATCGGGGTAAAATCCGCCTAAATTCAAGCCTTGGGGGTTTCGGAAATCACAATATGCGCCGAACGGCTCGAACGCTTCTTTTGATAACTTCTGAACGAGAATTGTTTTCATTTTGTTTAACCTTTCTTTCGTTCCCGAATGATTTTCGGGATATTGATCGCGGCGAGGACAAGAATCAGGATCAGTCCCCATGCGAAAGTTTTGATGAACGCGTTGATTCGGAGGATATTAAACGCCGAAGAAACCAGCTGCAGCACGATGATTGAGAAGAACACGCCCTGGACTTTTCCGTCGCCGCCGTTCGGATCGATGCCGCCGAGAACCGCGATCAGAAGCGTAAGCAGCGTATAAGAAGAACCGTAGTCCGATTTTGCCGAATTATAATGAGACGCCATCAAAATTCCCGCGGTTGAACCGAGTATCCCGGATAGGATATAGGCGGTCATCGTCGTTTTCAGGATGTTGATTCCCGTAAACGAGGCGGCGACGCGATTCGTCCCCATCAGGTACAGCTTTCGTCCGAAAACGGTCTGGTTCATCAGGTAGCTCAGGACGATGACGATTAGGACGAATACGAAGGCGGAGTATGGAATGACGCCGACGAAAGTTGCGTTAGCGATTTTAGAAAACGCTTCCGGAAGCCCCGTAATAGCGGGCCCTTTCGTAATAATCAAACTCAGTCCGGAAAAAACCTGGAGCCCGCTCAGCGTTACCAGCATCGCCGGTATTTTCAGGTATCCGATCAGGAATCCGTTAAACGCGCCGCAGAGGACGCCGACCATCAAGGCGGCAAGAACCCCGAGCGTGATTCCGAACGGCGTTCCGCCAAGTCCGAGCATAACGACGGCCGCGATAATCCCGGAAAGGTTGGCGATCCCGACCAGGGAAAGATCGATCCCGCCGGAAATCATGGCGATCATCATTCCGAACGCTAAAATACCGTATTCGGGGAGCTGGACAAGCATGCTTTGCAGATTTGCGCTTCCAAGGAATTTCGGACGGTGGACGCCCATAGTTATAACGATCAGGACCGACAACGCCAGCAGGATTAAAGTATGTTTATCTATCGATTTTACGAGTGATTTTTTAGGTGCCATGTGGTTCCTTTCCCGCTCAGATTTTCGCCTGCTCAGCGATGCGCTTGGCGCGGATCGAGGTGATCGACGTGCCGAAAACGATAATCATTCCGACGACGAAGGTTTGGAAATGCGTCGGAACGCCTAAAATGATCAGGTTGTTCTTGACGAGCGCGAGAAGAGCGACGCCGAGAATCGTGCCGATGACGGTTCCGTGACCGCCGGTGATGCGCGTTCCGCCGATGACGACGGCGGCGATAACCATCATTTCTTCGCCCATCAGGACTTTCGGATCGGCAACACGCATCAGGATCATATAAGTAATCGCGCCGGTTCCGGCGAGAATTCCCGAGAGGATATAGGTGAAGAAGCGCGTTTTGGCGACGTTGAATCCAACGATGTGCGCGGCCTGAATATCGCCGCCGATCGCGTACATGCCGCGCCCGATCATCGTATGGCGCAGCATCAGATGAATCAAAACGCAGAGGATCGCCGGAATGAGAATCAGCGCTGTCATGGAATATTCGTTTCCGGCGGGGTTCGTATAGCTGAATATCGAAATCCGGTGCATCGTGTCGATCTTTTCGGGCAGATCCGTATAAATTTTCGTTCCGAGAAAGGCGAGCGTCGCCCCGCTGGTCAGCGAGCTGACCCCGAGCGTTGCGATTAGCGGCGGAATCTTGATAATCGTGATCAGGAAGGCGTTCAGCGCGCCGAACGTCGCGCCGATTAAAATCCCGATCCCGTAGGTAATCGGAACGGAATCGATTCCGGTTGCCAATAGAAACTTGATCGTCGCGATCATCGTCAGGCAGGAAACGGCCGGGAACGAGACGTCGATTCCGCCGGAAACGATAACGATCATTTCGCTCAGCGCAAAAATCAACGTGACCAGCATCGTACGCAGCAGGTTGATTCCGGTTGCCGGTGAAATGAAAGTTGGGTTGACCGCGCCGATAATCAACGCGAGAAGGAGGATAATATAAACGACGATCGCTTCGTTACTAAGGAGTTTTTGTTTAATTTTTGCGTTCATAAATTCGATCTCCCTAATCGCTAAGCATCTTGGACAGCGACGTTTCGTCAACGTCTTTAGTATCAACGGTCCGAACCGCCTTACCGTCGTGCATGACGATAATCCGGTTGCAGTTTTGAATCAGTTCGGCCAGATCGTCGGAAATAATGATAATCCCAACGCCATCCTTCGCCAGCCCGCGCAGAAATCGGTGAATATCGGCTTTAGCGCCGATATCGACGCCGACCGTCGGCCCGTTCAGGATCAGGATGCGCGGACTCGTGTTCAGCCATTTGGCGATGACCATTTTCTGTGCGTTGCCGCCCGAGAGCGTCCGGATCGGCGCTTCTGCGTCTTTCGCGTTGCAGCCGATTGTCCGGATCCATTCGATCGTATCGTTCAGCATTATCTTCTCGTCGACTTTCCCGCGGATAAAATATTTTTTGAGGGAGGCGGCGGTCGTGTTTTCCTGAATTGAACGGTTGAGGAAGAGCCCTTGCGTCAGGCGGTCTTCGGGAACGTAGCCGATTTTATATTTTATCGCGTCGTCGATCGAACGGATTTCGATTTCCTCTCCGTTCAGGAAAATCTTCCCTTCTGTCGCGGGAGCAACGCCGAAAAGCGCGTCTCCGATCGCGCCGCGTCCGGAACCTAAAAGCCCGGTAATTCTGAGAACGTCCCCTTTACGAATTTCGAAAGATATGTCAGAGAATTCGCCGTGCCGGGTCAGTTTCTCAACGCGGAAGATTTCTTCGTCGGATTTTTCCGGTTCGTAGGTTGTTTCAGTGATTTCCCGCCCGGTCAGGTCGCAGATAAAGCTTCGACGGGTGTAGCCTGACGCCGGCCCGCTGGATATTTTTTCGCCGTTGCGAAGGACGGTAATTTGTTCCGCGATATTGAAGATTTCGTCAATTTTGTGATTGACGATCATAATCGCCATATTTTTATTCCGTAGGTTTTTAATAATTTCGTTAAGCGCGTCGACTTCTTTCGCCGTCAGCGAAGCGGTCGGTTCGTCGAGGATCAACAATTTCGCGTCGTTGATTATTGCGCGGCAGATCGCAACCATCTGCTTATTCGCCACGGAGAGATTTTCGACGAGGACTTCCGGATCGAGGTCCGCGCCGATTCGGCTCATCGCTTCCGCAGCTAACGATCGCGCTTCCGTCCAGTTCATGCGTTTCGCGCCGGTCAGGACTGAATGATTGATTGAGATATTTTCCGCGACCGAAAGGTTCGGGAAGATCGCGAAATCCTGATAGATGACTTGGATCCCGGCGTCGATCGAACTTTTCGGCGTGAGCGATTGGACGGGGTTCCCTTCGATCAGGATTTGTCCCTTGTCGGGTTTGTAGATGCCCGAAATAATTTTGATCAGCGTTGATTTCCCGGAACCGTTTTCCCCTGCCAGGCAGTGAATTTCACCGCGGCGGATTTCGAGGTCAACGCCGTTCAGAGCGTGAACTCCTCCGAAAGATTTACGGATGTCTTGTAACGAAAGGAAAACATTGGACAAAGATCCCCTCCTTCTTTATTCGGCGAGTGTGATAGGGAAGCGACGAAATCGGCGGTTCGGGATTCCCGTTCGACCGATTTCGTCACTTTGAATAATCAATTTAGCTAAAAGCTCAGCGTTTGCGATTAGAAATCGACTGCGGGATCGTCGACGTTGTCTTTATTAACGTCGATCCAAGCCTGACCATAGAGGACTTTCCCGTCAAGTTTCAGGTTGTCGTAGCCTTCGATCCCGAGATCTAAACCGTCGGTAACTTCTTTGCCTTCGAGAATGTTGACGGCGAGTTGAACCATGGCTTTACCGGCGAGGGCTGGATCCCAGAAACCGACCGTATCGATCGTACCTTCTTTAATGTATTTTCCGGAAACGGAAACGAGCGACGTTCCGACAATATGGACTTTTCCGGAAAGGCCGAGTTCCTGGACGGCTAAAGCGGCGCCGGCGACGTCCGGCATCGCGGAACCCTGGACCCCGGTGATGTTCGGGTTGGCGGTCAAAGCTTCTTTAACTTTTTCGTAAGAGAGGGTCTGATCGTCTTTGGTTTCGATGCGGTCCGCGGCGAGTTTCATGTTCGGGAAGTTGGCTTCCTGATAAGCGATCGCGGCGTCGGTCCATTGCATATGCGATTCGGAGGTCAGGCCGCCGACTTCGAGGAGATATTCGCCTTCGCCGCCCATTAATTCGCCCAAGCGCGCCATGAAATGTTCGCCGTAGGCTTCGTTATTGAACGCTTCGATATCATAGTCAATATTTTCCATGCCGGAAGCTTCATGGGAGATAACGAGAATGCCGGCTTCGCGGGCTTTCTTAAGAACCGGTTCGAGCGCTTCGGTTGAAAACGGAACGACGCAGATAGCGTCGACGCCCTGGGCGATCAGGTCTTCAATAAATTGAGCCTGGAGCGCGCCGTCGCCTTCCGACGGACCGGTATAGAACGCGTCGACGCCGGTTTCTTTGGCGTATTCGTTGACGCCGACTTCCATTCTCTGGAACCAGGCGATGCTCGTCAGCTTCGGAACAACGGCGATCGTATAATCACCGTCTGCAAAGACGGGTACAATTGCGCTAAACGATAAAACGAGCGCTAGCAAAACGATAAGAAAACTCTTTTTCATTTCTACACCTTTCAGATATTTTTTTCATACCCGCTGGCTAAACAAATTGACGGAATTTTACTAAATCAGCGGTTATGTTAATGTGTGCGTTTAGTATAACATCGCCGATTCGCTGCAAATTCGTCTAAACAGAATCCTCCTTCAAGTTAGGACTAATGTCATCTTAAGATAGTGAATTTTGTAAGATACGGCGAAAAGATGGACGATTTTCGGGAACGAATTTTATTGCAGCTGAATTCGTTTTCTCTATCGCCGGCAAATTGATTGCTCTTGCGGGCACGGACGATTCTTATTCGTCCAAAAGGTTTTTCCTACGCGCTGGGATTCCGACTTCCGGTCGTTTTACGCGCCGCCCCTGTTTTTACCTCATGCTCAATGAAAATAATCCGGCTCAAGACAATTAGTAAAAATACTTTGGCGATTTTCCCCGGAGGCTTTGGGAACTCTGTCTTTTGGAGCGGCCTCTTCCAGGAAGAAAGACTTAAGATCTTTTACTCCGTCGGCGCGCTTTGTTTGATCGCCGAGTTCTGACGAGCGAGTTTACGGCGGATCGCTTTTTCTAATTGGATCAGCCTTGGACGATTAAACCGTTGGATCCAGATAAACGGAAATTGGCTGATCAGGTAGATTGAGGATAAACCGACCAGGATCCGGAAACAGGTTCGGCTGTCCTCCGCGAAGAGGCTGTACAGGACGAAGATGAAGCCGAAGACGCCGAGGAGAAAATGAACCGTCTCGCCGCGGCAGGTTTGCAAAATAAACGTGCGAATATATTCGGGGTCGTCAAAACTGGCGATTTTTCCTTTATCAAAATCACGTTTGTTCTGCGGCAGGTGATCTTTCCATTTGTGCAGCCGCAGGAATTTGTAGACGGAGGCTTCGAAGGACCGTTCCTTGAATGGGAATTTTTCAGGCTGGTAAAAATGAAGCGGGATAATCGCGTTGATGATCCTGGCGCCGTTCAATCCTAACAACAGTATCGAAAGCAAATAGCCGATGATGATGATTTTCAAAATCTCCTCAAAATATATGCGGGAATCCGGACGGTCGTTCCGCGATTCGGGGTTTATGGGAGAATTATAATA
>DAOUFC010000105.1:0-10372 GCA_034430295.1 Flexilinea sp.
GACGTGATAAAGAACGAGGTCCCGACGGTCGCGGTAACGGTATTCTTGAAGCCGAGGATACTGCTGAAGAGGTATTCGTTCCAGCTGGTAATAAAGCCCAGTATGGCGGTCGAAGCGATTCCGGGCCGGAGGATCGGGAAGACGACCTTGAAAAGCTTATCGATCGTTCCCGCGCCGTCAATTTCTGCGGCTTCCTCGATTTCGAGCGGCAGGTCCTGGATATAGCCGATAAAGAGGAGGAGCGACGTCGGGATGATGAAAAGCGTATGCATGAAGATAATCGCGATCAGCGTATCGAGGATCCGCAGCCGGTTAAAGATGATAAAGACGGGGATGGCGAACGCCAGCGCCGGCATCAGCCTCAGCAGCATACTGGCGCCGAGCAGGTATTCGCCGAACCCATGGTAGCGGACGATACTGTACGCCGCCGGGATGGTCACGAGGGTCGCAAAAAGCGTCGAGATCAGCGCGATGATCAGGCTGTTGGTCAGGTACTTGCTGAAGTTATATCCGCCTTTGGAGAAAACGTTCAGGTAGTGGTCAAGCGTCGGCTGGAAGATCCATTTCGGCGGCAGCGACGAGATATCTTCGTTCGACTTGAACGAGGTCAGGATGTTGGTGATGACGCCGATATCGAAGATGATCAGGATGATAACGACGGCGAGAACGGTCAGCGCGGTCGCCAGGAATATTCGGGTTTTCGTCTTCATGGCGTTATTTCCTATTCCGGAGCATTTTCCGAACCAGATAGAACGACGGAACGAGGAGCATCAGCGCCAGCGTAAACGACGCGGCGTTCGCCATCCCGTAATCGCTGCGCTGGAAAGCGCGGCGGTAGATATAGATACTGGCGCTCTGGGTCATCGAGCCGGGACCGCCGGCGGTCAGCGCGAAGACGAGCTCGAAAATCAGGAACGACGCCAGCAGTTTTTCAAGAAACGTCACCCAGAGGATCGACGAGATCAGCGGCAGCGTCACGTGAATTGTTCGCTGAAAGGCGTTCGCGCCGTCGACCTTGGCGGCTTCGATCAGCTCCTGCGAAACGCCCTGAAGCGCGGAATAAACGTTGATAAAAACGAACGGCGTCCGGTTCGTCGCGTCGGCGGATAAAAGCGTCGTATTAACGAACTGCATTCCCAACAGGGCGGTCGTCCCGGTTATTCCGCTCATCAGATAGGCCAACGGTCCGACAAACTCGTTGAAGAGCAGCCGGAACATCGTCCCCATCAGGAACGGCGAAATAACCATCGGAAGCAGGTACAGCGTCAAAGCGACGCCTTTCCCGGGAAAATTGCGGTTAAAGAGCTGCGCGATGATCATGCCGAGGATCATCTGGATTACGGTTGAGACGACGGCGAAGCGCAGGCTCCACAGCAGCGATTTGATAAAATCGCTGTCTTGGAAGAGCCGGATATAGTTCTGGAACCCGATAAAAGCCGGGTCGTTGAGGTTATTGATTCTTGCGTTGAAAAAACTGAGCCGCAACCCATACAGCATCGGAACCAAAGCAAAACATACCAGCCATAACAGGAGCGGCAGAATCAATAAAAATCCGATCCTTTTTCTGTATTTCATGTTCGTTCGTCTCATCGGGATGCCTCCAAATCGTTTCGGGGACTTTAAGCGTCAGGAAGAGGGCGGGGCGCGCGGACCGCGATCTTCCTGACTTGATGATCGGGAAAGCGAAGAGCGTGTTTCGCTTCGTCCTCCGCTTTTACGTTTTCATGGGGTACGGTACGCGGCGGTCGGGAATCGGAAATCGCGTTCCCGATCCGCGCGGCGTACCTGTCTTAAGTGCGTTTACCAGTTCGCCAGTTCGTCTTCGCTGTTTTTTTGTAAATTCTTCAGGCTCTCTTCGATCGAAGCGGTGTCGGTCCAGGCGTTCGACAGATCCTGGCACGCCATATCTTCGATAATACCGGCGGTCGCGGGCAGGTTGCGGCCGTATTTTTCAACAATCTCGACCATGTCGCCGAAATCGGGGCGGGCGTCCGACATGCTCGCCAGGACGGAGGTATACGGCGGGATTCCGCCGGCTTCGGCGTATAGTTTCGCGAATTCTTCCGTGAAGAGCCAGGAGATCCAGCGGGCGGCTTCTTCTTTATGTTCGCTGAACTTGTTGATCCCGACGCCGAGCGTATGATTATAGGCGAAGCGGCCTTCGGGGCCGGCGGGCGGCGCGACGACTTTATATTTCCCGGCCATTGGGGAATCTTCGCCATTGACCATCGGGTAAGCGGCGTTCCAGTGGACGGTTAAAGCGACCTGGCCGGCGCGTAAGGCTTCGTTATCTTCCGAAAACTCGCCGGTGACGGATCCTGGCGGGGTTAAGCCTTTCCCGAAGCTGGTTTTCCAGATTTCGAGTGCTTTGACGGCAGCTTCGTTATCGAAGCTGACCTTTCCTTCAGCGTCAAACCAATCACCCCCGAAACCCCAATAGCAGTTCGTCCAGAGGAACGCGGTCGGTCCCATGACTTTCCCATGCGTGAAGTTTCCGTATTCGGTCGGCGAATCAGGGTTATACTGCTTCGTGAAGAAGAAAGACGCGGCGAGATAATCGTCCCAGGTCCATTCGCTCGGGTCTTTCGGGTCCATCTCAACGCCGAGATGTTCCTTACTGAGCGCGCGGTAGGTTTCTTTCCATGCCTCATCGCTCAAGAGCTGGTCGATTAAGTCGGCGCGATAGTATAAGAAATGAGCCGAGAGGTCGAGAGGAACGCCGTAAAGCTTACCTTCGGTAAAGCGCATTCCGTCGATCGTCGCTTTAATCCAGCCGTCGGTCGAGCCGCCGAAGGTGTTGATTTCCGGGTCGGCCAGATAGTCGTCGAGCGGCTCCATGAACATTCCGTACTTCCCGAGCCAGCGCGAAGCAGTATAGAAGAGGTCGACGTCGGGCGACTGCGCCGCCATCAGCGCTTCCTGTTTCAGGAAGACCTGATCGCGGCCGAAAAGCTCCATCTCAACCTTGAAACCAAGATCTTTTCCGTAGGTTTCGTTAAAGTAAGGAAGGACTTTTTCCATCGCGTCGGATTCCGGTCCCGGCCAGTAGACCATGCGCAGCGTGTAGAGATCCTGCGCAAAGGCGGCGGCGAACGAAAGCAGCAAGGTCGCAAGGACACAAACGACTAACAAGATTTTCTTCATTTCATGACTCCTTTATTTTGAATCTCAAATTCCGCGGACGGAATTTTTAATTTTCCTGATTCACCCCGGCGCGTCCCGCATAAGCAGGCCCGGTATCTTCCGCGGCGCGTTTCACTTTTTCTCAGACGAAAAAACGCCTCGATTAAATAAAGGCGTTCCGACCTTAAGCGGACGTGATAAGGCTGTTTTTCGGTTTTCGTGCGGCGCGGATGCTTGGATGGAAGTTGTTCCGACTTGGAACGGATTCCGCGCTCGATTCGGCCTGTCGGCTCGGCGGCGGTTTGATCGTTGACGGGTGGATGGATATCTGCCATAAGTTTGACTTATTTAATTATGATATCAGGTTGAGGAATTCATGGAAGTGATCAAGATCATTCGCAGCGGTTACATTCGTCCGAATCATTTATGACTTAACAAATTGATTAACTCGGTATCCGTTTCTTGAGGACTCGGGATCTAAGGGAACAGGGGAGCTGGATTAGAGCGCCCCGAAATGAATTTTATTATGAGCAAATCCGTTTCCGTTTTCATCGGCGCGTGAATGATCCTTGCAGGCGCGGACGTCCTATTAGATCTTCGGTTGCCGAGGACCTTCATTCGCCGATTTCGGGACCTGTTACGCGGAGAAGAGAATGTTCTATCTGAAACTATCCCCCTTTTCCCGAGATCTTCCTTATTTCATATCGCGATCAAATTTTATGGGATTGATCCGAATACGATCGGAAGAGGAACTATAAGGATCTTTCTTAAAAGTTTTTTGGGTCCTGTCTTTTGGGGACAGCCTCCAGCGTAAATCCGGTCGGCTGGACCGAAGAGGACTGCAATGTGAATTCGGCTGATAATTGTTTCTCCTGCGCTAAACGTCAGTCTGGACAGGATTTTTTACCGGCGCCCGGCCGAAGGCGCGGAATGGAACCAAGATAGCCGCCCGGTCAGTGCGGGCGGCGAACGCTTCGGTGGGTTTTGGGCGCTTGTTTCAGGTTTTTCCCGTCTTGTTCCCGAACTTAATCGTTAACCCGTTTCACGAATTTCAGGAGTTGGTCGAAGCCGCCGTTGGGGAAGGCGGCGATATCGCGGCATTCCTTATTGATCAGATTGTTCGTCAGCAGAAAGACCTTCATGCCGATCGTTTTCGCGGCCATGTCTTCTGTCGCGTCATTTCCGACCATCAGGCATTCCTCCGGAGCGAGTCCGGCGCGTTCGGCGACATCGCGGAAGTAATTCGGATTGGGCTTGCTGAAACGGCTCGTTTCGAAAGCGGTAAAGAAATCGAAATCGGACGGGTCGAGTCCGGCCCAACGGATCCGGCTTTCGGTCGCGACCGCGGGAAAAATCGGGTTCGTCGCCAAGATCGTTCGGAAGCCGAGCCGTTTAATTTCATGAACGACGGAACGGGCTTTTTCCGTCGGAGCGCAGTAGTCGATCGCGCGCTGAAAATCGACGCGGTAAAAATCATCAAAAACGACTCTGTCGGCGCGCGCGTCCGCGCCGTGAATTTCGCTGAACTTGCGCCAGAAGGCGTTTTCGTTCGTCTCTTTTCCGTCGTTCTTGACCATCGCCGCGGTACCGCTCCAGATCGCGCCGATCAGCTTTTTGGGATCGTAGCCCAGCGGCGCGGTTTTCGCGGCGAGGAGCCCGAAATATCCCTTCGTAAACGTTTCCTGATCCATCGGCAGCAACGTGCCGTCAAGATCGAATAAGACTGCTTTAATTTTCATCGTTTTCTCTTTCCGGGTATCGCGGTTGACCGGCGGATAAAATCTGCGTATAGGCGATACGGGTGAAGTATATTTTCCGCGCCGGGGCGTGTCAAGGCGGGCGGCGGGATTTGTGACACGGACGTCGATCTTCCTACGCCGGTTTGTCTCTATCGGCGCGTCCCGGATTTTTAAGAAAGGGAACTCCGAGACAAAGCAGTCCGATCAGAACGGCGCCATATTGGAAGCGTGCGTCCTGGCCCACCGTGATAAAAATCATCAATCCGCATTGGAGCAGGGTCGGGACGGCGGCAAGCAGCAGTTTCGGGTTCCGGCTCCGGAGCGCGGTCAGCGCGGTCAGGAACAGCGTCAGCCAGCTTAGGAACGCGGGCCGCCAGAAGATCGAATCGGCAACCGTCCGATGAACGGTTGCGGCGAAAAGCTCGAAAAGCGGACGCGTAAGCGCGGGGATCTTCGACGCTTCGGTTACGTCGTCCCAATCGACGACCCATTGAATCGAGCCGTCGCCGTATTTTTCGACGCCGATCCGATACAAATAACAGCTTCCGGGCTGAAGCTGCCAGATCATACGGCTGGAGGCAAAGAAATGACGTGCAGTGACGAGCGGAGCTTTTTTCGTCAGCGACAGGACGGTCTTCAGATTTGCGCCGGTTTGAATCATGGCGCGGTCGATGTCGAATCCGGGTTGGATTCGGATCGTTCCGATTACGCAGGAATCGTAAACCCAGGATTCGAGCGGCGCGATTTTTTCGATCGTCTCCCGTTCGGTTGGGCCGAGCGGCGTCCCGGCTTCAAGATGCGCGGCGATGAGCTGGACATAGATTTGGTTGACGCCGGCGAAACCGCTTTTCCTGACGTTGAGACGGTCGTAAAGCGGACCGCGGATAAGGATAATACTTCCGAGGGTCAGCGCCGCGGCCAGCAAAAGTTTTTTTCTGGATTTCGGTAGGAAAACGGCATAGACGATGACGGATCCGAGCGCGACGGGGACGCCGTTATGGCGATAGAGGGAGACGCCGACGGCGGAAAGGGTCAGCGCGATCAGCGCGGTTCGCTTTCGGAGCGATTCGCCGTTCGATAATATGGCTTCAAGCAAGATTCTGAACATCCAAAACTGGCAGAGGGCGTAGGGGATATCTTTCCAGAGCGTAATCGGGAAGAAGAGGTTCGGCGGCGCGAGGGTAAAGAGCGCGGCCAACGCGATTCTTGCCGGCTTGGGGAGGCCGTAGCGTCCGAGCAGTTCAATCGCCTCGGCGGCGAGAAGCGCGAGGCAGAGGACTTGGAAAAAAGCGACGGCTGCAGGCGTTTTGAAAAGGAGCGCAAACGGGCGCATGGTCAAGGCATAAAAGGCGGGATGCCAGTCGCTCAGGACGCCGGTAACGGCCTGCCGGTACTGATCGTTGGAATCTGGCGTCAGGATACCCGGGTAGTAAACCGCCAGCATGACCGTCCAGACGAGGATCATCGGCAGCGCGAGTCCGAAGCGGCGCGGCGAATCCGGCGCAGGGCGAGATATTTCGATCGGGCGCGAAACGGCGAAGATCAAGCCGGCCCAGGTCAGAGCGCTCAGCGTCGCGCCAAAAACGAGGATCAGGACCAGGCGGTTCAGGATCGGGTCCGGATAGGGTAAGCGGACAGTTTCGAGTCCCGCGTTTTCGGCGGAAAGGAGGATAACTTGCGCCGAGGCGGGGTTGTTGTCCTGAACGATTTCGACGGAGCCGAATCCGGGCCCGGTTTTGAATTGCAGCAGGATTTCATGGAAGACAGGGCCGCGATAGACGAGTCCGTCGGCGGTCCGATAATGGTCGAGCGCATCGGTTGCCCCGCTGTTGAAGAGAGTCAATTCGGCGGGCGTCCCGTCGAGCGTCCGGACAGCGACGGCGCCTTCGGGAAGAATCAGGTAGCGGTCCGGAATTCGGACGGCTCGGATCAGCAACAAAACCGCAACGACGGCGAAGCTCAACGCGATAACGCCGCGGCGCTGAGCGCGGCTCAGGGTTTCGACGCGGGTTTGCAGCGAATCCGCAATCAGGAAGATCAGCGTTAAGGCGGCGACGAAGAGCAGCGCGATGATCGCCAGACCGGTTTTCGTTGCCGGCGGATAGGGGACCCATTCGAAATAGACGGCGAAAGCGGCGCATAAGGCGACGAACAACCCAATAGGCAGATTTTTCTTCAGCGCGTTCATTTTCTTCAATCGGATCGGAATTAACGTGTTTTTCATGGCTTTGGCGTCGCTTCCCTGTTGAGTGTAATTTTAGCATGCCGGGAGAGAAAATAAGGGTAAACCCTTTTTCGGCCGGAGCGGGAAAAAAAGGAGCGTTCCTCGCTATAATATAAGGTCGGCATACCTAATCGGCCGGCTTTCGAATCACGCCGGCTCATTCTTTAAAAAAACGGCCATCGCAGGAAGACGGAGCGGAGAACAGAAACCATGAAGTTATTGATCGGATCGAACAATCGCCATAAGCTGGACGAGATTCGTGCGATTTTACCCGAATTCGAGTGGGTTACGCCCGCCGAACTCGGGATTGAGGCAGAGATTGACGAGACGGGAACAACGTTCCAGGAGAACGCGACGCTTAAGGCGAAAGCGTTTGCCGAACGTTCAGGCTTGGTCACGGTCGCCGACGATTCCGGTTTGGCGGTCGACGCGCTTGACGGCCAGCCGGGCGTTTATTCGCACCGTTTCTGCCCGAAGGCGGGCGCGACCGATCAAGACCGGCGTCTATACCTGATCGAGCGTTTATCCGGATTCCCGAAACCATGGACAGCGCGCTTTATCAGCTGCGCTGCGTTGTATGACCCAACGCAAGAGGACGAACGGACGGTTCTCGGCACGGTTGAAGGAGAGATCCTGGGCGCTGACCGCGGGGAAAACGGTTTCGGCTATGACGCTATTTTTTACGTTCCGTCGTTGGGGAAGACGTTTGCGGAACTTAGCGAAGTCGAGAAAAACGCGATCAGTCATCGCGGCGCGTCGTTCCGCGCCTTGCGCGGCTTGATGATTCAGCTTGGCATGATCGCGTAGATTACGAAAGTCATTAACGAAAGAACAGGGAAGATATGGATACCATTCGTCACTTATACCGGATCGGGCATGGCCCGAGCAGCAGCCATACGATGGCTCCTCGTCATGCCGCGGAGACGTTTTATCGGGATCATCCGGACGCGGCGCACTATACCGTTACGCTGTACGGCTCTTTGGCGCTGACGGGAAAAGGGCATTTTACGGACAAAGCGATTTTAGAGGTTCTTCCGCCGGAGCGGACGGAAATTGAATGGAAACCGGATGAAACGCTCGCTTTTCATCCGAACGGGATGAAGTTTACGGCGACGTTTGATCAGAGCGACCGGATTGAAGAATGGGTCGTTTATTCGGTTGGCGGCGGCGCGTTATCGGTCGGGCCGGACGATGACGAACGGCTTCATATCTACCCGCATAAGAATATAGCCGAGATTATGGATTACTGCATGCGCACCGGCAAGCAATTCTGGGAGTATGTTGAGGAGTGTGAAGGATCGGAAATCTGGGATTATCTGGCGGAAGTTCGTCGGAAGATGTATGCGGCGATCGACCGCGGGTTGAAAAATGAAGGTGTTATTCCCGGCGGTTTAGGCCTTAACCGAAAAGCGGCGATTTATTTGCGGCGCGGAAAGCTGATGAATCCGACGATGGCGTCGGTCGGACGGCTGATCTCTTATACGCTGGCGGTTTCGGAAGAAAACGCGACGGGCGGCGAGGTCGTTACGGCGCCGACATGCGGCTCCTGCGGCGTGGTTCCGGGAATTTTACGCTATCTTGAAGAGAATTTACAACATTCCGAAGAAACGGTTCTGAAAGCGTTGGCGACGGCGGGTTTATTCGGAAACGTTGTCAAGCACAACGGTTCGATTTCCGGCGCGATGGTCGGCTGTCAGGGAGAGGTTGGGGTGGCTGCGTCTATGGCTGCCGCCGCTTGCGCGCAGCTGTACTCCTGTTCGATTCGTCAGATTGAGTATGCGGCGGAAATGGCGTTGGAACATCATTTAGGCCTGACTTGCGATCCGATTTTAGGTCTGGTCCAGGTACCTTGTATCGAGCGCAACGCGTTCGCGGTCGGGACGGCGATTTTCGTCGGCGAGTACGTTTTCTTTACCGACGGGACGCATTTCGTCAGTTTTGACGAGGTGGTTGAGACGATGATGAAGACCGGCCTGGATATGCCGTCGCTGTACCGCGAGACGAGCGAAGGCGGTTTAGCGAAATTCGCGAAGACGGGGGCGGATCGAACGTATATCGGTAATATTATTCCGGTTCCGCAGCCGAAACCGTAAGGAAATTTCAGAGGCTACCCTCGTGGACCAGGCGGTCGTTAACCGGTTGACCGAACTGAACCGAACGTTCTACGAGACGTTCGGGGGCGCGTTCGCAGCGACGCGAAAAAGGATTCAGCCGGGCGTACGCGCTTTTTTAGCTACTGTCCGAGACGGGAGCGAGTGGCTTGATTTAGGTTGCGGTTCGGGCGCTTTGGCGGTCGAATGGGCGAAACGCGGGCTGCGCGGCCGGTACGTCGGACGCGATTTCAGCCGGGCGCTGCTGACGGAAGCGCGGCAGGCGACCGTCGGACTTTCGAACGAATCTTTCCGGATCGAGTACGGTCTGACGGATTTGTTGGATGAAAACTGGGGAGACGATTTCGGCGCGGAGACGTTCGACGGGATCGTCTCTTTCGCCGCGCTTCATCATATTCCGGGATATGCGGCACGGGCGGCCGTCTTCCGGAACGCGGCGCGGCTTCTCAGGCCCGGCGGCGAGGCGCTTTTTTCAGTCTGGCAGTTCCAGAATTCGCCGAAATTAAAGGCGCGCGTCCTGACGTGGGAAACGGTCGGGCTGGACGCGGATGAGCTGGATCCGGGCGATACGCTGTTGGACTGGCGTTTCGCGCTGCCGGGAGCTGCGGACGAACGCGGACTGCGCTATGTTCACCTGTTTACCGAAGCGGAGTTGGCGGGATTGGCGACGGACGCCGGGCTGCGGCTGGTCGATTCCTATTATTCGGACGGAAAAAGCGGCGACCTGGCGCTGTATCAGCGCTATCGGAAAATTGAGGCGAATCTGTCTGATAATAGGAGTTGAGAAACCAGCGTAATCATATATTATATTCCGGAGCGCACCGGAAGAGTCCTCGAGTTTTCGAAAGCAAAGCCAAGTTTACCTGTCAGCATTTAGAATACGACGGCTATGCGGTCTGTGACGTTGTATTGTCTTATGATCTCGTTAGGCAGTGGAATCATAACCTGGACATCAGGTATCTGCATCAAACTGATATATCTGTGATCTGTAATGTTTGAAGAAAACTAAATATTTTGATATCGAGGTGTTAATTTCTTGTATCGTAATATTGGATGATACTTTCAAGACGCGGATAAAAATAGAAACGTTTATTTATGTCTAGTTACCCAAGCTATTCGAAAAGGGACTAACGTTAATTTGGAATTATGCTTCCTTAAAAACCGGGCGAGGTGTT
>DAOUFC010000106.1:0-2521 GCA_034430295.1 Flexilinea sp.
CCATTCTTCAATTCATGCTGCTTCTTTTCCGATTTTGAAGAACGGTAAAGTTTCGACTCCTTACTACAACTTTTTTAAGAATATAATCAATCCTAAGGAACTTCCTTAATTCCATGGAAATTTGAAACAGACACCTCGTAAATCGCGGAAAGCACGGCGCCGCCGAACTGGCATGGATATATTGGATAGGCCGTTCCCTATTTACAGGCGGGAAAATCATTGCGCATAGCGGCGGGTTGTAAGGGGCGGCCATTCAGCCGGATGCATATATGAAATCAGCAGGCGGCGGAATTTTGGGCCTCGCCGCTTTTCTTAACTTCCTGCCTCGGATCGGTCGGGGTTCGGACTTTCCTGAATTTCTTCATTCGGTATTTTTTGACGGGTTCTTCGACGATTTCGATGACTTGAAAACCGCATTTCTCATACAATCTTTTCGCGGCCGGGTTGTAATCGAAAACAGACAGCGAAATACTTTCAATCGCCGCATCCTCAAAAATCAGCGCAACCAAAGCCGAAAGCGCCTGTTTCCCGATTCCTTTCCCGGTTTTCTCGGGGTCAACAACAAATCTGCCGATACGCGCATTTTCGTTTTCAATGCGGATCCTTTGGATGATGCCCGCGAAATCGGATGAGCAATAAATAGAGAATACGTTTTCGAGCGATTTGAGTTTCTCGACCGAAATCGGGAAATCGTCCGTAGATCCGAACCACTGTTCGAGATATTTTTCTCCCCGCCCGTTCGTCCAGCGGCAAATCTTTCCCGCGTCCTGATCGGTTAATCCTTTGATAAGCCGAACGTTTTCCATTTTGGTTTCCTCCTCCGGTTAGGCGTTGAGAAGCCTGTTGGACATCATGCCGTAATTATAATAACGGTAAATCGAAACGATCTGTTCAGGTTTTCTCAAGCATATGCAAGAATAAATAAACATATCAGGATCGGCATAAATTTCAAGCAGCAGTTGAAAATTATGCCCGGAAATGGTATGATCAAATCAGGCAGAAGGGGTGCGTATGATCAGCCGTGATATTTCTGGGAGTTTGCTGAAAGTTGCGGAACAAGTTCCGGTAGTTACAATGATTGGACCGCGACAATCAGGAAAAACGACTTTAGTGAAGGAAATTTTTCCTGAATATAATTATGTAAACTTAGAGGATCCCGTAACTAGACTTTTCGCAAAAGAAGATTATAAAGGCTTTTTTGAAACATTTAAGCAGCCTTTGATCATTGATGAGGTTCAAAGGGTTCCGGAACTGCTTTCAGCGATTCAGGTTATGGTTGATGACGATAGAGCAAGAAACGGGCGTTTTATTCTTACTGGCAGCCATCAACATAGTTTACAGAACGGGATCTCGCAATCTTTAGCAGGAAGGACTACGTTGCTGACGTTGCTTCCATTGAGCATGCAGGAGCTTTCGAAAGAAGGAATTCTGGATGAGTTATCTATTGACAGATTGCTGATTACCGGATTTATGCCGGAACTCTACAGAAAAGGAACAAGAAAAGCCGCTGTTTATTACCGAGACTATTTAAATACGTATGTTGAAAAAGATTTGCGTGAAATGTTAGAGATTAGAAATCTCGATAGATTTTTACGTTTTCTAACATTATTGGCAGGAAGGGTCGGACAAGTCGTAAATTTATCTTCTATGTCGGGTGAAGTGGGCGTTTCATCAACGACGTTATCGGATTGGTTATCTGTTCTGGAA
Organism: Flexilinea sp.; assembly: GCA_034430295.1. Classification (GTDB taxonomy): domain Bacteria; phylum Chloroflexota; class Anaerolineae; order Anaerolineales; family Anaerolineaceae; genus Flexilinea. The sequence goes on from DAOUFC010000106.1 coordinate 1,708, forward strand.
TCGTCCTATATCGTCTATAAACTTAAGCCTTATTTTTCGAACGTGGCAAAGCAACAGATCAAATCGCCCAAAATATATTTTACAGAAATTGGATTGGCATCTTATCTCTTAGGGATAGAAACGGAAAATCAAGCGAATCGTGATCCGTTAAGAGGAAATCTGTTTGAGAATTTGATCATAGGCGAAGTCTTGAAGTCGAAGTTAAACAAACATCAAGACCCAAATATATATTATTTAAGAACGGCTAAAGGAGTAGAAGTGGATTTGATCGTCCGCCGAGAAGAGTTTTTGTATCCGTTCGAAATAAAAACATCCATGACGCCTAATAAATCATTTTCTAAGAACCTTATACATTTCGAGAACACAGAAGAGAACGCTAAAAAACCGCGAATCATTTACGCAGGACAGTCGTATCCAAAATTTAATGGCGTTGAGTATGTTAATTTTAAGGAGTCGAATAAGTATCTGACAGATTAAATGAATCTGTCCCGTAAACGAATTCTGTTATCAGTAAAAAGCAGCGATGAAATTAGTTTTGAGACATCCGTTTAAGATTTAAACCCTTTGACAAAATCGACATAAAACAATTCGTAACCGGCCGTAACAGATGGCGCATTTAAAATCGATCGTTGCTGAGGCTCCTTCGAATATCGCCGGCCGAGTCCATCCCCATGTTCATAACCTGTGGATCGAATCGGACGAAAACGGGACGATCCGCAGCCTATCCACAGATTTTTCCGAAAGTTATCCCCAGTGCACAGATTATAATTTAATTCGAACGACGTTATCCACGATTAGAATGTGGATAAATCGC
>DAOUFC010000107.1:0-19341 GCA_034430295.1 Flexilinea sp.
GTCCATTCGAAAAGATCGGTTTTCGACGCGTTATTCGATCCGGCCAAAATAACGGCGACGGAAGCGGCGATAATCCGAGCCCAACTCGGGTTCCCGAATTGATCGTCCACGACGCGGATAACGGCGTTTTTCGCGGCCCAGGATCGGACTTTATGAACAAAATTATTTCCGCGCGCGCTGAAAAGCCAGGCCAAACGAAATACCAGCGCGCCGTCGCATTCGCTCAGGACGTTCTCTTCTCCGCGCAGCTTGCTCAGACCGTAGAGATTAAGCGGCCCCGGCGGATCAGTTTCAGTATAAGGTTCGTGTTTTAAACCGTCGAAAACGTAGTCGGTCGAAAAATGGACGAACGCAATCTTCCGCGCCGCACAGGCGCGTGCCAACGATCCGGGGCCGTCGGCGTTGACGGCGAAAGCTCGGTCCCGATCATTTTCAGCCTTGTCGACATCGGTGTATGCGGCGGCATTCAAAACGAGGTCAGGGGCTGCCGCGTCAAGGACGACGCGGATTCGATCCGAATCGGTCAGATCGAATTCGGGCAGATTAGCCGTTTCGATTTCGGCGAGCGGAGCCAGGCTCCGGCGCAGCTCATGCGCAAGCTGACCGCTGCGCCCGATGATAAGAAATTTACGATTCATGCGCAAAGCCCCGGCTCGCGGTTTTACGCAGATATGCTCCAAGCGTCTGATCATGAGCCTGGCCGGCTAAAACCAATAACTGATCGCGATCGATGAACCCCATTCGATAGGCGATTTCTTCGGGACAGCTGATCCGCATGCCTTGACGTGATTCGATCGCCTGAACGAACAGGCCGGCCTGCAGCAGACTGTCATGCGTTCCGGCGTCAAGCCAGGCGATACCGCGGCCCAGCACGTCAACGTTTAACGTTCCTTCTTCGAGATAAATGCGGTTCAAATCGGTAATTTCGAGTTCTCCGCGCTTTGACGGTTTCAACGATTTCGCGAAATTGCTGACGCGGCTGTCGTAAAAGTAGATTCCGGGTACGGCATAATTTGATTTCGGTTTTTTCGGTTTTTCCTCGAGATCGGTAGCGCGGCCGTTCGCGTCAAAGCTGACGACCCCGTAGCGGTTCGGATCGGATACTTCGTAAGCGAAAATCGTCGCGCCGTAATCGATTTGAACCGCCTTTCGCATCCGTTCGGGCATCGACGTTCCGTAAAAAATATTATCGCCGAGAATCAGCGTTGCGCCGTCCCCATCGAGAAACGCTTCACCGATGATAAACGCCTGGGCCAATCCGTCCGGCGAGGGTTGTTCCGCGTAGGAAAAAGACAGTCCCCATTGTTCGCCGCTCCCGAACAGTTTTTGATAAAGGGGTAAATCTTCCGGCGTACTGATAATCAGGATATCCCGCAATCCGGCCAGCATCAGCATCGAAAGGGGATAATAAATCATCGGTTTATCATATACGGGAAGCAGCTGCTTGCTGACAGCGCGGGTAAGCGGATAGAGCCGGGTTCCTTTTCCGCCGGCGAGAATGATTCCTTTCATGCGGCTTCTTCCTCCTTCTTTAAAGTGGGAATCGTTTCGCCGCGGTCGAGATAGTTGCGGCCGATCCAGGACGCGTATGCCGGATCGCCGGTAATCATGCTCAACCACGCGCCGTTAGCGAGATACCAGTCAACCGTCGCGGCGATTCCATCCTCAAAACGATAGGACTGGCGCCAGCCAAGGTCGCGTTTAATCTTATGGCTGTCAATATCATAACGAAAATCATGACCCGGCCGATCGTTCACAAATTGAATCTGTTCCGCGTATGACTTTTCGCCGGGACGCGGTTTTTTCCGATCGAGCAGGTCGCATATCAGCCGCACGATCGTTAAATTCGTCGGTTGGTTATCGCCGCCGACGCAGTAAGTTTCTCCCGTCTTACCGGAGGTAATGATTCGATATATCGCGTCGCAGTGATCTTCGACATGCAGCCAATCCCGGATTTGGTCGCCTTTTCCATAGACAGGGAGAGGCTTCCCGCTCAAAGCGTTAACGATCATCAACGGGATCAGTTTTTCCGGAAATTGGTAGGGTCCGTAATTATTGCTGCAATTGCTGATCGTGATCGGGATTCCGTAAGTTATCCCATAAGCGCGGACAAGATGATCTGAGGCGGCTTTCGACGCGGAATATGGCGAACGCGGCGCGTAAGGCGTCGTTTCGCTGAAAGGCGGATCGTCTACGCTCAGCGCGCCGAAAACCTCGTCCGTCGAAACGTGATGAAAACGCGGCGCAGTTCCGGCGCGGCTCGCGTTTTCTCTGGCGGCTTCAAGTAACGTAAACGTTCCGTAGACGTTTGTTCTGATGAACGGTTCCGGTCCGCTGATGCCGCGATCGACATGCGATTCGGCGGCAAAATGAACGATCGTATCGATTTCGTGTGTCGCGAGAATCTCGTCTATTAGCGCGCGGTCGCAGATGTCGCCATGAATAAAGACAACGTTAGCGGCCGGCGAAAGCGCGGATAGATTTTCACGCCTTCCCGCATAGGTCAGCGCGTCAAGAACGGCGATGCGCAGCGTCGGATTTTTCCTGAGCAGGTAATAAACGAAGTTTGAACCGATAAAACCGGCTCCGCCGGTAACAAGAACACTTTTCATTCATACACCTCTGCGTCGCAAATGCCTGGCGCGTTCAAATCTCGATCCGAACAGATCGGCGGCTCAGTCAAATTCCAATCGATTCCGATATCCGGATCGTCATAACGGATCGTTCGTTCATACTCTGGCGCGTAATAATCCGCCGCCTTATAGAGAATCTCGGCGCCGTCGCTAAGAACGCGGAAGCCGTGAGCAAATTTCGGCGGAATCCATAGCGACTGGAACGAATCCGCGCTAAGGACCGCCCCGACCCATCTCCCGAACGTCGGCGACGAGCGGCGCAAATCGACGGCGACGTCAAAGATAACGCCCGTTAAGACGCGAATCAGCTTCCCCTGCGGCTGTTTGATTTGATAGTGGAGGCCTCGCAACACGTTTTTTCCGGATTTTGATTGATTATCCTGTACGAAATCGGGATCGATCCCTGCGGAGCGAAAATCGGCTCGATTCCAGGATTCGAGGAAATAGCCGCGATGATCGCGGAATATTTTTGGCTCGATTAGAACGACATCGGGAATCGCTAAGCGGGTAAACTTCATGAATTAGGAAACCTTTACGATATTTTTTCCTGGAAATAATGATCAAATGTCAAGTTCTTCGAAAAAAACGGATCCTGGGCGTCTCGAATCCGCGGATAACGGTTCATCAGCGTTTGAAAGTCCTGACGGATCTTTGCGACCTGAACTTCTGTCAGCCTTGATCCGCGCGTTGCCGATTCATAGTGAATCAGGCGCGCAAACGGCGTCATCAGATTTGTCAGTCCGCGCTCAACCGCCTTGAAGCACAATTCAACATCATTATACACGATTGGTAAATCGTTCGGGAAACCGCCGAGGTCAACGAAAAGTTCGCGCCGGATCATCAGACAAGCGCCGGTTACAGCCAGAACAGGCGTTATTTTCCGCGTCGCGCCATAATACCCCGGCGCGCTCTCCTCCATCCCTTCCTGGACATGAAACAGCCATCGCTCCGCAAAAGAAGCGTAACCGATCCCGGCATGTTGGATTTTTCGGTCCGGGAAGAGGAGCTTCGCGCCGACCGCGCCGACGTCTTCTTGGATCGCTAAGGAAACGAGTTCTTCGAGCCAGCCCGGACTAAGAATTTCGGTATCGTTATTCAAAAACAGCAGCAACTCGCCTCCCGACCGTTCCGCGCCCCAATTGTTAATCAGCGAGTAATTAAATGAATCAGGATACCGGACGACACGGCCGGGAAAAGATGCGTCGCTTTGAAGTTCAGCGTAAAACGTTTCGATCTCGTCGCTGACGCTGTTATTCTCGATGATTACGATTTCATAATTCGGATAGGTTGTTTTAGAGCGGATCGAATCGACGCAGCGCGCCAACATCGCGCGCTGGTCCTTATTCGGGATCAAAATCGAAACGAGCGGTTTTTTTATCAGTGCATAGCGGATGCGCCGGTTCGGATAGCGCCGTAAAGGAATAACTGTCGCGGCGATGTCCTGACGTTCAAGATGACCGCGAATGGCGCCGTTTTCCGCGGCGATACGTTCCGGTGCGCCCGAATCAAAGTCCGGAGGTTCATGCGCGAATATTTCCGGAATATGGACGACGCCCCGCGCCGATTCGACGAGCCTGAACGCGACTTCCGACCAGTTATACGGATCGATTTTCAGCGCGTTAATTCGTTCTGCCAGGCCGCGCTGAACGACGCAGAGCGGACGCAGCAGGTTTTCCTGACGAAAGGAATATAAATTAAAATCAGGTTTGAACCATGGGTCAGTTCGCTTCCCGCTCGCTGAAAGATGATCGACGTCGCTATAAATCAACTCGGCGTCGGGATGATTCAGGATTGCCCGGCTAAGCCCCGCGCGGGCCCGTCGGCTGAAAACCGCGCCGGTCTCAAGAAAAGCGAAGTAATCCGTTTCAGGAAAACGCGCCGGAAGTTCTGGAAAATCGAATTCATCGCCGCTTTCTCCCCATATCCGAATTCGCCCGTCTCGTTCGACGGAAAAAAGGCTCATTTTCAGCGTGGAATCCGGCGGCGGAAGTTTTTTTTCGTTCCGAAAAATCCAATAGCGGTAAGCGTTCAAAATTTTTCGAATCGTTGCGTCATAGATCGGTTTGACGGCCGCGCGGATCAGCGAATTCCGTTTTAATCGCTCTATCATCCTATCCGTCTCCTGCCGATAAATGGACCCAATGAATCGCCGGATCGTCCGGTTTAAACCAATTTGCCTGACGGCGGACATAAGTCCGCGTACCTTTTCGAATTGACGAAACTGCATCGTCAAGCGTCATTTCCCTGTTTATTACGGCGGCGATCTGCGAATACCCGATCGCGGACAACGCCGGCAGCGACGGGTCGTAGCCCTGCGCCAAAAGCGTCTTTACTTCGTCGATAAAGCCGTTTTCGATCATGGCGTCAATCCGGCGGTCGATACGCCGGTAGAGTTCAGCGCGGTCGCGGATCAAGCCGATAACAGTCGCGCGATAAGGCGGCTCGACGGTTTTTCGCTGATCGGAAAATTTTTCGCCGGTTAAAAAAATAACCTCGAGCGCGCGTATTGTGCGGCGCATATTCTGGTATTCGATATGAGCCGCAGCGGACGGATCGATCAGCGCCAGTTTATCATAAAGCGCTTTTGCGCCGATTTCGGACCCGTACGCTTCAAGAACGGCGCGTAATTCTTCGTTTGGCTTCAGCGACGGCGGCGACCATCCCTCTAACAGCGCGCGGATATATTGCCCCGTTCCGCCAACGACGATAACGTTTTTCCCGCGACGGTAAATATCGCGGATCGCAATGTCGGCTTCCCGCTGAAAACGCGCTAAGCTCCAAACTTCGTCAGGGTCGGATACGTCGATCAGATGATGACGGACCCCATCCATCTCTTCCGGCGTTGGTTTTGCGGTGCCGATTGTCATCCCGCGAAAAAAATAGCGCGAATCCGCCGAGACGATCTCAGCGTTCGATATTTTCGCCAGCGCGATCGAATACGCCGTTTTCCCGACAGCGGTCGGTCCGACGATAACGAGAATCGGAATCCGCCGTTCCTCAGTCGTCTCGAGTAACATTTTCCATCCAATGCAAAACGTCGGAACCTGAGTTCGTTTCGTCCGGTTCAAACGTAATTACGTCGAGCTGAAACGGTTTTATGGCTTCAATCGGGAGCTGATTTATAACGTATTCGGCCGATTCGCGCATTCTGCGCAGTTTTTCGGGGGTGATCGCTTCTTCAGGATAGCCGAAACGGAACGAACGGCGCGTCTTGACTTCCGCGAAGACGAACGCTTGGTCCGATTCAAGGAACAGGTCAATTTCTCCGAATGGCGTATGCAGATTGCGTTCAAGGATACGGTAACCGCGCTTTTGAGCTTCTGTCGCCGCGAGATCTTCGCCATGCCGTCCTAAATTTCGGTTGTGGGCTGGTTTTTTTCGAGGTGTCGCCATCGGTTCACTCCGGATTTTATTATATCAGGACTGGAGCTGACGCGGAACTGGAATGAAGTTCGAGCCTGCGAGAGATACAAAAGTAACCTCAATGCAGAAAATAATTGTCGTTGCGATTACTCTGTCAAAATAGGAGTGGTATTGAGTCGGATCGTTTCTTTCATCCTCACATGAACGAGACTAAGCGACTGTCAATTCAGCTGATTTGACCCCGATATAGATAATAAAGTAGATTTTTCCCCGTTATGCTTTCGCTAACGCCTTTTAAGGCTCGCTGTTTATACGCGCAGGTAAAATGCTATGTATAAGAATAGCTTGTCCGTTTCTAACAAAAAGGCTTTCCAGAAAGTAAAAGAGGGGCAGCCTTTTTCGTCTTAGGCAAGAATGGAAGAACAGGTTTAGCCTGAAAATCTACGTCTTCAGGTCTGACAACCTCCGGGTCCGTATCGGTATGATCGTTATATGTTCCGCTCGACTGCATCGTGAAATTTTCCAAGTTGATTCGTGAGATTGTTCATAAACTACCCACTATTGATTCGTTTCATCCCAATCTCATAATTATATCCAACAGGGCCTCCGGATTTCCTGGCGGACATAGGGACAGATATCGAATTCGATCATGCCGCTTTTCTTACATCTCTCAGGTCTCAGCTGCTTGTCAGATATCCCTTTTGGGAACGAAACAAAGTTAATTTGTTGAGTAAAATTATCTGTCCAAGTGGATGCGTATTTCATAAGTCTGAATCTTTTTTTTACGTATTCCGTATTTAAAAATGAAGCCGAAAAGGCTCGCAGAATAAGGTTTGATAATGATGATAAATAAATATAAAAATCGAATTGAACAAAAACTGGCGCGGATCGTTGTCGTCGCGATCTGCCTTGCGGTGACTGCCTGTGCGATCGGCGCCGGAGCGGCGGCGGAGAAAGACACCGTTTCCGACTCGACGGTTACGGTTGATACGGCGAATTTTCCGCAATTCTTAAGCATGATCGGTTACATCAAACCGCTCAAGTCGGAAACGATTAAATGGGGTGCTGACGGCGTGATTGAGAGCTGCTCTTTTGAACTTGGCGAGACAGTAGCGCGAAATCAGGTTTTAGCCGCGCTCGAAGACGAATTTCTTTCGCCGGATATTTTCAACGCCGTCGCGGCTCAAATCCAATCCCAAGCGACCGTTGACGCGATGCGGATTAGCGACACGGCGAAAACTGAGGCTTATCAGGACATGATCGAAAAAGAGAAGGCGTTGGCGGACGCGAAAAAGCTGCTTGCGGGAATGGATTATCCGGTGGCGAACACTGAGGAACTGAAGGCGGCTGAAAAACGTATGATTGCGGCGCGCGACGCCTATGAAATCGCCATCGCCGACTTTGAAGGCGTTAAGCTCCGAATAGATACCGATCCGGAACGTTACAAGAAAAAGAACGCGCTTCAAGTTGCGATGAACGCGTATTTTCAGGCGAACAACGTTTTCGAATATTATCGCGACGGCGTAAGTGAAGCGACGAAGGCGCAGGCGCGCGCGAAAGTTTTAACGGCGCAGGCGGCATACGATCAGGCGGTTCGAAAATATAACGAATTCGGAGAGAACCTATTTAACACGACCGAGCTGACTGAAAAAATTAAGGAAATTGATACGGCGTCGAATATCGTTGGGCTCCGCCGGCTGACCGCTTCGATCTCCGGCGTCGTATCGGCGTCAAACTGCGAAGTCGGCCGTTACGTTAAAAAAGGCGATATCCTCGCGGTTGTCAGCGACACGAGCGGTTTTTATTTTCAGATGAACGTTTCGGAATTCGATTTGGATAAACTGAGCGTTGGAATGGAGACCGATGTTGCCTTAGATGCATATGGCGGGATGGTCTTCAACGGCGCGATCGCTTCGATAAACGCGACGCCGAACGTCTCCGATAATCCGCTGGCTGCGCCGGTTTATTCCGTATTGGTGGCGCTCGATCCGGAACAAGGGCTTTTAAAAGAAAAAGGATTGTATCCGTCGATGACCGGCGTGGCCTCGATTCATATCGCCGACCGCGAAGATATCTTATCTATTCCGGCTTCAGCGCTTCGCAACGATTCGAACGGTACCTACGTTGAACGGATCAGCGCCGGAAAGGTCGAACGAATCGCGGTCGAAACCGGAGAATTTGCCGGCGGTCGCGTTGAAATTATCGGAACAAACCTGAAAGCGGGCGATCAGCTTATTTCGGAACAAGACTCCGTTCAGTCCGGCGCGCCCGCGCAGCCGTAAAATCTGCATATTCAAAAGGCATAGGAATAATCATGACACAAACTGAACAAAAACAAATTAAAAAGAAAGCCTCTCGATCGAAGATCGTTATCATTATTCTCGTTCTGGTTTTGGCGGCCGTCTGGGGCGCGATCGCTTACGTCTATTTCGAACAACAGCGCGCAAAACAGGCTCGTTTAGAGGAACTGGCGAACGCGCCCGTTCCGACGCTAACGCTGACGCGCGGCGATCTGGCGGAAACGGTCGACGATCTGACCGGAACGCTTCGATCGAAGCAGAGCATTTCTCTTTACTGGAAAGCTGCGGGAACGGTCGATACTGTCAACGTCGAACTGGGAGATAAAGTCGAAAAAGGCGATGTTCTCGCTTCTCTCGCGACCGGAACGATTCAGTCGTCGATTATTGAAGCGGCTGTCACGAAAGAGAAAAAAGAAAAAGAACTTGAAAACTTGATTACCTCCGATCTGGCGCTCGCTACGGCATATAACAAGATGATTCAGGCGAAAAAAGCGATCGATACGGCTAAGACCACGATTAATTCGCTTGGTCTGGCGCGGAATAATACGACTGAGCTGAACGCCTATTACCAGGATTATCTCGACGCTCAGGCGTTTTATGAAGAAGCCGCCGCGTCCTTCGAACAACTGAAAGACCGCCCATTGGACGATTTTGACCGTCAAATGGCGGTGGGAATGCTCGAAAGCGCGAAATCAAGCGTTTCTTCGGCCGAATCGACTTATAACTGGTACAACGGCGAAGTCGATCCGCTCGAGCTGAAAAAAGCGGAAGCGACGCTCCAGCTGCGGGAAGCCGAATATCGCGACGCGGTCCGCGCGTATGAAGAAATTAAGAACGGTCCGACTGAAAATCAAATTAATGCGCTTCAGGCGGAAATAAACGCCGCTGCCGCGACGGTCCGGACGGCGGAAATTATCGCCCCAATCTCAGGCGTCATTACCGAAGTCAATGCCGCGCCGCTCGACGTTATCCAAGCCAACTCGGCCGGTATCGTCGTCGAGACGCTGGCGATCCGGATGGACGATTTATCCGCTTATTACGTCGACGTCGATATTCATGAGAGTAAGATCAACGATGTCCAGATCGGGCAAACTGTCGAATTGACGTTCGACGCCGTTCCTCTCGTAGAATACAGCGGGAAAATCTCAAATATTTCGATCGTCGGGAAGGTAACCAACAACGTTGTTCATTTCCCGGTCACGGTCAAGCTGGATCAGGTCAGCCCGGAATTAAAACCGGGCATGGTCGCCAATTTGAAAATCTATACAAAAGAATATAAAGACGTTTTGACCGTTCCGGTCGCCGCGATCGGGACGAACGAAAACGGCGAAAGCGTTATCGCGGTTCAGGATTCGGACGGATCGTTCCGCGATCTGGCCGTGACGGTCGGCTACTCCAACGGTGTTAAGAGCGAGATCAGTGCCGACGGGCTCGAAGAAGGCATGATCATTCGCGAATCTTATATCAGCGGTCCCTTCGGTATGAACGCCGCCGGTTTACTGGCTGAACCGCTGGGCGGTATCTTCGGCGGAAGCGGCAACTAAGTACGGGACTGAAAGCGATTTTTAAGGAAATAATAAAATGAGTGAACGAAAAGATCAAAACGTAATCCATACGGAACATCTCTGTAAGTTTTATCCGCTCGGAGATATTGAAGTCCGTGCGCTGAACGATATTTCGATCGATATCGATTACGGCGAATTTGCCGCGATTATGGGGCCTTCCGGCTCCGGAAAGTCGACGCTGATGAATATTCTCGGCTGTTTAGATCGTCCGACGGCGGGGAAATACTTCCTGGACGGAACGGAAGTTTCAACGATCAGCGACAACCGCCTGGCGGAAATCCGCAACCGTAAAATCGGTTTCGTTTTCCAGAGTTTCAACCTGCTGCCGCGAATTACGGCGCTGGAAAACGTCATGCTCCCGCTCCTGTATTCAAAAAACAAGTCGCATTCGAAAGAACGCGCCATGGAAGCGCTTGACCAAGTCGGCCTGGCGAATCGCGCCAAGCATAAGCCGAAAGAACTTTCCGGAGGTCAGCAGCAGCGCGTCGCGATCGCCCGCGCGCTCGTCAACGATCCGGAAATTATTATGGCTGACGAACCGACCGGTAACCTTGACTCCAAATCCGGCAAAGAGATCATGCAGCTGCTTATCCGCTTGAACAAGGAAAAGGGCAAGACGGTCCTGATGGTTACGCACGATCCGAAGATCGGCGCCGTCGTCCCCCGCGTGATATCAGTTTTTGACGGGATGCTCGGGTCGCAGGAAGAACAGGAGATCTTACAATCCTGGCGCCAGATCGACTATAGTCAGGCAACTGATGAAGAACGCGCTGCCGTCCGCGACATGATCGCGGCTAAAGCGCGCGAACAGGCGGATCAGGACGCGAGAAACGGCGTCGTCCACGAAGAAGAAGACGTACACGAAGGGAACGCTTCCGCCGCCGACGCGATCGCCGAAGCGTTTGGAACCGCGAACGGCTCGAACGGGACCGCTGATCTGGCGGACAAAGGAGCTTCGCAGGCGCAGGGGTAAAACCAGGAAGTCGGATGGCCGCGATGAAACTGAACCATTTACTGAGCGAAGCTTTTGAAAATGTGCGCGCGAATAAAGGGCGCTCGTTTTTGACGCTGATCGGTATCGTTATCGGGATCAGCTCCGTCACGACGATTATCAGCGTCGGACTCGGCGTTCAGGAATATATCGACGGCCAGATGTCGGACCTGGGATCGAACGCGGTGATGATTCAGGAGGGCAATTACGCGGAAAAATCGCGCAACGTCCGCCCGATTACGACGAACGACATGGAAGCGATCTGCGAACTGCCGTTTGTGATCGACTGTTCGCCGAACCTGACAGCAATCAAACCTGTCGCGACCGAAACCGGGAAAACAATTATGCTGACGATTATGGGATACAGCGCGGCAGGGATCTCGTTGGGCGGAAATGAGCTGGTTTACGGGCGTGCGTACACGGATGAAGAAGTCCGAAACGCCGAACCGGTTATCGTGACCTGGAGCCCGGTTGCCGAACGCTTATTCCCCGGCGAGAAAAACGGCGCGATCGGCCGTAAAATCCGAATCGATAACGTCACGTACGAAATCATCGGCGAATATCTCGAAGGAGGATTCGGTCAGGCGTTCGCCGACCAGATGAATTACGCTTCGGTTCCATATACGACGATGCAGCTGCGCATGACCGGCGGCAACCGTCATCATTATGGCATGATGATGGCGTTTATTGACGAGACGCGGGTAACGGTTGAAGACGGCATGAAACAGATCAAGGCGATTTTGCGCCGCCGGCACGATATTCCCGCCGGGCGTCCCGCCGACTTCATGATCACCACGTCGAAAGAAATGATCGCGATGATCTCAACGGTAACGACGTCGTTCCTGATCTTCCTGTCCGCGGTCGCGGCGATCTCGCTCCTCGTCGCCGGAATCGGGATCATGAATATCATGCTCGTTACGGTAACGGAGCGGACGCGCGAAATCGGGCTTCGGAAAGCCGTCGGTGCGAAGAACAGCGATATTTCGCGCCAGTTTCTCTTCGAAGCTGCCTATCTTTCGCTTCTCGGCGGAATAATCGGGATGGTTTCGGGACTGACCTTTTCTTTCGGGCTGGTGGGACTCGCGAGCCTGCTCGGGCCGGGCTTCGAGGACATTCAAGCCGTTTTCAATCCGGCGGTCATCGCTTTTACGATCCTGTTTACCGCAGCGTTCGGAATCGTTTTCGGGCTCGTCCCGGCGCGGAAAGCGGCGCGGCTTGAACCGGTTCTGGCGCTCCGGGCAGAGTAAAACCGTCCCCATCCGGCGGGACGAATAGGGTAAGGAAAAAGAAACATGAACGTAAAGTTCTTATTTTGGGAATCGCTGCGAAATCTGCGCGCGAACCGCGGACGGTCGTTCCTGACCGTTCTGGGAATCCTGATCGGCGTCAGCTCGGTCGTTACGCTGACGAGCCTCGGTCTCGGCGTCCGCGCACAGATCAACAGTCAATTTTCAGAAATCGGCACGAACGAAATCTACGTCTACGCCGGGAATTATTCCGGCGGAACGATGCGCTACGCGCCGATGACGAAATCGGATATGGAAGCGGTCTGCGCGCTGGAAACGGTGTCGGAATGCACGCCGGAGCTGCGAACGCAGCAATCCGGCGTCGGAGCCGACAATCGCAGCCGTTTTTTATTCATTTCCGGATATAACGAACGCTATCTCAAAAACGAAGCGGCCCGGCTTGTTTCGGGACGCAATTTCACCAAAGAAGAAGTCGATGGGGCCGAACTCGTCGCGATCCTTGATGAGCAGGCTTTAACAGCTTTATTTCCCGACGACAGCGCCGAAAGCGTGCTCGGGAAACCGTTGAAAATCGGGAAGCTGAAATTCGAAGTTATCGGCGTCGCGAAAAAACGCGGCAATGTCGCTCCGGACATGACGATCGTCATGATCCCATATACGACGATAGCGCTGCGCTTTAAGGTTGCGAATCGGAACGAGATCGATACGTTTATCGTCCGCTTCGACCCCGACGCCGTGGAGTCGGAAGATACCGCGGCGGAGATTACCGAGCTTCTCCGGATCCGCCATTCTCTCAGCGGCTCGGACAAGAACGACTTCACCGTCGAACAGGCCAAGGAGTTCCTCGAATCGACCGACCGAATCCTGACGTCGTTCGTCCTCTTCCTGGGTTTTGTCGCCGGAATTTCGCTCCTCGTCGGCGGCGTCGGGATCATGAATATCATGCTGGTCGTCGTGACCGAACGGACGAAAGAGATCGGGCTGCGGAAAGCGATCGGTGCGCGCGGAAGCGATATCCGGATGCAGTTCCTTTTCGAATCGGCGTTCCTCTCGGTTTTTGGAGGATTAATCGGCGTCGGTCTCGGGATCCTCTTTTCGCTTGGGCTGGCGGCGCTGGTAAAAATGTCGGGGACGGAGATGGCGGCGTTCGAACCGGTCATCAGTATTCCGATTCTTTTCGGGACGCTCCTTTTCTCCGCCGCGTTCGGTCTTTTCTTCGGAATTTACCCGGCAAATAAAGCCTCCGAGCTTCAGCCGGTGATCGCGCTGCGTTCGGAATAAACGGGAGCGTCACGATGAATCGAAATTTTAAACGGACCGCGGCCGAATCCGGCTGCCTTGGAGGAAAACGGAAATGAACCTATTCGCGTCGATTAAAGAAGCCTTACGCAGCCTGCGCGCGAACAAAATGCGTTCTATTTTGACAATGCTGGGGATATTTATCGGGATTAGCGCCGTCGTGGCGATGTACTCGATCGGAACCGGCGTGAAAAACAACCTGGCGTCCGAATTCGAAGCGTTCGGCTCCGACCGGCTGCTGATTTACGCCGGCGGGATGAACCCCGAGGCGCGAAACGAGAAACCGCTGAAGCCGTCCGACGCCGCCGCGATCGCGGAGCTTCCGTTCGTGACGGCCGTTTCCTCGGCGCGCAGCGTTTCTAACGTCGCCATTTCCCGGAACGAGACTTCGGGATCGGTTCGCGTTATCGGGGTCGACGCGGATTACCTGCGGACGCAGAACCTGACGATTCAGGCGGGACGGGATTTTATCGACCGGGAACGTCAAAACGGCTCGTTCGTCGCCATCCTTGGGATCGAGAACCGGAAGAAGTTTTTCGGCGACCGGGACGAATCGGTTATCGGCGAAACGATCCGAATCGATAACCAATCGTTTACCGTCGTCGGCGTTCTCGCCGATAAATCGGGCGGCGATTCGTCCGTCAACAAAGAAATCCTGGTTCCGGGCGAGACGGTCGACAACCGGCTCAGCCCGTACGGGCGCGGAACGCGCGATCAGATCGACGTCAAGGTCAATACGGATATGGTCTCGCTGACTGCGGCAGAACCGCAAATCAAATCGATTTTGCGCGCGAATCACGATCTTCCCGATAGCGCGCCCGACGATTTCTATATCAGCAATATCGGCTCGTTTCTGGAAACGTTTAACGCGGTCTTCGGGATCTTTATTTTCTTCCTGAGTTCCGTCTCGGGAATTTCGCTCGTCGTCGGAGGAATCGGCATCATGAATATCATGCTGGTTACGGTTACGGAACGCACGAAGGAAATCGGGCTTCGGAAAGCGGTCGGCGCGAACAACGGCAATATCCGCACGCAGTTCCTGATCGAATCGGGCGTGCTGTCGCTTGTCGGGGGAATGATCGGGATCGTTTTCGGGATTGGATTATCGTATCTGGTCGGTTTCGTCGCATCAATGATGAACTTTAAGATCGTTCCGGAAATTAATCCGTTGATGATCCTGGGCGCCTGCGCGTTTTCGATCATGATCGGCGTCTTCTTCGGCGTTTACCCGGCGGGACGCGCCGCCGCGTTGGAGCCGGTGATCGCGCTGCGGACCGAATAGGCCCGCGGAACTAGAAAGGACAAATGAAAAACATGAAACTATCAGCTTCGTTTCGGAAACAGCTTCCCCGCAAAACGATCTGCGCTGCGCTGGCGCTGACGGTCGTCTGGATCGCCGGCTGCGCCGCGAACGCGGAGACGATCGGAACGCCGGAAACGGCCCCTCGCTCGGAGGTCTACACGGTTCAAAACGGGACCGTCACGAAATCGATCGCGATGTTGGGGAATATCGAATACGAACAGACAGCGGTCCTGAAATGGAAAACGGGCGGGGTCGTCTCCGCGGTCAACGTATCCGTCGGGGATGCGGTTAAAAAAGGCGATGTCTTAGCTGAACTGGCGCCGGATTCGCTTTCCTCGGCCGTTCTCGGCGCTGAAAAAGAACTGATTGACGCGATGAGCGCCGCTGCGAACGTCATGGTCTCTGAAGTCAAAAAATATCAGGCGCTGGCGACACTGGCCGTCGACGAAATTACGCTGAAAGCGACGAAAGCGGCGCAGGAGAAGCTGTATTATCCGCGCGGAACGACCCAGGATTTGCAGATGGCTTACGATTCGCTCGCGCTGGCGGAAAAGAATTTCAATTATGCGAAAGAAGATCTGCGCGCTGTTTTAGACAGTTATAAAAGCTGGGGGGAAGACGAAACGCGCTCGACCTATTTCGAAGCATACAAACAAAATTACGATACGCTCCAATCGGCTTACGGAAAATGGCGCTACCTGCGCCGGGCGCCGGAAGCGGTCGACCTCGCCTTCGCTCAAGGCGCGGTTGCCAACGCGCAGCGCGCGTACGATGAGATACTGAGAGAATACGAATCGTATCGCGTTATCCCGCGCGCGAAGGACCGGAAAAGTGCCGAATCGGCGGTCGAACTCGCCGAAACGACGTTTGAACAGCGCTACATCATCGCCCCGTTCGACGGGACGATCGGAAGCGTCGCGGCCGAAGCGAATCAGGCGGTCTCGCTCGGGACCGAGGCGTTCAGCCTCGTCGATTTATCGGCGTATTATCTCGAAGTCATGGTCAACGAGGTCGACCGGGAAAAGATGACGCTGAACCAGGCGGTCGCGGTCGAGATCGACGTTCTTCCGGATCAAAAATTTAGCGGAACGATTATTAAGATCGATAACGCCGCGACAGGCACGGACCAGGGCGCGCAGATCGCCGCGCTGATCCGGCTGAACGAAACCGACTCAAGGATTAAGGCGGGGATGACGGCTTCGGTCGAATTCCCGATCGTTACCCGCTCCGACGTTCCGGTCGTACCGATCGGTGCGATTATGACGAAAGACGGCGTCCGTACCGTCGAACGGATCACGGCAGACGGTACGGAAACGGTTGAGATTCGGGTCGGGCTGATCAACGCGCTCTGCGCCGAAGTCGCCGGCGGCGATCTCGCCCTCGGGGACCGGCTATCCGTTTCTTCGATGGACGAGCGTTTTTACGAAAGCTGCGGAATCGAGAAGGCGGCGGAAGCGGGCGCGGAATAAGCGCCGCCTATCCGCCGCAGTCAAAACAGGAATAAAGAACAGGAACGAAAAAATGGATTATAAAATTCAAATAGAAAAGAAAAACAAGAAACCCGGCTGCCTGATCGCGCTGCTGATACTGCTTATTTTGATCTCCGCGGGCGGTTTATATGCCTTGATGACCGGAATGCTGAACCGGAACCTGATCCCGGCTTCGGGAACCGCTGCGGAGCTGTCGGTGGTAACCGTCGAAAACGGGCCGCTGATTGCCATGATCGACGAAGTATCGGGTACCGTCCGCTCGAACCGCAGCATCACGCTGAAATGGAAGACGACGGGAACGGTCTCCGCGATTTACAGCGAGATCGGCGCGAAAGTCAGGAAAGACGACGTATTAGCAGAGTTGTCGGAGGATACGCTTCCGGTTTCGGTTTTGGCCGCGAGCGTAGAGTTAGCGCAGGCGGAGGAAGGTTACGCCAAGCTTCAAAATACGGCGGATAAAGTCGCCGCCGCGTTAAGCGATCTCGTCACGGCGCAGAAAAAGGTCGATACCTCGAAGCAGGCGGTCGCGGACATCGATCCGACACTGGCGTCAGAAGAAGAAATCCGCATCGCTTACGAAACCTACCTGAAAGCGCAGGCGCAGTTTGACGCCTCAAAAGACAAGTTTGAAGAAGTCCGCAGCGCCGACCCCGAGAACGACGCGCGCCGGAAGCGAATCGGCGATGTCGTCGGATATCGAAACGCGCGCGATAACGCGTTAGCCGAATACCGCTTCTACCTGAACGGCGGAAACGCGCTCGAAAAAGAAGTCCGCGAAGCCGCGCTCCAGCTCGCCGAAGCGACGCTTGAGCAGAAACAGCAGGCGTACGAAGAAGCGAAGAACGGGCCGACCGATGCCGAGCTGGCGGCGGCGCAGGCGAAAATCGCCGCGGCACAGGCGAAGATCGAAACTGCGAAGCTGATCGCGCCGTTCGACGGCGTCGTAACCAAGTTCGATACCAAGCTGAACGATACGGTTACCGCCGCGCAGGTCGACGCGATGACCGCGGTCCAGATCGACGATCTTTCGAAACTGTTTATCGATATCGCCGTTTCGGAACTCGATATTTCTCAGGTCAAGCTCGGTCAGGAAGCGGAAATAAAGTTTATCTCGATTCCGGGAAAAACGTACCGCGGCGTCGTTTCGGCGATCGCCGATACCGGATCGGAAAAGAATAACGCTGTGACCTTCGGCGTGACGATCCGGCTGACGGACGCGGACGAAAACGTGCTGCCGGGGTTGACCGCGGATATCCGGATCCCGATCGCCGCGGTTGACGAAGCGAATTATCTTCCGATTAGCGCCGTCTATCTTGAGGATGGCGAAGCGTACGTGAACGTCGTCGGAGCGGATGGATCGAAGACGCCGCTTCCGGTTAAGCTGGGGGTCAAGAGCGGTTTGTTCGTGGAAATTCTTTCGGACGAACTTAGCGCCGGTCAAACGGTTGAGAACTTTGAGGGAGAGAAAGAGGAGGCGGATAATATGCCGCCTATTATGGGGTTCTAAGCCCCTACGGATGGATGCAACTGGAAAGCCCCGCACGGCAGCGAGCGGGGCTTTTCCTTATTAAAAGCGCCGTTTTTTTTGCCGGCGGAGCGGGAAACGGGCGCGCTTTAGCGCTTTACATGGACAAAAGCGAGATCTTAATGGACAAAAGATAGACGTTCGTTAAATCAGTCTCGATTTATTCTATAATGCAGAGAGAGCGTTTTTACGGAAACGACGCCGAATCCGAAGCGAATTTGAAATATATACTCCGCGTATACCAAATCAGGAACGAATTTTTGCAGAACCGGGGAAAGCAGGGCAGACGGCGTCGCCTTTCCCAGGGCGGAGAAGTCGGTTTAAAAAGCAAATTCGGAGGAACGTTTATGGGGACGAATGAATTTTTTGATGAATTTGAGTTTAACTTTTTGTTGATGGCGGAGGGCGCGTCCGCGCTGTTTGAGCTGGACGCGGATAAAGAGGAGCTTTGGGAGTTTTACCTGAATTCGATCCCGGCGGAAGAGAACGGAATTTTTCGAAAACGCCGCCATTTTGATTGTTCAAGCTGCCGTAATTTTATCCGGAAAGCCGGAAATCTCGCCGCGATCCGCGACAACCAACTGAAGACGATCTGGGATTTCGAAACGGACGACGTTCGCCAACCCGCTTTGACCGCGTTGAGCGAATATTTACGCGATAAACCGGTCGCGAACGTTTTCTATTCGGACAGCGCGAAAATCGGAACGCGCCGCAATTTCGAACGGCTCGAAGACGGGAGGATTCATACCTGGGACCATTTCGCGCTGACGGTTCCGAATTTCAGCGTTGTCGGTAAGGACGATATCCCGTCGTATAAAGCGCGATCGCGCGATACCCAAGCCGTTTTCCGACGATCGCTGACCGAACTTAACGAAGACAGCGTTCGGACGGTTCTGGAACTGATCGCCCAGAACTCGCTGTATAAGGGCGAAGAATGGGAATACGCGCTGAAAGAATTCCTTAAGTATAAGAACGCTTTTATGCGGCTTCAGACGGAACGGGAACGCGAGCTGTTCGCCTGGGAAAAGTCGGTCGCCGCGGGGGGCGTCGTCGGCAGGATCCGCAATCACAGCATGGGAACGCTGCTGATCGACATCAGCGAGGGGACGGCGCTCGATGAAGCGGTACGGAAATACGAAGCGATCGTCGCGCCGTCGAACTATAAACGTCCGAAACCAATCTTTACGCAGGAAATGCTGGATGCGGCGAGGAAGGAACTTTCCGCGCTGGGGTACATGCATTCGCTGGCGCGGCGACACGCGACGCTCGACGACATAACGGTGAACAACATCCTGTTCAGCAACCGCGACGCGGCGGCGCGCATCGCCGGTTCGGCAGACGATATCTTCGCCGCGATGGCGAAAGAAGCGAAAACGCCCGAACGGCAATTTACACGGGTCGAGGAAGTCGCGATCGGCGACTTTATCGAAAAAGTCCTCCCGACGGCGAGCGAAATCGAAGTTTATTTCGAAGGGCGCCACAGCCTCAACATGGTTTCGCTCATCGCGCCGCTCCATCCGGAAAGCAAGACGATGTTCAAATGGGACAACGGTTTCAGTTGGGCGTACAGCGGCAACCTGGCGGACAGCGCGCTGCGCCGCAACGTCGCGAAAGCCGGCGGGAAC
>DAOUFC010000108.1:0-43174 GCA_034430295.1 Flexilinea sp.
ACCTGTCATATAATGACGCGAAACAGGCTCTTAAGTATCATTTTTTTCTTCCGCAAAAGAGTATTTTCGATATCCGAGACTACAAAGGAAAAACACCTGCGCCTTTGTTTCTTACTTCATTTCAGGAATCGGAATTACTGCGGCTTTTATCGTATAAAGATTTGGACGGGTTGAGAGTATTTCTTAATAATGTATCCGGTAAATTGGCGCGCAATTTTTCGGATACCAATGATATATATCTGTTTGCCTACGATATTATGACGAAAGCGATGCGGTTTCTTGCCGATATGAGTATCAATGTGGATGAAATTCGTTCCGAGATGCAATCATTTCATGAGAGCCTCCCGGGCTTTCAAAATCTGCGGGATTTAACCGATCAGGTTTATCATATCTGCGTTAAAGTTTGCCGCTTATTGGATCAATCGTCCAACAGTTACCATGCCAAATTGAACGAACGGATTCAGGATTATATTAAAGCTCATTTTGAAGAAAACGACTTGGGATTGGCGACGATTTCGGCATACGTGAATATCAGCCCATCGTATCTCAGCGCGTTGTATAAAAAAATAAATGGTGTTGGAATCTCGGTTGCAATATCCGATTTCCGGATTGAGATGGCGGAGAGCCTGCTGATTAACTCGTCTCTTTCGATAAAATCGATCAGTGAAAAAGTCGGATTTAAGAGTCAGTATTATTTCAGTGCCTGTTTTAAAAAGAAGACCGGAAAAACACCGACATCATATCGGGAAGATTTAGTTCGCGAATCGATCAATTAAACGAAAAACGACACTTTTCGAAGTGTCGTTTTTGCGGGAGCGACGGGATTTGAACCCGCGATCTCGGCCTTGACAGGGCCGCATGTTGAACCGCTACACCACGCCCCCATTGATCCGTCGGAATTTCCGCTTGAACGCTTTATTTCCTTTGAACTCAACGAAAGAAATTTTAGCATATAGAAAAAAAAACGTCAAGCGGATATCGGAAATCATGATTTTTTTCGGTCGTAAAGCGGGGTATCGTTCTGAGAAAAAAATCGAACATCTCGCCGCCAATGCATCGTCCCGCTAATAACAGCCGCTCGGATCCATCAGGTAAATTTCACCCGCTCCTTTTCCCAACCCGTAAATACTGTACCAGCCATAGATCATCATCTTCGATCTCCCGACGGTCGTTTTGGCGGCCGGATTTTCGGTATATCCGCTGCAATAAATTTCTTCCGCCGTTCCGTTTACGACGACGAGCGCATTATTAACGATCGTCTCGCCGTAAATCGCGCGGCCGCCGGCGTAAACACGGTCGACCCAGCCGTTAACGATAATCAGGACATTATCGACGCTTGAGCTGTGGTCTTTTCGCGAAGATTGACCGCCGCCGTAAACCCACCAGGCCTTGCCGTTGACGATAATCGTGCTGTTGTTGGTATGGACGTTATGACGTTCATAGGTGATCGAACCGCCCATGACCATACTTTTTTCCGTAAAGACGACTTCCGGGCCGATAACGAGCGGAATCCCGTTGCAGAAAAACCAGAATGAACGCCCGGACGGCCGGACATTTTTGACCGTCCCGTCGGACGAATGAACCTGAACGTAAGCTATTTCGCGGTCGATCGGGATCCCGAATCCGTCCGGCGGCTCTTCCGTATCGCTGGTCAGGAAAATCATGACGCCGCCGGCTTTTTTCGGAATATTCTTCAAGGCTTCGGCGATATTCGGAAACTGGCCGTAGGTTCCGACGGTCAATTCAACGCGTCGCGTCGTGTTCGGCATCTTCCATACCGGCGGCGTATCGTCGGGAATCGCCGGCCGGACCATCGTCGGAAAGTTCTGCATCGTGATCATGTTCCGCGAATGAAACGGGGTCCCGGTCGCGTAGAAAGCGGAATCCTGAGGAGCCCAATTCATCATTCCGCCGCTGACTTCTTCCGGCGATAACGTTGCCGCGGGCTGGGGCTGAGACGGATTCGATCCGTTCATCGCATCCATCGTTGATTGCAGCTGCATGATCCGGATTGAAAGTTGGAGTGCGTCGACGGTCGCTTGCAAGTCTTGAGCCGCTCGGGACGAATCAATACGGAAGAACAGGCCCCAGGCGAATGCGGCGGCGACAAAAAGGAAGTGTTTTCTTTTCATTAGGATGTCCTTGATGGTTCATGAAGGCGTGGAGCGAATGGAAGAAGCTAACTGACCAGCGAGAGCAATAATCCGATCAATAGGAGAATCGCGCTGATGCCGAACATGAGCAGTCCGCCTTTTTTCGTATCTGTCGGCGAAATCACGGTAACCTTCCCCGGATTTTTCGGCGAATAGAAGATTTCGATTTTCTCCCCTTTCTCGTAAAACCCATGCGCAGTTACGCTATCGGCCGTCGATCGGTACGTTTCCCCATCGACAGCATATTCGATTGTCGGCGCGTACCATGTGCGGCAGCCGGAGCGATAATCGCCGTTTTTACTTCGGCGTGAATAATGCTGCTTCGTTATTTTTGTATCGACGATTTTCCCGACGGTTGAAGCCGTGAAGCGTTTACGGCGGATAAACGCCTTGATGAGAAACGCAATCGCGATGATCGTGAAAATGACGGCGGCCGCGATTAAAGCCAACGGCAAATTAGATTCCCCCATATGATCCTGCCTTAGAAATCACAGTTCAGACTGCGCCGGAGCGCCAAACAGAAATATATAGTTGGTAACGATAATAAAACGGGTAACGTTTGATTCCGTACAATATATTATATCGCGGCGGAAATTGTTTGTAAATAGGTAAAATTTCGGTAATTCGCTTAACGGGTTAAATAGGACATCTCGCCGATAACGACCTGCGTCGCGTCGGATTCGAGTCCTTTTTCGAGGATGACCCAATAATCGCGCCGGTATGACCGGACGCCGTAGCCTTGCTCCTGAATCAGCGTCAGCACGCGTTTAAAAAGTCCGGGAACTTTTGAATCGCGTAAATCGACGGCGATAATATCGGTTTCATACTCGAAAGCGGTCGGATAAATCTCGGCCCGGCGAGACAGGTGGGCGTAAAAATGACTGGCGCCGGATGCGCTGCGATCGCTCGGAACCGCCTTCAGTTCGGATTCAAGCGTTTGATAAACGGCGGATTCTCGCGCGTATTTTTTGAAATAATCGCTTTTGGGAAGATGGGCCGAGAGGCAAAAAAGGAACGCGGTCAGGGCGATCAGCGCCGCAAGGAAGAGCCGTTTCGCCGGACGCCGGATCGATTCGATTTCGTTGACGACGATGACCATGAAACAGCTGACCGGGCCCATAAAGTACTGGCTGTCGATCGCCTGCCATTCGAGATCCTGAAGCAGGTTAAAAGCGATAAACGGCATAATCAGGCTCAAATTCTTCAATTTTCGAATCCCGCTCAAAGGCAGGAAAACGAGCGGCGCAAACATCAGCGCGTATAAAGTCAGTTTTTCAGGCGTAAACGTCCGGATCAAAATCGCAAACGGCGACGTGAAAAGGACTTTCCCCAAGGCGGAAATCGAGCGTTCGACGCCTTCCGGGATCAGGCCGCGGTAACGGTACGAAAAGTCGGATTCGGCGCCGAGAATAAACGTCGTGACGGCGATAAAATAAATCGCGGCGACCGCGCTATAAAGGAGCGCTCTTTTTCGCGCGCTTTCGGATCGGAAAAGCGCGCTTAGGAGATAGGCGATCAGGTAAATTGCGGCGTCTTCCTTTACCAGCAGCGTCAGGATGAAAAAAGCTGTTGTCGGTATCGAAAAGAAGCGTTTGTCTCTTTCGTCGCGTTCGAAGAAATAAACGAAACTCATGAAGAAAAACGGCAGCAGTTTGATTTCATGAAAATCTTTTAGCTGCCCGCCGAAAATTCCCGGCTGAATCAGGAACCCGAGCGTCAGGAGTACGGCGATTTTCCGCTCCAACCCGTGCAGACGGACGATCCGATACAGGGGGATCGCCGCTAACGAAACGAACAGGCTCTGCAGCAGGATCAGCGTTTCCGCGTCCGGGCGCAGCTTATCGAACGGAACGAGGAGGTAGAGGATCGGCGAAAAGTGAATCTCCAGCATGTGGTTCATCGCGTAGCCGACGGAGGTTGTGACCGGTGCTTCGCCGCGTCCCATAAAATAAAACATCTGATCAAAGATGCCTAAATCGAAGTCGGACGTCAGGAAAATCCGATGCCGGACGATTCCGGTCGCGGCGGTCAGAGCGAACGAAACGAATGTGAAGAGCGCGATCAAGGTTGCGGCGCTTTTTTTATTCAAGTCGCCGTCCGCTCCGTATCCGCGTACGACGCAAAGGAAATAGCAGAGGTACGCGGCGCCGAGCCAAGCGATCATGCGCGCCGGTTCGGCATAATCCGTTCCGGCCGAGAAAGCGGCTAATCCGCTCAGCGACATTATTGCCGCCAGCGCAAGAACCGCGTCAAGCCAAGCGTGGCGGCGGAGCCATAAAATAAATAGGCCGTAAAAAAAGATTGTCAGAACGATAAAAAAACCGGTAAATTTCGGATAGCCTTCAACGATGCCCGCCGATAAACGGTCGAGCGGGATCGCGCGCGCGGCGCGGTAAAGCGAAAACAGCAGGATCATTAAAAACGCGGCGGCCGCCGATTCGAAGATTTCTCCGGCGGTTTCCGAAAACGTTTGATGGCCGCGGTTCTCGCTCATTTCGCTAAGTATACCTCGGATAATTCGGAATCCGGGCGGTATATGAAATCCGCGCGGTTAGAATTCGCCCTTTTTCTTTCGCGGCAATCGCGTTGAAAAGGTATATTTTGTGCCGATATGGTAACAGATAAAGTAATAATGAGGCTGATGATTCTCGAGCGTCATGGTCCCGCTGATCTTGAGGATCGGCGTGTTTTCTTTGAGTTTCAGCTTTTTCTGTACGACTTTATCGGCTAATTCGGCTTGGATATGAACCTCGAGATCTTTCATTTTCAGTTGGTAGCGGTCCTCGTAGAGTTGATATAACGACGTTTCTTCGTAAAGGAACGTGTGCAGGTTGGGGACCAGTTTTTGCGGGACGAAAACAATTTCAAGCGCCATCGGTTCGCCGTCGGCTTTTCGGACGCGGCAGATTTTATAAATCCGTTCGTCAGGCTCGATCGCTAATTTCGTCGCGATATCTTTTTCGCAATCGTTCAGGATTTCGATCGCGAGAATGTCGGAAGACGGTTTTTTCCCGATTTTTATCATCTGTTCCGTGAAGCTTTCCTGATAAGAAAGCGAGTAATCGGCGATTTCCGACGTTACGAACGTTCCTGATCCCGCCCGGCGTATGATCGTTCCGTTATTCTCGAGCTTTGTCAGCGCTTTTCGGATTGAATCCCGGCTTACGTTATATTGATCTTTCAGTTCATTCTCCGTCGGCAGCTTTTCGCCCCGCTTAATTTCGTTCGTTTTAATTTTTTCCTGAAGATCATGATAGATTTGCATGTAGATAAAATCGTTTTTATTCGTCGTCATGAATATCCTTCGTTCGATCCGGCCTTTGGTTCTTTATTCTTTAATAAAGCGAAAAAGCGCAACATTCCGCCGGGAACCGGCAAATACTGCGCTAATTATAACGTTTCGATCTTTGGCGCTGAGCGTTTCTCTTTCCGTTTCCGAATTAATATTTCATGAAAGCGAGGACAGCGTCCTGAGCGGCTTTCCCGACCATTTTATCGATCGACGTTCCGATTACGAGAATATTTACTTTTGTGTCCCGGAACGCTTGGAAGTTCGTCAGGTTAATTCCGCCTTCCGCCAGCGTCGGAACCTTGACGGCTTCGACGAGCGCGGCGAGACGTTCCTGGATCATGGGATGGATCGCGCCGGCTTCAACGCCCTCGTAGCTCATTCCGGTCATCAGGCCGATCATGTCGGTTCCGACGCCTTCCATCTGTTTCGCGGTCTTGTAGACCTCGTCCGCGCTGTCAGCCGGGAGGCCGAACGTATGCAGATCGGTCGACATCCCGATATAGGCGTCGACCAACAGTCCGTATTTATGCGCCATGGTTACGAGTTCTTCCAAGTCCTTCAGCGAAGATTTATGCGTATGCAGCCCGTCCGCCCCGGCGAACGCCATTTTCGCGAAATCTTCTTCGCGCAGCGGCATTGGTACGATTTCAGTAAATCCGCCCGGAATTCCGACGGTAATATAAACGTCGGACGGAACGACGCTGCGGACGCCCCGGGTCACCTCGGCCATCTGGCCGACCGTGATTTCATAGCGGATCTGTTCCGCCTCGTGCATGGTGACGACGCCCTTATATCCGCGGGCGAGCGCTACGGCGGGATGATTCGGCTCGATCATTTTGACGCCGACGTCGCAAACGGCTTTTGCCAGCCGGCTGTCGTCGCCGGTGATCCCGGTGCTGAGGATGGTATGGCCGCCGCCGAGTTCCAACGCTGCGTGAACTTTGGCGATTCCTTTTTCCATGCGGATTTTCATATCGTTGGATATCATGTTTTCCCCTTGCTGTTCTTTTGACTATTTTGACCGAATCGCATAAGTTAAGATCTTCCGCTTACGCGATTCGTTTCTCTCGTTCGATTTACGCTTCCGGATCGGATTTTTTATCCGGGAGCTTATTCGCCAGGACGGTCAGTACGCAAGCGATGACCAGCGCGGCTGCCATCGCGATTGCGAACGACAGGCCTTTCCCTTCATTGGCCATTGTCGGCGCGACAATCGACGGGACGTAAGCGATGCCCTTGACGTCGAAAATTCCGATCAGCGCGCCGGAAACGGTCGCGGCGGCTAAGGCGGCGGCGAAAACCTTTTTGCTGGAGAACATGAACGGATAGGCGGCCTCAACAAACGTTCCGAAGCCCATGTTGATCAGGAAGCCGGTCAGCGCGATCGCGCGGTCGCTCTTTTCTTTCGGCGCGACGATATTCGCGAGCGTAATTCCGGCGCTGACCATAACCAACCCGACCATGTCGATCGCGCCGAGGAAGCTGTATCCGGTTGATTCCATTTCGAGCAAGACGATCGGCAGGATCGCGGCATGATAAACGCCGCCAATAATCGCGGGCCAGATCAATAAACCCGCCAGCGCGCCGGCAAGAAGCGGATTAAAAGCCAGAGCCGTTTCAATCAGCGATTTAATCCCGTTCCCGAGCCAGAGGGCGACCGGCGCGATCAGGAACATGCCGATCAGGCCGGCCGCGAGCCCGCCCAGGCTTCCAGCGGCGATATTCGCCGTCGTTCCGGGAATCTTCCAGCGCAGGCATTGGATGATAATATAGTATGCGAAGATACCGGCTAAAATGCCGCTTGCCAACCCGCCGATAATTCCGCCGTCGACCGATAAATAACCGGCGACGATGCCGGCGACGATCCCGACTTCGTCAAGACCGGAGACCTGCTTGGCGGCGATAGCCGCAATCATGACCGGCAGCGCCCCGATCAGAATATTAAAAACGTTCTCCATCTCCGATAGCGCGGGAATCTTGCTCAATGCTAACGAAAGCGCCATGGCGATGAATCCGGGCAGGGACGCCATCATGATTCCGCGGAAATTGATCCGTTTCCAAATGTTGGCGTCGGCCGCGTCGGAAACCGCCGCTGAACCGATGATCGGCCTGTACTTGATCTTCCATTCGCTGGCAAGCGCTGACGTAAAGGCGACCGCGCGTGTGCGGTTGGTCGTTCCGGTTGTGCCGGACGCGGAAATGACGTTCCCGCCCAGCTTTTGCGTCGATGCGATTGACGTTCCGCCGGTTCCGACGATCGGGATTCGCTTTTCGGCGGCGGCTCGCGTTGAGGCGTTGTTGGTTTCGTTCGGATCGCTGCTCATGACGATCAATCCGTCGATTTCCCCGCCGCGGATCATTCGCGCCAGATTTTCGTCGTGAACCTTGGCATCCGCGTTAACCTCCGAGAGCGTTTTTTCTTCGCCTGTTATGAGACCGTTTTCGCCGAGCGAAAATAATCGCGCTTTGGCGTCCGCGCCGATATTATCCATGCTTTTGTCCGTACCAATGAATTCAACGAACGCGATCTCAATCCCGGCCGATTTCATTTGCGTAAAAATCTCTCCCAGTAATCGAGCGGGGTCATTCCCGCCCTGCGCGTAGAGATTTCCCCCGCTGCTGCCGACAATTGCCACTTTTTTTGACATCGACTCCCTCCAAGTATAAATTTGATTGGCTATTTGTATGGGTAATGTTAGCTTAAATATACGTACAATTCAACCCGATGAAAGTCATGTATGTATTGTGATGAATGGCGGTCAGGTCGGTTTAAAAAGAAAAAACCGGATCAGGGTCATATCCGGCTTTTTGCGTAAACTCCAAATTCCTACGCGCTTACTTCCTGAAGAACGGGGCGGAATTTATAACCGTATAAAATCGCGCCGTGATGATCGCCGTCTTCGCGCAATTTTCGCGTTACCATCTCGACCGGCGAGCCGATCTTAATTTCTTCGTCGCCAACGTCGGTTAACTGCGCCGTGATCATCGGACCTTCGTTGAGTTGGATCAGCGCGACGAAATAAGGCGTGTTCTGGCGGAAGCCCGCGGGGCCGTCGGTCATCTTCGTATAGGAATAGATTTTTCCTTTCCCGCTGAACTGGTAAGACGTTTTCGCTTCCAGGCCGCATTCCGGGCAGACATCGCGTGGTGGAAAGATTTTAACTGCGCAGTGAGGACATATTTCTCCGACTAATGCATATCGCTGTTTTTTCAGCCGCCAGTGGCGTGGGTTTTCCATAACGTTTTGCAAGACTCCTGTTTTCGTTATTACAACGATTCCCATTATAGGCATCTTTATCCTTCAAAAGCTATCTTGATAGGTTCTGAGAGGGTTTTTATGACGTCGGAAGCGGCGCCGCTAAAAAAGAATCCCGATAAGGGACGCGGACGTCTTTATTCCGATGCCAAAATATGCGTAATCGCGGTCGCGGCGGCTCCGCCCAACGCCTGGACGAAGACGGTTTTCGGCGCGGGCTGAGCATGGAGCCAATCGATCGCTTCGGCGAGCTGGTAAATTCCGGACGCTCCGGTCGGATTCCCGCGCCCGATATTTCCCCCGCCTTGATTGAGCGCCAAACGGTCTGCCTTCCAGCCGAGTCCGGGCCGGCAGAGTCCGATCGCTTCAAGCGACAGGATCAAATCGATCACTGTTGCGTCGCTAAGCTCGAAAGCGTCGATATTTTTCAGGCGGATTGCGGCCTGGTTCAATGCGCTGCTGGCTGATTCTGCCGCCGCGCTGTAAACAAGGAGCTGATGACGGTCATGGATCGATAGTTGGGAAGTCGCGTTGGCTGACGCTAAAATCCGTACCGGTCTAAAGTTTCCTTCGTTTTTAACGGACCCGGCGCGGGTGATAACGACCGCTGCCGCGCCGTCGCTAAGTTGGGCGATATCGAATAATCCGAGCGGCGGTACGGGACAGGTCTGACGGTCATAAACGTTGGGACTTAGACCGGCGTTGTTGCGGCTATAGCGGTTTTTTTTTGCGTTTTCGCAGCTATCCAGGACCAAGCTGCGGAAAATTGAGCGATCCTGAGCGTAGGTTTCGAGATAGCGGGCGGCGATGAGCGCGGATTGTCCGTCGGCTGTGACGCCATGCGCGGTTTCGTATTCGTAATTCAAGGTCAGGTTTTTCGCTTCTTCAGCCTCTGACGTGACGACGTCGCTGATTTTCTCGACGCCGACTGCGACGGCGGTTTCGACGAATCCCGATTCGACGGCTAAGTAAGCGGCGCGAACAGCAGCTGCCCCGGAAGCGCCCGCCGCTTCAAGCGTTGACGACTCGAGGTGACGATAACCGGATTGCGCCGCGATCAGCGCGCCCAGATTTGCCTGGCGGGATAAGATCGTTCCGAACGCGTTTCCGATATAAATCGCGTCGATCGGCGGATTCCCGGCGTTCGCGACGGCTAAGCGAATCGCTTCTGCTGCCAGACTCGATATGGAACGATCCCAATATTCCGAGACTCGAATGCGCCCGATGCCGGTAATCGCCGGTCCTTGTTTCGAAGAGCGGTTGGTTTTCATGAGCTCTTTACCGGTCAAAATCGATCTTTTCTCGATATTTCGCGTAGAATGCGTAATCGATTTCGGTTCGGCGTTTTATATACACCTGCGTCGTCGGCGCCAACGCGCGAACCTCGTCAATTTTCGAGGTAACTGTCAGCGAAAATGCGTCTGATCCGGCGCCGGAGCCGAAACTGACCGCAAGGATCCGATCGCCGGGTCTGGCGATATCGAGCGTTGCGCAGAGTCCGAGCGGAACTGCGCCGGAGTAAGTATTTCCTATGAAGGGAGATAACAGGCCGGGCGCCAGCTGATCGGGTGCAAAACCGGCTTCTTTAGCAATTTTCTGCGGGAATTTGGCGTTCGGTTGATGAAAAATCACGTAAGCGTAGTCTTTTGCCGTCGTGCCGGTTTCGTCAAGATAGGTTCGCAGCGCGTGTCCGATGTGGTCGAAATACGCCGGCTCGCCGGTAAAACGCTGCGCGTGTTCCGGATATTTCGCTGTCTGGCGGCGCCAGAAGTCGGGCGTGTCGCTGACGTATGAATAAGCTCCGTCCAGAACCGCTGCGCTTTCAGACGCCGGACCGAGGATCAGCGCGCCGCCGCCGGCCGCCGCCGTATATTCAAGAACGTCGCCGGGTTTCCCCTGAGCCGTATCCATGCCGATCGCCATCATATATCGCGCCATACCGGACCCGACGAACCCCATTCCGGCGATCAGCGCTTCGGTACCGGCTTTGCAGGCGAATTCAAAATCCGCGGCAGAAATCGAGCTGTCCGCGCCTAAGGCTTCGGCGACGATTGTTCCGCTGGGTTTTACAGCGTAGGGATGCGATTCGGATCCGATCCAAATCGCGCGTATCGATTCAGGTGCGACGCGCGCGCGCGCTAATGCGTTGCGTCCGGCTTCGATCGACATCGTTATCGTATCTTCGTCCGGTCCGGGTACGGATTTTTCCTGAATCGGACCGGCGCCTTCGCCGCGCCAGACGCGGGCGATCTCCGTCGTTTTAATACGGTATCTCGGGATATACGCGCCGTAACCGATAATTCCGACCGGATTTTCGGGTTTTAACAATTTCATAAAGCGGACAGTATCTCCTTCGCGCGATTCGTCGAAATAACTCGATCGGCGCGCATTTTTTCAGCAACGAGTTCTATCTGGTTTCCGACTGCGCCCGCGGCAATGGCGACCTGCCGTGCGTGCAGAGACAAGTGCCCTTTTTGGATTCCGACCGTACCGAGCGCGCGAAGCGCGGCAAGGTTTTGCGCCAGACCGACGGCGGCGAGAATCCCGGCTAATTTTTTCGCGCTGTCGACGTTCATCATTTTTAAAGCCGCTTGAGCCGCCGGATGAACGCGGGTCGCGCCGCCGACGGTTCCGACCGCCATCGGCAGTTCGATCGTTCCGATCAGGTTCCCGCCGGCGTCTTTTTCCCAGCGGCTGAGCGGGAAGATCTTTCCGTGTTTTGCTGCGAATCCATGCGCCCCGGCTTCCACCGCGCGCCAATCGTTACCGGTCGCCAACAGGACGGCGTCGATGCCGTTCAGGATACCTTTGTTATGCGTTACGGCTCGATAAGGGTCGACTTCGGCTAACGCGGACGCGTCTAATATTCGCGCCGCGACGCTTTCGCCGTCATATTCCGCCGTTCTGAGCGATTCCGCTTTCAGGACGCAGCGCGCCCGCGCCAATCGGCGCACCGCAAGGTTGGAAAGAATCCGTAACCGCGCCTCGCCGCCGGTCAGCGATTCGAGTTCCGGCGCGATTTTTTCCAGCGCGCTGTTGACCGCGTTCGCGCCCATCGCGTCGGCGACGTTCAAATATAAATAGACGACGAGGAAGGATCCGATCGGGCTGTCTTTGAAAAATTTGATTTTAAGATCGACAGGACCGCCGCCGACTGACGTTAAAACCGGATCGATGCTGCGGATTTGTTCGAGCAGTTGTTTGCGGTGACGGCGAATGGCGCTGACGGCGTTCGCGGGATATGGTACGTTTATGAGCTGAAGCTGTCCGATCATGATCGGGGCGTCGGCTTCGGCGCTGAATCCGCCGTTAAGCGCCGCCAGTTTGGCGGCATTCGAAGCCGCGGCGACGACCGAGGGTTCCTCAATGACCATCGGAACGTCGATTTTTTCTCCGTTGATTATGAAGCCGCGCGCGACGCCGATCGGCAGCGAGAAAGTCCCGATGACGTTTTCGATCATGAAATTCGCGGTTTCCCGGTCCAATCCGTTTTCTCCGCTTAGTTTTCTCGCGTCGTTTTCGTCGATCCGGCCTTCTTCGATTAATAAGGCGAGCCGATCTGCGGGCGTTTTCTCATAAAATTTTTTTTCCCTCATCGATCAAAAACCCTCTTTCTGATTCTGATTTTATGCAGGTTTGCTGTCAAAAGCTATCGAATTTTATTTTCAGGCGTTCGGGCGTCGATCTTCGAGATCGTTATCCGACGATAATCATCAAGAGCGGCAGCGACGCCAGCATCAGGAACGTAGACAGCGCGACGGTTTTTGACGCTAAATCGACGTCGCAATCATACTCGTTGGCAAGGATGACGTTCATCGCCCCGCTCGGCAGTCCGCTGATCATGACTAAAATTGCGGTCAGCGTTGGGTCGATCCGAAGCGGAAGGAGAACCAGGTAAGCGAGCGCCGGCACGATCAGCAAGCGGATCGCGGTAATCAGCCAGGCGAACCCGTCAGTGAATATATCGCTGAACCGGATCGACGTCATGCGGCTGCCGATAATTAATAACGATATCGGCGTCATCATGCTCCCCATCAATCGGAAACAGTCGTTGATCACGTCCGGCAGTTTTACCGGCGAAAGAAAGATCGGAATTGCTAAAATTGAGGCGATGATACCGGGGTCGGTAATAATCGATTTAAAGATGTCGCTTTGTTTCCCTGAAATATAGGTTTGCGCGAATCCGAGGAAAAAGAACTGGAATACGAAGTTAAAGATGACCGCGTAAAGTAATCCCTCCGGGCCGAAAAGCCCTTGCGTAATTGGGAATCCCAGGAAGCTGACGTTTTGGAACGTCCCCAGCGTTACGAAAATTTTCTTCGAGTTATTCTCTTTTTTCAAAATTCGGACAAACGCCAATAGGCCGAGGATCGAAAACGTATAGAATGCGATCGCGAAAATTGCCGCGTAAAGCAGGTTGCGCGATAAATTCGGATTGAACGAGGCGTTTGCCGAATAAAGAATGCTGAACGGCAGGACGATGCGGATTAGAAATGATCCTAACTCTTTTTCGAACCGTTCGGAAATATTATTCGTTTTGCATAATACGTATCCGACTATAATCAGGATAAAAAATTTAAGCAGTAAGAGCAGAATCGTCGTTTCCGTAGCGCCTCCGAGTCATGTGATGACGGGTTATAAAGATGAGATTCGGAACCGAATCCTGAATAAGTTTACTCTATCATATGCGTGAAACTGCGTCGAACGCTGTCGGAGCGTGATCCCGGAGTTGGACCGTTGGGATCGTTATCGGTTTTCGCGTTGTTGGCTGAACGGGCGGAAAATCGGGCTCGCTTAGATTGTTGCCGCGGTTTTAGGCGGGTATAATTCGGATTATGGAAATGCAGCCGACGTCGACGATTTTGGTAGCGCTGATGCCGAAGGCGCGAGACATGGAAATTGCGCGTTTATTCGGTTGGTACCGAATACCGATGAAATCGGCGCCGAAGATTTTACGCGTCGACTATATCGCTTTTTATCAGACGGCCGATTTCGGCCCGGACCGCGGCGGCCGGATCGAGCGTTACGCGCCGGTTTCAGGCGTTGAACTTACGACGCGCGCGGAACTTTTTCGAAACGAACCGGATCATCCGCGCGCCCGGGAATATTACTATAAGATTCAGATCGGCCCGCTTCAATCGCTTCCGGAACCGATTTTAGCGGGAAATTGGCGCCGGTTTTTATTTATTTATACGAACGGCCGTCAGTTCCAAACGGCGAAAACGATCCGCGATTTAGCGATTACCGGCGCGGAACATAAAATTTTCTGGCAGGCTTTGCGTGAGCGCGGACAGGCGTTCGAGACGGCGGCGCTTCCCGACGCGGCGGGTTCGGATTCATCCGCGGAGCTTCTATTTCTCCTCGGGAATTTATCTTTATCAAACTTAGATCTATCGTAATCGATATGGAGGGCTGAACATGAGTATAAAAATTATTAAGGGCGGAACGATCGTAACCGCGGCGGAAACGTTTCAGGCGGAGATCCTGATCGACGGAGAAACGATTTCGGCAATTGGAAACGATTTCAAAGCGCTTTATCCGGACGCGGAAGTTATCGACGCGACGGAGCGTTTTATTTTTCCCGGCGGCGTCGATCCGCATGTCCATTTGGATTTGCCGATGCCGGGGACGGTTTCCAGCGACGATCACTATACCGGAACGAAAGCGGCGGCGTTCGGCGGGACGACGACGGTTATCGACTTCGCGAACCACGATTCGCCGTCGTTGGTCGACAGCCTGCTGACGATTAAGCGGAAAGCGGACGCGATGGTTTCGGTTGATTACAGCCTTCACCAGAATTATACGCGCTATAACGAAGAGACGCTGGCGGAAATCCCGGCGCTGCTGGAGCATGGCGTTCCGACGATCAAGATGTTCACAGCGTATAACGGCCGGCTCCGAACGGAAGACGAAGGAATTCTGCGCGTGCTGCGGATGACGAAACGCTATGGGATGACGGCGCTCGTTCACGCAGAAAACGGCGATGTTATTGAACGGTTGATCGCCGAAGCCAAAGCGGCCGGCAATTTCGCGCCGATTTATCACGCCAGGACGCGTCCGGATTGGAGCGCGACTGAAGCGACGTTCCGCGTCTGTTCGTTGTCGGAGCTGGCGGGGAACGCGCCTGTCTATATTGTGCATATGAACGCAGCCGAAGAAAGCGAAGTTCTGAAATACGCGCAGTCGAAAGACGTTCCGGTCTGGGGCGAGACCTGTCCGCAGTACCTGATCTTTACCGATGAAGCGCTGGAGAAAGCGGATGGGGCGAAATGGGTCTTTTCGCCGCCGCTTAGGAAGGCGAAAGATAACGAAGGCTTATGGCGCGGGATTCAGGAAGGAACGATTCAGACGATCGCGACAGATCATTGCCCGTTCATGTTTGACGGGACGAAAACGATCGAATATGAAGGCCAGCCCTTCTCTCGTCCGGGAAAGGAGTTAGGGAAGGACGATTTTACCAGGATCCCGAACGGTCTGCCGGGCGTGGGCGAACGGCTGATCGCGCTTTGGAAATATGGCGTTCAAAGCGGAAAGCTCACGATAAACCAGTTTGTCGCGGTCACGTCGACGAACGCGGCGAAAATTTTCGGGATGGCGCCGCGGAAAGGAACGATTCGGCCTGGGTCGGACGCCGATCTGGTCCTTTGGGATCCGAAGAAAACTTTCCGTTATTCTGTCGCCGCGTCGAAATCGCGGACGGATTACAGCTATCTTGACGGCGTCGAAATTATCGGCGCGCCGGATAAAGTTTTGCTGCGCGGCGAAGTCATTGTCGACGGTGAACGTTGGAACGGACGGCGCGGCGGCGGTAAGTTTATTTTCCGGAAGCCGCGCGTATAGCGTATGTTTTTAGCGATTCCCTGCGGGATTCTCGTCCTTTGCGCGCTTGTCGTTCCGATTCAGAACCGGCTAAGAAAAAACGTCGGTTTTTCCTGGCTTTTCGTAACGATCGCGGCCGGATTGATTTGGGCATGGACGGTTTATGGCTTCTGGCTATCGAATCAGGAGCTGACGTTGCTGCCGACGGTTACCGTAGGGTCTTATCCGATTAAGTTTTTATTTGATCGTTCGACCGCCGCGCTTTTTATCGTGATTTCATCGATCTACCTGACGACAATGGTTACGATGGTTGCGCAGTTTGAAGTCGACCGCGGGGTTGTTGAATTTATTGCGCTTCCTGCTGTGATGTTCGTCGCGTTTCTAAGCGCGGCGGCGAACGACGTTTGGGTTCTCGTTCTTTCATGGACGGTTTACGATCTTGCCGTCGGCGCATTTTTTTTGACCGGCGAGCGGAAACGCGGCTTCGATCAGAAAACGGTCGCGACGATGGCGCTAAACTTGTTTTCGACGTTTCTTCTGGCTGTCAGTTTCGAAATTCAGGTTCGGTCTGTTTGGCGCGCGGACGCGGCGTCCGGAGCGTCCTATTTTTCTCCGCTGCTAAAAATTCTTGCGGCGGGCGTACGGAGCGGCGTGCTGCCGCCGCATCAGAACAGCAGGACAGTTCCAGATAACACGGCGAAAGCTGAGATGCTGATTCGTTTGATCGGACTGATTATCGTTTTTCCTGTTTATTTGCGTATGGAGCCCGCCGCTTTTCCCGCGTCAGTTCTGCTGCCGCTGCGGATTTTGGCGGCGGTTGCGCTGCTGGTCGCCTGTGGCGGCTGGATCTTATCGAACCGCTCCGTCGTAGGGATGAATTTCTTCCTGATTTATTGCGCCGCGCTGCCGTTCGTTTCGGCGTTGCGTTCCGACGCGCAGGCGGTCCTGATGTTTAGCGTGACGCTTCCGATCGCTGCCGTCGCGATTTTTTTTCATGCGGCGAATTACCGGATTGTTCAAGCGATCCTGATCGGCTTTCTCGCGCTTTTCAGCGGTTTCCCGTTTACGCCGCTGGCGGGCGCTTGGGCGAGGGTCCTGGACGAGTCGGTTTCCGTGTTTAATATCGGTTTGGGTGTTGCCCAATGTTTGATGATCGTCGGGTATGTTTTATCGATTATCCGTCCGCGCGCCTATGAGCCGGAGTTTAACGATCGTTGGACGAGGACCGGTTTCCCGATCACTTATCTCGTTCTTTTCGTTAGCGGGGTTTTCGCCGCGTATACGGGCTGGAACTATCGCGGTCAACCGGGCGATTTCGGGATTGCGCTCGGCGTTATCGTTATCATGGCAGTCCTTGGTTCTTTTTATTATCGCTATCGGATATCGGGTTCCTATCGGGATTTAAACGTCTGGGCGCGGACGATTGCGAATCGGACGACGGATTTATTCGACGGTTTAATCGGCTTATCCTGGGGCGGGCCAGCGCTGCGCCCGCTTTATTGGTTTCTTTCCCATGCGCAGGGGATGTTGTCGCAGACGTTGGAGAATGAGGGCGGATTGCTTTGGGAAATCTTGTTGCTGATCGCGATCGTGATCCTGATCGCGTCACGAGCGGGCGTATGGAATTAGGGTGGATTGACGGATTCGGCGCGGCGCTGATCGCGCTCGGTTCGTTTGGATCGTTCCTGTTACATCGGACGCCGTCGTTAGGTCCGCGTTTGGTTTCGCATATCGTTATGTTTTTCGGCGTCGGTTGCCTTTATTGGGGCCAGTTTTCCCTTTCATTGGTCGCGGCCATAGTTTTAACCGGCGTGATCAGCGCGATTATCATCAGCGCGTTCAATTTCCTGGGTTCTTTTCAATTCCGGATCGGCCTGTCGCGCAGTGTGCTGATCCTGCGCCTTTTGATCGGCGTCGTAATCGGGTCCGCCGCGTG
This sequence comes from Flexilinea sp., assembly GCA_034430295.1. GTDB lineage: Bacteria > Chloroflexota > Anaerolineae > Anaerolineales > Anaerolineaceae > Flexilinea. Next base: position 17,457 of record DAOUFC010000108.1, read on the forward strand.
GTTCGTTTTACCATATCTGGGAAACTGGCTCCCGATTTTAAGATCGACGTTATTGACTTCTTTATGGATTTTTCTGTTCGGAATGATGACGTTTGCGCTCGGAAATCAGCTGGCGGATTGGTTTTTTGGACTGTTATGCATGACGCAAGGTTTTTTGATGATTTATGTCTCGTTGGAAAACTCGGTCACGTTGCTGGGGGCATTGCTTTTTTTTCAACTGATTATCGCTTTCCTCGGGTCTTACTGTATGACGCTCGGTAACGATCTGCAGGATGAAACGAAGCCCGGCCCCGAGCCGGAAGAGACGATTGAATGAACGCGCCTGCTTTATATATTTTTTTCCCGTTTGTTTTTGGGACTTTCGCTTTGTTGTTTGCGGAAAAGCGGAAAATTGTCGCTTTCGCCAGTCTTCTTGTTTGCGTCGTTTTGATCGTCTCTGCATCCGTACTCCCGATTAACAGCATGATCATCTATGGGGAAAATTCGCTGATCTACATTTCCTCGATTGACGTTATGGGGCGAACGCTGACGCTCGAACGGTCTCAACAGACGGTCTTGGCTTTCTTTTACGGCGTCGCGGCAATGGGAATCATTCTCTCTCTCGTCGTTCCGTCGAACCGTTTTTTCGTTCCGTCTGTGCTGATGGTAACGGCCTTGACCGTCGCTGTGATCGCGGTCAAACCGTTTATTTTCGGCGCGTTGATGGTTTTCCTCGCGGTCCTGATTATTTTTCCGCTTCTCTGGTATGAGAAACGCGGCGATGGGACGGGGATTCTGCGCTTTGTCTTTTGGCAGTTGATGGGGACGATTTTTTTATCTCTTGGCGCGTGGTTGGCGACGCTGGTCGATATCAATCCGACGAATCAGGCGCTGCTGCTGCGCGTGACGTTGATTCTGTTTTGGGGATTGGTTTTTTGGCTCGGTTTTTTCCCGGTTCATTCATGGCTCGGTATGGTAATGAATGAGAGCTGTCCGTTTATCGGCGGCTTTATCGTCAGTCTGATTCAATTTGCGTCGCTGTATATTTTGCTGAACTTTATCAATTCGTTTATCTGGATTCGGACAAGCGAAGTATTTTTTACCGGTTTGAAATATCTGGGCTTAGCGATGCTGATTCTCGGCGGGATTCAGACGTTGACCGAACGAACGCTGCAGCGGGTTCAAGCGTCGCTCTATATCGCTGAGAACGGTATTACGATGATGCTTCTCGGAATGCGGACGTCGGAAACGTTTACGATTTTCCTTTCATTGATTTTTATCCGCGTTATAGCGGGGATACTCTGGTCGACGGCGATTAAATCGTTGATGTGCGATTTTTCGACCGAGATCGCGGCGGGCGATATGGATCCCGCGCTGCGGCCGACGTCCGTTTGGATGATTAGCCTCGCTTATTTTTCAATCTCCGGTTTCCCATTTTTAGCGTCTTTCGCGCTGAAGATCTCGTTCCTTTCGAGCGCTTTCGCGCTTTCCGGTAAAATCGGCGCGCTGGCCGCGTTGGGGAGTTTCCTGGTTCTGTTCGGCGGATTCCGCATGATTTATTCGTTGATTCGGCTCGGGATTAAACGCGGGCCGGTTCTTCCCGATGGCGCCGGAGCGACGGAGCTTGGGCTGAGCCGCGAGTCAAACGGACTGCGGACGGCGATGATCTGCGGCTGTGTTTTCCTGCTGTCGATTATTCTGTATCCCGAATTGTTAAACGCGTTTATCTCGGGCGTCTATTATCATTTTTCGCTCATAATCGGAGGTTAGTTCGGATTTTCCCTGATCGGCGAGTTGATTTTCATATAACGTAATCGCAAATTTAAACGGTATAATAAGGGATGATTTAGGAGCGACTGAAATTTATGGCCCAAACCTGGAACCGTACGGTTGACGACGGCTTCGTCGACATGGAACAGATTATTAAACGCCTCGAGTGGCTCGATAATGAACGGCGTAAAGATAAAAGCCGGATTACCGCTTTGGAGAGTCGAATCACCGATCTTAACACCGGGAACACGCTGTTGCAGGGTGAATTGAAAGATTTACAGGAAGAGCTGGCGAAATTCTCCAGTATCCAGAATCGTATCGATTTGTTAGACAACCAAATATCTCAACTTCGGATCGACGCCTTTCGGCAGATCGAAGAACGGGACAAGGCGCATACCGAGCGCGAGAAGGAGATCGACGCGGCTCGGCGGAACGGGCTGGATTCCGCTAATCGGACGCTCAGCGAGTTGCGAAAATCGATCGAGCCGCTCCAGGAAATCCGCAAGACGCTTCTAACGCGGAACGAGGAATATTTCCGTCTGAACCGCATGATCGAAGAAGTCAATTCCCGCGTTGAATCGTCCGCCTTGGATAAAGAAGAGTACGGCCGTTTCCAGAAGACGATCGAGGAAAATCGGAAACAGGACGCCAAACGCGTTACCGACGTGCATACGGAAATGGGCGCTTATCGTAAGCGGATCGACGAGATGCGCGGACGCGTAGATTTAGTCAACGATAATCTGCGCAAGGTTGAGCAGCGCATGAACGAGCTTCTTAATCAGGAAAGCGAACGTAAACAATCGGCGATCTCATTCCAGGAAAAACAATCTCTGACATTATTGGAGTTTGAAAAGACATGGCAGGAGTGGAAAAAAGCGTTTGACGAGATCGTTATGAAGGCGGCGGGGCTTGAAACGCAAATGCAGTCGATCGAGAATACGCAGCGGTCAGTTAAACGCTCGCAGGATACGTTGGATGAAGTTACCAATCGTTTCGACCGGCGCACGAATGAACTGGTCGAGATGGAGCGGCTGATGGAAGAGAAGCTGCGCCAGGAATGGACGATGTTTAAAGAGGACAACCAGAAACGTTGGCAATCGTATCAGCTCGGTCAGGAAGAGATCCTGAACGAAAATAAGCGTACGTCTGAAATATTGCAAACGCGGATCCAATCGCTTGAAGATAATTATGCGACGCAGATGGACGACGTCAATTTGCGCGATGAATTATACGTTTCCCAAATGCAGGAGTTGTACACGATGGTTCGTGGCTGGCTCGAAAAGATGGGGAAAACCGATTAAAAACAGAAAGAAGCGATGCTCTAAAAATGAAAAAAATTACTGTTATTGGTACCGGTTATGTCGGATTGGTTACGGGCGCCTGTTTTGCGGATTTGGGAAACTTTGTAACCTGTTTGGATATCAATAAGAAACGGATCGACGATTTGCATAACGGCGTGATGCCGATTTATGAACCTGGTCTGGACCAGATCGTTGAGCGGTCGTATAAGGCTGGACGACTGAAGTTTTCGACGGATTATGCCGAAGCCTTGAAAGATGTCGAGATTATTTTTATCGCGGTCGGAACGCCGTCCGGCGAAAACGGCGAGGCCGATTTATCTTATGTAGAAGCCGCGGTTCAAAGTATTGCCGAAGTTATCGAAGGTCCGTTTATTATCGTTGATAAATCGACCGTTCCGGTTGGAACCGGCGACTGGATCGACGGCATGCTGCAAAATCACGCCAACGGCAAAACGTTTGATTTCAGCGTCGTTTCGAATCCGGAGTTCCTGCGCGAAGGGTCGGCGATCGGCGATTTTATGCGTCCCGATCGGGTCGTCCTGGGTTCAAAAAATCCGAACGCGATCGCTGCGATTGAAGAATTGTACGCGCCGTTGCGCTGCCCGATTGTTAAGACGGATATCCGTACCGCGGAAATGATCAAATATGCGTCGAACGCCTTTTTAGCGGCAAAAATTTCGTTTATCAATGAAATTGCGAACATCTGTGAAAAAGTCGGGGCCGACGTGATTGACGTCGCGAAAGGGATGGGTCTGGATAACCGGATCGGGCCGAAGTTTCTGAACGCCGGAATCGGTTGGGGCGGAAGCTGTTTCCCGAAGGACGTAAAAGCGTTGGCGCATATCGCGCGCGAATACGGCACCCAGCCGCAATTATTAGAAGCGGTTATCAAGATCAATCAGACGCAGCGTATGCGTATCGTTGAAAAATTAGAGCTGATCTTTGGCGGCGACTTAAACGGAAAGAAGATCGGCGTTCTCGGTCTGGCGTTCAAAGCTGATACTGACGATATGCGCGAAAGCCCCGCGGCGGATATTATCGGCGCATTGGTTAAAAAAGGCGCGGTTGTACGCAGTTACGATCCTGAAGCGATGGATCAGGCGCGAAAAATACTTCCTGACGAGGTCCAACTTTGCGAAAACCCGTATCAGGCGCTCGAAGATGCCGACGCGCTGGTCTTAGCGACCGAATGGAACGAGTTTAAACAGCTCGATTTTAAGAAGGTTTCTAAGCTGATGGCGCAGAAAATCATTATCGACGGACGGAATATTTGGGATCCGGAATTCCTGACCGGATTGGGGTATCGCTATTATGGAGTCGGTTTAGGGAAATACGCGATCTGATTCATGTTCAATTAAGATAAAAACAAGAGCGCATCGGGAAACAGATGCGCTCTTTTCGATCAGCTATTCTCTCTTTTCAGAGCGGGATATTCCCGTGTTTCTTGGCCGGTCGCGTCTGGCGTTTATCTTTCAGCATCTCGAATGCGGCGACAATCCGCGTTCGGCATTCCTCAGCCAGGATTACTTCGTCGACGAAACCGCGCGCGACGGCGCGATAGGGATTCGAGAACGATTTTTCGTAATCCCGGACGTATTCGGTACGCTTCGCGACGGGATCGGCCGCTTCGCTGATCGCTTTTCGGAATACGATATTGACGGCGCCCTCCGCGCCCATAACGGCCATTTCCGCGGTCGGCAGCGCGTAAACGATATCGGCGCCGATCGTTTTCGAGTTCATCGCCAGCAGCGCGCCGCCGTAGCCTTTCCGCAGAATGAGGCTGATCTTCGCGACGGTCGCTTCCGCGTACGCGAATAACAGCTTGGCGCCATGGCGGATAATCCCGTTATGCTCCTGATCGCTTCCCGGAAGAAACGCCGGAACGTCGACGAGCGTCAAAAGCGGAATATTGAAACAGTCGCAGAAGCGGATAAAGCGCGCGGCCTTATCGGAAGCGTGGTAATCGATCGATCCCGCCATGAAGTTGGGTTGGTTAGCGATAATTCCGATCGATTCGCCGTTCATACGCGCAAAACCGACGACCATATTCAGCGCGAACCAAGGCTGGACTTCGAAAAAGCTGCTGTCGTCTACGAGGATATCGATAACGTCTTTGATATTATAGGGGACGGACTTGTCGTCGGGGATGATTTCCTGAAGTTTTTCCGATTTATCGACGAAAACGGTTGGGGCGGCTTTGGCTTTCGCCTGATTATTCTGAGGCAGGTATGAAAGAAGTTTCCGAACGCCTTCAAGGCAGGAACGGTCGTCTTCATAAGAGAAGTGCGCGACGCCGCTTTTTTCCATGTGAACGGCCGCGCCGCCGAGATCTTCCATCGAAATTTCTTCGCCGGTGACGGTTTTAACGACCGCCGGACCGGTAATGTACATTTGCGCGTTGTTTTCGGTCATGAAAATAAAATCGCAGATCGCGGGCGAGTAGCAGGCGCCGCCGGCGCAGGGACCCATAATGACGGCGATTTGCGGTATGACGCCGGACGCCCAGGTATTGCGTTTGAAAATCTCGCTGTAGCCGAGAAGGCCGTCGAGTCCTTCTTCAATCCGCGCGCCGCCGCTGTCGTTAATCGAAATAAACGGCGCGCCGACCTCAAGGGCTTTGTCCATGACGTTCGTGATCCGTTTAGCGTGAAATTCGCCGAGACTGCCGCCGGAAACGGTGAAGTCTTGCGACGAGACGAAGACGAGCCGGCCGTCAATTTTTCCATAGCCGGTTACGACGCCGTCTCCGGGGTGCGCTTTTTTATCCATTCCGAAATCGGTCACGCGCGAAATCATTAAATCGTTCAACTCGACGAACGTTCCGGCGTCGAAAAGTACGTCGATCCGTTCCCGGGCGGTTAGCTTCCCTGAAGCGTGCTGCTTGTCAATCCGAGCCTGCCCGCCGCCGAGACGGGCGGTTTCGCGGCGTTTTTCTAATTCTTCGACGAGTTCCGGTTTCCAACCTTGGTTGAAGATTTGGTCTTTTTGAGAGAAAAAGTTTATGTTCATGTCAATTATTGTAATGAAGAAAGCTAAATTACGAGGCTTTTGAAAAATAATACATGATTATTTTTCTGTAAAAATGTTGGAATAGTATAATTCATTGCGTGAAAACGCAGGGGATCCCCGAATCAGTTTAAAAAGCTCTTCCGCAAACCGGAAGAGCTTTTTAATAAATATTCAAACGTTTGTTTATTCGACGATAACGATCCGTTCGCCGACGGCAATGTTTTCAACTGTATGATCCGCCAGATATTTGGCTAAAATTTCGTCGAAGGCGTTGTATTGGCCGAGTTCCTTATTATCGGCGAACATTTCGTACTTATCGCCTCCTATCGCCATGAAGTTATTCGTCGCCAGAACATAAGTCTTTTCCGGATCGACCGCTTCTCCGCCGATCAGCAGTTCAACGATTCGCGAGCCGGGTTCCTTAGCGGGATCAAATTTAACCGTCATTCCGGAAATTTGCGGGAAGCCGCCGTTTGGTTCCGGGTAGACGCTGAGTCCATGCTCGAGCGCGTCGATAATATCCTGTCCCGGCGTTTCAAGCGTGACGACGTAATTCCCGAACGGGAACGTCGTGATGACTTCGCCGAGCGTTATATCTCCGGCTGGGATCGACGCCCGGATACCGCCGCCGTTCGTAATCGCGACGTCGGCGCCGGTCGCAGCGATCATCGCGTCCGTTATCAGATTTCCTAGGTTAGTCTCGCTCGTTCGGTTTGTTTCGCGTTCGCCGTCGAGATCAACGTTCGTCGTTCCGACGACAGTTTCGGAAATTTCGCTGATCAGTGCGTTAATCGCCTCGATCGTTTCCAGGACATCCGGATCGGGTTCCAATTCGAGGAGGTCTTCGAAAGAGACCAGTTTCGCTTTTTTCCCGATGATTTCCATTTTTCCGGTTCGTTCCGCGGCCGGTTTCAGCTCGATTTCGACTTGATCGATGAAGCGTCCATGTTCGCCGGCCTGAACGATCATCGTATCGCCGATTATAATCGGTTCATCGAGCCGCGTATGGCTATGGCCGTCGATAATCAGGTCGATTTTATCCGTCGCTTCGGCGATACCGGTGCTGACAAATTTGCTGCCTTTATCGATTCCCATATGCGCTAAACAGACGATGACGTCGACATGCGGATCAAGAAAATCCGCCATCCATGAGGCGCTTTCGTATGGGTCATGGAAATCGAGCCCAACCGTATTCGCGGGGGAGCTTTTGTAGAGCGTTTCGGGCGTAGCGATACCGAAGACGCCGACTTTGATTCCGTCGATCGTCAGGATCGTATATTCTGGGAGAAAGCTGATTCCGCTGTCGCTGAAGAAGACGTTCGCGGCCAAAATCGGAAAATCCGCCATGTATTCGAGATCGCGTAATTTCTCATAGCCGTAGTTGAAGTCATGGTTCCCGGGCGCCATGGCGTCGTAACCGACTTCGTTCATCAGCATGATAATCGATTCTCCTTCCATTAGTGTCGCGAATACCTGTCCGTGGGTCGTATCTCCGGCGTCGAATAGGAGGACGGGACCGTTCTCACCGACCGATTTTTTGTAAGCGGATATTTTCGCGTAGCCGATTCGGCCGGTCGTTGCAATTTGACCTTCGTCAACTTTATCCGGCGTTTCCGCATAGTGGCTATGGATATCGTTCGTTCCTAAAATCGTCAAGGTGATCGTCGGAGCGTCCTGGGCGCTGACGGTTAAAACCGTCGAGAGGACCAGGGTCAGGACTAAGATTGATACGATAAATCGGGATTTCATAGGTTTTTTCCTTTCTGCTTTTTCGTAAACGACCGTCAACTATAGATTAATTATAGCCTATGCTTCTCTGATTGTTCAGTATTTTTTTAGGGGATTTTGAAATTTACAGTTTCCCGGCGCGCGCGTCATCGGAGTATAATTTGCGTATGGATTTATTTGAGTTTAACGCGCGGTCGGATTCAAACCGAACGACGCCGCTGGCGGCGCGGATGCGTCCGCGGACGTTAGATGAATTCGTCGGTCAGGATCATATCCTCGGAAAAGGCAAGCTGCTGCGCCGTGCGATTGAAACCGATCGGCTTTTTTCTTCAATCCTGCTTTTCGGCCCGCCGGGGACAGGAAAGACAACGTTGGCGCAGCTTATCGCGGCGCAGTCGAAAGCGCGTTTTGAAGCGGTTTCGGCCGTCTTGGCCGGGGTTCCGGAATTGCGCAAAGTGATCGCGGACGCCGAAGAACGGAAACGGTTGTATCGGGATCGGACGCTTCTTTTTGTGGATGAGGTTCATCGCTGGAATAAGTCCCAGCAGGACGCACTTCTGCCGCATGTCGAATCGGGGCTAATTACGCTTATCGGCGCGACGACCGAGAATCCGTATTTCGAGGTTAATCGCGCTCTCCTTTCCCGTTCGCGTATTTTCGAACTGAAACCGCTGACGGAGGCGTCGCTGAACCTGATTATCGATCGGGCGCTTAACGATTCCGATCGCGGCTACGGCGATCGGAAAGTAGTACTTGACGGCGACGCACGGACGCATCTGATTGACATGAGCGGCGGCGACGCGCGTAATTTATTAAATGGGCTGGAGCTGGCGGTCGAAAGTACCGATCCGGAGGATGACGGTTCGATTCGGGTTACGCGCGAAATCGCTTCCGAATCGATTCAAAAACGGGCGATTCAATATGATAAAAAAGGGGATTCGCATTACGATACAATTTCGGCGTTCATTAAGTCGCTGCGCGGGTCTGACCCCGACGCGGCGCTGTATTGGGCGGCGAAAATGCTGCTTGCCGGCGAGGAACCGCGCTTTATCCTGCGCCGGTTGGCGATTTCCGCCTGTGAGGATGTCGGATTGGCCGATCCGAACGCGCTTGTCGTCGTGACCGCGGCGATTCAGGCGTTCGAGTTTGTCGGTATGCCGGAAGGGTATTATCCGATCGCCGAAGCGATTCTCTATGTCGCGACGGCGCCGAAGTCGAATTCGACGATGGCGATTTTCGAAGCCATGAATCGGATTCGCGAGGATGGCGCCGGTCCGGTTCCGGTTCATCTGATGGATTCGAATCGGGACGCGAAGGGGCTGGGCCATGGCGAGGGGTACTTATATCCGCATGACTTCCCGAATCATTGGGTGGCGCAGCAATATCTGCCGGATGACGTTAAAGGGGATTTTTATCGCCCCGGCTCAATTGGTTATGAGCGAAAGGCGCGCGAGTGGGTTGAGTCGCTGACAGGCCGGCACTTTTGATCATTAGCGGTTTTGGAAAGTGGCGGGAAGCAGGGGAGAAAATTCTTTTAACCTCAAAAAGCCGGGAGAACGATATGAAAGTTTCCGATAATGGTTCAGAAAAGAAATTGATAATTGCTGACATTTCAGACCAAAAAATAACATCAAGCCGTCCGTTTGCATTTGATTTGATCCTATCATATGCTGTTTTGGCGATCACGATTAATCATCTTCAGTGGACGCCGGTTATGAAGGTCCCGAATATTATCTTTCGAAGTTTATTATCTCCGGCAATGTCAATATTTATTGTTATCAGCGCTTATCTTTTTGCGGAAAAGTATGCGCGAATGAATGGGCGAAATTGGTTTTCTAAAAATAATATGCGGGAACTGTTAGGAAAACTTCTTCCATCTGTAATCGTATTTCTTTTGCTGAAATTTATTGTGGTTGTTGGCGGCGGAAGAACCGATATGAAAGACTTCCTGATTGATATTCTTGGGAAAGGATTTGTGACAGGCGGAGGATATCCGATTATTATGTTAGTTCAACTGATAATCATTTTCCCTTTTCTGTATCGCGCTGCGAAATTCTATCCGGTTTTCACCTTAGCTCTTGTTTTGATATTGAATATTTTATATGAAATGATCCCCTATTCAATTGTTATTCCAAATTCTGTCTATATTGCGTTTTTTCCTCGCCTTTCGTTTTCGATGCTTTTGGGCGTTCTTTTATACCTTCATTTAGATCTTATTCGGAGATCTGTTGTACCGATTCTTTGTATCGTTATTTGGTTTTATTTTCAATTTCTCACAGAAGTTGGATATCACTTCCAAATCTTGGCTCGTTGGAAGCATAATTCTTCGATTTTCACGGGATTATTTACCTTTGGTGTTATTTATTTTATTCTCCGCTTAGAGAAAATATTTCGAGAAAAAATACAAGTAAAGAAGAAAATATTCGTATCTGATTTCGGGCAGGCATTCTTGCATATTTACTTTGCACAACTGATTTTTATCCTGCTTTTATATCCGTCGGTTCAATTATTTCTGACGCAAATTCTGACGAATAAGTTATCAATTGTAACCATTTTTATTTGCGAATGCCTCATCGCACTTACCTTTTCCGCTACGGTAGGGTATGTATGGTTCCGAATCGAACAGATGGTCCTTTCGAAGTTTATTAAGTGCAATTGATGTATTAGGATAACCATGGCCCCTTGGAATTTTGTCGAAGCCATTTATATTGCTGGCTGAATTCTTGGTTCTCGTACATCGTTCTAAGTTATAATAAAATTCGATTTTGCTTCATCGTTCATCCTGCGAAAAAGAAAGACTCTATAATAATATGTTTTCAGTTGATTATGCCCCTCATTCGACAAATAAAGATACAGAGCTTGTATCTATAAATCTTTTGAAGGTGATTGCAGTTATCGGAATCATTATCAGTCATTTAGATTGGGAGAATGTTAATACAATCAAAATTCTCTACTCGTATTGGGTCTCGCCTGCGTTTACATTTCTAATAACGATTTTTGCGTTTCAATTCGCTCGAGATTTTTCGGGAAGGAGTTTGTGGGATTGGTATTCCCCAGATTATTTCTGGAAATTGGTTGGGCGGTTTATTCCTGCTTACGTATTATTGGTAATCAGTCAAATGGTTATCCATTCTATGATATTGGATCAGTCGCTAAGAACCGGATTCTATACGATTTTGACCGAAGGTGCGTTCGGCCCCAACGGATACTATTTATTGATTTTACTTCAGCTTTTCTGCGTTTTCCCTTTTTATCTTTATTTGGCTCGATATTATCCTATGTTAGGTTTTACGGTTTTAGTAATTTTTTCCGTTATGTATCCGCTTTGGCCGATGGACAAATTAACACCGTTACTGTATAACAATTTATTTCTTCGATTTTCGATCGAATTGTTTTTGGGAAGTGCGCTCTTTTTTTATTGGAATTCAATCAAAAAGACCGCGTTACCAATTTTTGCTTTGGTTTTTGGATTTTTCTATTTCGTTCTTTACGATTTAGGTTTCGATTTCCAACTTTTCAATCGTGCGAAAGATCTGGAAGGTTCTTTATATCCAGGATTATATGCATTCGGCCTGTTATTTTATTTTCTGGCTAACGAAGAAAAGCTAACCAAGCTTAATCCGATTATTCAGAGAGTTATATTTACTCTCGGCCGCTCGACCTACCATATTCTTTTGATTCAGTTATTCTTGTTTTCTTTTATAAATGCGCCTCTTCAGGTAACATTGATCAAGCTATTTCATATCGATCCAACGCCGCGGATACGGATCGCGATCGAGTTCCTATCGGTGATGGCAATTTGTATATCAGGTGGAATTCTTTTTTATTATCTTCAAACGTTTATTTCTCGAAAATTTTCTTCAGCCCATCAATCGCGGGCGATTTATTCAAAGGAGTCTATTGATGGGAAGTAACGTTTTAACTCAACCTGTTGTAGTTGATAAAACAAAAAAAGAAAGATTGATCGTTTTCGATACACTAAAGGGGATCGCGATGTTGCTGGTTGTGTTGAACCATGTCAGTTGGGTTCGTGAGATAAAAGCGGCTCCATTTATATTTCGAATAACGATCGCCACAGCAGTCCCGATTTTCATCACGATTACGGCCTATTTATATGCAAAAAATGCGGAACGGTTGGGAATTGAAAATTGGTACAACTTGGATCATATGGCGCATATGGCTCGGCGTCTGCTTCCACCGGGGATTATCATATTGATTGCAAGTTTTGTTTATGATGTAGGTGTCCGCCAGACGCCATTTCGTGCTTTGCTTCGATATACTCTGCTTAAAGGACCATTTGGCCCGGGCGGATATTATTTTTTTACGTTAATTCAAATCGTAGCGGTTTATCCCGTTTTTTATCTGCTTGCGAAAAATTATCCTGTTTTGGGTTTGGCGGGAATGTTTGTCGCGAATTTGTTGTTTGAATTGATACCGTTTGAGATAGTCGATACGAACTGGATTTATCCGATTTTCTTTTTCCGTTTTTCTCTTCTGGTCTATTTCGGATCTGTTCTTTATCTTCATTACGAATCGATAAAAAAATCTGTCGTTCCGATTCTTGGAATTCTTGCTTGGTTTTATATGCAATTTTTGACCGAAATTGGGTACCGATTCACGATTATTATCAGATGGCGGCATGGCTCTCAGCTTTTCGCAGGGCTGTTTGCTTTTGGGATCGTCTTTTATGGGGTTCAACATAACGATTTTTTCCTGAAAGAAAATATTTTTCAACCACTTTGGAAATCGATCGCATTTATCGGTAAGGCTTCTTATCATATCTACTTATTTCAGGTCTTTTTCTTTGCATATATTAAGAATTTTTTAATGACTTCTTTTTCAAATTTCTATCCTGTGGATTTCCCAATTTTATATATTCACATTGTAGATTCATTCGTATCTATTACCGTTTGTGTAACCGTAGGAATTCTTTGGTTTCTTCTTGAAAATCGGGTCAATCGATTTATTGATAACCGTTCCCAAAAATCAAAATGACCAATTTTACGATATTTTTGATTTCAAAATTATTAAGTTTGTCGGATTACTTGGAGAATTGAGTTTTTATGAAAATATTGACTGTTGGATTGGGATCGATGGGAAAGCGTCGATTACGGCTCTTGAAAAATCATTTTCCAAATATTGTTCTTGCCGGGGTTGACGCGCAGGAATCGAGACGGTCTGCCGGAACTGAATTCGGAATTGATGTCTTTTCTGATTTAGAGGAAGCTATTCATGATTTTAATCCGACTGCGGTCTTTATCTGTACCTCGCCGTTAGCGCATGACGCTATCACGGAGACCTGCTTATCAAATGAGATTCACGTTTTTTCCGAGATCAATCTCGTTTCAAGCGGTTACGACAAAAATCTTGCGTTGGCCCGGGAAAAAGATTTAAAGCTATTTTTATCCTCGACGTTTCTGTATCGGAGGGAAATCGAGTTTATACGATCGAAAATAAAACCGACTGATCTTTGCGTCTATACGTACCATGTCGGGCAGTATTTGCCCGATTGGCACCCATGGGAAAATCATAAGGATTTTTTTCTCGGCGATAAAAGGACGAACGGCTGCCGTGAAATCTTGTCGATCAACCTTCCATGGTTGATTATGACGTTTGGTGAAATTGAGTCCGTGAGCTGCGTGAAACAGAAAGTTACGGAATTGGATATCGATTATCCGGATACGTATCTCCTTCTCCTTCGTCATTCAAGCGGCTCAGTCGGAACGTTTACGGCGGATCTGGTCTCGCGGGACCCAGTCTGTTCGATGAGGATTGAAAAAGAAGATTTTTTGTTGACTTGGGACGGGAAACCGGATTCGCTCCGGACGTTTGATATTTCGGGAAAACGATGGAATTCGGTCCCGCTCTACGATTCGGTTGACAAGATATCCGGGTATTCGGCGAATATTATTGAGGATGCCTATTTAGCCGAAATCCAAGCGTTTTTTTCCTTTTTGCGGAACGAGACGCTTCCACGATGGACGTTTGAGTCCGATCAGGAAATGATCAGACGGATAGATGAGATCGAACGGATATGAAAATCCTCTTTATCGGGCTTGGCTCAATCGGTATCCGTCATTTTCGGAATTTGGTTTCGATCCTTGAAGAAGACGGTATTTCGTTTACGGTCGACGCGGTTCGGACCCGAAATAATCCTCTTCCGGAGGATATTTCGTCGCGATTGGGATTTTCATATTCTTCCTATGCTGAGCTTCAGGAATTCTACGATCTCGCGTTTATCTGCAACCCGACATATCTGCATTTCGACACGATCCGATCTGCGTCGCCTTTTGCACGGAACCTTTTTATTGAAAAACCGGTTTTTGATCGAACTGATTATGATCTAAATGAATTGGTGCCGTTGTCGAAGGGGATACAATATGTCGCTTGCCCTCTCCGGTATACCGGCGTTTTACAACGCTTGAAGGAAATCGTTTCAGCGCGGAAAGTGTTCGCGGCGAGAGCGATCTGTTCAACGTATCTGCCGAATTGGCGTCTTGGAATCGACTATCGCGATACTTACAGCGCGCATAAAGACCAGGGGGGCGGCGTGTCGATCGACTTGATTCATGAATGGGATTATCTGACCTGGTTATTCGGATTTCCGGATGAAGTCTGCAATTTCAGAGGAAAATATTCCGATCTTGAGATTGACAGCGATGACCATTCTGTTTACATTGCAAAATATCCTGATAAGCAAATCTCGCTGTCTTTGGATTATTTTGGGCGCATAGAGCGCAGGGAAATCGAGTTGTATCTGTCGGACGAGGTCATTGTCGGCGATATCCGCAACCAGCAGATTCGTTTTCTTAAGGAAAACAAAGTCATTGATTATAGCGAACCTCGTGACGCGTACCAAAAACGGGAGCTCCGGAGTTTTCTGACGTTGCTGAAGCAAGAAATACAAACCGATAACCCGATTGATTATGCTTTCGAAATTCTCAAAATAGCGAAAGGTGAAGTTTATGACACAAAACTATCATAAGCTTACTGAAAACAATTCTTTCTTAATGAATGTAATCCGTGTGGTGGCAGCCTGGATGGTTCTGGCTGGTCATTGTTTTTTTGCGTACCAAAAGACAATTTTTAAGAACCAAAAATATTTTCCGGCTTTACAGAATTCGGGTTTTGTTTTGCTCTTTTTGCTTGCCGGGTTCTTTTCGGCTTATTCCCTCAGGCGAAAAATGAACGGCGACGGCTATTCTTTTCCAGTCTACATTATAGAAAAACTTAGTAGAATTTGGGTGGGCTTGATTCCAGCGTTATTCTTTGTCGCATTTTTAGATCGTTTTGCGATTTCGTTAGATCCGACGATATACAGGCATATGAGTACTTATAATATACCGACATTTTTTGGTAATATTTTTTTTCTGCAAACCGTTTTCCCCTTAGCTAAAAGCGCCCAAAAGTTGGGTTTAGATTGGCTCCATATCGCGCCGTTTGGTTCCGGACGTCCGCTTTGGACGCTTTCGATCGAATGGTGGATATATGTCGCCGTGGGATATGTGACCCTTGTTACCATTCCCTCTATTAGAAGAAAGACGCTAACTATAAAGGAATTATTCCTAACGATTATTCTTTGTTTCCAACCATTGGAATTACTGTATGGGAAATATGGCGTTATTGTTAATTTGCCTTTTATCTTCCTGCTTGGTTATCTTATCTATGAAATTTATCCGATAATTGTGAAGAATTATCTCTGTAAATATCGAAAATATTTGTATGTTTATAAAGTCATTCTTTGCGTTGTATCTTTTGTTTTTATTGTATTTTGGGCGAATTTTACAAAAGACGCATTCAATTTTATCCTTATCCTTTCAACTGCAATTTTCTTATTGAGTATCCTGATGCTTGGTGAGACAAAAACATGGACAATAACAAAATATTTTTCGAAACTGTTTTCATTTTTGGCTAGTTATACCTATTCTTTATACTTGGTTCATTTTTCGATATTAGAGCTAATCGTTTTCCATCTAAAAGGTGTTAGTAGGGCAGAGTTGTTTTGGTTGACGATTGTTTTATCGAATATTGTTGCTATTATTTTTTATTATTTGTTCGAACGTCACAGCAGAAAGCTGTCGGCTTTTTTTATTCATCAATATAGGAAATTGCGCGCATGAATATTCTTTTTACCATCTGTGGACGGGCCGGATCGAAAGGCGTCAAAAACAAAAATTTGTTGGATTTTATCGATGTTCCGCTGCCTTTTTTTACGTTAGCGGTTATTATCGAGTTCGGGAAAAATCATAAATCTGAGCATGTCTGTGATATCGCTTTGAGTACGGACAGCCGCGAATTGTCGCTCTTGGTTACGAAGGCCGCGGCGGAGGTTTTTTCGATTGAACGCGTTCCTGAGCTTTCCGGCGATACCGTGCGTAAAATTGACGTCATTCGGGACGCGGCGCGTCAAGCGGAATCTTATTTCGGGCGAAAATACGATATGGTTGTCGATTTAGATTTGACTTCGCCGCTTCGGACGTTTACGGATTTGGAGAATGTTGTTGAAAAACGGAAAATTTCGCCGGCTGACGTCGTTTACACGGTTACGGAAAGCCGGCGGAATCCCTGGTTCAATATGGTCATGAAACACCAGGACGGATTTTATTCGACCGTTAACCAAGGTTCTTTCGCGACCCGTCAGCAAACGCCGCAGGTTTACGATATGAACGCATCGATTTATGGGTATTCGCCGAAATTTATTTCGAGTTCGGAACCGCTTTTTAAAAAGAGCGATATTGTGATTATGAAGGATACCGGCTTCCTCGATATCGATAGTCAGGAAGATTTTGAAATGATGCAGGTGATTGCGGCGTATTTATTTGAGCAGGATCCGAGCTTCGGCGCGGTTTACGCCGCGGCGAAAGCGATATGGGATCGAACTGGTTAACCCAGTTCAAGCGTGATTATTCTCTTTCGTTGGTTCGGTCGTGGTTTAGAACCGACAGGTAAATCACGATCGATCCGGCGACGGCGGCGTTCAGCGACTCGATCTCCCCGATCATCGGCAGCCGGACCAGTTCGTCGCAATCCTGACGCGTCAGCCGCCTCAGCCCTTCGCCTTCGCTTCCGACGACGATTCCCAATTTCCCGCCCAGCCGTTTCGGCTCGATATCGGTCGCTTCGGACCCGCCTTCCAACCCGACGATCCAGCCACCGGCATCATGCAACAGTTTCATCCCCTGCGATAAATTCATCTGTACGATCGGGATATGTTCTGTCGCGCCGACCGAGGCATGAACGACCGCGGGCGTAACTCCGGCGGAACGGGCGGTCGGAATCACGACGCCATGCATCCCTGCTGCAGCGGCGGTCCGGATCAGCGTCCCGAAATTCTGCGGATTTTGGATCAAGTCGAGAAAAAGAACAAAAAGCGGACGCCCGGACGCTGCGCTGCGCGTTTCGATATCCTGCCAATCGGAATAGTGAAACCCGCTGACCTCGAGCGCCAATCCTTGATGATTTTCGTCGATTCGGTCAAGCTGACCGCGGTCGACAAAGTTCGCCGGGATTTTCCGCTTGGCGGCTAAATCGAGAATTTCCGCCAAACGGCCTTTTTTCTCCGCGTTTCGCGAAACGTAAAATCGGAAAAACTCCCGGCTTCGCAGCGATAAAATTTCATAGACGGCGTTCCGTCCGGTTATCCATTCCTTCATCGGGTTACATGATTCTGCCGGTTATTGCCAGCGCCAGGCGGTTCCGTCTTTCGAATCTTCGAGGACGACGCCGTTTTCTTTCAGCCGGTCGCGTACGAGATCGGATAATTTCCAATTCTTCTCCGCGCGCAGCGCTAAGCGCAGGTCGACGAGCAGCTGAATAAACGGGTCTGCGGCCTGATTCCCTTTCGTTTCGGCTTCTTCGAGCGTCAGCCCGAGGACAGACGTCAGTTCTTTCAGTACTGCCTGTGCTTCCCGAAGTTCGGCGCCGCTCGCGCCGGCGTCGCGCGTCGCGTTCAACGAACGGACGAGATCAAAAAGCGCTGCCAGCGCGCCGGCGGAATTGAAATCGTCGTCCATCGAGGCGATAAACTGATCCCTGGTCGTTTCGAGCTGATTTTTTAACGCGGCGAGGGTCTCGGCAGGCGCGCCTTTCGCGGATAGTCCGGCCGGTTTCAGCGCCTTTCGCATCCGTTCGAGCGCTTTTTCGCCTTGATCAAGGATTTCGCCGCTGAAAATAACCGGGTTTCGGTAGCCGGCGTTCAAAATCAGGTAGCGGAACGAATCGGCGCTGTGGTTTTCGAGGAGCTCGTCGATCGAAATAATATTCCCGACCGATTTCGACATTTTTTCGTCCTTGAGCTGGAGCATGCCGTTATGAATCCAGTAGGTTGCGAACGGGCAGCCGGTGAAACTTTCGCTTTGAGCGATCTCGTTTTCATGGTGCGGGAAGATCAGGTCGTTCCCGCCGCCATGAATATCGATTGAGTTGCCGAAAATATGATAATTCATCGCCGAACATTCGATATGCCAGCCGGGGCGTCCGGGTCCCCAGGGACTTTCCCAGGCCGGTTCCCCTTCTTTCGCGCCTTTCCAGAGCGCGAAATCCATCGGGTCTTCTTTTCGGTCATCGGCGCTCTTGCGTACGCCGGCGCGCATATCGTCAAGCCGGCGGCCGGATAATTTCCCGTAATCTTCGCGCGCGCGGACGCGGAAGTAAACGTCGCCGTCGAGCGGGTATGCGAAACCCTTTTCGATGAGCGTTTTGATCATGCGGAGAATTTCGTCGATTTCTTCAGTCGCGCGCGGGTTATAAGTCGCCGGAAGGACGTTCAGGTCGGCTAAATTCCGTTTGAAGTCGTTGATATACCCTTCGGCTAACTTGAACGGATCGACGTTCATCTCGTTCGCGCGGCGGATAATCTTATCGTCGACGTCGGTAAAATTCATCGCGAAACGGACATCATAGCCGCGGAAAATCAGGTAGCGGCGGATGTTGTCGAATACGATCGACGCCATGGCGTGGCCGATATGAGCTTTATCATATACGGTCGGGCCGCAGACGTACATTTTCACGACGTTAGGTTCAAGTGTCTTTAACGGCTCCTTGGTTCGGGTCAGCGTGTTATACAGTTGAATCGCCATTTTTTACTCCAGATTATTTCCTTAAAAGAATCGCGCCGACGATTCGCTGTCAACCCAAACGCGCCCGTTCTTCGGCGACGATCGACACGTCGAGTTTTCGGAAGAGCGGCGTGATTTCGCCGAACTTCTGCGTTGCCGGTAAATCTTGCCATTCCCATTTCCCGTTCGCCGGGTCGGGATCGTAACGAAGCACATTCCGATCTCCGAGCGCGTCGGAAACCGATTCGATGTATGAATTCCCGAAGAGCTGGTCGGTAAAACCGAGAATTTTATTCAGCTTTTCGGAACTGAACGGGAGGACGGGGGCGAAGAGGATTTTCAGATTATTGATCGCCTGGAGCGCGTGATAAACGCGCGTCGCCGCGGCTTCTTTGTCCGTCTTGACGAGCGTCCAAGGCGAGGTCACGTCCAGATAACGGTTAACTTCGCTTGACAGCCGCATCATCTCGGCGACTGCGGCGCGGAAACGGGCCGCCTGAAGCTCATCGCCGACCGAGCGGAATCCGGCGCGGATCGTTTCGATCAGGTTCTGGTCCTCGCTGTCCGGCATGCCTGGCGTCGGGACTTCTCCCCAATGCTTGTTCGCGAACGAGACGACCCGGTTCGCCAAATTTCCCCAGTTCGCGACCAGCTCGTTATTGTTCCGTTTGAGGAAATCTTCCCAATCCCAATCCGAGTCCTGGGATTCCGGCATGGTAACGGTCAGGTAGTAGCGGAGCGGGTCGGGATCGTAGCGCGTTAGAAAATCGTTGACGTAGACTGCCCAGTTGCGCGAACCGGAGATCTTCTGTCCTTCTAAATTCATGAATTCGTTCGCAGGAACGTCATAAGGCAGGTTCAGCGGTTCGTTTGCGGATCCGTCGAAAAATGTTCCGAACGATGTGCCTGCGCCGATAAGCTGTGCCGGCCAGATAATCGCATGGAACGGAATATTGTCTTTTCCGATAAAGTAATACGTTTTACAATCGGTATTCTCCCAGTAGGTTTTCCAGCGGTTCGGTTCGCCGACTGATTTCGCGTATTCGATCGTTGCCGAAAGATACCCGATGACGGCCTCGAACCAGACATACAGGCATTTCCCTTCTTCTCCTTCAATCGGAATCGGAATCCCCCAATCAAGGTCGCGCGTGATGGCTCGGCCGTGGAGGTCTTTCGCCTGAATTGAGCCGAGCGACTGACGGACGACGTTCGCGCGCCAGTAATCCTCACGCGATTTTAGGAAGGATACGACGGGATCCTGAAGTTTCCCTAAATCGAGGTAAAAATGTTCGGTTTCGCGCAGCTCGGGGACGCTCCCGTCCGTTTTCGTACGCGGATTAAGAATTTTTTCTGGTTCGAGTAAGTTGCCGCATTTGTCGCATTGGTCGCCGCGCGCGTTGTCGTACCCGCAGATGTAGCAGGTCCCTTCGACGTAGCGATCGGGAAGGAATTTTTGCTGCGATACGGAATACCATTGTTTCTCGGTCGCCTGATAGAGATAACCGTTTTTCTGAAGCGCGAGGAAAACGTCCTGAGAGACTTTGAAGTGGTTTTCGGTATGCGTGCTGGTAAAAAGGTCGTAGGAAATTCCGACGTTGATGAGCATGTCCAAAAAGCTTTGGTGGAACCGTTGGTAAACTTCAGCGGCGGTTGTCCCTTCGTTTTCCGCGCGTACCGTGATCGGCGTTCCGTGCGCGTCCGTTCCGGTCAGAATGACGGTGTCATACCCCATCAGACGGTGGGCCCGGCCGAAAATATCCGCCGGGAGATGCGATCCGGTCAGATTCCCGACGTGGATATGCGCGTTCGCGTACGGCCAAGCCGAAGTTACCAAAACAGGTTGTTTCTTCATAAATTGCTGACTCCTCCGCAAGAGAAAAGGTTCTTAATTCTCCGTAAATTACAGTAAAATTCTATCACAACCTGTTGTACGAGATTCGGATTCAGCGTCAGATGCGGACAACGGCGGACGCTGAGAAGCGTCCGAACCTTCGACCGAAAAGGAATCGCATGCATGAGCTTCACGAAAGGTTTCAATTCTACCAGCGCTCTGCCCGCAAAACCGGGAAAAGCTCCGTATTGGGTAAGGAAGGTTTATTTTTTTTATAAGCGCTTTCCGCCTCAGCTTTGGCTCGTTTTTCTCGGGAATTTTATTATCGCGGTCGGCTCGTCGATGGCTTGGCCGTATTTGAATATATTTATCCGCCAGCGTCTCGATCTGCCGCTTCATCTTTCTACGCTGCTTACGTCGACGCGCGCGCTGACCGGGATACTCGCCTCTTTGACGGTCGGGTCGTTTTCCGATAAATCGGGGCGGCGCGGGATTATGCTCGTTTCCGTTATTGGCGGTTTTCTTTATCATGCGTTGATGCCGATGGCGGATCATGTCTGGGAGTTTATCCTGCTCCTGGCGGTTTGGGGCGCGCTTGATAATTTTTATTCGGTCGGCAGCAACGCCATGATTGTCGATATGACTGATCGCGATAATCAGCTGGACGCGTTCGCGCTGAACCGCATGACGCATAATACCGGTATCGCGATCGGTCCGATCATCGGCGGGATTTTAGCGACGCGCTCGTATCGGCTTAATTTCGGATTCGCCGCCGGATTTTTTTCTCTGGCCGTGATCCTGGTTATGCTGTTCGTTAAAGAAAGCCTTAATAAGCCGGCGTCCCATTCGGAGCTGCCGCAGCATTCCGCCAATCCGACGCGCATGGTCGATGTTCTGCGCGATTATGTCTTCATGATGTCGGTCGGTTTTTTAGTCTTGATTACCGTCGGGACGTCGACTGTTTTCAACCTGCTTCCGTTATACGCGCGCGAGACATACGCGATCCCGGAAAGCCGGATCAGTATCGTTTTCACCGTTAATGCCCTGATTTGCGTTTTCCTGCAGCTGACGGCGACGCAGTTTACGGCGCGGCAGCATCCGTTCCGCGGACTCATTGTCAGCGCCGCATTGTACGGCGTCGCGATTGCGGGATATGCTTTGGTCCCGTCTGTCTTATGGTATTGTATCTGCATGGCGGTTATGACGTTCGGCGAAATTATCCTGTCTCCGACGATGATGGCGTTTACCGCGCGCCGCGCGCCTATTGACGCCCGCGCCCGATACATGGGATTATATAATTTGGCGTATCCGGTCG
The DNA here is from genome assembly GCA_034430295.1 of Flexilinea sp. GTDB lineage: Bacteria > Chloroflexota > Anaerolineae > Anaerolineales > Anaerolineaceae > Flexilinea. Next base: position 39,447 of record DAOUFC010000108.1, read on the forward strand.
GGTACGCGATCGGGCCCGCGATTGCCGGACTGATCTTCGAGTACGTCGCGCCCCAGGCGATATGGATCAACGGCGGGATTTTCTGCCTGATCGCGATGGTCGGTTTCATGATTCTATATCGCGTCAGCCGCGGCGACCGACGGCTGGTTCATCAACCCGATTTATAAAGCGGCGAATGGTATCCCGTAAAAAAATCTCCGGAGGAGAGATCCCTTTCCCGGAGAATTTTCGCGATCGTTCAATTTTCGGAACGTATATCCGCTTCGGAACCCGAACCGGCATACAAATACGGATAAGGGTCCTCCTCGCGCAGCTTCGCCAGCACGAACGCTGAAAAAACCTTGACCATTCCAAGCAACGGCGCAGCCAGCAGCGTGCCCAAAACGCCGAATTTACTGCTCAGGACCAGGATGCCGATAATCAGAATCACCGGATGAACGCCGACGGCGTCGCTCATGATCCGCGGGACGACAATCGCGTTTTCGAACTGTTGGATCAGTACGTAGCCGATCAATGTGATCAGAATGACGAGCCAATGATCGAGAGGGTAATAGCTCGAACCGAAAACGGCGGCGGCGAAGATCGCGGGGATCGCGGAAATAATCGGGCCGATATTAGGGATAATTTCCAGGAATCCGGCGATAATTCCAAGCAGGAGCGCCCATTTCAACCCCAAGGCGTAGCAGAAAACGGTTGTCATGATCCCGATTACAGCCATCAATTTCAGCTCGCCGGCGAAAAACTTTGTCCAAACATGGCGCAGCTGGGTCAGCAGTTCATCGACTTCAGGATGATACTGGGGCTTGAAGATCGCGACGATTTTTCCTTGAAGCTTTTCGCCGTCGTTCGCAACATGGATCGAGATCATCGTCACGGTAATCAGCGACAGCAACGTTGAAAAAACGTTTTTCCCGATCGAAAACGCCGAGCTTAGAATTGTTGACCATTCATTCAGAACGGCGCTCATATCGATTTTGGACGATCCGAGCGAGTTGAACCAGTTCCGAACTTCGACTAACGGGACGGTCAGATCGATTTTCTGCGAACCGATTTGCAGGTTCTCGACTTCGAGTTGGCGGATCAGATCCGCCAGCCATTGGTCTACGCTGTCGAAAACGGCCGGCCAATCCTGATTCACGAAGTCGGTAATCCGGTCGATCAGCGCCGGGATAATCAACGTGCTGATTAACGCTAAAAACGCCAAGCCCAGCACATAGGCGATCAGTACGGCGACCGCGCGCGGCAGGCGCAGCCTTTTTTGAAAGAAACCGATTAACGGCATCAGGATAAAAGAAATGCTGAGCGCGACGATAATCAGCGTCATCTGGTCTTTTACTAATATGAGGAATAAAGTTCCAATGATTACCAGCATCACGAGCATGATGTAGCGCAGCTGCGGACTCCAAATCCTTTTTTCAGGGGTAGTTTTGATTTGATTTTTCATCGTCTATACCGTTCTGACTTTTCGAAACCCGGACGGACGCCGGCTTCAACTGGTGATTGTCTTAATAGAAATTATGCGGATTCTGAGGAACGCCATTGTAGCGCATCTCATAGTGAAGATGCGGCCCCGACGAATTTCCGGTTGAACCCATCGCGCCGATAATATCGCCCGGCCCGACGTAGTATCCGCATTGGACATTATAAGATTCTAAATGAGCGTAAAGCGTTTGCCATCCGTTGCCGTGGTCAACCATGACGACGTTTCCGTAACCCCAGTCGTTCCAACCGGCGTAAACGATGACGCCCGCGTCGGCGGCGTAAATCGGATTCCCCATCTTTCCGCCGATATCGATGGCGCGGTGGTTGCTGGCCTCGCTGTAATCGTATCCTGAAATATAGTGTTCCGAGGACGGCCAGAGGAACGTTCCGCTTCCGACGGGACCGTCCATGACCGAAGCGCAGGCGCCGGGACCGTAGATCGACGCCACTGCCGGGTTCTCGCGCGTTACGAACGGAGCCGACCAGGTCAGGAGCGAACGGGTCCCGCCCGGTACGACGAGCCATTTCCCGGCCGGTATATTCGGGTTCGCATAATCGCCGATCGTCTCGCGGCTGAGTCCGTTCGCCGGAAAATCGATGATGTCTTCGGGCTCGACGCCGTAGACTTCCGCGACCGTATTTAATCCGTCGCCCTCGTGCCATTCGGTATAAACGCCGTCGACAGGCAGAATATTAATATCCATTCCTTCGAGCAGCGCGTGCGGGTCGTCATGGAGCGTGTACGGATTCCCCCAAAAAATCGTACTCGGTTTCAGGTTGAATTTTTCCGCGATCCCGATTACCGTATCGCCTTTAATAACATGGTAGCTTCGAACTTCATAGCGCGGTTTTGCCGGGAGATCGGTATGGACGGAAGAAATTCGCGTTACGCCGGAGTTCAGCGGCAGCGTTTCGTTTTTCGGAAAAGACGGGTCATAATAAGGCAGCACCGCGTCCATGACGTACGGCGTTGCGGCAACATAATAGCCGCGTTCGTCGATCGAATCGGATTGCATGACGAAAAAAGAGTTCATCAGCCAGACGACGGCGAAAAACAAAATTACCGTGACGAGCGCGGAAGCGACGGTTAGTAAACGTTCCCCTAATCCGGCGCGGACAACCGCCAGCCAAAGCGATAACCAATCGCGTTTCGGCGTTTTCTTTCCGGGCAAATCGTCGTTGTCGGGACGAAACGACGGGATCCGCGTTGGATCCGGTGTTTGTTGACTCATGCTCAAAATTATAACTTTAGAAACGCGCGAACGACAATCGATTCGAAAGAAACCGGAACGGGATGTCGTTTAAGGATGTCCTCAAATTCGAATATTCCCTGAGCCGCGACGTATAATTAGCCGCATGAACTATATTTATCCATTTACCGCGATCGTCGGCCAAACCCGAATGAAACGCGCTTTGATATTAAACGCAATCGACCCGCGTATTGGCGGCGTCCTGATCCGCGGCGAACGCGGAACGGCGAAATCGACGGCTGCGCGCGCGCTGGCGCAGCTGCTCCCGACGGTAGATACTTTTACCGAGTGCCGCTTCGGATGCGATCCGGAAGATGAAGTCCATTGGTGCGGCGAATGCCTCGCGCGGAAAGCGCGCCGGATCAGCATGACGGTCCATAGCCGTCCAACGCCTTTTATTAACCTTCCCGTATCGGCGACCGAAGACCGCGTCGTCGGGACGATCGATATCGAAAAAGCGATTACGACCGGGACGAAGTCGTTCGAACCAGGAATTTTAGCCGGAGCTAACCGCGGGATCCTGTATATCGACGAGGTCAATCTGCTTGAGGATCATGTCGTCGATCTCCTTTTGGACGCCGCCGCAATGGGCGTCAACCGTGTCGAACGCGAGGGAATCTCGTTTGAGCATCCGGCGCGTTTTATCCTGGTCGGGACGATGAACCCTGAGGAAGGCGATCTCCGGCCCCAGCTTTTAGACCGTTTCGCCTTATCGGTCGATATCGTCGGGATCAGCGACGCCCACGAACGCGTCGAGATTATGAAGCGGACGATCGGCTTCGAGTCGGATCCGGATCGATTCGTACGCGACTTCCAGCCGAGCGAGGCCGAGCTGCGCGGGAAAATCGAAGCGGCGCGGGCGCGTCTCGAATCGGTTCGCTATACGTCTCGGGACCTGATTTCAATCGCGTCGCTGACGACGTCGCTTCAAGTCGAAGGTCATCGCGCCGATTTCGTTATCCTGAAAACGGCGCGCGCTCAAGCTGCGTTTGACGG
>DAOUFC010000109.1:0-23970 GCA_034430295.1 Flexilinea sp.
TATCAAAAATAGCAGAAAGGATCGGGAAAAGCAGATCAACCATCTCACGAGAAATCAGAAAACACGCGATAGAAAGCAACAAACAGAACCCGCGTTACCACCGACTGAGCGCTGGATGACTAAACCAATTCAGTCTGGAATTGGACAATGAGCAACAAACAACAATGTAAAAAAATAAACTTACACCCTTATAATAAATATTATTTTACCTCTCCGCCAATCGATTTTAAGACAAAGCGCTATTCGATAAACAACATCTTACGCAGCCGATTCGAGAAAAACGAACCTTTGTCCGGCAATAAAAATACGGAACGGCCGCGCCTGATTCCAAACAACAATCTCAGCGGCATATGTCAATTGCAAATTCAGAACTCCAATCAATTCATCAGCCGTTTTAACCAATATACGATCTTTGTTTCAAGAACTGTGCCATGCCCCAAACGGCAGCCAACCATGCACGATAGACATAACCGTAAAAATTCGGCCGAGAGTTTATAAAAAAACGAACCGATCGACAGGCGAATGATCAAATCAGATTCAGAGGCACAAAAAATGCACTTAATAACAGGATGAAAAATCAACCGACGGTTACTCTAATCCTGATCTCGACGCTGCTGATATTTCTCAGCGGATGTTCTTTCATCCTCGATCACGATAGCGCGGCGCTTGAAGCCGAAGCGTTAGATTTCGTCCGCACGCTTCAATCGGATTCCGCGTTAAACGCTGAATCGTCCGTCGCGCTGCGGGTTCCGGACACGGCGGTTCCTACGCAAGAATTTCGGAATACGTCTACGCCGCTCCCGCCCGTCGCTCCGGCGCCGACAATGGTACCGACCGAATTGCCGACGCGAACACCGGAAGAAACCGCGGCTGAAACGTTTATCGGCGTTCCGAGCGAAACCGTCCCTGCCGGCGCCGAGCCGACCCCGGACGACGATTCGCTGCCAACGCTTAGCGCCCGCGTCATAAAACCGGACGCGCGCGGCGACGATTGGCGCGAACTTCCGGTCATCCCGAGCGCAATCTCGGAGACAGTCCGGGAAATCTACGCATTCGGAACCGACAAAACGGCTCGCAACCCGCGCTATTTTTCAAAAATTGGCGACTGCCAATCGATGCCGGCCGTCTTTCTCGGTGAGTATGACCCGTTGTACATTACGGCAGAGCTGCAGCAGGAAAGCTTAGATCTTCTTGACGCGGTTTACTATTTTCAAGGTTTCAACGAGATGAGCTACTCCGTTTTCAACGGTATGAGCGCCGCATCCGCGCTGACAACGACATGGTCCGATCCGAACGCCTGCCTGCCGGGCGAATCGGCGGTACGCTGCGAGCTTCGCGTCCATCGACCGGCGTTCGTCTTCGTCAACATGGGAACGAACTGGAACGTCGGTCAGGATCCGGAAATTTTCGCCGAATATATCGAAGAAATCGTTGTCGAAATTATCGAAACCGGCGCGATTCCGATCTTGTCGTCAAAAACCGATAATATTGAAGGCGACTGGGCGCTCAACGCGATCATCGCGCGTACGGCAAAAAAATATGACGTTCCTTATTTCAATGCCTGGCGCGCGATTCAGGAGCTGCCAAATCACGGGCTGGATATCGATCGGAACAATATTTACATGACGACCGAAGCCTGGCCGGTCCGAAGCCGCGCCGCGTTGGAGCTGCTCGACTTCTTAGCGCGGGGGCTGAACGCGTATTAAACCGAAGGCGCAAAACGATACCGGAAACGGACGAATCGGGTAGAATAAAAGCGAAAGTTTGAAGCCATCCGGCGTCAGAAACTGTGAGGAATCATGAAAAAAGTTATCATATTTATTTGCGGCGCGCTGATTTTAGGCCTGACGTTAGCCTGCTCAAGCGAAAAAAAGAACGAAAAAACGGCCGAAGAAGCCGCCGTCGTTGAAACTTTCTATAACGCGATCGTCAACCATGACCGCGACGTTATCGGAACGATTGCCTGCGCCGATTGGGAAAAAAACGGGAAAAGAGAAGTTGACGCGTTCGCCGGAACGAAAACCGAACTCGTCGATTTTGCCTGTTCGGTAGCCGAAAGCGGCGCCGAATCCGCGACTGTCAGCTGCAGCGGGAAAATAGCCGCAACCTACGGGACGGAAATTACCGATTTCCCGATCACAGGACGGATTCATTCCGTCGTCAAAGAAAACGGAGAATGGCGAATCTGCGGATTCGAATAGAGTTCGTCATCCATGCACGAAAATTGGCTTGCCCTTTTATTAGCCCTATGCGTCATAGGGCTAATCATTTTCTCGGCCGGCGAAGCGCCGCTCTGGATTTACCAGGGATTCTAAGCAAATGGAACTCACGTACGTATTCGTCCTGATCGGTTTATTCTTCGCGCTGCGGCTGGTCACGAATGAAACGCTGCGCGAACGCGGGTATCTCGCGCTTTCCGCCGCCTTTCCGTTTATCTTCCAACCGACGGTACCGATCCGAAATTTTACGTTCTGGTTCCCATTCGCGACGATCGCGCTGACATTCATCGTTTGGGCAATCTTCGCCGAGCGGCCCGGAACGGACGAAACGGATCGAAAAGCGCTTAAATTTCCTTTAATCGCGCGAAACCGCGCCCTGATCGGCGAAGCCGCGACCGTCGCCGCCGTCGTCGCCCTGATCAGCCTTTCGCGGTATTTCGGTTTCGACAGCAGGATCCTCGCGTCACGCCCGCCGCGAATCGAACAGCTCGCGATTCCGCTCGCCGTCGTCATGACAGCCGTCGCGCTGATTCGCCGAACGCGGGAATCGGCCCGAAACGCTCAGCTGAGCGGAGCAATCGCGCTGATCCTGATTCTTTTAATCTTCCAAAAAACGACCCCGTTGGCGCAGCTCGCGAGCCAGTTCTTAAGATTCGGCGCAGGGCAATCGACGCGGGAAGCGTCCGCAACCGACATTCGCTGGTTCGGATTTTCATATATCGCTTTCCGGCTTCTATCCGTCGCGATCGAAGCGCGAAAGGGGCGGAAATTCGCCGGAACGGCCGGACAATTCCTAATTTACGTTTGTTTTCCCCCGACGCTGTCGGCCGGACCGATCGACCGCTTTGACCGCTTTCAAAAAGAACTCACGACGGCAAACCGGTTCAGCGATAACGACCTGATCTTTGCGGCCGAACGGATCACGCTCGGACTGATCAAAAAGTTCATTCTCGCCGACGCGCTTTCCTTCATCGCGTTATCCGCACAAAACGCACCGCAGTTTCGCGCCGCCGGTTGGGCATGGCTCGCGCTTTACGCCTACGCATTCCAAATCTATTTGGATTTCGCCGGTTATTCCGATATCGCCATCGGGATCAGCCGTCTCGCAGGGCTGACGATCCCGGAAAATTTCAACGCGCCGTACCTGAAGCGCAATATCGCGCTCTTTTGGAACAACTGGCACATGACCTTAACCGGTTGGATTCGCAATTATTGTTTTAATCCGCTGACGCGCGCGCTGCGTAAGCAAAAAGTCGCGCCATGGCTGATTATTCTAATCGGTCAGCTCGTCACGATGGGACTGATCGGGCTTTGGCACGGCGTTACCGTCAATTTCCTGATATGGGGACTCTGGAACGCGCTCGGTCTCTTTATTCATCAGCTCTACGCCGATCACATCCTGAAGAAGGTCCGGCCCGCGCTTTCCGCCCGGCCATGGCTCGAAAAAATCTATACCGCCGCCGCGACCTTTCTGACATTTCAATTCGTCGCGCTGAGCTGGATTTTTTTCGCGCTGCCGCATTTCGATTTGGCGCTAACGTTCCTTAGGAGACTATTTTCATGAAAAAACTGATCCGGGTTTTTGCGAAAGCGCTCGGGATCGCCGCGTTTCTCGCCGGAATCATCCTCGCGCTCGGAGCGTTCGGGAAGCTCGGATCCGCGACGCTGTATAATCGCGTTTGGCGCGGGCGCGAACGGTTCCCTTTTGGCGAGAACCCGCGTACCGCCTATAATTTCAGCCTGTCAAATTTGGACGCGCTGTTCGCGGCGCATGAAATTTCCGGCGCGGGAGAAAAAGACGCGGATGCGATCCGAATCGTCGTCATCGGCGATTCATCCGTCTGGGGAACGCTGCTGAAGCCGGAGGAAACGCTCGCGGCTCAGCTCAACGGGAAAACGATCCGCACCGCCGGAACGGCGCGCGTCTTAGAAGTTTATAATCTCGGTTACCCGACACTGTCGCTGAGCAAAGACTTGCTGATCCTGAACCGCGCGCTCAAATTTAATCCGGACCTCGTGATCTGGTCCATGACGTTCGAATCATTCCCGGTCGATAAGCAGCTGACGACCGCGCTGGTCGCCGATAATCTGGATGAGTTTTACCGGCTGAACGAACGCGTCGCGCTGCCTTCCGTCGCGGCGGAAATATCCGCCGCAAACCCGACACATTTTTCATTTAATAAGCTGCGCCGCGACTTATTCGATTTGATCCGCTTGCAGCTGTACGGATTTCTTTGGAGCGCGACCGGCGTCGATCAGGATTACCCGCTGGAGTATCCGCGTCCGCAGCTTGATTTAGACCCTGACGACAGCTTCCACGGCGTCAACGGCGCTTACCCGCCTGCGCTTCAATCCTGGGATGTATTGGACGCGGGGGAAACGTTAGCGGACGGGACGCCGATCCTGTTTCTGAACGAACCGATGGTCATAAGCTCCGGGAAAAATAAAAATATTCGATATAATTTTTATTATCCTCGGGACGCCTACGACGCATGGCGCGCCGAATGGCTTACGTCATGCGATATTAAAGAAAGGCGTTGCCTGGATGCGTGGGATTTGCTCACGAATAATCGCTTCACAAACAGCGCAATCCATTATGACGCGATTGGCGCATCTGTTTTAAGTCAGGTTATAATGGATGAGTTGGAGCTGTTGTTTGAAGCGAATGAATAACGAAATGGGAAAATGAATCGAAACCGGTTAAAGATCTACCGCAAATTGTCGTTAGGGTTAGGGATAACGATCATCTCTTTCCTGTTTTTGATAACCCGCCCAATCTTAGCGGACACTCAAAACGAAATCCATATCAATTGGCGCGAACTCCCTGTTCTCCCGTCCGGAATCAGCGTGAAAGCGCGAGAGATCCTGAAAGGCGGCTTGCTGAACGGTTACGATCCGCGTTCGTTTTCGAAAATCGGTGATTGCTACGCCAGCACGTCCTGGTTCATCGCCGACTTTGACCTCGGCGAACAATATTACAACCTCGGTCCGTTTGAAGCCGATTTCGCGCCTGTCATCGCCTATTATCAAGGTTCGTTCGGGACACACTCTTTAGCCGCACGGCCCGGATTTACCGCCGCTTCGCTCCTGTCCCCGACCTGGTTGAATTCCGCTTCCTGCGATCCGCACGGCAACCCGTTAAACTGCGAATTATCGGCTCAGAACTCACTGTTCGCGATTTTTTCGATCGGGACGAACGACGCGTTCAACCCGGATCAATTCAAGGACAATATGCGCGAAGCGATCGAAACCGCAATCGCCCAAAAACGGCTGCCAGTCCTGATGACAAAAGCGGACGACATCGAGGGCGGACACAGAATTAACCAGGACATCGCAGACTTGGCGGCCGAATACGAACTTCCGCTTGTGAATTTCTGGGCGGCGGTCCAGGATCTTCCTCAAAAAGGATTACAGCAGGACGGCGTCCATCTCACATTCTACAAAAACGACTTCAGCGATCCGTTGGCTTATGACGCCGGATGGACCTACCGCAACATTTCGACGCTGTACATGCTGCAGCTGATCATGAGCGAAACGCTATCGGTAGAGAGCGAAATCGCCGCGGAACGCATCCCCGAGCCCCAGCTCAAATTGGCTGAAACGACGGAACGCGTCGACAACGAAATCGAGACCATTCTCGCAACGCGCTTTGAGACGCCGATTACGACAGTCCCCGCGCGTCAGCGGATCGCGAACGGGATTTCAAACTACGCGTCCAAACGAGTCTCAGATCCGCTCAACGCGGAGCCGGTTCGGGCGTGCCTGCTGGTTTCAAGTCAAACTGCCGGTTTCATGCTCGATACCCTGACCGAAAACCCGTCCGCGCGCAATCTTCCGGACACCGCCCAGGCCGGCGTTCTCAGCGCCGATTACGCGCCGTACCATCCGCAAGCATACTTCCCGGAAATTCGGGAAGAAATGATCGAAAACGAACGATCGATTCCGGAAATCCTGGAATCGAATCATCAAACGTTAAGACTGATTTTTCCCCTAATCGCGTTTAATAAGGAGCCGAAAAAATGAACCTTCAGGAAACGATCGACCTGCTGATCGAACGGATCCGAGACGATATCCTCGAAACGCCCGACCGTAAGCTGAACGAAAATACCCCGCTGATCAGCAGTGGATTGATCGACTCGTTTCATCTCGTCGACGTCGCGCTTTTCGTTGAAGAACTCTTTAATGTCAAGATTGAAGATTACGAACTCAACGCCGACACCTTCGATACGATTGAACAGCTCGCGGAACTGATTCAAAAACGGCGCGGCTGATTTTCCCAGCTTCGGACGAATTTCAATAAAACCAAATTGCCGTTTCTACGTAAATAAATGTGGAACGTTTTTTTGATTAAACCGGACCAAATCGCTGGGGAATCCCAGACAGGACGGAGGAGAAATATTCATCGTATGAAACCATTAAAAATCATCTTTATCATTATAGGCGCGGTTTTGGCCGTAACTTTTATCGCCGCGTCATGGTTCATCGGGAGTCAAGTCAGCCTGGCGACAACGCAGCTGGTTACCAACGAAGCTTCCGGTACGACTGTAACCGTCCGACAATGGGAGAAGTATCATTTCGACGGGGAATCGTTCGAACGCGAATACGGCGTGGAAGATTTTGAACTGACCTCGACGCATGACGGGCACACGATTCCCGTTTCATATCTCTACGCCGACCCGGATCAAGCGGATAAAAATTGCGATACTGTTATCCTGGTTCACGGTCTCGGCGGAAACCGCCGTACGTCGTTCCCGATCGCGCCGATTTTTCTCGAAAACGGATTCAACGTTTTGACCTACGACCAGCGCAGCTCGGGAGAAAATACCGCGCCTCATTCGACCTTCGGCTACCTCGAAAAATTTGACCTGATCGACGCAATCCGTACCGTCAGGGCAAACGCACCTTCCAAACGGATCGGCGTCTGGGGCGAATCGTTCGGCGCCGCAACGATCGGATTAGCGCTCGGAGTAAACGATATCGATAAAGAACTCGATTTCGTCATACTCGATTCGCCGATCGCCGAGGCGAACTGGCTGATCCGCGAAAGTATGAAGCAAAACGGTATGGACGGGATCCTCGGATCATACTTTATCGCTTGCGGGAACATTGTCACAAAGCTGCGATTAGGGTTCGGTTACGGCGATCTCTACGTACCGGAAGCGGTTGAGCATATTCAAACGCCGATCCTGATTATCAACAGTAAAGCCGATGACGTAACGCCGTACTTCATGGGCGAGGCGATTTATAACGTGATTCAAAACGACCGCAAAAGACTTTTTACGGTCAACGACAGCAAACATGCCGAAATATTCCTCGATCATCCGGAAGCGTATCGCTCTGAAATCGAGAGCCTGATCGCGGAAATCCGATAGCATGAAACGTCAAACCGTACAGTTTTCGGATTTCGGAATCCAGCGTTCGTGATTACGGGATTCCGAAATCGTCCTCGTTTTCCGATTCGGCGCCCGAACGTTCATAACGGAAATAAGCCTCCGAGTCGGTCGGACGCTGCGGGATGCCGTCGCTGAACGATTGGATAAAGAAGCGAACCGCGGGGAGCATCGGCGGGAAAACCCGTTCCAACGGAATATTCTCAGCCGAAAAGAAACAAAATTTACGCCGGCTTCCTTCTACGCGTTCTAACCTGCCCCGCATCGCGGCCGCCGAATAAACCGCGTAGACTGGCGAAATATGCGCACCGTTCGTTTCGATGTACCGCTGCGCCGGATCGGAAAAAACGCGGATTAAATACGCCGCGTCAATCAGCATTCCGGTTTGATCCAGGATTGTCCGCTGAAGACAACTCAGCAAATCTTCTTCGGGACGCATCGGGCCGCCGGGCAGCCGCCAATAGCCGTCGTCATCGGCCTGCGTCAACAACAGATTTCCCTGAGGATCCGTCAGGTAAGCTAACGTCGTCAATTCGATAACCGGGAAAGATCCGATTAATCGGTAAAAACCGGCATGATAATTCTGCATCCGCGCCTCAGCTTTTATTCCGAATAAAAATCACGCAGCTGTTGCGAACGGCCCGGATGGCGCAGTTTTCGCAGCGCCTTCGCCTCAATCTGCCGGACGCGTTCGCGCGTCAGACCCAATTTCTGGCTGACCGCTTCAAGCGTTTCTTCTTTTCCATCCTTCAAGCCAAAACGGCATTCCAACACGAGCCGTTCGCTTTCATCTAATACGTCCATTGCTTTTTGAACATGATCCGCCAACAAATTACGCGCCGCGAGTTCCATCGGCGCGTCGGCATCGCGGTCCTCGATAAAATCGCCGACGAAATCGCCGCTCGGATCGCCGACCGGATTGTCCAGCGAAATCGGCTCATATTCCGATTGAATCAGCTGACGCAGCTGATCCGCCGTTTCGGCCAGACGCTTTTTCACCTCCGGAGCGAGCGCCGCGCCGTTCTTTTTTGAATCCTGGATCGCTTCGATATCCTCATCGGTCAGGAATTTTCCGGCGATCACAACATCTTCCATCGTCGGATTCTCCGCCATCGTCTGCATCAGTTCCTGCTGTGTTCGAACCGCTTTTCCAGCGATATCCGATAAATACGCCGGCAGGCGAACTATGTACGATTGGTCCGCAATCGCGCGGCCGATCGCCTGACGGATCCACCAGGTCGCATACGTACTCAGCCGAAATCCTAAACGCGGATCAAACTTCGCCACCGCGCGCATCAGTCCGAGGTTTCCCTCCTGGATCAGGTCCATGAACGTCATACTCCCGCGGCGGTAGCGCTTGGCAATACTGACGACGAGGCGCAGATTCGAATTGACCAGCAGCTTTTCCATAGCCGCGCCTTGCGTTTCAACTTGCTCGATATGCCGGATCATCTCAGCGCCGTCCTGAAGCAGGCTGACCATCAATTCAGCGGACGGGAAATCGTTCTTTCCCGACAGCGCCAGCGATTCATACAGTTTCCGCAAAACCGGCTCCGGCAGGCAATACAACGACAGAAACAGATCAAACAAAGGATCGACAACCTTCTGCCAGGATTTCGACTGCCATTCGCCGCTGTCGCAGCTGTCGCGCAGCGTCGTCGTATCGAGCCGGATCGGATCGGCAATCATCCGCCGCGCTTCATCCGTCAACGCCGCCAAACCAGGTGTTTCCGTTTCAGATTTCCCGTACGCTTCCAACGCTGCAAGCGTCTTCTTCCAAAGTTCCGGCAGCGTTCCAACAAGTGAACGGAAAACGTCCGTCCCGAACGATTCGCGATCCGGGTCGCCGTGCTTGTTTTCAATTTGAACCAGGTATCCGACCGCCGAAAGCGCCGTCGCGGCGTAAAACTCCTGGTTCGTTTTCAAGAGATTTTTCGAACCGATCTCTTTCAGGTACAACTCAACCGGATCGTCCGCGGCAATCATTAAATCGGACAAATCGACAGGATCATCCTCCGCCGCAGCCAACGATTCTTCAGACGGTCCTTCCGGCTCGCTCGCCGCCGGTTCCAAAAAACCCCGATCCAAATCTTCGTTTTCGTGATTCTCAAAATCGCTCAATTCAAAAGGTCGTATCATGCGCATCTCTCCGGGTTTTTATTTCGTCGTTGAAATTTCATCTTACAATTCGGTAAAACATTCATTACGATTCAGCTTCGCAAATAAAGACTCAATCCGCTTCCGCTCGCCCACTTTCAAATTTATCTGTTCGGATAAAACAATTTTCATTTCATCGCCATCCGGCAGATCGTTTTTAATCTGCTCTTCTTCCGCGCTGGAAACCTTAACGCGCTCGAGACGCAGTATCCCGATCAGGCGCGTCGTTTCGGAAAGAATTTCCTTTCGGGAAGAAGACGCCGTCAAGTTCTCGCTCCAAATTTCATGGAAAAGCGCGAAGCAGGATTCAGATAAACGATCCTGGATAAACTGAGCCAGATCCGGCTCCGAATCTTGCCCGACACCCTCAAAATACAGCTTCGCGATTTCACGCAGCTGCGGATCCGTAAAATCTTCAACGGATACGCTCGGAAGAAATACTTTTCCGAATTCCCGATCGACAAGGTTGATATCCCCCGGCTCACCCAGCCCGTGAAGCAAATAGCCGATCAGCGTCCGCTCTTTTTTCCCGGTTCCTTTCTTCGGATCCGCGAGAACGAAATTACGCGGATAGTCCGTCGGAACCGGAAGCGTCGGATTTTTTGAACGGCGCGGTTTCGACTTCTCAGGAAGCGCCGCAAACGCTAAAAGACGCTCGTCAATCTTCAGGAAGGCCGCCAGCTGCTGGCGATAGGTTTCGCGTTCAATCCGGTTCGAAACCTCGCGAATCAGCGGCATCACCTCGTCGGCGATCGCCTGCTTCACTTTTGCGTCGGATAAATCTTTGCCCGCGGCCGCCGTTTCCATCCGAAACGTCACGATCGGTTTCGCGTTTTTCAGGATCGCGCGCCATTCCGCCGGATCGCGCAGAACGACTTCGTCCGGATCCTGACCTTCCGGGATTTTCGTAACCCGGATATCCGCCTTCAGGTCGCCTTCCTGACGAATCAGCGCGCTTGTATCGGACGGGTTCTCGCCCTTAACCGCTTCGCGGATAACGTCGATCCCTTTCAACGTCGCCGAATCCCCGGCCGCGTCCGCGTCAAGCGCTAATAAAATCCGTTTCGATTGCCGCGTCAGGAGGCGCACCTGATTCGTTCCCAACGCCGTTCCCATCGGCGCAACCGTATTCGTGAACCCCGCTTGATGGAGAATGATAACGTCGAAATAGCCTTCGACGATAACCGAACGATCCTGTTCGCGGATCGACGCGCGCGCGCGATCGTATCCGAAGAGCGTCTTTCCTTTATCAAATAAAACCGTCTGAGGCGAATTCAGGAATTTAGGAACATCGTTCGGGTCTAAAATCCGCGCCCCGAATCCGATCATGCCGCCGGAGGGATCGCGGATCGGGATCATCAGGCGGTTCCGAAACCGATCATAAATTCGCCCGCCCGGAACCGGATCCCCGGCCGCGTCGCGCTGTTCGCTGACCATTCCGGCCTCGATCGCCTCTTCACGGGAATACCCGGACGATAAAAGATGCTGCGTCATCGCATCCCAACCGCCCAACGCGTATCCTAATTTCCAATCATCGCGGGTCGCCGGTAATACGCCGCGCTTTTCCAGGAACGACCGGGCCGTTTCGCCCGCCGGATGATGGAGCAGTTGGTCATGATAGACCGTAGCGGCCAGCTCCAGCAGCTCCTGAAGTCTGACGCGTTTTTCTTTTTTCAATCCGGATTCGACCGACTGATATTTTTCGAGCTTAATCCCGGCGCGCTGCGCCAGAAGTTCGACCGCCTGCTGAAAATCGAGTCCGTCGCGTTTCATGATATAGCTGAAGACGTCGCCGCCCTCCGCGCAGGCGCCGAAACAGCGCCAGGTCCCCGAATCGGGAAAAACCGCGAAAGCCGGCGTATGTGTGTTCGCGTGAAACGGGCAGAAACCGATATACGATTTCCCCGCCCGCCGCAATTTAACCGTTTCCGAAACGATATCGACGATATTCAGACTGTTCTTAATTTCATCGATTTGAGACATTTTCCCTCAACCCTTAATTTTACAACAAACCGCGACGGTACGCAGCGCCGCAATCGCCGCGCGTCCGCTGAAGCGAATGGTAGAATTGCCGTCATGAGAACCGAATTATTTTTCAAATCCGCTCATGAGCGCAGGCTGCAGATTCTTCTCTTGTGCGCGTTTATTGTGATCCGGCTGCTTTCTTATTTTCTTCAGCCTTTGTTAGGAATCGATCCCCAGAGCGCACGATCGCTTTATCCGGACTCGGCCACCTATATCGCTCCGGCGAAGGCGCTCCTGAATAGCGGAAGGTTCCTGAATAATCGCGGCGAAGCGGAAATTATCCGAACGCCCGGATATCCGCTCCTGATCGCGCTTTTCATGAAACTCTTCAATGAGAACTGGGTTCCCTGCCTGACGCTGTTCCAGCTGGCGTTCAACGCCGCCGCCTGCGTACTCCTGATTGAAACGCTGAAAGAAATCGGCGTACGTTCGAAAATAAGCTATTTTCTCGGCGCGGCTGCGTTGTTGAATCTGCATGACGCCTATTTCGCGTTCTTTATTCTAAGCGACAGCGTCGCCCAGTCGTTCTTCATGATCTGCCTGTACTTTTTCGTCAAAGCGTTAAAAGGGAATCGAACGAGCGATTTTGCCTTCGCGTTCGCGTCTCTGACGATTTGTATCTTTATTCGTCCCGGATCGTTGTTCCTGCCGTCTTTCCTGATTATCGGAATTGTCGCGACGCTGATCCGGCGCGGAGAACGGAAACGCGTCCCGGCGGTTCTGACCGCTTTCCTGGTATTGATTGCCGTCCCGATCGGCGCCTGGCAATATCGAAACAGAACCGCCGCAGGATACGACGGATTCAGCGCCATTTCCGAAGCCAACCTTTACTTCTATCATAGCGCCGCGATCAACGCCGAACGAAACGGGACCAGCTTTTACGACGAGCAGCAGGCGGCAATCGACGCGCCGGCATACCGCGCGCTTTTAGAAACGTTCCCGCCTCACGAAGCGCAGCGACGGTTAGCGATCGAAACGATCCGGTCGAATATCCCCCGCTATCTGGTCCTCAACCTGCGCGGCGCGGCGCTGACCCTTGTTTACCCGGGTACGTTCGATATCTTCCGTTCGCTCCCGGCGCCGGAATCGTTTATTGCGGCGATCCGGGAATCGTACCTGAACGCGGATTGGACGCCCGAACGGATCGGCGAAATTTTTCGCGACCGCTTCGGATTCGCAACGCTCTTAAACGTCCTGCTGCTGATCTGGATAGCGCTGCTGACCGGAACCGCCATGATCCGAGCGATCCGCGCCAAAACGCCGGAACGCTCGCTTGTAATCGCGCTAATCGGAATATTCTTTTATAACCTGGCGGTCAGCGCTGGTCCGAACGGTTTCGGAACGTACCCGCGTTTCCGTCTGACGATCTCGTTCTTAACCCTGATCTGGATCGGAATCGGCGAGACCGTTAAAAGAAAGACGCCTGAAGATCGGTTAACGATCGAAGAAGCGACCGGAGCCGGTCCGTTTCCGCCGTCTTCTGCGCAATGCTGGCCTGATTGAACGCGCGCAGCGGTTGGACAACGCTCGTCATCCGCCGCGTAACGCCCGATACTTCGTCGCGTAAGCTGTTCGCCAACGATTGCGTCAGCGAATCCTCAACCGCCGCCAATTTGCGGCGGAATTCGTTTCGGGACTTATTCCGATAATACGGTAAGACCGCGAAACCGGCAACCGCGACCCAAAGCGCCGCCAAAATTCCTAAAATATCGGTCGCAAGCGTCGTCGCCGCAATCGTCAGCGCCGCGCCGACGCCGACCGCAGACACCTCGATCGCTAACGCCGTCTTAACCGCCGTCTGAACATGCTTCATCCCGATTTCGACCGCTACATCCCGATCAAGCTGATCGCTTAATTCGTCGATCGCCGCTCGAAGCCGCGCGAGGACCGAACTGCGTTCGTTTAACGCGGCCGAGGTACCCGAAACCGCCGGCGCCGTTTCGCCGCGCTCCGTGATGCGCTCGGCGATATGGGCGGTTACCCCGGACTGACGGCGGTAAATCTCGCCGACCGTTTCCGTCGTCAGACGCTCGATCTCAACCGGCAATTTTTTCAAGACGCGGTCCTGAAACTCGTTTTGAATTTTTTCTTTCCGAAGGATCTTCGGAAGATTCCGGATTCGAAACAGGTCCGCGAAATACTCGTCCGCACTGCGGCGGATTTCGTCAAAAATCAACCTGATTTCGCGGATCGTCCGCGCGATATCCTTTTCAAAATCGCGCTCAAATCCGTTCGCCATCGATTCAACCGATTCGACGACAGCCAAATCGTCCCGAAAAATTTTCAGCTCCGACGCCGCGCGCGCTTCCAACGCCTTCCCAATCTTTAATCCGGAAGCGATCGCCGAATCCATCTTTAAACGAAAACGTTCAGCATCTGAAAGCGTCTCGTTCAAAAAATCCGCGACGGCGGAAAAACCGCTCTCCGCCGCGAGCGCCGCTCGCTCCGTTCCCTCGGCCTCGAGCGCGCGTTTCGCCAGCCGCGCCGAGACCGGGAAAACCGGGACCGCGAATCGAAAATCGTGATGGACGTTGGTTCGGACAAATGAAACGAGCTGATCGCGATCCGTTTTCGTCGGGATCAGATCAATCTTATTAATCAGGATCACGATTTTCTTTCCCCAATTCCGGATCGAATCCAGGAACAGACGCTCGCTTTCGCTGTACGGACGATCGGCGGAAGTCACAAACAAAACGAAATCGGATCGCGGGTAAAAATCTTTCGTCAGGATTTCATGATCGGTAAAAACCGAATTTGTTCCCGGCGTGTCAACGATACTCATCGCGCGCAAAATGTCGTTCGGAACAGTAATCAGCTCGCCCCATTGCGCTAACGGCTTTTTTTGAAACGTCTCGCCGAAACGGATCAGGTGAACCATGGCTGTCGTCGGCGTAATTCCTTCGGGCGTAACCTCGCGTCCCAGCAGCGCGTTAATCAACGTCGACTTTCCCGAATTAAATTCGCCGACGACAACGATCAGGAACGGATCGTCAAGCGCGTTAACCGTATCTTTAAGAACCGTAACGTCGATTTCGTTCAGCGTCTGGCCTGCACTGATTTCGATCAGGTCGGTCAGCGCGGAACGAACCGACCGGAGCGTTTCCTCTTGAAAAATTAGATTCGAATCTGTCATAGTCTTGCCCGTATTAAAATTTAGCCGGGAATAAAATCCTTTCGCAGCGTCGGATCAACGGCTTTCGCCTGGTCTCGGGTTTAATTCCTTAAAGCGCGCCGCCCAATTTAAAACGACCTCCCCGACGATCCGTAAACTTTCCTGAGAAACGTTGCTGAGATCGTCGCGAACCGTATGCCATTCTGGGTCGTCGAAATCGATCAAATCTACCGCGCGCATCCCGCGCTCTAAAAAAGGAACATGATCGTCGTAAACCGCGAATTTTTCCCGGTTGATGAAAGCCGCTTCATGCCCGAGTTCAGCCGCGACCGCCCAAATCTGGTCGCCCAGCCCGGCGTCAGAATTCCGCACGCGAAAAATACTCAAGTCGGGATCGCCGATCATGTCCAGGATGACGACCGCGTCCGGCCGCTCCGGCTGAGCTTCATAATATGAAGCGACAAAGGTTGAACCGATACACCAGTCCTGAAACGGCTCGATCTCCCCCTGATCTTCCAGATCGAACAAAGCCAGCGTCACGCGAACCGGCAGGTCAGGATCGAGCGAGCGCGCCAAACCGTAAAGCACGGCAACGCCCGACGCGCCGTCATTCCCGCCCGGAACCGGCATTTGGCGGTTCCCCGGATCAGGATCCTCGTTCGCGTGCAATCTTGAATCATAGTGCGCGCCGAAAAGAATCCAGGGACGCTGACGGTTCGTTTCTCCGGAATCCGGCCGCTCGATGATCAGGTTGACCGCGCCCTGGCCGTTATGCGTTCCTCTAAGCCGCTGAACCGTCCAACCGGCTTCTGAGAAAGCCGTCTCCGCCAGCGTCAAGAAGGCCGCGTGCGCTTCGCTTCCCGGAAGCCGAGGGCCTAAGGCCAGCTGCGCCGCCGCGAACTCGTACGCCGCCGAACCGTCAAACTCAAGCTGCATCGCCTGAGCGATTCCAAGGGGAAAAGCTGCTAAAACGCAAATAAACGCGACCAATAAGAGGATATGTTTTGACATATTGATCCTTTCCGAATTCTCTCCAACCACGTTTGAATAAAAAAGCCCCGGGGCCGCCGTTGAAAAGGCCGCCGAACCGAGGCGTTCTCGCTGGTAAAAGCCAAAAATTAAACGGCGTATTCCGGCGTCGCTGAACGGCGGCCGTTCGGCGGCGGGAAGAGCGCTTCGAACTCTTCGCGCGTCAGCGTTTCTTTCTCGATCAGCTGCGTTGCGATCAGATCCAATTCGGCGCGGTACTGCGTCAGGATCGCGCGCGCGCGCTCATAAGCGTTGCTGACGATCTTCCGAACTTCCTGATCAATATGTTCAGCGACCGATTCCGAATAATCGCGCTGTTCAGAGAGCTCTCGGCCGAGAAAAATCATCTCCTCTTTCTTCCCGTACGTAATCGGGCCCAGCGCATCCGACATCCCCAAACGCATCACCATCTTTCGCGCCAGATCCGTAACCCGTTCCAAATCGCTCGATGCGCCCGAAGTAATATCGTTAAACATCAGTTCTTCCGCCATTCGTCCGCCCAAAAGCGAAACCATGTCCGCTTCGAGTTCCTTCTTCGACATCAAGACGCGATCTTCAATCGGCAGGTTCATCGTATAGCCCCCGGCGGAGCCGCGTCCGACAATCGTCACTTTATGAACCGGGTTACATTCCGGGATGACGTTCATGACAACCGCGTGACCGGCTTCATGATAAGCGATAATCTTCTTTTCACCTTCGCTGAGAAGACGGCTCTTCTTAGCCGGGCCCATCATGACCCGTTCGACAGCTTCGTTAATCTCGGTATTGCCGATCGAAAGCTTGTTGCGCCGCGCCGCTAAAATCGCCGCTTCGTTCATCAGGTTTTCCAAATCCGCACCGACAAATCCCGGCGTCGAACGAGCGATCGTCGTTAAATCGACGTCCGATTCGAGCGGCTTGCCTTTGGAATGAACCTTGAGGATCGCCTCGCGTCCGATAACGTCCGGGCGGTCTAAAATAACCTGACGGTCGAACCGGCCTGGACGCATCAACGCCGGGTCGAGGATATCGGGACGGTTCGTCGCCGCGATAATAATAATATTCGTATCCGTATCGAAACCGTCCATCTCGACCAGCATCTGGTTCAGCGTCTGTTCCCGCTCGTCATGACTTCCGCCCAAACCGGAACCGCGCTGGCGCCCAACCGCATCGATTTCATCAATGAAAATAATACACGGGCTGTTTTTCTTAGCCTGATCGAAAAGATCGCGGACGCGGCTCGCCCCGACGCCGACAAACATCTCAACAAACTCCGAACCGGAAATCGAGAAAAACGGGACGCCCGCTTCTCCCGCGACCGCCTTCGCCAACAACGTTTTCCCGGTACCAGGCGACCCGACCAGCAGGACGCCTTTCGGTATCCGCGCGCCGAGAGCGATAAACTTTTTCGGTTCTTTCAGGAAATCGACAACTTCGGTCAGCTCCTCTTTCGATTCGTCAACACCGGCGACATCGGCGAAGGTCACCGTCGGACGATCCCCTTCGAGCATCTTGGCGCGTGATTTTCCGAAAGCCATCGCCGACCCGCCTCCGCCCTGAGATTGCCGAAAAATAAAGAACATCGCGCCGAAAATAAACAAAATCGGCAGGAAATAACTCAGCAGCGATAAAGCCGATAACCAGCCCGCACGTTCTTTAAAATTGACAGCGATTTTTTTCGACGATAAATCGTTCGGTTCAACGCCTAACAGAGACATTTGGCTCAGGAACGACGCGTATTCTTCGATAACCGTTTTCCCGACCGTCCGATCTTCAAACTCCACTTCGACCGTTGTTCCGTTGATGTTGATTTCGCGAACCTTTCCGGATTTAACCTGATCGGCCAATTCGTTGATCGAAAGTTGTGAAGTTGAATTGCGCGGATTGGAAAACGAATACATCAGGAGCGAAATAATCCCGATGATCAGCAACAAATAGACAATGTTGGCTTGTCCGCGTTGTTTTAGATTCACTTTTAATTCTCCTTATTGTCCCCGGAACACGGCGCAGCCGCCGTCCGAAGATCACGATATGGTCTAATTATATCAATCCCATCCGCCGAACGTTATTAAAAACGTATTAGAATAAGCGGCGTTTAACCTTCCCCTCCGGTAGACAAAAAAAGCGGATAAAAAAAACTTTCCGGCGCCGCCGATCCCATTAAGCTAAACGCGGGAGAATCGGCTTCGACCGAAAAGCGTTTGTTTCTTCCGGTTACCGCGTTCGTTTAGACACGCGTGACGTATTCGCCGGATTCCGTATTGACGCGGATCGTATCGCCTTCGTTGACGAAGTTCGGAACCATGACACGCGCGCCGGTTTCAACCGTAACCTGTTTATTGACGCCCGTTGCCGTATCGCCGCGAACTGCGACGTCCGCCTGAACGACAAGAAGATCAACCGTCAGCGGCAATTCGTAGTCGATAATTTCGCTCTGGTAATAAGTCAGCTTGACATCTGTACCCTCTTTAAGGTACGGCTCGGCGTCCTTCATGATCGTAACGCTGACCTGCGGTTGTTCGTATGTTTCAACGTTCATGAAATGAAAAAAGTCCGAATCGGCGTACAGGAACTGGACGTTCTGATATTCGAGACGGACATCCTGGACGCGGTTGCCCGACGTGAAAGTGCGCTCAACGTGCGCGCCGGTCCGTAAATTCTTAGCTTTAATACGGATCGTAGCGTTGCCGCGGCCTGATTTGTTATGTTCATAGTCGATAACTTTTAACAACGCGCCGTCCAGTTCAATCGTGACACCTTTGCGCAGTTCGTTTACGTCAATCATGCGAGAATTTCCCCAATCGTTGGTTTAAAAAATTGTTTGACAAAATTATAACAGCGATCGAACCGATTGTTTACTGTTTTATCATAAATATATGCGCAGTCGAGCAGTCATAAACCGGCCGTACCCAGAAGAGAAAAATCGAAGAGGCAGTCCCAGAAGTCGGGAATTTAAAATTTTCCTGAGAATATCGTCAAAGTTTTTTCTAAATTCAGAGTGGGGGAAGAAGCTGCCGCCTTTACGTATAACCCGAAAAAGCAGGGACGGATGATATGGAGGAGGGGATTCGCGGCCGCAAATCCCCTCCTCCATATAAAACTTATTCAAAGTCAGTGCGTTGCCCCCCTGCGTCCGACGGTCGGACGGGGACGGTCAACACACTGACAAATAAGCGGGCGAAGTCAATTACAATAAAATTCGTTTTGAGACATGCTCTCCGAATGAATCAAAGAATGTTCTTCGCGCTTCAATTTGACAGCGGAGCCGCCACAGCGACCGACAGGCGCGCAGAAAAAACCCGGCTTATTTCAAATCCGTAAACGTAAACTCGACCAGATCGATGTCGACGACGCCTTTTCCGTATGACTCAACCATGACTCCGGCGGAACCCGCGTCAAATTGATGATCAATGATCGGCGAATTCGCCCTCGCCTGCTGTTCCTTATCGTTGATAAAAACACGAATCTCGCTTCCGTCGCAGCTCAACCCGAGCTTATTCCGAACATTCATCCCCAACTTCAGATCGCCGGTAAAAAATTGGATCATATTCGGATGCAGCCGCACATACGGAACTTTCCCACTGTCTTTCAGGAGACGATCGTATTTATAAACCGCGAACGAACCCGCCAACGGTCCGGCGATATTCACGCGCAGCTCATACCAGCCCAACTCGTTATAACGGCAGACCACGCCGTAACTCGCTTCCGACGATCTGACATTTTCGAACGTCGCCTCAACCAGACCGTCCGGCGCGCTCAGGCGCGAATTCACCGCGAATTCGTAAACTTCGGTAATCGGCAAACGGAACGATAAACGCTTCGGTCCCATCATCAGATAATCCAGATTCGGATTCCCGATCAACGTAAACGACTCCCATCCGCGATCCAAGAAATCTTTATCGAACGACTCCGAATAGACCCCGTCCTCGCCCATACCTTCCATCGGCTCGCCCGACGCCGGCGCTCCGGCTTCCGCCGAATCGGCGCCCGCGCCCGGAACGGCGGACGGAGCCGGCTCCGCGTTTAACCCGCCATATTTACTCTGTTGGGCCTGAACCGCCGCGAAGCTGACGAACGCCAATAAAATAAGCGCAAATACAACCAAAACTTTCATGCCGGACCGCATCCGAAAACCTCCTGAATAAATATTATTACTCAAAGCGAAAGATACCTACGACATCTAATTTTACACAATTTCGCAAAAAGATCGAATTTTCATATCAAGGAATGAAAATCAATCGCTATTCGGCGCACAGCTCCATGCTGACGATCGACTGCGGCGGGATATCGAGGTTCACGCGATCCATCAGGCGGTAACGCTGCATGTCGAGTTCTTTCATCGTCGGCGGCGAAGCGGCGTTTTCAAAAAAACGGCGTATCGTACCGCCGGTCCCGGCGCGGATAATACGGGCCTTAACCGGGCGCAGATCCGGGAGGTTGGCGAAATGAACGCGAGCGTAAAGCCGTTTTTTCGGATGACGGTTTTGCAGTATAAGATAAACGCGCTTCCGATCCGTCGAGCGCGTCGCGCTCAACGTCGCGTCCGGAACATCGAGAGCTTCAACCAGCCCGGGAATCCCTGCCGAGCGCGCCCCGGGCAGCGGTTCGTCGCGCACAACGCGCCAAGCAATTCGCGTCGCGCATTGCCGCGCCGTCAGGCGCAGCGCCAGCGCGCCGATCCCTTCTTCAAGCGCGCCGGCGGAGTTCCGCCGCGTCAGCGCCGGCAGGTCCATCAGTTGAAGCCGGAAACAAGCGTCGCCATTCAACGCGTCCAGGACCGTCGCGTAATAAAAACCGTCCGCCAGCCGATCGACCGTTTCATAACGCGCCGCATCATCCGAAGCGCGGAAATAACGCCATGATGTCAATACGATCGGCTTGGTCAGCGGGTCAGGAATGTCTGAGAACAGCCTTCTCGCCAAGCGCTTCAAGCGCTCCGCACCATAAGCGAAAATCGCCGCACTGTCGACGTCCGACGCGTCCGTCGCCCATCCTCCCGGACCCGGGAAAAGCCACGAAACGCCGACATAATCAACCGCGTGAACAGCAGTCGCAAACAGATTCTCAAAAAATAACATCACCCGATCGTTCGACAACGCACGAACGCCGTCGATCCCGCTGATCAGCGTTTTCCCGTTCCCGACCATGCGCCGGAAACGATCGGATAGCGCCTGAATCCGTTCCGCCGCCTGATCGACTCCCGCGCTGTCGCGGGATACGTCGGAGAATCCCTGAACGTCGATTTCAAGATAAACTGTCTCGAAGTCCCCCCGATCCAAACCCGGACGCAGCTTTTCTGCCAGTCCGTCCAAATCCGCGGTCGAAAAACGTTTTGCGTCAACGCGAAAATACGGCGCTGCGCCAACCGCCCGGCAGAGATCGAAATACACCGCAGTCAACCCCTCGTTTCGTCCGATTTCGTAATCAAAGCGGAGCGTCTCGGGCTTCAACCGGCGCAGCGTCTCGACCAACCCTGAAACAGGCGCCATTCGGTTCGGATCGAGCCACACCGGACGCTCCTGATCGGAATCGATCGTCGCCAAATTAACGCCAAAACCAAGCTGCCCGCGCCGCGGCGCGGCCTCGTCGCCGTCCAACAGCAGATTAACTTCATACTCTTTGCGTAAAAAATCAAAGAATGAGCGCGGACGGTCAAGCGCGGCCAAACGGTTCGGTTCCGTATCTGCGCCGATCGTGATCAGGCCCAATTCAGCCGTCCGCAGCCGAATCAGCGTCCTGCCGGGAGTTCGAACCGCGCCGGGCGCCATATCAAAGCTGAAATCGGCCGTCTGGTCGCGCCGCCAAATAAACGGATAGCCTGAAGCGACGAATAATTCGCTTGTATCAGCCTCGAATTTAACCGCGCCCGCAAGAACCGTTAAACGAAACAGCCGGTTGATCAGTGTTAATTCTGACGTCTCTCCCGACGCCGGTTCGCTTTTTACTTCAAAGAAATCCCCAAGCTGCAAAGTCCAGCCGCCTTTCCGAATACTTAATTTCCCCAATTGTACTCTGACCGGGCGGCGAAAACGCGCATAAATCCTGAAGCGATGAAAGGACTGGCTTTTTTTTCAAAAAATCCCACGCCTGATCGGTTATGAAAGAAACGAAAACGGCGAAACAAGAAGATAAAGAAAAGAGGAGCCGCGCTCCCCTTTTCCGGGAAATCAGAATAAAAAAATTATTTAGAACATATATCGGCCAAATTTTCCTAAAAACCGATCTTCCTTTGAGTTCGTTCACGCTCAAACATCACGCGCCGAAAGGTCTGGGCATTACGCGATCTCCGTCTCGATCAGCCCGAACGTTCCGTCCATACGTTTATACAGCACATTGACCGCCGCAGTGTTCCCGTTATAAAATACGAAGAAATCTTCATGCCCGAGCAGCTGCATCTGATCAAGCGCCTCCGCTTCCGTCATCGGGACCAACGCGAACTTCTTCCGTCGCACGATAACCGGTTCGTCGTCAACCGGCTCCGGCTCAATCTCCGGGGCAGCCGTATCGACGAAGACTTTTTCAAGGCGCATCCGGCCGCGCTTTCCCTTGAAACGTTCGATCTGGCGCGTCATTTTATCAAACGACTTGTCGAACGCCGCCGATAATTCGTCAGCGCGCTCCTCCGTCCGAAGGATAAATCCCTTTCCGCGAATGGTAATTTGGGAAACGTAGCGATCGTCCGCATTCCGCGCCGTTTTCAAGTACGCTAAATCGATCCGAACTTCTTCGATATTCGTTAAAAATTTTTCAAATTTTTCGGTTTTGCGCGTAACATACGTTTCGATACGTTCCGAAATTTCCAAATTCTTACCGTAAATAACCGTTTTCGTTTCCATCCTTATCCTCCTGAAATTTAGTTTCGTTTAGACGCGATTTTTCGTCGCCGCGATCGTCAGCCCGTAAACCGACCCCGCGCCCGCCTTTTTCAAAGCGCGCGCGCATTCATTCATCGTCGTCCCGGTCGTTAAAACGTCGTCGACAACTAAAATCGATTTTCCCTGAACCGTTATCCGCTCAGCTTCAAACGCACCGTCGAGATTCCTCCGCCGTTCCGCCTCGTTGAGCGACGATTGGCTTTCCGTTTCCCGAAGTTTCTGCAACCCGGTTGCGGAATAAGGCAACCCGGCTCGGATCGCAAACGTTCGGGCAACCCATTCCGTTTGGTTATATCCCCGCTCGTTCCGCCTTTCCCTCGAAATCGGCGTCGGAACGACCAAATCGATCGGCCATTTTTGAGTTAAGTATACAGAAAAAATTTCGTTTGCAAAGAGCAGCGACAATTCCAGTTTTCGCTTGAATTTGAACTGATGGATCGCCTCGCGGATTAGGTCTTCATAAGCAAAAGCCGAACGTACACGATCAAAATAAATTTTCTCAAGACGGGAACAAAGCGGGCAAACATTATCCGCTCCAAGCGGCTTCCCGCAGCGCCGACAGACGAAGCCGGATATTCTCTCGGCGACCGCGGCGCAGTCCGCGCATAAGTTCGTACCGTGAATCCCGCATCCCAAACAGCGCGGCGGGAAAAACCACGTCAACAGACGCCAGCCGAACATAATCGCTTGATAAATCCTGCCGCCCGTCGTTTCCATCCGTCCGCCGCAGCTTAAACCGGTGCGATCAAATCCTGAATAAACTTCATAATCGCCGGACCTAAAAGCGTCAGCAGAACAAAAATCGTGACCCCGACGATAATCAAAATCAAGACATATTCGATAATACCCTGTCCGCGTTCCTTCGGTGAAAAAAGATCCATCAGCTGAAGAATTCCTTTCCGTTTGGGAAGTAGACTTGCCCGTCCCCGCGGAAGATTCGCTTTCGCAGTTTTTCCGTCCGGGAGGTTGGTTAAATTGTAATAGCCTATCCGCCGATCCGCAATATTTTTCCAAAGGGATGAAATTTATTAAAGGGAAATTTTGAAAAACTCTCTAATATTGAAAAGGCATACCTAAAACTTTTTGGAGCCACTTTCTCCCAACGATGTCGAACGTTCAATCTAGTAATTTCTACTAGTCGTTTGTGAAAAAGTTAGATTTCTAGAAAATCCCCCCTCATTTAT
>DAOUFC010000110.1:0-7424 GCA_034430295.1 Flexilinea sp.
CGCAATGGCGAGATTAAGATCATCCGGCCCGGCAGGCGCGACTTCGTCCTGCCCATCATCCAGTCGATCCAGTACCTGCCCTTCACGCAGAACACGATCGGCGGGGTTCTGCGCCTCGAACGCGTCCATCAGCGCGCGGAATTCGCCCGCGGGCAATTCGGGTTCCCACCACTGCGCGAATTCGAGCGTAACGTCTTCGGCGGCGACAGGCGCAAAAAGGAAAACTGAAACCAGGAGCGCTAACGCAAACATCAAACTACTTTTTCTCATTTCCATCTTTTCTCCTTGCTGAATGAATAAATGTAATCTGATTGTAGCAGGGCAACCGGCAACTGTCAAGAAATAAAATTTTATTTTATGAGCTCTCAAGCCTGTTTTTCCGGGATAGTTGTCATAAAGGAAAGGCCGCCGTGAAATTTTATTTGACAAGAATGTGGAAATTATGAATATGGAGGAAGGTTTATTTACCGAGGATCGGGCTTCCGCGCTATCAAGAGTACGGAAGCCCGATCCTCCTCAAAAAAATCACTCGATACCGAAGATTCGCTCTGCATTCCGCCGGCAAATCTTTCGATAAACGGTCAACGAAAGCCGGTTCTCCGCGGCTTTCCGATCCAACCAGCCGCTTAATGGATAAACCATTTTTGAATTAGTTAAATCGGTTCCGAACAATAATCGATCCTGGTATTTTTCGAGAAATCGCAGCCCGAATTTTTCATCGCGTAAAATTGCCATCCCGCCGCTGTTGGCTGAAAGATCGCAATACAAATTCTCATAAGAATCTAATAAAATTTCGATTCGCCCGGGTGGAACCACAGTCCCGCTCCCCCATTGATTCCTGAGTTCCGCGTCGTCCGGCGCGTCGGCCGAAATTTCTATCCAGAACGGCTGGCTATGACCGATAAAGATTAAGGTCGGGTATTTTTTAAGCGCGCTTTCCAGAAGCGGTAATCGCGGACGATCCGCAATTCCGTAACCGATCCCCGCGGCCGGGCTCATGTGAAATAATACGGGAAGCTGTAATTCCTCTGCGCAGCGGAAAATTTCCTGAATGTTCGGACTGTCAATCCACGAATTCAGCATCAATTCGCCCACGCCGACAGCGCCCTCGCGTTTGCATCGGGATAAAATATCAAAGTATTCTTCGGGATCATCCGACGCGTCGACATTGCACATCCACCGGAACATCCCCGGATATCGATCGGCGATCCGTTTATTTTGCGCGTTGCTGATTTTTCCGGTCGACATTAAAACGCCGCGTTCAATTCCAAACGTACGCAGATAAGGAACCATAGTTTCGGGACTTTCAAACGTCATACGGCCGACCGTTCCCGCTTCAGGCAAGATATGCAAATGGATATCAAACTTCTCCATATCTCAAATCCTACGTCAATTCGTTCGCGATCGCAGCGCGCATCACGTTCGTTTCCGTTATTTCGTCTTTCGGAAGATTCGCGGTAATTTTTCCGCCGCTCAAGACCAGACACCGATCGCTCATCGAAACCAGCTCCGGAAGATCGGAAGATACCATAATAATCGACATCCCCGCATCCGTCAGATCCCCCATCAACGAGTAAAAATCCGCTTTCGTGCCGACGTCGATTCCCTTCGTAGGCTCATCGATGAGCAAAATTTTCGGATTGTTCAGCAGCCATTTTCCCAAAATCACTTTTTGCTGGTTTCCGCCGGACAGCTGAACCAGTTTTGTTTCGAGCGACGGAGCCTTAATGCGTAATTCGTCGAACAGCCGCGTCGCCTCGTCCTTCTCTTTCCTCTCGTTTATCAGGAAAACGCCACGCAGCAACTTCCCCAGACTGGCGAGTGAAAGATTCTCGCGAATACTCAACATCCAGATAATTCCGTTCCGTTTACGTTCTTCGGTAATAAAACCGATTCCCGCTCGGATCGCGTCAACGGGCGAATTGATCGATAACTCTCTGCCGTCCAATACGACCCGCTTAGAAACGCCTTTTGTGATTTGGCCGAAAACAGCCCCAAGCGTTTCGCTTCTCCCAGCGCCGACCAAACCGCCGATCCCCAAAATTTCTCCTCTTCGAAGTGAGAATGAAATATCTTCGACGATATTTTTCCCTTTAATAGACGGATGAGGAACCGTTAGGTTTTCGACCTTGAAAAATTCCTCTTGAATCGGATGATGTTTTTTTGGATAAAGGTTTTCAACCGTTCGGCCCACCATCTCTTCGATCATTTTCTGTTCCGAAACGTCGCCGATCGCACGGCTTGAAATCACCCGTCCGTCGCGAATCACCGTTACGCGATCGCAAATCCGGAAAATTTCTTTAAGCTTATGGGAAATATAAATACAGGATACGCCTTCTTTTCGCAACCGATTAAGCAGGCTCATCAGCGTTTCGACTTCCGAATCGGTAAGCGCAGTCGTCGGCTCATCCAAAACCAGGATTTTCGGATGCTTCGCTTTTGCCCTCAGAATCGATAGCATTTGCATCTGCCCGCTGTTTAAGGGGCGAACGACCTGTTTCGGTTTTATCGATAAACCGCCTAAGTCGATCAGCTCCTGCGCGTCGGCGTAAAGTTTATCAAAATTAACAAACCCGAATTTTAGCGGAAGATTACCGACAAAAAGATTCTCGGCAACCGTCGCGTCCAACATCATATTCATTTCCTGATAGACCATTTCAATACCGTGCCGCTGCGCATCGGGAACGGAATTGAATTCGACCGGAGAACCGTCAATTTCTATCGATCCTTCATAAGATGAGTTCGGATAGCTTCCGGATAATACCTTCATCAAGGTTGACTTCCCGGCACCGTTTTCGCCGACGATTCCGAGGATTTCACCGGGGAACAGATCAATATTCACATCATTCAACGCCAATACGCCGGGAAACCTTTTTGTTACGTTCAGCATCCTGAGAATAGGGTCCATTAAATTCTCCCTCTATCGAAACACAACCGGATTTCTCTATCCGCCGCTCTTACTGCGCCGGTACTTGTCAATGAATAAAGATGCGACAAGCAACGTCCCAAAAATCAGGTTCTGCCAATAACTGGAAACCGCCATTAAGACCAGTCCGTTATTAATTACCGCTAAAAGAAGACAGCCTAAGAACGATCCGATAACGGAACCGCTCCCGCCCATCATCGACGTCCCGCCAATAATCACGGACGCTAATATCGTTAATTCGGTTCCCGCTCCGGCGGTTGTCTGCGCGCTGTTAAAGCGCGAAGCCATGCAAACGCCGCAAAAAGCCGCAAAGACGGAAACCAGAATATTCGACGTGAACCGCGTCTTTTCAATACTGATCCCGGCGAGTCTGGCGGTTTCCTGATTCCCGCCGACCGCGAAAAATTCACGTCCGATTTTCGTTTTCGAGAGCACAAGCTGAATTAATAGTCCGATAGCGACCGCGATAATAATCGTCCAATAAACCATACCGGCAGCGCGTCCCTGACCCAAGCCTTTGAAATTTTCGTTTAATCCCGTAATCGGAATTCCTGAGGTCCAAACCAAAACGAAGCCATTAATAATGTACTGCAGTCCGAGCGTAACGATAAACGGAGGCAAATCGGCACGAACCGTAATCAAAGACTTTATAAAACCGACGACGGCCCCCGCCGCCAACGCGAGAAGGATTGACGGGAAAATGGGAAGTCCTAATTTCGACATGCTCCAAGCGCAGACAACGCCGCCCAAGCTCGTCACCGCGCCGATTGTTAAATCCGACCCTCCGGAAATCAACAGGCAAGTTAACGGCGCGGCGATCATGAACGAATAACTGGTCGCCCTGAAAATATCGATCAAATTATTCGGGGCAAAAAATTTACCGTTGACCGCGCCAATAATAATGGACATCAATACCAAAGGAATAATTGTCCCCATTTCAGGTTGGTTGAACAATGAGGCAATCGAAAACGACTTTTTCAATCCGGACGAAAGTCCCATGATTTTCTCCAAATCCTTATTCAATACAGAGCTTTCTTACAGTCGGTAAAAATAAATAATGACCGAGATTCGGGATGAGGTGCCTCAAAAAAAATTGGACTTTTTGGGGCACCTCATTGGACTCGGTCACTATTTATTACTTTTCTTATTTATCCAACGTGAACCCCTTGGAAGCGGCGTAATCGTCCGCCATTTCTTTCGTAACCTTGACAACGCCGGAATCGTTCGCATAAGGAACCTCGCCGCCCTCGATCAGCGTCTTCAGCATCATCACGCCCTCATAAGCCATTTTATAAAAATTCTGATCCAACGTAACGTCTAATGCGCCGGATTTAACATAATTCAGAATATCCGCCGAAGCGTCGATCCCGACGACATACATCTCATCTTGAAGATTATTTTCATCGACATAATTTGCTACGCCCAACGTCGCGCCGGCATTATTCGTACAAATAACGGCGTTGATTTCCGGATCGGTCTTCCGCAAATTGTTCATCTTGTCCGCCGCGACGATCGGATTATTGTCGTCGACTTCCATCCCATGAACGGTAATATTCGGGTGCCCTTCGATTCCTTTTAAGAAAGCTTGATAAGAATTCTGCAAAAGCGGGAGAGACAGATCCATCACCATATAAACGACTTTACACGGATTATCGCCGCAAATCTCGATCAGCGCCTCCGCCTGAGCCGTTCCCATTCCAACTTGATCGGTACCGATCCAAAAATCTTCCAAGCTCTCCAGATTGGTATTAACGCTTCCGACCTTGATCCCTTTTTCGCGGGCTCTTGCAACAACATCCGCAAAGATATCCTTACTTGTGAAAACGCCTAAAATCCCGTCCGCTTCATTTGTTACCGCTGTTTCCATCAAATTGACCATCTGCGATAAATCATTCGGAGTTGTCGGCGCAACGTATTGGCCTTCCCATCCCAATTCAGCAACCGCGTCTTCGAATCCACGCTGTGCAACCGTCCAGGCGGCGCCACCGGTTTTCAAACTCACGAAATAAATTTTCTTCTTTTCAACGGCGGATTGAGAAACGACTTCGTTCTCGGACGAGGCATCTTGAGGGACGTCGCTTTTTTGGGCTTCGTTAGCACAGCCGACAAAGAACAGAGAAACAATAAATACGATCAAACAAAAAATGAACAATTTCTTCATCTTTCCTCCAAACATTCATACCTGAAAAATTATTTCAGCTATTTCAGTATTTCTTTTTTCTTTTTTCAGGTTTTTCTCAGACTCATGTTATTTTACTCTATAATTATGAAATAAATGTCATAAGCCGCTCATGATTTTCAGCCTTGTTTCATTTTTTTCTTTCTTAATTCAGGTTGGGTTTTTTGAAAATTTCGTTAGGAAACAGGCGTTTTTTTAGACGGGATTTCATTTGACGAAAACGCGAGAATTAACATATCGAGGCATTCCGGCGCGCTCCTTTCGCCACACATTGAATATAATAACTCCAATGATAGCGCGCGCACTCTCTCAAGATCAAATCATCCTCATCGACATCGTCGTTTGGATTTTTCTGCATCTCGCGATCGGGTACGTCACGTCCCGGATCCCGATCCAGCGGTTCAACCCGGACAGCCCCTTATTCCGTCCGAAACCCTGGGAGCAAGGCGGCGAAATTTACCAGAAATATTTCCGCGTCCGTTCCTGGAAGAAATTCCTCTTTTCCGGAGCGGCGTTTTACCGGGACGCATATGAAATAAAAAATCTCAAGACATATGATCTTGAGAATTTATACCTTTGGCGGCTGGAAAGCTGCCGGGCGGAATTCTGCCATATCGCCATGATCCCGCCCGGATTTCTCTTTTTTCTTTGGAACCCGCCTTCATTATCCTGGATGATGGTCGCGTACGCGTTCATGAACAATTTCGTACCGATCATCGCCCAACGTTACAACCGGCCGCGCGTCACGAAAATTATCTTAACGCGCGAACGACAATTTGGAAAGCCGCCTCAATAAAAAGTGTGGCTTACGCTTCGGCAATCTCCAACGCTATCCGCATCATGTCGGTAAACGCGTGCTGACGCTCTTCCGCGCTGACCTCCGCTTTCGTCGTCAACAGATCGGAAATCGTACAAATCGCCAACGCTTTCTTCCCGGCGCGCGCCGCGTTCATGTACAGCGCCGCAGCTTCCATTTCCACAGCCAACACACCTAATTTTGACCATGCCAGCGTTCCGTCAAGCCCGGATTCTCCGTAGAAAATATCCGACGAAAGCAGCCCGCCAACGCGGTAATTCAGCCCGTTCGCTTCGCAGCGTTCAGCCGCCGCGCGCAGCAGCCCATAATCGGCGATCGGGGCAAACGACCCCGGCAGGTTAAAATTCCGGAAGAAATTTGAATCGGTCGACGCGCCCTGACCCAGAACGATATCAAAAAGTTTCAGCGTCGGATCGATTGCTCCGGCGGACCCGACGCGAATAATCGACGATACGTTGAAAAAATTAAAAAGTTCGTACGAATAAATCCCGATCGACGGCATGCCCATTCCGCTCGCCATGACCGAAACGCGTTTTCCCTCAAAATAACCGGTATACCCCTGAACGCCGCGAACGTTATTGACCAGTTCCGCGCCTTCTAAAAACGTCTCGGCGATTTTCTTCGCGCGGAGCGGATCGCCGGGCATCAAAACAGTCTTCGCGAAATCTTCCGGGTTGCAATTAATATGCGCCGTTGCGCCATGATATGCCATAATTCCTCCAGATTTTTAGGATTCGATTCTGATTTTTTAAGCCAGCTCGCCGATATACGCTTTCAGCAGCCGATACGTATTCATCATACCGTCGATATGCGAGCGTTCGTAGCCATGCGACGCGTAAACGCCCGGCCCGATCAGGCCATGCCGGATATCGTAACCGGCTTTCAGCGCAACATCCGCGTCCGACCCATAGCGCGGATACACATCGACGACATAATCCAGCCCCGCCCGCTTCGCCGCCGCGACGAGCCCGTCAACCATGCGCTTGCTGTACGGACCATGCTTATCCTTGGCGCAGATCGATACGTTCCGCTCCGTACAGCGCAGCCCTTCGCCGATACAGCCCATATCCAGCGCCAGGAACTCCGTGACATCCGCCGGAACCGGACCCGCTCCGCCATGCCCGACTTCTTCGTAAACCGTAAAATGCAGATATGTCCGCCGGGCCGGGACGACGCCTCGGTCACGGAAATCCTTCGCATACGCGATCAGGATCGCCGCGCAGAGCTTATCGTCCAGGAAACGGCTCTTCAGGTAACCGCGTTCCGTAACCGTCGGGCGCGGATCGAAGCAGACAAACTCCCCGTTTTCGAACCCCAGCGCGGAGGTTTCTTCCCGCGAGCTCGTGAACTCGTCTAAAACGACTTCCATGTTGTCAAAGGTATGCTGCTCCGTATCATACGACAGGTTGACATGAGTCGACGGGTTATAAAGCTGGTACGTTCCGGTATAGATCCGACCGTCGCGCGTATATACGCACACATTCTCCGCCTCGGTATTTTCG
>DAOUFC010000111.1:0-67544 GCA_034430295.1 Flexilinea sp.
GAAAGGGAATCATGGCAGAAAAAGAAATCGCCCCAATCGAAATCACGACAGAGATGCAGCAATCGTATCTGGATTACGCCATGAGCGTTATCGTCTCACGCGCGCTTCCGGACGCTCGCGACGGTTTGAAACCGGTTCAGCGCCGTATTCTCTACGCGATGTACGACATGGGAATCCGTCCGGAAAGTTCCTTCAAAAAGTCGGCCCGTATCGTCGGCGAAGTTTTAGGGAAGTATCATCCGCACGGCGATTCCGCCGTATACGACGCGATGGCGCGGCTGGCGCAGGATTTTACCATTCGCTACCCGCTCGTTGAAGGGCAGGGCAACTTCGGCTCGATCGACGGCGATCCGCCCGCCGCCATGAGGTACACCGAAGCCAGGCTGAGTAAGATTTCAATGGACCTGTTGACGGGGCTGGATCAGGATACGATCGATTACGCGCGCAACTTCGACGAAACGCTGCCGGAACCGACGCTGCTTCCGGCAGCGTTTCCGCACATGCTCGTCAACGGCGCTAACGGCATTGCCGTCGGCATGGCCACCAATATCCCGCCGCATAACCTGAGCGAAGTCATCGACGCGGTCGTTTATATCCTTAAAAACTGGGAACAGTACGACGATATTTCGACCGAAGACCTGATGCGCTTTGTCCAGGGGCCTGATTTTCCAACCGGCGGAATTATCGTCAGCGAAGAAGAGACGAACGAAATCGCGCGCGCCTACGCGACCGGACGCGGAAAACTCATGGTTCGCGGCAAAGTCCACCTGGAAGATATGGGCCGCGGCAAAACGCGAATCATCATTACCGAGATCCCTTACCTCGTCAATAAATCGACGCTGCTCGAACGGATCGCGAAACTGGCCCGCGACGGCGGTCTCGACTGTATTACCGATATGCGCGACGAATCCGACCGCCAGGGGATGCGGATCGTTTTGGAAGTCGCCAAGGTCGACGACCCGGAAGACGTTATTCGCAAACTTTACAAGCATACGCCCCTGCAAACGACATTCGGCGTTATCATGCTCGCCTTGGTCAAGAACGAACCGCGCGTCATCGGGCTTAAAAAAGCACTGAAAGTTTATATCGACCATCATCTCCTCGTTATCGAACGAAGGACGCGTTTCGAGCTCAAGAAAAGCGAAGAACGGGCGCATGTCGTTTCCGGCTTAATCGTCGCGGTTTTAAATATCGACGAAGTCATCGCTATCATCCGCGCTTCCGCGAACGAAAAAGAAGCGCGCGAAAAACTGATCAAACGCTTCCCGATTGACGAAATTCAGGCGCAGGCCATTCTTGACATGGCCCTCAAACGGATCAACCAGTTGGAACGTGAAAAGCTTCAGTCCGAATTCGACCAGCTGCAAAAATCGATACAGGAGATGCGCGAACTGCTCGCCTCCCCGTTGAAAATGCGCGAGCTGTTGATCGAAAATCAGCTGGATATCCGCAAGAAATTCGGCGACGCGCGACGAACTCAGATCGTTACGCTCGGAGAAGGCGTCTCGGCAAAAGAAGTCGTTACCGCGGGCGCGATGATGGAATCGGAAAACGTGATCGTCGGCGTATCCAAAGAACTTAAAATCGGACGCGTCACATTGGACCAGGCAAATACAAAGGGCTTTGATTTCGGGCTGTTCGCAACGCGCGCGAAGACCGACGAAAACGTTTATCTTCTCAGCAGCGCCGGAAAGGTCATCGGCTCGTATGTCCATACGCTGCCGATCGTTGAATCGTTCGGAGAAGGCGTCGATCTCCGATCAGAGATCATCCAGCAAACCGACGAAAAAGGCGTCCAACTATTCTCGCTCCCGCTTGATCCGGATTCACCCGACGAAGCGTCGATTATTACTGTCAGCGCAAACGGGCTGATCAAACGGACGCTGCTCTCCAGCCTGCCGACCGTATCCGGGCAGGCTTTCGCCGTCTGCAAGGTAAACCCTGATGATCGGATCGTGGCGGCGCTAATCACGCATAACGAAAAAGATCAAATCATGTTAGCGTCAAGCGCGGGGCAGGCAATCCGCTTTACTCAGGACGACCTGCGCCCGATGGGCCTGATCGCGGCCGGCGTCGTTGGGATGAAGCTTCCCGAAGGCGCGACGGTCGCCGGAGCGGCGATCGTCCAGGAATCGGATACGGTCGCTTTCGTAACGTCAGAGTGGGGACTGGGGAAAATTCCGGTCCGGGAATTCCCGCTTCAGAAACGTGCCGGACAAGGCGTCCTGATCTCGAAATTAGCTGAAAACGAAAAAATCAGCGGGCTGATAACCATGCCGTCCGGAAAATCGACAGTGATGCTCCACTATGGAAAACAGAAAACCCGCGCAGTTCGCCCGGCAATGATCAAAGCGGTTAAACGCGCCAAAGCGCTCGAATATTTTATTAAGCTCGTCAACCAAACCGTTTCAGGGCTGACCGTTACGCTGCTGGAAGACGGAAACGCCGAAAACGCCGCTGCGGGAAAAAAGGCCGGAAGGAAAATTGCGGATGAATCGGAAACGATCGAGGCTAAACCGACGATGAACGATACGTTGAATCCGATACCTCCAACGGCTGAATCTGAACCGGATGAAGACGAGGATCAGATTTCGCTGTTTTAAACCGAAATAATCGCGCTGCTCGCTTTAGCAGCGTTTTAGGAAAGTATAAAAGGACTAAAGAATTCAGTTCTCTTTTTAACCGCCTTAATTTTTTAAGATATCCTCGCCTGCTTCCAATAAAATTTTTGGAAGATCCTTAAGCGCCGTTTTCTTCGACATCTTTTTTGATAATGAACCCACTAAATCAGTCGACTCTTTCGCAAATTCTGAATTGATTGAATTTTTAATCCAATCCAAATCCTCAATTGATTTCTCACCTAAATAGATTTTCTCAAAAACGTAAATGCTTCCTTCTCCAATCGCAAGAATCACACAACTCGTTACAATCGCATTGATCACTAATTCCCCGAATGGAATTCCAAGTTTTGTAATCAATTCAGCAGCCATCTTCGCCGGACTGACCAATGACTGCGCGTTCTCATACATTTTTTCCATCGAATCAAGCGTATTTTCTTGTTGAATACCATAAATTTTAGCAATCCCGAAGAGCAAACCCGTTTCCGCAGCCGTAAGTACTTGAGAGTCTGAAATCGACAACTTTTTGAATGGATTCAATGATGTTGCAATTGCCGGAACTAAAGCGCCGACAACTAAACCATGCGACTTAAGCCGCTTGGGAGCTAAACGCATCTCCTTAATATCGTTGGCTGCGCCAGTCAATCCGTCCGGCATAAGTTCCATCGTTGATTGAATTAATTCAGTAAGACCGGATTGTGCACCGTTGGGTTTCGAAACAACCGCACAAATTCGGGCATATGTCCGTTTCTGATCCTGAAAGCCGTTCTCAATCATTTGAATATTATTTTCGCGATCTTCCGCAATATATGACTTCGTTATAACAACAATGATCGGAACGGATTTCCAATCCGATGTGGCTTGAATGAAATCGTCGATATTCTTTTTGAACAATCTGGATGAGTTCCCATCAATACAGTACCAAATAACATTGATCTGATTTGGATCGTCTTCAAGCTGACTATCCACTACATCTTTTGTCCATTTTTTTACTAAATCAATCGCTTTCGCCTTCTTGAAAAGATCCATCACAGATCCTTTCTTCTCTGGCTCAAAACCAAAAGTATCGATCAAACCGAACGGGCAGGAGTCTTTTTCATAACGTGTCATAACCTCCGTTCCTCGTTCGATCGGCGAAGTATGCGCAATTTCTTCGCCCAAAATCGCATTAATTAACGTAGATTTCCCGACACCTGAATTCCCTATCACCAGAATGTCACCTTTTCCCATTTTTGATTCCTTTTCCACATGCGATTAATTTTTGAAACTGTTCAAACAAGATGCATGTAAATTTCCCAAAATATTTTTTAATAACTGATTGCATTGAATTTCGGTTTGCAATTGTATATTGCACCAAACTATCGACGATGGGCATCATTCTCTTATAATTCTCCATCGGTTTACTATCAACTCAACGCATAAGCAAAGAAGAGCGAAAGTATAATAGAACACGAATTGAAAGGAACTTCATCGCATGAAAATTATCATTCTTGATGGCTACACGACAAATCCCGGCGATCTAAGCTGGGCCGGATTCGAAAAAATCGGAGAACTGACCGTATATGATCGAACCGACAATCGAAATACCGCCGAAATTATCGCCCGGATTGGAGACGCTGAATGCGCACTGACGAATAAAACGCTTATCGCGCGCGAAGTTATAAACGCCTGTCCGAATCTGAAATATATCGGCGTCCTAGCGACCGGATATAACGTCGTCGACATCCCCGCTGCGACCGAAAAAGGGATTACCGTCACGAATATTCCCAGCTACGGAACGGAGGCCACCGCCCAGCACGCTTTCGCACTGCTCCTGGAGACGACAAACCGCGTCGGCGCTTTTGACCGGGCCGTTCATGAAGGCCGCTGGCAGGATTCCGCCGACTTCACATTCCAACTCGACAGCACGCTGACCGAACTTTCCGGGAAAACGCTCGGGGTCCTCGGTTTCGGTCGGATCGGGAAAACGGTCGGAAGAATAGCTCGCGCGTTTGGAATGAACGTTATCGCCTATAGCCGTTCCGAATCAGATGACGGGAAAAAGATCGCGCGTTACGTCACGATCGATGAGTTCCTCGCCAAAGCGGATTTTATTTCACTGAACGCGGCGCTGACGCCGGAACTCGTCGGATTCATCAATAAAGAACGGATCGCGAAGATGAAAGACGGCGTCATTCTCGTCAACGCCAGCCGAGGACCGATCCTGAATGAGAAGGATGTTGCCGACGCTTTGAATCAGGGAAAAATCGCTTTTGCGGCAATCGACGTCGTCTCGATTGAACCGATTCAAGCCGATAATCCGCTCCTGAGTGCGAAGAACTGTATCATCACGCCGCATGTTGCCTGGACGCCGTCCGATACGCGCAAGCGGCTGATCTCGATTGCGGTCGAAAACCTGGAGCAATTTGCGAACGGCACGCCGATAAATATTGTTCGATCGTAAATACAGGTAATTTCCATATTTTCAGGCCAATCTGAAACGATTCGCTGGATTCATGGTATACTTTATCCCGTTGCCCTCGTAGCTCAATGGATAGAGTCGTTGACTTCGAATCAAAAGGTTGGGGGTTCGAGTCCCTCCGGGGGCGCTGCTTATTCATACGGGTCGCCGCAAAATCGGGCGACCTTTTCGTTATTCGTATAAGGCTACAAACATAAATCTTCAAAAAGATTAGAACAATTTTCAAAAACTATGATAGCTCGCTTCCAATCGCCTTATTCATACGGATAAGCTGCGAATTTTTAAGGCCTCAAGAACTAAATCGGGCGTGAGAGGAAGCCGATCAATTGAAACATCTAACGCGTTGCACACTGCGTTTGCAACCGCTGCCGCCACCGGCACCACAGAACATTCTCCGATACTTTTTGCGCCGAAAGGCCCGCCGACTTCAGAATTTTCAACATAAGCGATACGAATTTCCGGCATTTCGTCAGCGTGGAACATTTTGTATTTCTTCAGGATCGCGTTTGTAATTTTTCCCTCTTCATTAATCTGGAGAGCTTCAGATAGAGCGTAACCTAATCCCATTTGGATCGCGCCTTCAATCTGACCTTCAGTTTGCATCGGATTAATTACCTTTCCCAGATCATGAACCGCGACAAAGAGCAGAGGCTTCACCGTACCCGTCTCTGTATCGACACTAACCTTACAAAAATGAGCGCCATAAGATAACGCCAAATTTTGGGACGCGAAAGTATCGCTCACGCATATATCCCTCTGGTTAACGGATTTCGCGTGTTGAGCAATATCGGCTAAGGTTGTTAAATGTTCTCGGGAATCTTTCCATATGGCCGCGCCGTCTTTCAAAACAATCTCATCCGCGCTAATACACAATATTTCAGCAGCTTCACGTTTCAACTCGTCGGCAAGATGCTCGGCAGCTTTGAGAGCCGCGTTCCCGCCGACAAAAGTACCCCGGCTCGAATAATTGCCTAAATCCCACATCGTCGTTTCCGTATCCGCTGCCACGCAAGCAATCCGATTTAATGGAATACCGCATACAGCAGATATAATTTGAAGCTGAGTCGTAACCGTACCGTTCCCCATATCTGAATAACCGGTAAAAACGGTTAAGCTCCCGTCCTCATTTAACTTTAGTATGACGCCGCTCGTATCCGGCATAACTCCATATACGCCATTGCCGTGAACACCAACCGCCATCCCGATACCGATTCTGAATCTCGAATTGTCTTCCTTACTGAGTTTCATTTCGCGGAGATTTTCCTCCCAATCAAACAAAACCTTACCGCGAAGAACCGCTTCTTTCGGGAAGGCTCTTCCGTGCGCTACCTGGTTTCTTGCATCGCAGTCGCCAACATCGACCAAATTCACCAACTGCAAATCCAGAACAGACATATTGAGCTTCTTGGCAATACGATTCATTTGCCGCTCCTGAGCAAAGCATCTTTGAGGAGATCCAAATCCCCGCATCGCTCCGGCAACAGGCGTATTTGTAAAGACTGGATAACCTGTAAAACGAAGATTAGGCGTCTTATGTTTTTTGAAAAATTTACCGCCAGACGCCCAGACAACGCTTGAAGTTCCCGCCGAGTAAGCCCCCGCGTTAGCTATCATGGTCATTTGTTCAGCAACGATACAGCCGTCGTTCATAAACGCGGTCTTCAAATTGATCGTCATAGCATGTCTTGTTCTGGTTGAAATAATCTCTTCCCGACGATTAAGCGTCATTTTCACCGGCCGCAACGTCATTATAGAGAGCTGAGCGACAATCGGCTCTAAAATGGCGTCAATCTTTCCTCCAAAACCGCCGCCGATACAAGGATTGACGACCCTGACTTTACTCATGGGCAGCGAAAAAATACGGGAAAGATTGGCTCTGCATCCGAATATATCTTGGGACGGTGAAAAGACGGTCAGCTTTCCGCTCGCATCGTAGTCTGCTATCGCAGTATGCGGTTCCATAGCCCCATGGTGGACAGCCGGCAACTTGTATGTGCATTCCAAAACATGGTCTGCATCCGTCCAGCCTTTCTCAACATCGCCCGCGTTCAGGTATACCGTCTCGGCGACATTGCCTCCCGCATGAATTGGGAATGCATCGTCCTTCATCGCTAACTCAGCGTCAAGATAAAAAGGAAGTTCCTGGTATTCTACTTTAATCAGCTTGGAAGCTTTCTCCGCGATCTCCAGCGTATCCGCCGCCACGGCCGCCACACGATCGCCGATGAAACGAACTCGCTGGTCAAATATTCTT
This sequence comes from Flexilinea sp., assembly GCA_034430295.1. GTDB lineage: Bacteria > Chloroflexota > Anaerolineae > Anaerolineales > Anaerolineaceae > Flexilinea. The sequence goes on from DAOUFC010000111.1 coordinate 7,334, forward strand.
TCGGTCAGGAATTTGTCAATATCTTCGCCGCAGCTATTATAAGAAACCTGACTGCAGTTTTTCCACGTACATACGGCTCTCACGCCCGGCATTTTTTCCGCTTCTTCAGTATCAATCGACTTAATGATGGCGTGTGGAACCGTACTCCAAACCATTTTCGCGTACAGCATACGAGGCAGTTTCATATCGTCTACATATCGGATAACCCCGCTCGCTTTCAGCGGAGCGTCATAAAGAGGGGTTCGATGACCGATCTCGGTATTTTTTCCCTGCCGTTCTTCACTTTCCATTCTTGCCACCCTCTTTCAATCGCTTCGCCGACAATTGAATAGCTTCAATAATTTTTACGTACCCGGTACATCGGCAGATATTATTCGCCAATGCCGCTCGGATTTCATTTTCATCAGGGTCCGGGTTCCTGTCCAATAACGCTTTCGCAGCGATAATCATTCCCGGCGTACAGTAACCGCATTGGACAGCGCCGCATTCGACGAAAGCTTTTTGAATCGGGTGCAAGCTTTCTCCATCCGCTAAGCTCTCGATCGTCTCTATTTTCATTTGTTGTTCATGCGCCTTTCGCGCCAACAACGTGCAAGCGTTAACAGCCGTCCCGTCGGCAATAATCTTGCAGGCTCCGCAATCCCCTGTTTTGCAGCCGCATTTTGTTCCCGTCAAATCAAGAACTTCGCGAAGAACATAAAGCATCGTCCATTTAGGGTCGATTTCAAGCCGGACCGCTTCTCCGTTAATCCATAAAGTAACCGGGATTTTTATATTTTGAACCGCATATTTTTCCTGAATATTCATATCATATCCCCGTCAGTAATCATTACTTCGGAATTTCCTGTTCTATTTTGAATGGTTATATCCGTGTCAGCGAAAACCCTCAGCGCATTTTTGAACATCATTTTATCTATCGCTGAATTTGGGAGTCCGGATTCTTTCAATGCAGCAAATAAAAGATCCATTTTAAGAGGGCTGTCAATTTCCAGATTTTCAGCGGGAATCCCGTCGAAATCAGTTCCAATCGCTAAAATATTTTCACCGCCGATATTATAAGCGTGATGAACATGCCGGACCATATCTTTCACGCGGCTATACCAATTCATTTTTCTATGCTGAAATAAAATTTCATTAATGACGTCGCCGCCGATATTCTTTTTCTCTTCCGCGTCTTTTAGGAAAAAATGACAGAAATTCAACCCCATTACGCCGCCTTTTTCAGACAAAGCGCGGATCATTTCGTCCGAGAGATTGCGATAGTGCGGAACCAACGCCCGGCAATTCGAATGGGACGCGACAAAGGGCTTAGCGGATAGCTCGATTAAATCCCAAAATCCGCCGTCAGACAAGTGAGACGCATCGATTATGATCCCGAGCTCGTTCATCAGCGAAACCGAATCCCGCCCGAATTTACTCAACCCGGAAGCCATTACGCTGCAGTCATCTGAACTCGGACTTCCGAAACAATTCTCCTGGTACCAGGTAAGCGTAAGCATCCGAATGCCTAAATTCCTGTAATCAATGAGTTTATTAAACTCGCCGTTTACGCTGCGGCCGTCTTCCAGCGTTAATATGGCTGAAAGCTTGCCTTTTCGGTAATTCTTTACAATATCCTCAGCGCTCACGACAGGAGCGACAATATCTCGGTGTTCGGTCAAAGATCTATGAAATTTCTTATATATATAAAGGATATACTCCTTTTCCGGCATATTCTTAACCGCGAGTTCCTCAACCGTAGGCTGGTAAATAGCGAAACATTGCGCCATCGCTCCGGCGCGATGAAGACGGTTCAAATCCACAGAACTCTTCGCAGACGAGAAAAGATCAAAATCATCTGATAAGAAGAAATGGAGCAATGCGTCGCAATGAAGATCTATATAAGTCATTTCTTTATTCCCGGTCCATCATCCCTGATCTTCCGATTTTCCGGTATCTTCTTCATCAGCGTTCTTTTTCTGACGCGTCCCTCTCCAATTAGGGCTAACCGGCAGCGAAATTGCGCACAACCGTAAACGACTCCTATCTTTTGTCTGCGCAACAATGTGCCGGGATAAAGGCGGTTTCCATGTAATTGACAACAGAAGGAGGCATAATACCATTGTTTTAATCGTCAGTGATATTACCCGCGCAAGAATTCTCATTAATTCCGACGGTGCTCTTTTCGGATAAGTCCCAATTGATAACAACTTACTTGAATTTTCGGAAGAACGCTGGGGGACATGCTCAGAACATCGATGCCATAGTCTAACCAAGTAGGAATCATATCAATATTTGACGCCGCCTCGCCGCAAATTGCAACCTCAATTCCGTGACGATGTGCAGCTTCCGCGACATTTTTAATCAATTGCAAAACTGCCGGATTATCGATCCGGTAAAGATTTTGTACCTTTTCATTCATTCGGTCACAAGCCATCGTGTACTGAACCAAATCATTCGTTCCGATACTGAAAAAATCACACCGCTGAGCAAAGTCATCCGCTAATACGGCCGCGGACGGGATTTCAACCATCATCCCTAATTTAATCCGTTCAGAACAAGGCATTCCCTTAGATTGAAGCTCGCGCTGCGACTCCCACACCATGGCTTTAGCCTGTTCCAATTCCTCTACTGTCGAAATCATCGGAAACATGATCCGGACAGGCGAACCTACCGCCGCGCGCAAAATAGCGCGGATTTGCGTCTTAAAAAGTTCAGGCTCAGCTAAAGCGATCCGGATCGCGCGATAACCGAGAAATGGGTTCGCTTCTTTGGGTAGATTCAGCCCGGGAACCTGCTTATCCCCGCCGATATCGAAAGTCCGGAACGTAACCGGAAGTCCTCTCATAGCCTGAAGAACTTCCGAATAAATTTGATATTGCCGGTCCTCACCGGGGAGAGATGATTGGTTATAATAAAGAAACTCTGTTCGAAACAGCCCTACCCCTTGAGCTCCCGAATGAATCACGGAAGGAAGATCGTCGGGACCGCTGATATTAGCCTCAAAAAGAATTTTCCTGCCGCTGTTTGTAATCATAGGGCAATTTTTCAAATGGGCAAACAGCTGCAAGGCCTCTTCATTCTTTTTCACCCTCGCTTCAAAAGAAACATAATCTTCAGAAATCGGGCTAAGCGTCACCGATCCTTCATCCGCATCCAGGATCAGGTCTAAACCATCTTCGATATATCTGATTTCGTCGCCATGATCCAGTATCGCCATCGGAATCGATTTAGATCTGGCGAGAATAGAAGAATGCGTCGTCCAACTGCCATGAGCAACGATGATGCCATGATATCGGGCGAAATTAAAATGAATCACGTCGGAGGGATAAAGCGTATCTTTAATCAGGATGCATTTATCCGAAGATACAGAAATATCCTGTCTCCCATCGCAGGTCGGGGAATTACGGCAGGGATCCGGATCGGTTTCGATATTAGTCAAAGCTTTCATAAGTTGAGCAGACAAGTCAAAAATGTCAAATGTCCGTTCCTGAATAACCGGGTTATTGGATTTTTTTAGCATTCCGCAAATTTTTTCAGTCTGGAACCTAAGCGCCCATTCGGCACAGCAGCGCTCTTCCATTATCACATCCAAAACGGCCTCGACCAAAGTCGGATCATCAAGAAGCGCAAGATGCGCTGTCAGGATTCCCGCCTCGTCGTTATTCGAAGCGTTCGTCGCCTTTGTAAATTGTTCTTCAATCTGACTTTTAACGAATAACGTAGCGTTTTCCCAGCGGAGCTGCTCTGAGGGAACATCAGCAACCGACCGTTTAATAATCGCCGCCGTCTGCTCCTCTTCCCTGACAGCGACGCCTTTGACCAGACCGAACCCGTTCCCTTTACCGCTTAGAATCCGTCTTTGCTTTTCCATAATTTCCCCGCGACCTGACATAACGTATATCCGTACGCTTCATCCACAAAAGAAATCAGCGATGCGGCGAAGTGCTTCTTCTTCCTCTTCGCCTTCACAAACAAGACGGATTTGATCCCCTTGGTTTACACCTAAAGAAAGTATCTCTAACAAACTTTTTGCATTTACCTGTTGGTCGTTGAACTGAATTCTGACTTTACACTTCTGCGTTTTGGCAAGCGTCATTAAATCCGCCGCTGGACGAGCATGGAGTCCGCAGGCATGGTTTACTGTAACGATAATATCTTTCATAATCGAATTCTTTCCGCCTTGCTTCAAGTTCGGAGAGGCAGATAAATCGACCGCCTCTCCGAATTCAGTTTCATGTGTGAAATTCCGCTACCCCAGAATTCCCAGCGCCCCTAAGACAAAAGCAATAACGACAACGCCCGCCATGATTTTCCATGTTTTGACATTTTTGGTAGACAGGAAGTAGATGAGGATCGTCACGGCCAAAGGCAGAAGCGACGGCATTATTGCGTCAAACAGGTTTTCCTGAAGATTAAACGGAACGTTACCGATATTGAAGGCAAGAATACTCTTCACGTTAACATAGTTCGGAATGAGCGCGCCCATTACGGTACAGCCGACAATTCCTGCCGCGCTGATCCATGTCTTCATACGACCGTCCGCCAACATTCCGGAAATCGCATTGGTCCCTAAACGGTAACCGTACATCCATGAGTTGTAAGCGATCGCCATCAAAACAATCGGCAAAGCGATCAAGACAAACAGAGAACCGAAGACGTTGCCATTTGTCGCCATGCTGATACCGATTGCGACCATGATCGGAATAACAACGCCCTGCACAATTGAATCGCCGATCCCTGCCATTGGACCCATCATACCGGTTTTGAAACTGTTGATAGCTTCGTCCGTAAGCGGCGCGCCATTGGCTCTTTGTTCCTCCATGGCAATCGTTCCGCCCAGAATGACCGCGCCAAAGTTAGGATCGGTATTGAAGAAGGTCAGATGACGCTTCAGGCCGGCCGCCTTTTCTCCCTGATCCGAATAGAGCTTTTTAATAATCGGCGCCATAGCCATGGCGACGGCCGTGCCCTGCATTCGCTCATAGTTATAGTTAGCGTGAGAAAAGAACTGCCAAAGCCAATAGGACTTCTTAACGTCTTTCTCTTCCAGACTTACGCTTTGAACTTTTTCTTTATTCTTATTTTCCATGATGCACTCCCTCTTTAGCCTTTCTCAGCGACTTTCTTCGCATTCGTCATAAAGACCATCGCGCAAATCAGGCCGACGATACTGATACCAATAATGGGGATATTGAGATAAGCGGCCATAACGAACCCAGCCAGCAAGAACGGCCATGTTTCCTGTTTCAAAATAGCCCGCAGGTTTAAAGCAATCCCAAGCGCAGGCAGGATACCGCCGACGACGGATAAGCCTCTGAACGCCCAGCTGCCGGCAATTGCATTCAGGAAATCGCCGACCGCTTCGCCGCCCAATTTACAGAATAATGCGACGACAACCATTTTGAAAATAAAGAGCATGAGTTGCGCGGGAAGCCAATTCATGAGCATAACGCCTCGCTCATTCCCTTTTTCTGCGTAATTATCCGCCCAATGCGCAAAAATAGAGGAAATGCTCATTCTTCCGACCCAGACAACCGTCCCCAGAATGCCGATCGGCAATGCCAAGGCCAGAGCCGCTTCCAAACTGGTATCCAGAGCCAACGCGAAGGCTGTCCCGACATATCCGGCTAAGGCCATATCGCTTGGGATCGAGCCGCCGACGCTCATATGACCAAGAAAGATCAGGTTAATGGTTCCGCCGATAATCGCCCCCTGGACAGGATTGCCCATTACCAGACCTACCAGAAAACCGCCGACGACCGGACGCTGCAGGACGTAATAACCCTCGCCGAAGAAAAACGGAGCGTCAGCAAAGAAATAAAGAAATGCGACGACAATCGCTTGCCACCAAGACATAATTTTCTCCTTTTTATTATCCGATTAGAGCTTCAAATCGTTCAAATTAACAGCTTTTTCGTCCGGGAATACCTGTAAATATACCTTTATTCCCATTTTTTGAAGTTCTTTTAATTGATCCAATTCAGACGGCGATACCTGAGTGCTCCGCATAATCGGTTTACGATTCGGGCCTTGACCAATATTTCCGACATTAAGTTCTTTCATCCCCACGCCGGATTTTGCCAAATCAAGCATCGTTCCGGGCGTTTTCGCTAAGACGATCGTTCTTTTTGACTCAGGTTCAGCTTTGATCTCCTTAATCGCGTCTTCCGTTGTCAAAATATGAACGTCATAGTCGGACGGGACAGCCATTTTCATAATGGAGCAGAGCATCTCGTTCCGCGCGGTTTCATCGTCAACGCAAACAATATTGGTTGATTTATAAACTTTGCTCCAGGCTGTCATAACTTGGCCATGGATTAATCTGTCATCGATCCTATATAAAACTACCCCCATATCTGCCTCCTTTCTACGAATATACTAATCAAAAACACAGCCGATTTATTATTGTTTTTTTATGCCGAGCGAAAGATTATCAATAATGCCGTCCTTACCGCTTTGGATCGCATTATTAACAACTTCGTCGATATCACACTCCTTTCTGGTCGACAAAACTTCCAACAACAGAGGCAAATTTACCCCTGAAAGACATGTTGACCCATATTTTGCGACCGATAGAAGAGCGGCGTTGAAAGGCGTACCGTTGCGAAGATCAGTCAAAATAAGAACATTGTCCGGCTCTGCTGTCTCCTGAATGATACGGCTTATTTTCTCCGCAAAAGTTTCCAGGGATTCTCCTGGATAGAGACCTAAAACATAAAACTTTTCCTGGACACCCAGGATCATTTCGGCCGCCTCTCGGAGACCGGATGCGTAAGATCCATGACTGGCTAAAAGAACATGTATCATCTTTACTCCCCGCTGCCGTTCAAATGGATCAGCACGCGGAACGTTTCCATGCTGAGCGCGCGTTTAAAAGCAGTTTCGGCATCAGACATATCATACTTTTCTGAAAGTAGAGGATGAACATCGATAAGATTTTTTCCCAAAAGTTGTGTTGCCTGCCAAAAAGCTTTAACCGTCGGGCTATATGACCCGGTGATGACTTTCTCGCTGTAATGAATTTCGTTCGGACTGAACGGAATATCATTCTTAGGGTGAAACGACCCGTAATAAACTAATCTTCCCTTGTTAGCGAGAATTTTTATATAATCGCCAGCCAATTTTAGATTATTTACGGTAAAAATAACCGCATGAGGACCACGCGAATCCGTCAGCCTGAGAATTTCCGCTTCAGCGTCTTCCCCGACAGGATCAATAACAGCATGGGCGCCGATAGATAACGCGACGTTGCGTCTTTTCTCGTCCGGTTCGACCAAAATAACTCTCGCGCCGGACAGTTTTGCTAAAAGAACGTGCAGCTGTCCCATAATACCGCCGCCGACAATGACGACGTCTTCGCCAAAACTTAATTGCGCCTGCTCCATACTATGCAGACAGCATGCGAGAGGTTCAGAAAAAGCCGCGGCTTCAAGATCCGCATTCTGACCGGGAAGCTTAAAAATACGATCGGAAGAAATCGCGATATACTCGGCCATACCGCCTGAACCGGGAATCCCGTCGTAGATTCTTTTTTTCTTTTTCCCCTTACAAAGGTTATCCATCCCTCTTCGGCAAAACTCGCATTGACCGCAGCTGTCGAAAGTTTTTACAACGCACGGATCGCCAACCTTAAGATCGCAGATCGTACTTTCCGGAATATAAGCGACTTCGCCTGACACTTCATGACCGGGGACAAAGGGAAGCGCGACATCTTCCCCTTTAAAAATTCTCTGCTCCCAAGTACAAATCATACAATGGCGCAAACGAATTAATACCTCTCCGTCGCCCGGCACGGGCACGCTCATTTCGCGGACTTCCGTGGTTCCTGCTTTCGGGATAACGATGGCTTTCATTTTATTAGGAATCATTTCTTCTCCGAATCATGTCAAAACGAGACTCAAAGCTGAATTTCGGATGCTTTCGCGCCATGATGAACAAGGTCTACCAAAGCTTTTACAACTTTTTCCGGAGATTCATGATTCCAGACGTTACGCCCAATCGCAACGCCGGCCGCTCCAACGGAACAAGCTTCTTCCACGCAAGTAAAGAGACCGCTTAAATCTTTACTCTTCGCGCCACCGAGGATAACGACCGGAGCGTACGAAGCCTTGATAATACGGGCGTACTCTTCTGCCGTACCCGCGTAACTCGTTTTAATAATATCGGCGCCATATTCGCATCCGGTCCTGGCGGAAAGCACAAGATTGTCAACGTTCCACGGTACTTTTCCGCTGAACCCCCCGGGCAGCATTTCGGCCATAACGGGGAATCCCCATTCATGCGCAGCCGTAGTAATCTTCGCCAGATTTTTCAGGCTCTTCTCTTCGCCCGCGGAACCGGGGAAACCCATACAGGCTACAGCGTCCGCACCGATCTTAATCGCGTCCTCAACGCGGAAAAGCAATTCAGGTTCACATCCTGGGCCTAAACATGAATTGCCGCCATCCAGACGTACAATCAGCGCGACATCTTGAAGGATATCGCCGTAACGTTTAGCAATCCCGTAAGTTGTCAGCAGCGCATCCGCTCCGCCGCGCACAATCGCCTTCAAGATATTCTCCGTGTCGTCAAGAGCCGGATTAACGGGTAACCCCATCCCATGATCCATCGCAACAATAACAGTTTTCTTATCTTGCTTAAAGATATGATTCAAACGTTTCATGAATATACTCCTCGGGAACCAAGTGTTTGTGAACTTATAATAAAAGGGTTTACGCGGCAGGTCAACGTAAAAATTGACAATTCGCGCCTTGTTTTTTGTAAAAAAATGCCAAAAAGAAGTTAAGGGACGAAGCTTCGCGCTTTACGCTAACTATCTTTAGACGGATTACCGGAAAAGCGCTCCAATTCGAAAGCGAGACGAAGATTGAACTGTGACTCGCCCGAGCGAATTGAAAAGCCAAGAATTTTTTCGATCCGCTCCAATCGATAAGTAATGGTATTGTAGTGTGTGAACAAAGCTTCCGCAGTTTGTTTAACGTTCGAATTATTTTTTAAATAGGCGTACAACGTCTGACATAACTGCGAGCGCTGGCTTTCATCGTATTGGACAAGCGGGGTAAGAAAGCGATTGATATATCGATCGGCAGTTCTGCTTTTTCTTAACGGGTAGAGAATCGGAAGCGCGCCGAGATCCTTTTCCTGAATTAGGCTTTTCCGAATATCGCAAATACGCGAAATTTCAGCAATTGTCAGCGCCTGCTGATACATTTCAGGAATGTCCGAAATCGTTCCGGCATCCGCGACGCACATACGGAAATTATCCGTACTCAACGCTATGGACAGCTGGCCCTTCAAATTATCGAGAATTCCGGCAGGAGGAAGTTCAGCCGGTTCATGAAATAAAATAATCGTCAATTTTCCCGCGTAAGTCGTGCAGACCCACCGTTCTTCAAGCGGGTTGTTATCTTTATTCATCTCTTCAAGCGCGAAAGACGAACATTGGGTATGATCTGAGTGTTTAAAACAATTAACAACAATGACCCAATACGTTTTATCCGCCGGTAAATACAGATCGTGCGCTTGGGCCGCGAACGAAATATCCGCGCCGCTTTCATATTTTCCGGATAAACAGTTGATAATGAATTGGTCTTCATATTTTTTTTGGAGCCGCCTGATTTCCGTCAGATTCTGATATTCCAGAGAGAGAATCCGGCTGACTCTTTCTAAAGCCGATATTTTTGACCATTCTAAGGGAGCGTCTTCAATGACGGCAATCGAATAAGCGTCTTCATCCAGTTTCGTAACCGGCAACAAGATCAGTTTTATGTTTTTTTCTTGACCCTGAATAATAAATTCCAACGAATCCGGCTGAAGCTCCTGAAAAGCTTCATCGGGCGTATCCTCCGCCGTCTTTTTCCTGCGCAGCAGTTTTTCCATCTCCCTATAAATTCGCAAACGGGTCAGCTGCACACCCTTTTCGCTAAACTGTTCGAGATAAAGACGTGTAAAATCAGTGAAATATAAACCGCACCCTTTATGAACAAATACGATTTTATGTCCGATAATTTGTTCAATTCTCGTCAACTTCTCGACAATCGCGCCGGGTTGCTGGAGCGCTTCAATTAATTTTTCAGTATACAGCTGCAACTGTTTAAAATAGTCTGTCTTATTCCGCAAAAGCGTGTACGTTATCTCATAAATAATATTGCTGAAAATTGCGGATAAGGGCAATTTGATAAGCGTGAAATTCTCCCGATCGCAAAAATCAAAAACGATTGTCGGGATCGTAAAATTTTTACTTGTCTTGAGACATAGAACCGCCGCATTTTGATTAATCAGGCTTTGAATCGCCGACAGAAGCGTCGCGGGATCGCTTCGGAAAGGATAGTCCGTCATAATTACGGCTTCGTTTTCGTTCGCCCAATTTCCCGGGTCCGGCATATCGACCACTGTAGCGCTGTTGACAGAACGGCTTAATCCGCCCCTGCCCGCAACGACGACGGCGCCCTTCATCGAATCCAGTACAAGAAGACTATCTACTGTTAATCCCTTTCGCATGGACTTCCTTATTCGCTGCTGTTTTGTTGTTCCCAAAGTTTACGGCTCATTAATTTAAGCTGTTCCAATGACGCCCGTTTTACCTCGATTTTACTCTCATCGCGGTTATAAACGAGCTTCCCCGCTATAAAAACGTTTTTAACAAATTCTTTCTTTCCGTGAACGACAATCTGATCGTAGATATTGCCGCTATTAATCTCTGTCGGCCAAAGATCGTCCATGACGATAAAGTCGGCTGCGGCGCCTTCATCCAGCCTCCCGCCGTCGTAGCCCATACATTTAGCGCCCATTTCCGTCGCCATTTTGAAAACCAAATTCGCGGGCATAACGGTAGTGGACTCTAAATGCGCTTTATGGATTAGAAACGCGGCGCGCATGACGGAAAAGAAATCGTTCACGTATCCATCGCTGCCCAACCCAACGCAAACCCCTGCATTCAGCATCTCCGGAACCGGAGCGACGCCGCCGCCTACCTCGCAGTTGCTAATCGGCATATGAGAAACGCGCGCGTTCGTTTTCGCCAGAATTTCAATTTCTTTTTCGTTGACCTTGACACATTGGGACGCTAAAGTTTTCTCATTCAAAGCGCCCAGCCGGCTATAGAGTTCAACAGGTAAAAGCTGCCGTTTGGATAACAATCCTTTAGGTTCGAAAGAACTCTCAGAAAGATGAAAATGCAGGATCGCGCCTTCGTTTTTTGCCGCCCGAACCGCTTCTCCAATAAAATCATCGCCGCAAGTAAAAGTCGTATGCGTGCTGACCGCGCCTCTGATAAGGTTAGAGTTTTCCTGAAAATAGCGGATAGCGTCTATATTTTCAGAAAGGCATCTTCTTCCGTTCTCCAAGGAAATACGTTCGGAAGATTCAAGCGAAACAATCGCTCTCATTCCCATTTTTTCAAGAACTTTCCCTTGCTCTATGAGCGTTCCCTTTTCAGCTAACGGCGCTTCAAGAACGTCGAAAATTGAAACCACGCCCGATTCCAACGATTCCATCGCGGTATAAAACGTCGTAGATAACACATGTTTAAGGGATACCTTATTTTCCAGATCCGGCCACCAATAATCTTCAAGAAAAGATTCAAAGCTCTTAATCGTTATCTTAGGGATCATCCCGTGTGAAAGAACGCCGTAATGGTGCATATGGGAATTCACGAACCCGGGACAAAGGACCTGATCCCGATAGTCGAAAACCTCATATTGATTTTCCGCCGCCAGACTCAATAATTCATCATTTGACAGCGTCCGATTTATCCGGCCCTCGGAAACGAGGAACCCGTAATCCTTCTCCACCCGATCTGAATCGATGACAAGCCAACCTGCCAAAACCGCAAACATAATTTATCACTCCTTTTCAACCAATTTTTCAGTTTAGACAAGGCAAGTTACGCGTTTCTTATATCTGGAGGAAACGGGACGGATATCCGCCTTGCTTTATTTTCGGAACCTTTTTTTATAAACCTGAAGTCAGCTTCCGGCTCAAGTATTTTCCTTTTTTCCCATACTGAACACCGTTGTTAATCAGGAACGATCCTGACGACATAACTTTCTCAATTCTGACATTAACAACAATATCGCGATAAATCGATTCATCCTGTTTTGAATGGTTACCCAAATAGCAGCTCTCGCGCTGATCGTCGAAAAAAACAAGATCGGCATCGCTGTTTATTTTCAAACAGCCTTTTTGGGGATAAAGACCATGCAAAACAGCCGGATTCTTCGTATAACGTTCGATTACCTTATCTCCAAACAGCTGGTACATCAACGCGAATGATTGCTCGACTCCGCCAACGCCCATCGGAATCTCAGATATCTTCTTATTCTTCTTTTCAGCGGACATAAACGGGCAATGATCAGTAGCCAAAACCGAAAGCAGGCGCCAATACGTTTTTAGTATTTCCCGTTCGGGGAACGGCCGTAAAGGCGGCGTCATACTATAAAGAAAAGCGTCGGGGCGCTGATAGACGGAATCGTCAAAATAAAAGTAATGAGGGGCCGATTCTAAATATAGCCGCTTGTTTAGGATATCCGGATACTCAGATAAAAGTTTTTGAATCGTTGTTCCGCTGCTGACATGAACGATATAAGCGTTCCCCCCATATTTACGCACAAATTCCGCTATTTTCAAAACCTGCGCTATCTCTGCTTCCGCCGGTCTCGCTTTACTTAACTGAGAAAGGTCTTGCAAATCAAGGTCGATTAAATCATCCGCTTCCGCATGACACAATATGCGAATATCGTTTTCAGCAGAACGTTTTATCATTTTTTCAACAGTTTCGTCAGAAGAATAGGCCGCGGGTTTGTACGTTGTATAAAGCTTAATCGTAGGCGACCCGATCATAAGCGCCGCCTCAGCGACATTTTCAGCCGTATCCTGCAATTCGCATATCGCAGCATGAAACCCGTAATCTACAATGCAGTTTTGCGCCAATTTTCTTTTACGTTCAAATTCCTTTTGAATCCCTTCGCCGGTCGGTCTTTCGTCAAGGAAGTCGATAACCGTCGTAACACCGCCCCAAGCAGCCGCGATACTTCCGCTGTAGAAATCGTCGGCAGTGGTATACGGGCCGCTATCCATCGCAAGATGAACGTGCGGATCAATAAGTCCAGGAATAATCTTAAGCCCGGCAGCGTCAACATGTTTGACGGCTGGAAGGAGAGCTTCGCTGATATTCGCTATACGACCGGCTGAAATATATATATTCGTCCGCATCCATTGACGGTCAAGATACGCTTCCCCGCCGCAAATTCTAAGATCGTACATACGTCTCCTTCTTTTCAAAACTCTTTAATGCTCGACGACACGTCTCGATTTTATGACCTCCTGGCAAGGTCAAAGCTTCACACCCTACATATTTCTCGCAAAAGACGAATATTACACGCCGACCGTACAAAATATCGAATCAATCTGTGTTGACGGCGAGCAATTTCAACCCGAATACGTGCTGACCTAAAAGATTCGCCATCAGATCCGGCGCAGATAATAAAATACAAATTCCGGTTTTGTAATATCAGCCCGTCAACCAAACGCGAAATTATTTTGGTGAAGGGGATTATATCGTTAGCATTCCCTCATCTCCCGGTCGAAATCCGCGGATGAAACCGCTTTATCTCTTTCGTATTCCGTCTGCTCTGCCCAAGTCCCCGTAAGCGCGGCGGTCGGACATATATCGATACACATACCGCAGTCGCGACAACGTTCCGCGTCCACATGCATCGCCGGGAATTCCAACCGGCGCGCGCCGTAACAGCAAACCTGCTCGCAACGCTTACATTGAATACATTTTGGGGACCCGTCTGCTTTAAATGGGTCGAAATAAAAATCATAATGTCTGATTTTCTCAGTTTTCGGGAAATTGGCTAAAGCGGATCGATATGCGGATTGAATATCAGGATACCCTAACCTGTCAAGCAGTTTGATCAGCTCGTCGTTAAGCCGGCGGATAACCCCTACGCCTTTAAGGATTCCGACCGAACAGACGCCGGCGCCAATCGCCCCCGCCATTACGTATTCCAAAGCGTTTTCAGCTGACATAATCCCCCCCGAACCATATATATTTTTATAATCGGGAAAACGCATCGCAATCTCAGCGACAATTCGAAGGGCGATCGGGCGCATCGCATCGCCGGTCAGCCAACCATAGCCATCATTCCCAAACATGACCGGCCGCGCTTTATGAATATCGATTTTCAAAACAGGCCCGATTGAATCGATCGCGCAAATTCCGTCCGCGCCATGTTCAATACATTTTTTAGCCGATTCGATCGGGTCATTCCAATTTCCCGATAATTTACAGATAACGGGAATGCTGACGTGGTTCTTTACAAAATCCAGCATCGGAAGCAAAGTTTCTTCCCGATAGGAGACCAGTTCAATCATATGAGAACCGGCTTTTTCGACTTCCGCAGCAATGACTTTCGCCTCCTTTAGCGTATGTCCGACGCTCGCGATAACCGTAGCTCCGGCGGCAACCGTTAGAGGAATTTCAGTCTCGCACCACTGCTCAAACGGAATATCAGCCCATTTCTCCGCATTCATCAGGCTATTTTGGCCAAAGCGAGCGATATGACCGATCGGATTTACGGCCGGACTTAACCGTATCGTTTTCGTGACGACAGCGCCGGCTCCCGCCTGATGCCCTTTAATCATTCCCTCAGCTCCGTAACATAACGGACCGGAAGTTAGGATAAAAGGACTTTGCAGCTTCTTCTTGCAAAACTCGATCTCTATCCGATTCTCACTATTATGATCGTTCTTCATTTTCATTCCCTCCGGAGAGTTCGCACACTTCAGGTTTATTAAGAGGCTGCCACGGCAACGGCCGTCCGCCTGAATCGGGAATAATATTCTTATCCCATTCCGCCGGATCCGCCCGGTTCGCCTGCTGAGCTACGTCATAGATAGCGTCAATAATTTGCTTATAACCGGTACAGCGGCAGAGATTTCCGGATAAAGCGACTTTAATTTCTTCGTAGGTCGGATTGGGATTTTCCATGAGTAAAGCTGTCGCGCTCATCACAAATCCGGGCGTACAAAATCCGCATTGAATCGCTTGGTGTTCCAGGATCGCTCGCTGAACGGGGTTTAAGCGATCCGGAGAAGATACGCCTTCAATGGTAATCACGTCGCGTCCTTCGCAGCTGCCTATCAGCATGAGGCAGGAAGTAACGGCTTTATGATCTACAATAACCGTGCACGCTCCGCACTCGCCTATGGAACAGCCTTCCTTCGTCCCGGTTAGATGGAAATCGTCGCGCAACACATCCAAAAGCCTGCGGTTGGCTTTTGTCCGTATCGTTACATTCTTCCCGTTCAAACGGAAATTGACTTCGATATTTTCACTCATGATCGATCCTCCGCGCCATAAGAAGCCAAATTAAGCGCACGTTCAACCAGCGCGGTCAACGCCGGTTCCTTGTATGCGGAAGACCATCTCCTGCCGTTTTCCGCCAACATCTGTTCAGTAACTTGAGCGGCGGCGTTCGCGATCAAAGCTTCCGACGGTCTTTGTCCGCAGAGCATAAGTTCCGCCTCCCGATAACGTTTTACGCGTCTCCCGACACAACCGGGAACAATCGCGGCCTCTCGGATACTTCCGTCTTTTTGAAAATCAAGAATCGCCGCCACTGTAAGTCTCGAAATAGCCAAAGCCTTTCGCCTCCCCAATTTCACAAACGAGGACCTTTCGCTCGGCTGTAATTTCCGAACTTCAAGCGCAGTCACAAACTCTCCCGGCTCGAGTTTCGGCATACCCATATCGTCGTAAAAATTGGAAAGGGGCGTCTTTCGTTGATACTCGCAGCCATGAATCTCCAATTCAGCACCCGCAGCAATCAAAGGCGGCAGGGGATCGGATGCCGGCGACGCGTTGCATATCGCGCCGCCAATGGTTCCCATATTTCTGATCTGGGGAGATCCAACTGCGGAACAGGCTTTCGATAACAACGGAAGATACCGGTTCACAAGAAAAGAACGCTCTATTTCCGTATGCGTACACAAGGTTCCGATCCTCAAGGCCGAGCCGACATCTTCAATCTGAGACAACTCCGTTTGGAAAGGGTGCAGATCAATAACGACGTCTAATTCGGCCCAACGCTTGCTTTTTTCATGCAGCTGAACCAAGAGATCCGTCCCTCCGGCAAGGATACAAGAATGTTCATGATGGGCAAATAATAACTGACTGACTTCTTCCAAATTTTGAGCTTTAATAAAAGTGAAGTTTCTCATTCTGTCCCCATGTTTATTTATTGGGTTTCCTTAATTTCCGCCCTAAAAGAACCGTTTCCAAATCACAGGGATTCTCTCTAACTCTGCGTCCCGTTGCGTTGTAAACCGCATTGGCTATCGCCGCAGCGACGCCTTCGGTAGCAGGTTCGCCAATACTTTTAGCACCGAAGGTACCGCTCGGATCGTCGCACTCAAAAATATTGACCTTCATTTCCGGCATATCCATCGACGTCGGAATAAGATAATTATCAAGATTTTTAGAAGTAATCCGTCCGCAGTCAAGCGTCACTTCTTCCATGACGCCATAGCCCTGTCCCATGACGATCCCGCCGAAAACCTGACCTTGGATCAACGCCGGATTAATAGCGGTACCGACATCATGACTCGACGTAACCTTTTGAACGTCGACATAACCTGTACGCATATCTACTTCCACTTCCGCGACAACGCAACCGTAAGCAAAAGTCGGGAAAGCTTTTCCCTGTCCTGTTTCATGGTTCTGAGGCATGTCTTCCGGCTGGAACCAATGATAAACCGAGAGCTGACGCCCCGCCCAAAGGCATGGAATCGTTACTTCCCGAATATCAAATTTTACGTCTGGGTATTGTTTAAAATAAAACTCGCTGTTTTCCAGCTCGATATCTTCGACTGTAAAATCCTGGTACGAAAGCGAACAATAGGGAAGCTTAGCTTTTTCTTCAACGCTCCTTAGGGATAAAAGTTTCATATCGTACGCATGGCGGATAAGAAGGCGCTTCATCTCCTGGCCAGCGCGTTTAACGGATTGCGAGCCCATTATCGTTCCGCGGGAAGCAACCGTCATACCGCAATCAGGAATAGTATGGCTATCGACACCGTAAAAATTTATGCTTTCAAATTTCAATCCGGATGCTTCCGCCGCGATTTGGATAAAAGCGGTTTTCAATCCCTGGCCATTTTCCGCTAATCCAGAATTGATCGTAGCGGAGCCGTCTTCGTTAACGATAAAAAAACATCCGCCCGCGTCAGGCGATTCTCCGCCGAAGCCGCATCCCCGGTGCATAATCGCCATACCGATGCCCTTCTTATATTCGGCGTCATCCTTCTGCTGCGCATACGCGGCGCGTTTATTTCTGTAGTCCGTTTGTTTCAGCGTATAATCCATCACTTCCTGCAAAATGACATGCTGAACCTGATCGTTCGTTGCGGTAAAGGAGCCGCTTTTCAGGCAATTTAAACGCCGGAGATCTTCCTCGGCAATTCCGAGTTCTTCCGCCAATTCGTCTATCAGTTGTTCCTGAGCGAAAATAAGGGAAGGGGAGCTGTATCCGCGCATCGCGCCGGAATGAATATTATTTGTAAATACCCCAAAAGTATCCGTTTTTACATGTTCGACTTCATAAGGACCGACGGAGTGAACGTTGGCGCGCCAGTTCATAAATTGTGTTTGGTTGTTGTAAGCGCCTGAATTGTCAATCTGCTGACCTTCGAACGCCACAATTTTCCCGTTTTTTTTCGCGCCGATTTTATATCGCAATATAAAAGGATGCCGTTTAGCGCTTTCGAGCAGCGAATCTTCCCGTTTGAAAATCATTTTAACCGGCTTATTCGTCAGCCGCGCTAAATATGCCGTTCTCGCGGCAACCAGGCCGACCGCCTCTTCCTTACCGCCGAAAGACCCGCCAAGTACGTCTTGAACCAAGCGTACGTTATTCAAAGGCATTTGCAAAATATCGGCTACGTACCTTCTGGTAAAAAAAGGGTTCTGAGCGGACGCATGCACGGTAATACAGCCTTCATTTGCCTGATAATACGCGACAGCGGCTTCAGGTTCAATATACGCGTGTTCAACATATTGCGTTCGGTATTCGCGTTCAAGAATAACGTCCGCGTCCGCAAAGCCTTTTTCCGTGTCGCCTTTCCTGATATGGAAAATCGACTCCGTAAAAATATTGCCTTTGTATTCCTCATGAACAAGAGGCGCACCTTCTTCAAGCGCGTCCTCAACCGTAAAAACGGCAGGCAAAATCTCATAATCGACGCTGATACTCTGCAACGCGAGTTCCGCAATATCCTGGGTATCCGCAGCCACCATAGCCACACAATCGCCCACGTAGCGTACGCGTCCTGTTAAGTACATGTAATTCGACCAGCTCATACACTTCGGAAGATCCTGAAAAGTAACGACCGCCCTTACGCCGGGTATCTCCTTAGCGCGGCTTGTTTCGATCGACCTGACGTTCGCGCTCGGGAACGGACTTCTCAAAACGGCTGCATAGATCATATCAGGGAGATAAACGTCCGCGGCATACACGGCTCGGCCCGTGACTTTTTCAACGCCGTCCTTTCTGGGAAAAGAACGGTTTAGATTTCGATATTTCTTATCTCCGATCAGGGGCATGGTCTTCTACTCCATAAGGCTTGAATCTGGTTCCCATCTTGTTTTTATTTTGCCGCCAAGAAAAGGGGTAAAGCGGAATAGAACTGAATCGCTTTAAAAAGTTCCGGTAAAGGGACCTGATCATCGGTAGTATGGCAAAGCGGTTCGTCGCCGGCGCCGAAACCGATTGCCGGAATTCCCAGCCGTCCGCATAGATGCGTTGCATTTGTACAGAAATCCCACTTAGTGACTTCAGGCTCCTTCTCAAACAGCGCTCGATAAGCCTGAATACCGGCCTGAACGATAGGAGAATCTTCTTCCATTACCCAGGACGGGAAATAATCTTTACAAACAATCTCGTAACCGGTATAAGTTTTTACAACTTCGCTGTCAATTTCGACTTTTACGCCGTCAATTCCATCGCAGAAAGATCTTGCTTCTTCGATCAACTCCTGTTCGGTTTCGCCGCAGGATATGCGACGGTCGCAGGTAATGATCGCTTCGCCCGGAATCGTGTTCAACGAAGGTGCTTTGCATTCGACATTGGTAACTTCAATTGTGCCTTTGCCTAAAAAAGCGTCGTCGATAAAATCTTCATACTCGTCAATTTTCTTTATGACCGGGAGCGCCTTCACCAGCGCATTATCCCCGCGCCAGGCTGCCGACGCATGAGCGCATTTACCCGGAACCGTAATCCGAATTAACGCTCTCCCTTTATGCCCGCGCATAATCCTTCCTTGACTCGCTTCAGCGACAAGAATATAATCCGGTTTGATATCCGAATTCTCCTGCATCATTGCTGAAACGCAGGAACCTTCCACGTCCTCCTCCGAGATAGAGCCGGAAATCCATAACGTAAAATCGTCCGTTAAAGCCAATTCTTTCAAGATTCGTCCGGCGTAGGCGATTCCGATCAAGCAGCTCTTGTCGTCTACAGCGCCTCTGCCATACAAAATTTGATTTTCAATTGTTGCCGAAAGAGGAGGAAACTTCCAGCCGTCCGGGTCGCCCAGGTCAACCGTATCGATATGCGCGTCATACAATATGACCGTCTTACCGCAGCCGATTCGGCCCAAAACATTCCCGACAGGGTCAACCCTTACCTCGTCATAGCCGAATTCTCTCATTCTTTCAGCAAGAAAATTTACCGCTTTCCCCTCGTTATAAGTAACGCTTTCGATTCGGACTAAATTTTGAAGATCGCGAACAATCTCCGCTTCCCAATCGTTCACCTGATTAATAATCGAAAGTAAATTTGCGGACTGATTCACAAGTTCTACCTCATTTCGCTTTTATTTTGAAACGACAAACTGCGAATAAGCACACGCGCCATTTTTAATAAATACACCGAAGTTAACGCCAATTAAACTTACCGCTGAGGTTTATCGTGCATAATGAGGTAGTGTACCATTCAATTATTTTTGATGTCAAGATGTTCTAACTGTAGGATTTGCGGCAGAACGGCATAACTTATCACAGCCGAGAACATTTAATATTTACGATAAGAAGCGCCGGGCATCGCGATTGATCAACTTGATCACAGCGATATAATAATAAATATTTTTTCTCGCAAATTCACACAAAACAAACAAAATGAGTACCGCCTTTCTACTTGACAGAAACGAATAGGAACACATAAAATCAATTAGCAGCGTATGCTCAATTTTCCCAAAGGAGATCTGTTTATGCAAACCGGAATGATCGGAAAACACTTATTGAAAACTCAAGAATGGACCCGCGAAGAGTTAGATACGTTATTGTACGTAGCCAAAGACTTGAAAATGCGCTACGCGCTCGATCTGCCTACCGATATCTTAAAAAATAAGACTGTTTTTTTATTGTTCTTTGAAGAATCGACGCGTACGAGAAACGCTTTCGAATGTGGGATAACCCAGCTGGGCGGCCACGCTAACTACTTGACGCCCAAGGCAACCCAAGTCGGGCATGGCGAATCCCCTAAGGATACGATTGAAGTTTTAGGCCGTATGGGACACGGTATCGGCGTTCGGAATACGTTGGTAGACGGTCACTGCTGGATGGAAGATCTGGCTAAATACGCCAGAATTCCTGTCATGAATATGCAATGCGATATCTGGCACCCGACGCAGGCGCTTGCTGATATTATGACCATTCAAGAAAAGTTTCATGACGAACTCAGAGGGAGAAAATTTGTCATTTCATGGACTTGCGCCGGACAATACATGCGGCCCCTTTCGATGGCTAACTCGCTGGTCACCTTAATGCCTCGTTTTGGACTGGACGTCACCTTAGCGCATCCGAAAGGCTTTGAACTTGATCCGAGGGTTATGGAAATCGCTAAAGCGAATGCTGAAGCTTCCGGTTCTAAATTCGAACTGGTACACGACATGGAAGAAGCCTGTACAGACGCAGATATTATTTATGCCAAAGGGTGGGGACCCATCATGACCGTCGGAGATGATGAAGCGCGGGGCATAGCGATGATCAATGAACATCCTGAATGGTTTATTGATAAACGCAAAATGGAGCTTGGGTCAAAAGACGCCATTTATATGCACTGCATGCCGGCCGACAGAGACGTGGAAGTTACCAGCGAGGTACTGGACGGAGCGCAATCTGTTATTTATGACGAAGCTGAGAACCGTCTTCATACAATTAAAGCTCTTATGGCGCTTACCATGGGAAACACCAATAGAAGATAATACACCCCAATAGAACCTAATCTTCAAGTGCCGCGAAAGGATGGACAGGAAGAGTGTCAAATCATTTTGTCCTCTTCCTGTCCTTATAAAGATCACATGATAAGAAGTAAACTAATCCAATACTTCCTGTATCCTTTTATTGCAATTATGATTGCCTTGCTGATTGGCGCTTTCATCATTCTGAGCGGCGGGAATAATCCGTTGGAAGCGTACCTTCTAATGCTCGAAGGATCCATAGGCACGTCCCAAACATTTGCAGAAACGATTGTCAAAACAGCAAGCTTGATCATTGCAGGCACCAGCTATGCGTTTGCGTACCGATGCGGAATGCTCAATATTGGGATTGAAGGACAAATGCTTGCGGGAGCTATATTCAGTACCTGGATCGGTGTTAATTTAACTTTCTTACCGGGCATACTCCATTTATTTACCGCGGTTATTGGCGGAATTCTGGCAGGAGCTTTCTTAGGCTGCTTTATTGCCTTCCTAAAAAATCGCTTTGGAGCAAACGAAGTCATAACGACGGTTATGATGAATTACGTTATGTTGTTCATTGTCGAATACCTGGTAACCGGTCCGATGCGGGAAGCGCCCGAATTTCCACAGTCAGCAAGAGTATTGCCGAGCGCCGGATTCCCTATTCTGATCCCCGGAACAAGAGTCAATATCGGAATTATCATCGCTCTTGTGCTCATTGTTTTATATAGCTACTATTGGAAAAATAGTAAGGAGGGCTTTGAAATGCGGATTGTAGGCGAAAATCCTACGGTAGCAAACAGTATCGGCATTAACGTCAAACAGAATCGGATGTTGGCTTTCGCTATCTCGGGTTCATTAGGCGGACTTGTAGGAAGCTTAGAGATATTAGGTATCCAGAAGCGGCTGCTTCAGAATTTTTCAGCCGGATACGGTTTCGACGGAATCGCGGTCGCGCTGCTCGGCAAAAACAGTCCAATCGGGATCATGCTCTCATCCTTCCTCTTTGGAGCTATGAAAACCGGCGGGAACATGGTACAGATGTTTTCAAGCGTTCCGTCATCTGTCGTTATGATCATTCAAGCTATCATTATTCTATTAATGGCGATTCAAGTATTTCCAAAAAAACAAAAGAATTAGAAAGGGCTTAACCATGTGGGATTTTTTTATAGTCATATTTCGGGACAGCACTTCCATTCTTTTGGTCGCGCTTGGAATTCTCATTATGCAATTGGGCGGCGTAATCAACATAGGCGCTGAAGGGATGATGCTGATCGGCGCTTTTTTTGGTATTCTAGGCACCTTTTTATCCGGGTATACCGGTTTAGGAATCCTCATTGCGCTCATCATTCTCGCAATCTTCGGTTTTCTTTTCGGCCTGATGACGATTTACTGGAAAGGCAACCAAGTTGTCGTTGGCGTTGCGCTGAACCTTCTTGCCGAAGGCATGACCACAACCTTATCGAGGCAAATATTCGGCACCGGATCCCAATCAACGATTCAAGGGTTCAAACCTATTTTTTTAGGCGTTTCCGTCATGACTTATGTTGCTTTAACACTTGTTCTTGCTCTTTACTTTTTTCTATATCATACAAATCTCGGGCTCCGGATTCGCGCATCCGGCGAATACCCGATGGCTGTAGATATTGCGGGAATCGATGTTTACCGGGTACAACTTACCGCTGTCGTTATCGGCGCAATGATCATTGGTTTGGGAGGCTGTTCTCTCTCGATGGCACATATGAACAGTTTTTCCGAGTTGATGACGGGCGGTCGCGGTTACATAGCGCTGGCGGCAGTCGCCTTGGGGCAATACAAACCGATAGGCGTACTCATCGCGTCCATAATGTTCGGCGCAAGCAACACGCTTCAATATCATTTGCAAGCAAGTATTACAAAATTCCCTGCGCCAATCATCCGAATTATTCCATACGTTATTACAATTATAGCCGTTATCATTTCCGGAAAAAACTCAAAAGATCCTTCCGCTTTAGGCAAAAAATATATCAAATTTAGCTGATTTAATCGCTGATAGGAGGTGATTATGATGAAATTTGGATAACGGGGTTTCTTTTACATACCCATATTTCCCAACTCGGAAGCGTTTAGCAGAATGCGTCGATGTTTATACTCATTCTAAATATCGCCGATAAGGAAAATACATATATAAATCAATTTTGCAGCACTTTCGAAATTTTAAATCGAGTTTCAAACTGTTTTTTCGGTCAACATTCATATGAAAGGATTGTCATTATGTTCAGGAAGACAAATATATTTGTATTTATCGCTTTAGCCGCGATCTGTGTTCTGTTGTTAACCGCCTGCGGCCAGACAGCGAATAACAGCCAAAACGCTGAGCCGGAAAAAGAAAAACAAGAAAGCAATACCGAAAACACGGATCATTCCCAATACAAAGTCGCATTAGTTCTTCCAGGAACCATTAATGATGAGGGCTGGAATGCCACAGCGTACCGTGGATTAGAATTAATTAAAGAAGCGGGGTTTGAAACAGCCTACTCAGAAAACGTTAAAACTTCTGACTACGAAGCCGTTTATCGCGGATATGCGAGCAAAGGTTACAATCTTATTATTGGCCATGGATTTGAATTTTTAGATCCGGCGAAAGCTGTCGCCGTTGATTTTCCCCAAATAATGTTTGCGGTAACCAGTACAATCGAATATGCCGAACCCAACGTTTTTGCGATGGATACCAACAGCAGCGACGCAGGTTTTTTGGCGGGCGTTTTGGCAGCTAAAATGACCAAAACGAAAGTTGTCGCGGTCCCCTGCGGATTAGAAATCCCGGGTATTATCCGCTACGCGACCGGTTTCAAGCAAGGCGTCGAGTACGTTAATCCCGAAATAAAAGTGCTCAGCAGCTATACGGGTTCTTCTTCCGATACGGCGCAGCTTAAAGAATTAACCGCCGCGATGGTAAAACAAGGCGCGGACATCATTGCCCCCAATGCGGACCAGGCCGGCCTTGGAGCGTTTGAATACGTAAAAGAACACAAAGATTTACGCATTATCGGAGTCTACGGCGATCAAAAGGCTTTAGCGCCTGATCAAATTCTGACGAGCGCGATTATCGATATGCCGGGCGCTATTGAACAAGTTGCGGAGCTTGGCTTTAAAGGCCAGCTGGAAGCAAAAGCATATGTGTTTGGAGTCAAGGAAGGTTCAGTATGGCTGACAGACTTTAGTTCAGATGTGCCGCAAGACGTTCAGGATCTCCTAAAAGACGTTATCGAGAAAATTAAGAATAATGAGATCGAAGTAAAATACGTTTTAGAATAACGAATTGATCCGTCCAGTTAATTTCAGACTTCAATTATTGCAAGAAGGGTAAATCTTAAATGGATCCTATATTGCGGCTAAAGAATATTACGATAAAGTTCGGGGCGCTTACCGCTAACGACAACGTTTGCCTTGATATTAATAAAGGCGAAACACATGCCATCCTCGGCGAAAACGGAGCGGGAAAAAGCACGCTCATGAACATACTGTATGGCGTTTTAAAACCAGACAGCGGTCAAATTATTCTTGATGGCCAGGAAGTCAACATTCACCGGCCCCGAGATGCGCGAGCTCTTGGGGTCGGCATGGTTCATCAGCACTTCATGCTGGTCCCCGCTTTGACAGTCGTCGAAAATATTATTTTGGCTACCTGCCAGACGCCGCTGATTAATATAAGAAAAACAAGCCAAAGAATCCAGGAACTTTCAACAAAATTTGGCTTGGAAGTCGATCCGGCTGCTGTCGTAAAAGATTTATCTGTTGGACAACAACAACGGGTTGAGATCATAAAAGCGCTTTACGATTCATGTAAGATCTTAATCCTGGACGAACCGACGGCAGTCCTAACCCCTCAGGAAGCGAAAGAGCTTTTTAAAATCATCCGGCAGCTAAACGCAGCCGGGACTTCGGTTGCTTTCATTTCTCATAAGATGAATGAAATTATGGAAATCGCAGATCGAATCACCGTACTGAGAGGCGGAAAATCGGTCTGGAGCGCCAGAAAAGCAGATACCGATGAAAAAGAACTTGCTAGACATATGGTCGGAAGAGACATTGTATTTATAAGCGCCGAGAACGAAGCGATTCGGAACAAAAAAGTTCTTGAAGTCAAAAACCTTTGCGTATCGACGGCTTATAAAAAAAATGTCGTAAGGGATTTATCCTTTTCGGTCTGCAATAATGAAATATACGGTATTGCCGGTGTTGACGGGAACGGTCAATCCGAAATGGTTAAAGCGTTGCTGTCGATTATTCCGAAAGACTCCGGACAGGTCATTTTCTGCGGCCAGGATATTACGCACAATAGTACAAAAGAAATATTTTCTAAAACGATTGGACATATTCCTGAAGATCGATTAAACATGGGCGTAATCAGCCGGTTTTTTATTTTTGAAAATACCTCTTTCTATAATTACAGAACAGACGAGTTTTCTTCCAGAAATTCCATCGACTGGGAAAAGGAACATTCGTACAGTAACAAACTGATTCAAAAATTCAATGTGAAGGCTTCCGACGGAAATGCAGTTTTTTCGACGCTTTCAGGAGGGAATCAGCAAAAATTGGTTGTAGCGCGAGAACTGGATAAAAAACCGCGCTTTCTCATAGCTGCCCATCCGACACGCGGCGTAGACATCGGAGCAACCGAGTCAATCCGGAAACATCTGATACAACAGCGGGATCAGGGGTGCGCGATTATACTGATTTCAACCGAACTGGAAGAAATTATGTCCTTATCCGATCGGATCGGCGTCATGTACGAAGGGAAGATGATCGCTGAGACAACGCCTAAAGAAGCAAGTATCGAACAAATCGGTTTATGGATGGCAGGGAAAGAAACATAAGCCGATCAATCCGGTTTTTATCAAAAAGGGAACTTGACGAGATGAAGAAAATCAATATATTGGGTATTTGCGGCAGTCCGCGTAAGAACGGAGCTACCGAACTTGCGCTCAAAATTGTCTTGGACGATATTTCATCAATCTCCAAGATCTTTACCGTAGATTCCTGGACAGTTCACGGTAAAAAAATCAGCCCCTGTATTCATTGCGACGGATGCATACGCGCCCATTCCATGTGCGTTATCAAAGACGACCACAAGGAAATCGAACAAAAAATCCTCAATGCAGACGCGATAATTATGGCTTCGCCTGTCTACGACATGAATATTTCAGCGCAACTGGCGGCTGTTCTAAGCCGAATGAGACCGATTTACATGGTGCATTCCGGTATATTAGAGAATAAAGTAGGAGCGGCCATCACAACAGGCGGAACCCGTTACGGAGGCATGGAAACAGCAAAATATCCGATTATCAACTTTTTTCTAATGAACGGCATGCTTGTAACCGGCGGTGGCGGAAGTTGCTATTTAGGAGGCAGTATCTGGAGCCAGGACAAAAAATCCCAAGGCACCAGAGAAGATTTTGTAGGGCTCGAAACACTCCGTCAGCTCGCTAAAACGGTCGCAAAAGCCGCTTTCATCAGCGTGCTCGGGAAAAATACTTTATCGCAACAAGACGAAACAATCGGGAATTTCACTTAATTTAAGATTACTCGCCCCATGCAGCGATAGGATCGAAACGACACATTATAGAATAAAAGCGTTCGAATTTCGATCTCTTCGCAGAAATTTAGAATATGTTTATCTCAGGAGGGCCGTTTCCCGCCCATAGTTCGCAACAAGTGTAAGAATAATACACAATATAAAACATAAACGACAGGAACGAGCGCGCGCGCTCGTTCCTGTCGTTACGAAATTTTCCGCCTAAAAAACGGTTCGATTCCGCTCAACGGCGCTTTGAATACAATAACCTTATACGTACCTCGGCGCAGGATTACCATTAATGAACCGCAAACTTCCGATTCTTTTGGTAAAGCTCAGCGTACCTTTGATCGTCACGCCCTTTTTATAAGAAATAGAAATTTTACAGGCCCATTGCTTTCAGTTCCTCAGGCAAAACACCGAGCGCAACCGTCCGCTGCGTCCGATTAGATAAGTCTTTTACCGTAACGACGCCCGCTTCAACTTCATCCGGGCCGTACAGCAGGACGACTTTCGCGCCGATCCGGTCGGCATATTTCAGCTGTTTATTTAATTTGGCCGCTTCGGGATAAAGGATCGCCGCCATACCCTGATCCCGCAACGCCGCCGTCAGGCAAGCAGAAGCCTTCATACCTTGCGGATCGAATACCGTCACGACGATTTTCGCCGGCTGAGCGTCCAAAACCGGAAGCGCTCCCAATTTTTCGAGCACGACCTTAATCATGACGTCGCCCATCGCAAAGCCGACCCCTGAAACAGGATCGCCGCCTACGTCCCCAACCAGATTTTCGTAACGTCCGCCGCCAAGGATCGAACGTCCGCCCTCAACATCTTTCGCTTCGAACACCGTCCCCGTATAGTACAGCAAACCGCGAATAATCTTCGCGTCGAATTTCACGTAAGCGCCCAAATCCATCGCATCCAACAGAACGAAAATCTGCGTCAGCTCTTCAGATTCACGCCATAGCTGAGCATCGTTCAGTAAAGCGGACAGCCTGTCTAACGTTTCCGTCCCGATCCCCGTTTCGTTCGCGTACGCTTTCCATTCCGGCTCGCGCATTTTATCGCGTCGGTCGATCAATCGATAAACCAACGGCTTCCGTTCCTCAGAAACGCCGATCTCAGCCAACTTCCGATCCATCAGGCTGCGATTGTTAACTAAGATTTGGACCTGATCCGGCGTCAATCCCAAACGCTTGAAGAACTGAGCGGAAATCGCGATCATTTCCGCGTCCGCCATATAACCTGACGCACCGATCATGTCAATGTTCCATTGAAAGAATTCGCGGCTGCGTCCTTTCTGCGGCTGTTCATAACGCCAAAACGGCCCGAACGACCAAAGCCGCAACGGGAACGCGAACGATTGCTGACGCTGGGCGACCATCCGCGCTAAAGTCGGCGTCAGTTCCGGACGCAAACAGATCTCGCCGCCCCCGCGATCGGTAAACACGTAAGATTGTTCCTTGACGAGTTCTTCGCCCGATTTCGCCGCGTAAAGTTCGAGCTTTTCCAGATACGGCCCTTCATATTCTTGGTAACCGAAGAGCTCCGAAACTGCGCGGATCTGTTCATACAGCCAATGATGAATCGTCATATCCTCGGGATAAAATTCTCTCGTTCCTTTTACTTTCTGAATTACTTCTTTCATCATTCGCCTCTTTTCGTTCATTTTGACGCGTTAACCGCGGAAATATCGCTGTATATTATAGCTTCAATCTGACAATACGATACGACGGTTGTCAATTTTGAACAAAAAAAGAACCCGACAGTCGGGTTCCTTAAAATACATTGGCATCTAAACGGCTTTACGTGGGGCGGTCGACTCCATATCGTCGTCAGGCGGCTTGATCGGATAATCGGGCGGCTGAACAAACGCCCCCGGCTGCGGATACCCGGAAGGAGAGAGCCCTGATGAAGGCTGCGGCTGCGGAGGATAAGGCGGGTACGCCGCAGCTTGACCGTACGGCGGATATCCGGATTGGGTCCGATAGTGCGACGGGAAAGGCGCGGGCGGCACCTGACCGCTATAGTCGGACCGCGGCTGAGCAAAGTTCGGCGCAGGTCCTACGTTTGGAGGCTGAGCAAAATTTGGTGCCTGGCCAAAATTCGGCGCGGGGGGAAACGGCGGAATCTGTCCGGGCTGCGCCGTTTCCTGTCGAGGCGGATACTGACTGGTCGGATTCGATCCGAACGCCGGAGCAGGGCCGAAATTCGGGACCTGACCAAACGGCGTAAAATCCGGCCGGACGGGAGCGGCAAATTGAGACGGGAAGTTCGGCTGCGGCGATGAAGACTGACCCGCGTCAGGAAAAGATTCGGGAATGGGCGGCTGTTTATGAACATCTTTACCAGGAGGAAATCCCTGATAACCCGACGGGATCGGCGGTTGACTGAAAGCGGATCCCGGCGGAAGCTGATATTCATTTTCGGACGGGTACCCGGATTGCGCGTAAAGACTGGCGGCGACATCGTAATCGTTCGGTTGGGATCGTGATTCCGGCGTTTCATGCGAAGCCGAGCGCGGCATATCCGGGATTTTTTCAACAGGAGCCTCGTATTCTTCCGGAGCCGAAGTTTGCGGCTTACCAGAAGTTTTCAAAAAACGCTTCTGCGCCATACGCGCGCTGAATTCTTCGTCCGCTTCCATGTCGGAGAAGGGGACATAATCGTCCTCGATCGGTTCCGGCGGCAACGGCGGCAAATCAGGAACAGCCTTCGTCAGCTGTTCCAAATGCTCCCGAAGCGCTACTTCCGCATCCTGATGAATCTCCGACGCCTGAACCCGCGTAACGATATCCGGCTCTTCTTCTGCCGACGGCTCATACGTTTCTTCAGGCTCAACGGAAAGCGTCGGCTCCTGCCGCTTCTCTTCTTCAACTTTTTCGCGGATAATGTTCCCGGTCAAGGTCGCCAACTCGAAAGCCGGATCGTCAAAAATATTCGGGACGATATCTCCGAGAATACGGTTTTCAGCTTCCTGCTTGAATTCCGGTTTGAGTTTCAATCGCGCGACCGCGAATAACGAGCGCAGCAAGCTGCGCTTGACTTCGAGCGGCGCAAAAGAACATAAATCGAATACGTCGCCGCTCGAATCGCCGTCCGTCAGTTTCGCGATCGCGGTTTTCGCCAACGCGCCCGCTTCCTTTTTCGGAATTGTAAGCCAGGAACGCGTCGCAATAACGTCGAAAAAGATTGGCAATACTTCTTCTTCGCGGATGGTCGCGCTCTTCGCGTTGAACACGATAATAATCATTCCCAAAATACCGAGGGAAATCGCCTTTCGATCCAATCCGTTTTCATCTTCAATATCAAAGGTAAATCCTTCCGGTGTAATCGGATAAATCGGCGCTTTACCTTTCCAGCTCCAAGGATCGTTCGTAAAATCGACCAATTCAATTTCCGACGCCTGAGAAGCCGAACGTTTATTCATGGGGTTATTTTTCGCCATGGTTCCTCCGTTTCCACGATTCGAAACGGTGCGCGTTTCGATCGGTATTGATCCGAATCAATAGTAATTCTAACAAATTTTAATGAATCGAACGAATCAACTCCTGTTTTGCGCGAATCCTACGCTTGAATCGGTCCGACCTGAATCTGAACTTTTCCAACCGTCGATTCGCCCGGTTTCAAAATCAGTAAATGCGCCGCATCAACAAACCCCGCCTGATGCAGCCTAACCGCGTCAGTCGCGTTCGTTTGATTCTCCAGGCAGAAAAACCCCGCCGTCGGCGGCGTATAAGTCACTGCATGGGTAAACAGATCGGTCGCAAACAACGTCAGTTTCCGTCCGATCGATTCGTAGCGGACCTCAATCGGTTTCAGCGGAGTCATCCCTGACCAAACGTCATCCAAATCTATTCCCGCGAGAGGCGTTAAATTGCGGAGATCGACCGGGGCTTCTTCCATAGGCAAAACTTTCCCGGTCGGGATCAGATCGACAGCTTCAAGATATCTCTGCGCAGGAACACGGATACGAATATCCTTTTTCATACCTAAAGCGTTAAAATAGGGGTGAATTCCAAAACCGAACGGCAGCTCTTTGCGCGAATCCAGATTAGAGATTTTCGCCTGGATCGTTAAAGAATCGTTTTCCAACGTCGTCGTAATTTCAAGTTTATTAGCGATCGGGAAAATTTGGAAAAGCGGGTGACCCGGCGTCAGCGTAATAAACGTCGTTAACGAAATCGATTCATCCGTCAAAACAGGCGTCTCATACGAAAAAGCCGCCGCGGAAACAAGCCCATGAAGCGTCCTTCCGTTATCCGTATCGGGCAGACGGTAAACCTCGCCGTTAAAATCAACCCGGCAGCCGCTGATCCGATTTGGGAACGGGTACATCATCGGCATCCCGAAAAATTTCATCCCGCCAACATCGGTAAAGCCCTGATGGAGATATTCGATTCCGTCAACCGAATAAGAACAGATATTGGAGCCGTAATCCGGAACAATCCGCGCTTCCGCCCGTCGAAAATGATCGGTTTCAGTCCATAAGCAAATCATCGGCAAGTTCAAGATCGGATGACGGGCGATATGATATCCAAACATATATTTTAACCTCCGCAATCGGTAAGCTAATCGTCTCCGCGTCGGGCTGAATCATTGAACAGAATTTCGAGACAATACAGTTCAACGCGTTACAACTGTGTATAATTATACTCATGGAAAATGAGCGCCTGATTAATCCGGGGATGAATTCAACCGACGAGAGAGCCGATTTCGCCCTCCGTCCCCGTTATCTGAACGATATTATTGGTCAAGATATCATTCGCGAAAACTTGTCGATCCTTTTAACCGCCGCGCGCCAGCGGAAAGAACCGCTGGATCATATTCTCTTCTATGGACCGCCCGGTCTTGGGAAAACGACGCTGGCCCATGTCATGGCGAACGAAACGGGCGTCAATATAAAGATTACATCCGGACCGACGATCGAACGTTCCGGCGATTTGGCCGCAATTTTATCAAACCTCCAAGAGGGCGATATCTTATTCATCGACGAGATTCACCGGCTGAACCGTTCGGTCGAAGAAATTTTATATCCCGCGATGGAAGATTCCGCGCTGGATATTATGGTCGGGAAAGGCCCTTCCGCACGATCGATCCGCTTAAAACTGCCGCGCTTTACCGTAATAGGCGCGACGACCCGTTTATCCATGGTCAGCTCGCCGCTGCGCGGCCGTTTCGGCGCGATCTACCGCTTGAATTACTACGAAGTCTGCGCAATGGAACAGATTTTGAAAAACGCGGCTGCGAAGCTTAACGTTGCCTGTGAAGAAGGCGGGGTGAACGAAATCGCGCGCCGCTCGCGCGGGACGCCGCGGATCGGACTGCGCCTGCTGCGCCGCGTCCGCGACTTCGCGCAGGTTCGGAGCAACGGCTTAATCAGCGCCGAATCGGCGCGCGACGCGCTCGAACTGCTTGGAATTGACCCGTACGGCTTAGACGACATGGATCGGCGCGTTTTATTAACCATTATCGAAAAATTTAACGGCGGTCCCGTCGGGCTGAATACGATCGCCGCCTCTCTAAGCGAAGAAACCGATACAATTATGGAAGTTGTCGAACCGTACCTCCTTCAGCTCGGATTCATCAACCGCACGCCGCAAGGCCGGAACGCCACGCGCGGCGCATACGATCACCTCAATATCCCATGGCTGAAATCCGAACCGCCGCGCGACGAACCGACGTTTGGCCAGACGGCGCTATTCTAGCCCCAATTTTTGATCGAGCCCGTAATAAAAAGGGTGAAGCCTGATTGAAAACGCGTAAACTTACGGCGAAGGTCAGCCAATTCGCCAAAATTTGGTATCGAGAAAGGACAAATTCTAATTGAAGACCGCAGACTTTGACTATTGCTTACCGCCGGAGCGCATCGCCCAAACCCCGCTCGAACCGCGCGACAGTTCGCGCCTGATGGTTTACGATCGAAAAAGCGACCGCGTCTTCCATAGGCACTTCTTTGAAATCGGCAATTTTTTGAATCGCGGCGATCTTCTCGTCCGAAACCATACCAAAGTACTGCCGGCGCGGATATTCGCAAGAAAGGAAACCGGCGGAAAAGTCGAGATTCTGCTGCTGCGGCGTCTGCGCGAGACAGAATGGGAATGCCTGATCGGGGGAAAGAAAATTCGAGAGGGATCACGGTTGATCCTCGCCGACGGCTTAAGCGCGACGGTCCTTAAAGACGCGGACGGCGCCAGCCGAACCGTGCGTTTCAACGGGTCGTTCAACGATTTCATGCAGAAGAACGGCGAGATGCCGCTTCCGCCGTATATCCATACAAAATTGAACGATCAAACGCGCTACCAGACCATCTATGCCGACCAGCAAGCGGTCGGCTCGGCAGCAGCCCCGACCGCGGGGCTCCATTTCACTCGCGAGCTCATCTCGAAACTCGAATTAAGCGGCGTCAGTTTCGCCGATATTACCCTTCATATCGGATTAGATACTTTCAAGCCCGTTTCCGTCGACGACCCGAAAGACCATCAAATCCACAAAGAATGGTGCGAAATCGACGCGGATACGGCGAAACAGATTAACGAAACGCGCAAAGCCGGCGGGCGTATCATCCCGATCGGCACAACCAGCGTCCGAACGCTTGAAAGCGCCGCCATGGCGGCGGTCGAAACCGGGTCCGCCAGCGCGGTTATCCCAATCCAAGGGGATACCGGGATTTTTATCCTGCCCGGGTATCGGTTCCAAATCGTCGACGCGTTAATCACAAATTTCCACCTGCCAAAATCAACATTGATCATGATGATCAGCGCATTCATCGGAAGAGAAAAAACGCTTGAGCTTTACGAGCTGGCGATCCGAGAAGAATATCGTTTTTTCTCCTTCGGCGACGCCATGCTGATCCTATAACAAAAACAGCTTTTCCATCAAGGGCAAAAAACAATCGCAGAACGCGAAAAAAAAGCCGGCTTTTTAAATTGAAACCGCGGGGAATTCTTCCCCGCGGCTTCGATTTAATTCGGACGCGCGCTTCAAGCTTCATATGACATTTCGTATCTGGTTCCCGATATTCCCATTGCAAGGTTCGGTTCAGCAATGATGCGGCGCGCGTCCTTTGAAAATATCTGGGCTAATATTTATGTGTTTATTCGTTCGTAACGCCCATTGCGTTTTCCATCGCCGTCACAACATCCGACGGGATTACAAATTCAGGATTTCCCATATATCCCGGAGCAACGTCATATTTATTGAAAACGATGACCAAATCTCCGTTCTCGTCAATCCGGTACTGATTATTGTTCCCGACATCAGCGAGAAGATCGCCCCAATCCAACATCATATCCGATTCGTCCGTTTTTTCGTCGATCCAATAAACCACATTTTCATCCTCGGCCATCGTCTGACGCATCTGTTTCAGGATCTCATCGCGAAGCAGGTTTGCCGCTTCGCTGCCCGGGATAAAGTAATCGTCCATCAGGATCAATTCGCGCGTCTGCTTATTGAAGTTGAAGAAGGACGTCGAGCTGTCAGAGGACCCGGCGACGGTGGAATAATGAAGAGCCAGCGTCAGAACCGATTCGGAATCCGTCGGAAAATCAAAACCATAATTCGCGCTGAAATACGGGCTTTCATCCGGGAAATCGAATAAAATCGCGCGAGCATCGTTTTCAAATTGGTCGATAATATCATAGGCAACGCTCTTAATATAGTCGTTCAAACTCTTCTGACGCTCTAAATTCGCCATACCCTTAATCTCGGGTGCGACGACTTCCGCTTTATAGTTGCCAAGACGGCTGTAATATTCGAGCTTCGTGATAAAGTGAAGACCTTCCGGATCCCCGAAAACCTGACCCGTATCTTGTTCTTCCTGCACTGACATCGAATCATCCGATACATTCGTATCCGAATCATACCGCGAGAAGTTATAAGAGCTCGCAAAGATACCCGTCGTCATCATGACAGAAACCAATAAAACTGTTGAAATAATTAAAATAGCCTTTTTCATTTTTCTTTCCTTTTTTTCAAAATTTCAAATTCAGTACTGCAGTCTAAAATAGAAACGCTACCCAAGTAAAAAAAGTTTCATATTCCGCCCAATTTGGCATTCGACATTTCGAACCTGAAAATCGCGCCGTAGCGCTCAGAAATCGTTGAGGAAAGACAAAAAAAACGAGTGTTAAGACTATTGACATTCGCGCTGAAAGATTTCTTCAGTCTATCGATGATCCGCGGTATCAGGAAAAGGAACACGAATAGAAAGCAAAAGCTATCCATCGTCACAGGATCAAGCGTTTCAGCCTTAAACCGATATAAAATTTTCCTGAGCTGAAAGCTCAGGAAAATTTACGGTCTGACTTGATAATCGCCTCGAATGACCCACTTATATGTCGTCAGTTCTCGCAGCGCCATCGGTCCGCGCGCGTGCAGCGGCTGCGTTGAAATCGCGATTTCCGCGCCCAAACCAAGCTGCGAACCGTCGGTAAAACGCGTGCTGGCGTTGACATAAACGCAGGCCGAATTAATCGCCCGCACAAAACGATCGGCGTTCTCAAACGATTCTGTCAGAATTCCATCCGAATGGCCTGTACCATGAGAGCGGATATGCGAAATCGCATCGTCTAACGTGTCAACAACACGAACGCTCAGCGTTAAATTCAACCATTCTGTATCAAAATCGCCGGTTTGTGCAAGTTGATAAACCCCCACATCTATATCATTAAAAGCCAAAATCTCAGCACAATAATCATCTACGCGAAAAATAACGCCATCTTTCGAAAGAAAACGGCAAATCATAGGCAAAAATTGCGCGGCAATCGAACGATGGACTAACAAAGTTTCCAAAGCGTTGCAGACAGTCGGCCGTTGAACCTTGGCGTTACGAATAACGGACGCGGCTTTTTCAAAATCCGCGCTCTCATCGACAAACAAATGGCAAACGCCGATGCCGCCGGTAATAACCGGAATTTGGCTATTCTCACGGCAGAACTGATGCAGCCCGCTACCGCCGCGCGGAATCACGATATCAATAAATGCCGGCTGACGCAGCAAATTGAGCAGCAGAGTCCGATCCGGCAAATCAATAAACTGGACGCAATTCCGATCCAAACCGACAGCGCGCAACGCTTCATGAACCAATTCAACCAACACCTGATTCGTTCGTATCGTCTCTTTTCCGCCGCGTAATATGACCGCGTTCCCGGACT
The DNA here is from genome assembly GCA_034430295.1 of Flexilinea sp. Lineage (GTDB taxonomy): Bacteria > Chloroflexota > Anaerolineae > Anaerolineales > Anaerolineaceae > Flexilinea. Next base: position 43,271 of record DAOUFC010000111.1, read on the forward strand.
TAATCATTAAAGAAGCAGCGTCGATCGTCACGTTCGGACGAGATTCATAAATCACTGCCGCGACCCCGATCGGAACGCGCCGTTTTTCGATCCGCATACCGTTCGCATGGACCCGCGGCTCAAAAATCTCGCCGACCGGATCGTCGAGGCCGGCGACGGAACGAACGTCGGCTGCGATTCCCTTGATCCGATCTTCATTCAACATCAGGCGATCGACCATCGCTTCCGTCAGCGCTCGCTTCCCGTCCCTAACGTCAAACGAGTTCGCAGCAAGAATCTTTTCCATTCCCGCTTCGAGCAAATCCGCCAACCGCAGCAAACAGGCGTTTTTAATATCCGCGGAAGCTTCGGTTAAGCTTTCTGCCGCGCGCCGCGCGCATCGTCCGATTTTCTCAACATCCGTCATCTCAGTTATTCTCCCGATCAAAGATCATATGGTCACGGTGAACAATTTCATCAGCAAACGAATAACCTAAAACGCCCTCGATCTCGTTCGCTTTACAGCCGCAAAGTTTCAGAACATCGTCATATGAATAATTCGTCATCCCGATCGCGATCTCGCGCCCTTCAGGATCGGCAATTCGAACCGTTTCGCCGCGTTCAAACGTCCCGACGACATTCCGGACTCCAGCGGGGAGAAGGCTCTTACCGTTCCGAAGCGCGGACACGGCGCCCGAATCAATAACAATCGCCGCGCCATCAGCCCGGTAACCTGAAAGGAGATAGCGTTTCCGGCTTTCGAGCGTAGACTGAATCGCCGTGAACGTCGTCCCGAATTCTTCGCCGTCGGCAATTTTTAACAGGCAGTCCGGAATATTCCCGTCGACGATTTTGACAATTGTACCCATGCGTCGGGCGATATCTGCCGCGCGAACCTTCGTCGTCATACCGCCGGTGCCCAGACCGTTGACCGAACCACCCGCAGCCGCCCAAATATCGGTCGGGATTTCGCCCCCGTCAACGCGCGGAATCAACGCCGCGTCTGCATGACGGCTCGGGTCTGCGGTAAAAAGTCCCTCCTGATCCGTCATCAGGATCAACATTCCCGCCCCTGTCAATCCGGATATATACGCCGAAAGCGTATCGTTATCCCCTAAACGGATCTCGTCCGTAGCTGTCGTATCGTTTTCGTTAAGAATCGGAATAACGCCGTGTTCTAACAACAGTTCAATCGTGTTGCGCGCGTTAAGATAACCGGTTCGATGCACAAGATCGCGCCGCGTCAATAAAACCTGAGCTGCGACAGCGCCGTACATAGCGAAGACATCCATATAAATCGACATCAGCCGCGGCTGCCCGATTGACGACAACATCTGTTTGCGGGGAACATGTTTCGAGAAAGCCGGATCATTTAAAAGCTCGCGCCCCGTGGCTACCGCGCCGGAGCTGACCAGCAACACCTCAATTCCGCGTTTTTTTAGAACCGTCAGCTGACGAACCAAATCGATCAATCTCGGCATATCTATTTTCGTCGATCCCCCGGTCAGGCTTGACGTTCCGACTTTTACGACGTATCTATCCCCACCCATGATTCTCCCTCAGTCTGAGCCGTTGAATTTCCTTTTGGTCGATTATATCAACCATTACGGGGGAATCAAAACTGCCGCAATAAAATCATACGGAATCTTTTAGGCGGAGGAACGGCAAAGCGGCTCCTTAAAATCTCGGAATATAAAAAGCGGCTCGATGGAGCCGCTTTTTTTCCCGGAGATTGAAGTTTTTTTGGTAAAAACCGATTACCCGGCCTTGCTGTTTAGCGTACGAGTCAAGATATCCGCCTGCTCGGAGGAAATGCTGCTCTTCTTCTTGTCATTTTTGTTACGCGATTTCGCTTTTTCCATCGCCTCGCGCAGCGCGATTTCCATCGCCGTCTGTTCAACTTCGCCTTCAGCCGTCGACGAGAACATCAAATCGATACCTTCGGTATTCAATTCGTTCCGCTTCTTCGATGCGCGTTTCGGACGTCGTGTCGCTTTATCGCCGCTGTCAGCGCTGTAACTCTGCGCTTTGAGCTGCTGGGCTCGCGCGGAAAGCGGACGGGAAATAACCGTCCCGCCGACCTCCGATAGATCAACGTCGCCTAATTTCTCCGCGTTGCGCCCATAAGACATACCTTCAGATTCTTCAGGAGCCGCTTGAAGCGCCTTAACGCTCAACTTGATCTGTTTCTTGCGACGATTAACCTCAAGTACCTGCGCTTCGATTTCCTGCCCGATCGAAACAACGTCCGACGGCTGCTTGACGTAATTATGCGCCAATTCGCTGATATGGATCAAACCGGGACGTTCAGCGCCGATTTCGACGAAAACGCCGAACGGTTCCATGCGCACAACTGTCCCTTTGACGGTCATTTCCTTCTTAATCTCACGCCATTCGAGATCGAACGGTTTAATCATCGTCAACTCGACGCGATTGTCCTTGACGCGGCGGACCCAAACCGTAATTTCCTGGCCAACCGTTAAAAGATCGGAAAGATTCTTCGGCGTGGCGTCGCCTTCCGGACGAGGAATCTGAGTAATATGGATTACGGACGGCATGTCAAGGCCGATATCGACTAAAGCCGCAGCCAGACTCATCTTTACGACTTTGCCGGTAAACTGTTCTTTCAGCTTCGGACCGTGTTCGCTTTCGTCGTTATCGTCGCTGTCGGAATTTTCTTCGCTGCTCAGCGTCGCTTCCGGTTCCGACGGATCGTCGGCAACCGTTTCAAGGACCGTGTCTTTGACCGATTCCTCCGCTTCCGTCACTTCATTTTCCAAAGCCTGATTTACTTCTTGTTCCATTTTGATATCAATCTCCAATTTATTTTTTTTACGAGAAAAAATTATACCTCACCGCAAGACGTCCGTCAACGGGTTCGGTATAATTATGATTGACTTCCCTATCGTTACCGTTTCCTTCATGGTACAGGAAGTATTCTACCGCAAAAAAGCGGCGATTTAAATATCTTATGACCAATTTCGGCTACTTCGCCGATCCCGATCACGTTAACGATAGAAAACGTACCCGGCTGCTTCTGCCGGGTACCAACAACCTGAGCTCAAAACCGATAATAATACAGTGAATCAAGCCTATAAATTTTCATCTTCCGCATTGACCTCAACCGGTTCCTCTTCGACGATCGGCTCAACGTCCTCGGGACGTACGCCATTCAGTAGCAGTTCAACCGCTTTTTCATACTGCGGGTCGCGCTCTTCCTTGAAATCCTCCTCGGATCGTTCGACGGAAACGTCCGGGGTAATTCCGACGCCGTTGATCGAGTCGCCGGCCGAAGTCAGCCAGCGCGCGATCGTAACCGAAACCGCGCCGCCGTTCGATAATTCCGGTTGAATTTGCATCGTGCCTTTTCCGTAGGTTTCCGTCCCGACAAAAATCGCGCGTTTATAATATTGCAGCGCGCCGATCAAAATTTCGGAAGCCGACGCCGTTCCGTCATTACCCAAAACGACCATTGGAATATCCTGAGCTATTCCGGTAAATCGCGTCTTATACTCCGACGTCGACCCGTCGCCGCGCCTCTCCGTCAGCACGAGCGATCCTTTCGGAAGGAATTCTTCCGCAACCGAAACGCATGTATCGACATATCCCCCGCCGTTATTGCGCAGATCCAGCACCAAACCGACCGGATTCTGCGGCAACAGGTCGTCCAACGCTTTTTCAAGCTCCGAAACCGTCAGTTCGCCGAACTGCGTCAGCTCGATATAGGCGATCTGATTCTCGCGCATCTCCCAAATCGCCATCGGCGTTGTCAGGCGCGCCCTCGTAATCGTGACGTCAAACGGATCGTCCGTTCCGCGCTTAATCGTCAGGACGACCTCCGTTCCCTCAGGGCCTTTAATCTTCGATAAAGATAAATTCAGGTCAATTCCCGTTTGATCTTCCCCGTCGATCGCGATAATCAGATCGCGCGGTCTCAGCCCCACCGCTTCGGCCGGACTCCCGCGCATAGGCGAAGTCACTTTAACATAATCGCCGGATAAATCGACCCAGGCGCCGATCCCCTCATACTCTTCGCCCGCCATGTATTCGAGCTCTTCCTGGTAACTTTCCGCGTCGGAATAACGGGTATGCGGATCGCCCAAAGCGTTGATCATCCCCTCAATCGCGCCCTCGACCAGCGCGTCTTTATCAAGCGGTTGATCGACGTAATATTCTTCCAATATATCGTACGCTTCCCAAAACGGCTCCAGGTTCAATTCGGAATCCGACGGCTGCTGCGCCGCCGACTCGAGACCTTCGTCGCTGAAACGAATCTGGGATAAAACATTCTGGGAATTGTCTACTTCCACATTCGAAGAACTCCCCCGCATGTCGCCAACCAAATTGAAAGCGTTTCTTTCCGCGACGGTTCCTAAAATAACGCCCGAACTGAAGCCGATGACTAAAAAGCTGATCGTTATAACAATAATCGAAAGAATCTTTATCGTTTGATTTTTCATCTAATTTTCTACTCCTAACCTGTGAATAACGTCCGGATCAGATCCGGGCCTCGTCCGCTATTTCCTGATAAATCCCCAATTTCGGCAAATCGATCAGTTGGTCAATCTGCGCGTCGGCTACCGGAGAAAGTTGTTTCGACCCGACCTGGATCGAGAAAAAACCCATCTCGTGCGCAGCCGTCACGTTGTCATGCTTATCGTCTACGAAAATACAGCGCGCCGGATCGGGTTGATTCGTTATTTTCAGCGCGTATTCAAACGCCTTGGACGACGGCTTAACATCCGGGAAGACATCGATCGAATCAATCATACCGTCAAAGCAATCGCTCAGATTCAGCGCCTTTAAAACGCGCATCGCGTGAAAGCGGTCGGCGTTCGTCAAAATATAGCGCGCCATCGGAATCCGAAGGATCATCGCGCGTACAGCCTCGTCGGCGGTTAGCAGCCCATCGATCTTAAAATCGTTTACGTAGTTCATGAAGTCATAACGGTCCACGCCGTATTCGAACGAAAGACCTTTTTGCGTCGTTCCGTATTTCGTAAACAAATTTTCGCGATGCGGTCTTTCCCCGCCTAATTGCCCGGCTGCAAACCGTTCGTCAATAAACTGTTCCATCCGGCAGATGTACGCGTCGACGATTCTCGCGCCGATCGGATACAACGTTTCGTCAATATCAAAATAAATCGCCTTAAACTGCATGGCTGTAGTATAACGCAGCTGACATTTCAAAAAGACTTTTTAATAAATTCTTATGGAATTTTAAGGGTTAACTCCCTTATATCCCATGTTTTCGAACCACGCTTTACAACGGAGCGAAGAGAACCGGCTTACCATTCCCGCGGTCAATTCGTTCCATCTGGATCCGATAAACTTCGCTCAATCGTTTCGGCTCCAAAACCGCGGATGCCGCACCGCTGGCGACGACGGAGCCTTGCGCTAAGATCATGACCTGGTCCGTATAACGGACGGCCAAATTCAAGTCATGCAAAATCAGCAGCACCGCGACACCGCTATTTCGACTATACGAAGACACCAAATCTAATAAGCGGATCTGGTAGCGGAAATCCAGATGAGCCGTCGGTTCGTCAAGGATAATCACCGGCGTATCCTGCGCGATGGCCCGCGCGATCAGGATGCGCTGTATTTCGCCGCCGGAAAGAAAAGCGCAATCCTTATCGCGCAAAGACGCAATCCCCGTAGATTGAATCGCGGATTCGACCTTTTCGCGATCTGCCGCAGCCAATTGACCGAAGGGGCCACGGTACGCCGTTCGTCCCATCGCCACAACATCAGAAACGGAATAACCGCCGGGAATTCCTGATGACTGCGGAACGATCGAAATAATTCGCGCGCGTTCGCGCGCTCTCAACGCTAAAACGTCGGCGCCATCGAAGCTGATCCGCCCCGAAACGACGCGGGCGCGCCCGGTCAGCCCGCGGATTAGCGTCGTTTTCCCGGATCCGTTCGGGCCAATCAATCCGTAAATCTGCCCCGGGCAAAGTTCAAGACTGACGTCGCGGACCGTGACGCGTTCCGCACGTCCGTAGGCGACCGACAAGCTCTCTATGCGAAGAATACCGGGAGGAATCATCGTTCCGCCCGGCCGCGATATAACAACCAGAAAAAGAACGGCGCGCCAGATAACGCCGTAATCAGCCCAACCGGAAATTCCCGCGGCGCAAATGCGCGGCGGGCGAGCAGGTCAGCCGTCATCAGGAAAAATCCGCCCCCCAACATTGATAAAGGCAAAATTTTTCGATAGTCCGAACCGATCAAGAAGCGAATCACATGCGGAATAATTAATCCAACAAAACCGATCACGCCGGCAAAAGAAATCGCCGCGGACGTCGATAACGTCGCGAAAAAGATTACTCGCCGTTGAATCTTTTTCGGTTCCAGCCCTAATGCGGCCGCCTGCTCATCGCCAAACTGCAGTACGTTCAAAGGGTATGCAAAAGCCGCCTGCCCTATCAGCCCGGCCGTCACCGGGATCAGGATCACGCGAACCGGAATCCACCCCGACAAGGTAATTCCGCCCATCATCCATGACATCGAGGTCAGAAAATTATTCCGAAAATAAATCAGTATGAAACTGATCAACGCCGAACAGAACGAATTCATCGCTACGCCGGCAAGAATTAAGCGGTTCGCAGGAAAATCGTTTCCGTGCTCGCGGCCTATTAAAAATACGACGACAACGACGAGGATCCCAAATCCAAGCGCGAAAAGCGGCCGGGCGTAGGGGGCGAAAGTCTGGCTGCGCCAAGCGATCGACTGCGCGATGACCGCTCCAAGACCGGCCCCGGCCGAAACGCCGATCAGAAACGGATCCGCCAACGGATTGCGGAACAGCCCCTGATACGATGCGCCGCTGCAGCCGAGCGCAGCGCCGGTTAACATCAACATCAGCGCCCGCGGCAGCCGCAACGTAAAAACGATCGTTTCGATCTTCGCCAATTCAGCCGGAATTTCGCTTTGGGAAAACTTTTTTCCAATCGTTATAAGAACCGAGCGTAAATTAAACGACACCGGTCCGATCAGAACGCTCAGGCCCAGCATGACGGCGACACCCAAACTCAGCAAAAGCGTAAGCGGACCGGCACGAAAGCGCATAAGCTTAGCGATTAATTTGTTTCTTCGTTCAAGAACAGCGCCGGATGAAGAAACTGCGCCAGGATTTCCAGCGCGTCGATAATGCGCGGGGCAGGACGCGAGACGATATCCGAATCGACGGAAAGGATCGCGCCGTTAACGACTGCGCTTAAATCGCCCCATCCGTCGCGTTCGCTCAAGCTTTCAGGCGTCACACCATAGTTCGCGTCGCCTAATACGATTGTCTCCGGATCCGCTTCGATCAGGAACTCAACGCTGATCTGAAGCCATTCGCCGTCCATTTCCGCCGCAATATTTTTCCCTCCCGCTTCCTGGATCAAACTGTCGATAAACGTACCGCTTCCTGTCGTCCAGGGGCTGGTCGGATCGCTGGCGTCAATTTCATAAAAAACGCTGACAGCCTTCGCGTCTTTCAAAAGTTTCCGAATTTCGCTTAACCGCGTCTCAAACCGTGCGGCGACCGTTTCCATCTGGTCGCTTTCGTCAAGAATCTCGCCAAATTTCCGGAATAGTTCCGGCATGCTTTCAAGGTCCTTCGGATTTTTGATTCGATAAACCGGGATTCCGAGATCTTCCAAACCTTTAATCTGTTCCGGGGAATTGATCTCCGCAGCTATAACAAGATCTGGATTCAAAGCCAGAATTTTTTCGAGAGACAGCTCGCCGGTAAGGCTGCCTACTTCTTCCAACTCGTCGACAGATTCCGGATAGTTCGAATACGCGTCGACGCCGCTCAGTTTCGCGCAGGACTCCGTCGCGCAGATCATCTCGGTTACAGACGGCGCCAACGAGACGATCGATCGCAGCGGATAATTAACCGTAATTTCCCGATCGAAGTCGTCGACTAAAACGACCGTTTCGATCTCCTTGACAGCTTCCTGCGCAAAAACGTTTACCTGAACGATTGACAGCAAACAGAATACAAGCGAAAAAATAAGTAATAAACGCGTTTTTTTCATATTTCCTCCGAAATATTCATTGGATCGCCTCAGAATCCGTACCATATTAGAAATCAAAAAACAGCCCGCTCGAGGCTGTTTATTTTATACCGTTTACCCAATCCTCGAGGCGTTGATAATGATTCATCAGCCGGTCTGGCTCGAGCATAGGCTCACACAGTTGCGGGTCAGCACCGGATTCGCACCGATTTCAACTGATGAATTGGTTATCCAGATTTTAGCACGGATTAAAACGTCCGCCAACAAAAAAGCGGCTCCGCCAGTACATGGATCGCACGGCATCTATATAAATAACTTCCGCTGAATCTTAAATCGCTTGTCCCGCCCTTACTTATATTCGACCGGAATATATTCTGGAAGCGGGAGCCGGATTCTGGTTTCCGACTTCTGGTCTGAAAAATCGACCGCCCGAAAAACGAGCGCCTGGTCGGCATGATCCTTTGAAATATCAAAGACGAGGAAATAAGTAACCGTCTGACCTGGAAAGACCGGATCGCTCAGCTGGTTCACCTCATACGATTTGGATTTTCGCTTCGTCGCCTCCTCGTGAAGCGAAAAATTTAACCGCGCGTCCGCTCCAGCTATATTCTCGACGAGCGAAAACGAAGACGCTCGGAATCCATCCCACGTTTTTTCCGTCATATTCGTGATCGAGACGCGCATCTCTACAAATACGCCCATCGCGCCGATACCGGCAATATGCGTCATCAGGCGCGGCTGCCACTCAATATTGATTGCAAATTCAGACGGAACGCCGTTCATTGCGCATACGTTCTTTTGAAAAACCCGCGCCTTTTGAAGAAAACAATCAATCGGCTCGTCCGTCGCCGACGCGGGTTTCTGTTCAACCGGCGGGTCCGCGATCATCTCGATTACATCGGACGGAGCGCCTTTCCTGGATTCTTCAAATATCGTCATCATTTTCATAACCAACTCGTCCGGCGAAACGTTCGTCGGAACGGGAACCTTTTCTCCATCCGATTTAAGTACTAAATCGATCAGATACATAATTTCCTCCGGTTTCAGCGCCTGAGCGAAACTTCGCGACGGCAGTCCAAAGAGGATAAACGAAAATAAAATAAACGCAATAATCGTGAAAGCTGAGACTCGAACCAACTTTTTCATCAGACCTCCTTTGATTCTCAACGAATCGTCTCAATATTAAAGCTGCGAAACGTACAAAAATAATAACGGCAATCCAATTATAGCATTCGGGATAACCCGATACGCCGTAATTTGTACGCGATTTCCAACGAAACCGGGGCGACCTGAAGAAAAATAACGCGTAATCCGAACGACGCGTCAGCGCGCGGTTCTTTTCGGAATCCGCTTCGGCAGCGTCGAATCGTTATCCCGTGACAGCCCGAACATGGGAACATGAAACATTGAGACGATTTTCGTCAACTTTGAATCAAGCATCCGGCTTTGGATCCCGGGTTCGATATCTTTAACCGGAAGCACGGTCGTAAAAACGGTCGGCAAACGCAGCAGCGAACGATAGTTCACGATTTGAAATAATTTTTCTTTCGTCCAGGTCGTCGCGTTTGTCGTATTCAGATGATCCAGAATCAGGATCGGCGCGTTCTCGACCGATTCAAATAAACGGTCGAAAGAAACCGTCGAAGTCGGGCTGAACGTCGCGCGAAGATGATCGAGCAGCTCTGGAACCGGAATAAACAGCACCTCGCGCTGATTTTTTTCCGTTAACTCGTTCGCAATCGCGGCGGCAATATGCGTTTTCCCGACGCCGTTCGGGCCGGAAAAAATTAACCATCCGACCGGATCAGCGGCAAAAGCGCGCGCGGCGCGGCGCGCCGAATCGAGCTCCGCCCGCCCTTCGTCAGCCATCGGCTCAGAACGACGTTCCTCAAACGATTTGAACGTCCGATCCGTCAGCTGATGCAGCGTTGACAGCGAATCGAACGTCGTATCAGCGCCCGAGAAAGGCTTTCGATAGTCGGGGACTTTAAGATGAATCGTCGTTACCAACGCCGGATCAGAGAGCCGCGACGCGATCCGCCCGTCCAATTCCCTCAGATCGCAGTTCGTCGTCACGACCGTCGCCAGCCGGTTAACCGCGCGGAAATTCAAAATCTGGAAGATTTTCTCGTCCGCCCAGGCCGTCCCGCTTTCCGCGCCCAAATCGTCCATCACCAACAGCGGAATCGAACGAATCCGTTCAAAACGGTCGGCATACGATTCGCCGTACCCTGAATAAGACGAACGGATCCAATCCAACAGATCCGGGACCGGTTGGAATAAACAATCGACGCCGGCGTTCAGGCAATGATTGGCGATCGCGGCGGCGAGATGGGTCTTCCCCGTCCCGTACAGCCCGGTAAACATCAGCCATCCGTCGAGACGGTTCGCAAAATTCAGCGCCGCGGTTTTCGCCAGCCGCAGCGCCAGCCGTTCGCCTTCGCGCAGTTGACCGCGACCGTCGATATTAAACCGCTCGAACGTCATTTCAGTATAGCCGATCAGGTTTCCGCGCCGGGCCATCGCAAGCTTCTGATCAGCCGGACTTGATTTCCTGCGGCAGCTGCACGGCTGAATCCGGCCGAAACCGGGATCTCCAAACGGCTTATCATAAGAAACGAACCCGACGCCATGACAAATCGGACAGTCAGCCTCCCCCAACGCGCCGTACGATCCGACCGGAGCCGCCTCGTCGGAAGGGACCGTCGGTTCGAGCTTTCCGAATTGTTCGATCAGGCGCGCGATAATTCTCGATTTTTCATCCATTTCGCCCGTTCTCTTTCCAATTAGCCAAAATCGTCTCGATATAGCGCCAGCTGCGCGCGTTATTCACGACCGCCTGATCGATCGCGGCAGCGATCCAATCAGGCCGGTAACGCGCTTCGGCGTCCTTGAGCCGATCGGCGATCAGCGGCGTCAGCGGACCGATATTCTCTTCATAAAGGGTAAAAATATTGGGACGGTCGACGTTAACCGCCTCCGCCATATGTAAAAATGAATCCGGGACCCATTCGCCGTCGCTCAACCGTTTTAGCGCCGCATTTCCTTTCGGACTATTCAAAAAGTACAAATCGTCTTCGTTATAACGGACGCGAAGGAAAATCTTCCGTTCAACCGCTTTCGCCAACGCCTCTTTTAACCGCCGCTCCGCGCCCGCGCCGCCGAAAGCCTCTATCACGGACGGCAGCTCTAAAAAATCTTTCAGTACAATATAACGTGAGTCGCCGCTGAACTGGTTCAGCAGGAAGATTCCGAAAAGCGCCGCCCGAAGCTCGTCGAGATCGTCAATCGTCGGCAGCAGCTCCGAAAAAAATTGTTTCGGAACCGTCTCAACGCCGAAACGGAATCCCTCAAACGGAACATTCATAAACTTAGCCCCCGTAATCCGTAATTCTTGCGGCGTTATCGAAACGCGCTAAACTCTTCCGATAAACGAGATCGATATCGCCGACCGGACCGTTGCGGTGCTTGGCGAGAATCAGCTTAACCAATCCTTCCAACTCTTCCGAGCCGTCGCTGTCAGGCTTATGTAAAAACATGACGATATCGGCGTCCTGTTCGAGCGAACCGGACTCACGCAAATCGGACAGCATCGGCATCTTATCGGCGCGCTGTTCAACCGAACGCGACATCTGTGCAGCGGTCAGAATCGGTACGCCGAGCTCCTTAGCCAGAACTTTCAGCGTCCGCGAAATATAGGAAACTTCCTGAACGCGGTTATCCTTAAATAAATCGCCCGACATCAGCTGCAAATAATCAATGATGATTAAGTCGATCTCAGCCTCTCGCTTCAACTTCTGGCATTTCGAACGAAGCGCGGAAGGAGTAATCCCCGGCGTGTCGTCGAGATAAATCCGCGAATCGCCGATCAGGTCCATCGAGATCAGCAAACTTTGAATCTCGTCGGACGCCAGTTGGCCGTCGCGGATCTTACGGCTGTCAATGCCCGATTCCTGCGAGAGCAGGCGCTGCATAATTTGATCGTTGCTCATTTCGAGCGAGAAGAAGACGACGCTCTTCTTGACGTTGAGCGCCGCGTGACGCAGCACGGACATCATAAAACTCGTCTTCCCCATGCCGGGGCGCGCCGCGACGATCATCAGGTCGGACGGCTGCATCCCGCCTAAAAGTTTATCAAGATCGGTGAAACCTGTCGGCAGGCCGTGGAATTCTTTTTGGGACTGAGCTTTTTCATGAAGTTTGCTGAAAACTTGCTGGATAACTTCCTGAGCCGTTTCGAAGCCCTTTTCCGAACGCGATTCCTGAACCTGGTACAGTTTCTGTTCCGCTTCCTGAAATACGGTCTCGAGTTCTTTCGACTCATCTTTCGCCAACGCGCCGATTTCGGCCGAGCGTGTTAAAAGCTGGCGCCGAGCGCTTTTATCCTGAACGATCCGTGCGTACGATTCGGCGCCTAAAGACGACGACGTGTCGTAAAGAATCGACATCAGGTAAGCGGAACCGCCGACCTCGTCTAAATATCCCATGTCGGAAAGACGGCTCTCGACCGTCGTCAGGTCGACCGTCATTCCATCATTAATCAGGTCCCGAATGGCGATCCAGATCCACTGATGTTTCCGATAATAAAAATCTTTTTCGCTGATCCAGCGGTTAACGTCGTAATATTTTTCCGCGTCAATCAGGAGCGATCCGAGAACGTTGATTTCCGCGGCAAGACTGACCGGCTGAAACGCGTTTTCGCCAACAGCATCAGACCGGTATTCCTCGGATTCAAAGGATTCAAACGATAAATTTTCCATCATTCACAGCCAACGAAGCAGACTCCAAAACCGGACGGCAACCGGTCAAAGCGAAACGTCCGGATTTTCGTCGGGCGCATCCTTTTCTGGATCTTCCGGAGATTCGCCGCAATCTCCCGCCTCGTCTTCCCGCGATTTTAACGCAGCCTCAATCTCCGAATCAGAGACTTCGACCGTTTCCGTCCCGCTCAATGTTTTCAAAAAATCGTCAAAGACGCCTAACCCCGCCATATCTGCCGGTTTGATCGGCACGCTTTCGTCCTCAAAACGCGTTCCCCGAACCGCGCGCCGATACGCCGCCGAGTCGCGGAAATCGCCTTCCGGACGAATCGCGGCCACCGCCGTCACGGCGTCGGAAACGAAAATCGGAACGCGGCAGCGAACAGCTAAGGCGATCGCGTCGGACGGACGCGCGTCAAGCCGAAGCGTCCGCTCGGCGCCTTCGATCACAATATTCGCATAAAACGTTTCGTCCTGAATTTTATGGATTTCGACTTTTTGAACCTTTCCGTTCAAATGAGAAATCGCTTCCTTTAATAAATCGGCTGTCTGCGGCCGACTGACCTCGATTTCCTGAAGACCGATAACGATCGTATCCACCTCAAACGTGCCGACCCAAATCGGAATATAGACCTCGTCGCGAATATCTTTCAGGATCAGCATACGCTGCTGCGTCGTTAAACTCACGTGAATACTGTCTACGGCAAATTCGTTCCACACGTCCATCATGATTCATACTCCGCTTTTCTACAATACTTCGCACAGCGTTTTTTGATTATAATTCAATTATCGGATTAAAAATCGCGGTTCCCTCGTCCGCGGTCAATTTTTCAGGAGGACGGCTTTTCGAAGCGGGCTTCTGTGAATCGTTAACAAAATTTTCAAAGATAATCGGTCAAGGTGTATAATCTTTTTTCGAGGGATTATTAATTAAATAAACAGCTTGTTTCAACCGAGATAAGCAAAATTGATTGACAATTTAAAAAATATTGTCGGGATTGAATCCCGCTGCGCCGGGCGGAAAGAATACCTGTCTCTCTCTCTTCCCAAAACCAGAATCAAACGGCGGAGGCATGATTGATGACCCAAACGAAATATAAACATCCCGGAAAAATCGTCCTGATCGAAGGGAAACAGACCGATCATCCTTCTTTTTTCCTCAGCTTACGCCAGAAAGGCTACGATATTGAAATGACCGCGACCGGATCGGCCGCGATTCAAAAAATGGAAGAAGTCGATCCAGCTCTGATCCTGATCGACGCCGCATCGCTCCGAACCGCGAGCAATCGGATCATCTACCGCATGAAACAGATCAAACCCGAAGTCCGAATCATCCTGATTATCGACAGCGCGTTAAAAGATAAAAAAATTTCCGATAAAGCCGATATCGTTATGACGCTCCCGTTTAAAGTCCAAACGCTCGTCACGCAAATCAAAAATATTCAATCCCTTTCCGATAAAAACGCGCGCCGTTACGGAAAGCTTACCTATAACCCGACGCGGCGCGCGCTCGAAATCCACGGCAGAATTACCGGGCTGACCCCAATATTAGCCAGACTGCTTGAATTGTTCCTGGACAATCCCGATCAAACGCTCGAACGCAGCGAAATCTTTAAGCGAATCTGGAATACTGAATTTACCGACGACATGCGCACGCTTGAAGTACATATTCAGTGGCTGCGCAAAGCGGTTGAAAAAGATCCGAAAAATCCGAAAATTATCCTGACCCAGCGCAATATCGGTTATAAACTCGAATCCGCGGCGCTGCTCGACGATAAAACGAGTTTTATTCCGGAATACGCGAAGTTCGAACAGCTGGCCTCCGAGCTGGTCGTCTGATTCAGCCGTAAACGTTCGCGCCTGAGCGCGAAACCCCATCTAAACGTTAACCGCGCCCTGGATACGCCTGCACACGTTTACGCTCCGGAAACAAAGTTCCGTCAAGACCTGTTGTAAAATAGATTGGATCGCTCGGGAACGAAACGCTTTCCGTTTCCCGGGATTTCGGTTCTACCTGAAAGGAGTTGCGCCATGTTAGATATCAGTATTATCCGGGAAAATCCGGATCGCGTCCGCGAAGCGATGCGCAAGCGTCAGATGAACGCCGATTCGATCGACCGCGTCCTGGCGCTCGACGTTGAACGGCGCGCGAAACTGAACGAAGTCGAAGCGCTGAAAGCCGAACGGAACAGCGTTTCCAGGGAAATCGGTAAAACGAAAGACGCGTCGGAGCGCGAGGCGAAAATCGCCGCGATGAAAACCGTTTCCAACCGAATCTCCGAGCTCGACGCGGCCGTCAGAGCCGTCGAAGAAGAATTGCACGACCTGCTTTCCGTTATCCCGAACATCCCGGACGAGCGCGTTCCTCTCGGCGCGAGCGACGCCGATAACGTCGTCGTCCGCACCGAAGGCACGATCCCAACGAGAGAATACGCCCTGCTGGAGCACTGGGATTTAGGCGAACGGCTTAACCTCATCGATTTCGAACGTGGCGTAAAGCTGACCGGCAGCCGTTTTTACGTTCTGAACGGAGCCGCCGCCCGGCTCCAGCGCGCCTTGATCGCTTTCATGCTCGACCTGCATACCCGTCAGGGTTACGTCGAACGGTATACGCCGTTCATGGTCAAAGCCGACATTCTTTACGGATCCGGCCAGCTGCCGAAATTTAGGGACAACCTTTATCATGACGCCGAGGAAGATTACTGGATGGTTCCGACGGCCGAAGTCCCGCTGACCGGGCTGTACATGAACGAGATTATCGACGAAAGCAAGCTGCCGCTGCGTTTCACCGCCTACACGCCATGTTTCCGCCGCGAAAAAATGAGCGCCGGACGCGACGTTCGGGGAATCAAGCGCGGCCATCAGTTCGATAAAGTCGAAATGTACTGCTACGCCCATCCGGATAAATCCGGCGAGGAACTGGAGCGGATGCTCTCCGCCGCTGAAGAGACGCTGAAGCTGCTCGATCTGCCGTACCGGGTCGTCGCCCAATGCTCCGGGGATCTCGGTTTCAACGCCGAAATTTGCTACGATATCGAGGTCTGGGCGCCGGGAGCGAAAGAATGGCTCGAGGTATCCTCCGTTTCGAACGACGGCGATTTTCAATCGCGCCGCGCCGGAATCCGCTTCCGAGACAGCGCAACCGGAAAGCCGCGCTTCCTGCATACGCTGAACGGATCGGGACTGGGGCTGCCGCGAACGATGATCGCCGTCTTGGAAACGTACCAGCAGCCGGACGGATCCGTCGTCGTTCCTGAAGTCCTGAGGCCCTGGATGGGCGGGCTTGAACGCATCACGGAAGAAAAATAAGACAGTGTAAAAATAAACCGGCCGGCGAAAACTGCGGGGTTCCCGCAGTTTTTTCATGCATGCGCAGGATTGGATACGCCTGAATTTCCGCTTTCTCAATTTAGCGCGTCGCTACAAATTTCTTTTTTTTACAAAATAACCATGAAAAAAATTGACATCCGTCCGTTTTTACGGCAAAATCAATAGTAACAGTATTGCGTCGGCTTTCACTGGTTTTTATAGCTTAAACCGGCGCGCAGCCCGGTTTGTCCGGAGTTCATCATCCGTAAGGAAATCAGAAGGAGTAACAATGAGCAAAAAATGGTTAAGCCTAACACTTAGTCTTGCGATGATCATGGCCATGATCGTCCCCGCCTTCGCGCAGGAAAACGTTCCGCTCGTCGTCGGTTCCGGGAGTTTCTCCGAAAAATTCTCCCCGTTTTATTATGAAACCGTTTACGATCGCTACGTAACGGGAATGACCCAGCTGGAGATCCTCACGACCGACCGCGTCGGCGGAATCGTCGCGAACGCGATCGAAGGCGAAACCCGCGAATACAACGGTACCGATTACATGTATACCGGTATCGCCGACACCTCCGTCGTTTACGATGAAGCGACTGATACGACGAAATACACCGCGAAACTTCGTGACGACGTTTATTTTTCCGACGGCGAACAGCTTACCGCGGACGACGTTATTTTCACCTACTACGTTTACCTCGATCCGGCTTATGTCGGCGCGACGACGCTGAAAACATATCCGATTGTCGGACTTCAGGACTATTTGACCCAGACGACTTCCGACGTTTACACGAAGTACGAAGCGTTAGCGAACGGGATTCAGGAAGCCGGCGCGGATCATGAATGGAGCGAAGCCGACGCTTGGACGAAAGAACAGCAGGATGCTTACTGGGCGCTTATCAACGATCGTTGGACGTTTGAGGTTCAGGGAATCGTCGATTACGTTGCCGGCAAACATGCCGACAAAGCTGAAGATGCGATCGGTTTCAAGGCTGATGAAGTTGCCGCTGAAGAAGGCCTGAAAGTCGCCCTCGGTATGGCGATGTGGGGCTTCGGCGAAGCTGCCGACGGCGTGCTCACCGCTGCGTCCGGGAAGACTTTTAATTTAGCGGACGGCGAATTCCCGACGATTGCCGACTACGTTGAAGAAACCGTCCTCGCCTACGAAGGAGACGCCGAAGAATTTTTCTCGGTTGAAAGCGCCAACTCCAAAAATCAGTCGATTCTCAGCTTCGCGAAAGACAATTTCATCAAAGAATTAGGTTCTGCCGATCCGGAAATGACCGAGGGCATCCCGAACATCGCCGGCATCAAGAAGATCGACGATTTCACGGTTGAAATCACGACAAACGGTTTCGAAGCGCCCGCCGTTTACCAGATCTTCGCCATCTACGTCGCGCCGAAGCATTATTACGGCGATCCCGAACAGTATGATTACGAAAAAAATATGTTCGGTCATCCGTACGGCGATCTGAGCATCGTCGAAGCGAAGACGACGAAGCCGATGGGAGCCGGTCCGTATAAGTTCATCAAATTTGAGAACAAAGTCGCCTACTTCGAAGCCAACGAAAATTACTGGGACGGCGCTCCGGAGACGAAAGAAATTCAGTATCGTGAAACCAACTCGAACGAATTCGTCGCGGCGCTCAGCTCCGGAACGATCGACGTCGGCGATATGACCGGCTCCAAGGCGAACTACGAGGAAATCGCCTCCTACAACAGCAACGGCGAAATCAACGGCGACGTCATCAACACGATCAAAGTCGATAACCTCGGTTACGGCTATATCGGGCTGAACGCTGATACGATGAACGTCGGCGGCGAACCGGCGTCCGAAGCATCGAAGAACCTGCGCCGCGGTTTCGCAACCGTCCTCTCCGTCTACCGCGATACGTCCTATAACTCATACTACGGCGAAGCCGCATCGGTTATTAATTACCCGATCTCCAACACCTCCTGGGCAGCGCCGCAGAAGACCGATCCGGACTACAAGGTCGCCTTCTCGGTCGACGTCGACGGAAACGACATCTACACCGAAGACATGGATGAAGCCGCCCGCTACGAAGCCGCGATCAACGCCGCTATCGGGTTCTTCAAAGCCGCCGGTTACACCTTCGACGAAGCGACCGGTAAATTCACCGCCGCTCCGGAAGGCGCGAAGATGAGCTACGAAGCCATGATCGGCGGCGACGGCACCGGCGATCACCCGTCGTTCGCGGTTCTGACCGACGCGCAGGCCGCGTTGGAAACGATCGGTATCGAAATGCGGATTAACGACCTGTCCGATACGTCCGTCATGTGGTCAACCCTCGACGGCGGAGATCAGGAAATGTGGTGCGCCGCCTGGCAATCAACGATCGACCCCGACATGTATCAGGTCTACCATAGCAGCGGCATCGTCGGACGCGGCGGTTCTGACTCGAACCACTATCATATCGACGATCCTGAGCTCGACGAAGCGATCGTTTTAGCCCGCCGCTCGGACGATCAGGGCTACCGGAAACAGGTCTACAAGACCGCGCTCGATATTATTGTCGACTGGGCGGTCGAAGTTCCTGCCTATCAGCGCCAGAACGCCTCAATCTACAGCACGCAGCGCATCGTTCCGGAATCGATGCTTCCGGACAGCACGACGTACTACATGTGGCGTGTCGGTATCGATAAGATCACAATGGCAGCCGCGGCAGAATAACGGTTTAAATTTTGGGACTGCGGAACGCCGCGCAATCAGGAAATAACCGCGGCGTTTCGCGTCTATTCCTTACGATCATCCCGGAGGTTATTTTTATCGATGGAAATAACCTCCCCTATTGTTTTATCGTTTTCTGGGACGAATCGGAAGCGTAAGAATAAAATCATCGCGGCTCAAACGATCGCCCACAACATTAAAGAAAGGGGTTCGATGTCAAAATACTTGTTACGTCGGTTTCTTTTCGCAGCGATTATCCTCATCTTCGGATCGTTGATTATCTACACCGTAATCCGGTGTCTGCCGACTTCTTTCATTGAAACCACCGCGCGACAGCGATCCGCCATGCCCGGCGCGAAATCTTACGCTGAAATTCTGGAAGAATTAAATAAACTTTACGCGCGCGATACCTCAATCTTGGACGGTTTCATTAAATGGTTTAAAAACGCCATGCAGGGTAATTGGGGGACATCATGGGTTTTCACGAAACCGGTCGTCGAAAAGTTCCGGGAAGTTATCTGGTATTCGATCTTTTTAAACATCGTTACCCTTTTCGTCCAAACTTTCGTTTCTATTCCGCTTGGGATTACCGCCGCGCGCAACCAGTACGGGAAAACCGATTATTTCGTAACCGTTTTTTCTTTAGCCTGTATCTCACTGCCGACGTTTTTCCTGGCGACCGTCTTAAAATTCATTTTCTCGATCAAATTAGGTTGGTTCGATCTTTACGGAGCGGTCGGCCGATATCATATGCAGCTTGACGCCTTTGAACAATTCCTTGACCTATCGAAGCATATGGTCCTGCCGGTCGTCACGCTCTCGATGCTGAGTATTGGCGGTATGATGCGCTTTACCCGTACGAACATGCTCGAAGTTCTCAACGCCGATTATATTCGGACCGCCCGCGCAAAGGGGCTTCCGGAAGATATCGTCATCCGCAAGCACGCCTTCCGCAACACGTTGATCCCGCTGGTTACGTATATGGCCTACCTGATCCCGAACATGTTTGCCGGATCGCTGATTACCGAAACGCTCTTTCAGATTCCGGGGATCGGTTTCGTCGCTTATACCGCCGTTACGCAGGGGGATATCCCGTTCGCAATGTTCTATTCATTCTTGACGATCGCGCTGACGCAGGTCAGCTTATTGATTGCGGACTTCATGTACGCCGCGGTCGATCCGCGCGTCCGGATCAATTAGAAAGGAACCCGACATGAGCGAACAGCCTATTCTCAACAACACACCCGTTGAAAATCCTGAACCGGAAATTCGTCTCGACGACGAAAAACGCGTCCGCGTTCTTTCCCCCGGATTACTGATCTGGCGCCGGTTCGTCCGAAACAAGCTTGCCATTGCCGGGATAATCATCCTGACCACAATGTTCGTATTTTCGTTCATCGGCGGACTTATATCGCCGTACAAGCAGCAGCAAGTCTTTCGTAAGACGGAGACCGCGATGCGCGAATACGCTTCGGCGATGATTAACGAAGATTTACGCTATATCGTCAAAGACGGTGAGAAATTCTCAAATATCGCCGCCGCGAATTTCGTTCTCGCTAAAAATAATAAACGGACGACGTTCGATTACGCCGGAACGCATTATTCGTTTAAAGCCGGCGCGGAAGACTTCTACGAAATCTATTCGCTAACTGAAATCGGAAGCGTCCTGATACTCGGGAAAAAAGCCAATTTCGATTTGAACGAAGGCGAAACGCTGACGGCGGAAGAAGAGACCGCGATCGCCGAAGCGGTAAAAACGAAAACGGGAGCGTTCGAACTCGACGGGAAACAGTTTGTACTGCGCCGCGACGGGAAAAATAATATTATCAGCGTCACAAAGCCGATCGCCATCGGAACAACGCTGATCTTCGACGCGTCCAACCGGGAAGGTGTTCCGATCGTCAATAATTATGAATTCATTCGCGGCGCCGGTCTCGCCATGATCGAGAACGAAAGCGACTTTACCTACGGCGGACAAACCTACACGATCGTCGAAACAGATGATAAGACAACCGTTTACCGCAGCGGATCGGAAGACGAACCGTTCGCGACGATTTCGAACCTGATGATCCGCGCGACGTCGCCCGACGTCTTCCTTTCGACCGATTTTAAAAACGCGTTCCTCGACGCGGCCGCTAACGGTCAGCGCGCTTTTTCTCTCGATAACGCCGATGGAGAGCCGGTCGAATATGCGATCACGCGCACACACAACACCTACACGATTCGGACCGCCTCCTTAACCGAACTGATCAACATGTACGCGCCTCCGTCGCGGAGCCATATCCTCGGAACCGACAGCAACGGCATGGATATTTTGACGCGCCTGATGTACGGCGGACGCGTTTCGCTCGTCGTCGGGTTCGTCGTCGTATTTATCGAACTGATTATCGGCGTAATCGTCGGCGGTATCTCCGGGTATTTCGGCGGGATCGTCGATATGTTGATTATGCGCTTTATCGATATCTTCAACGCGATCCCGTTTTATCCGATCGTCTTTATCCTCGGCGCAATCATGGACACGATGCAGATCGCGCCGATGCACCGGATTTTCATCCTGATGGTCGTTATCGGCCTCAACGGCTGGACCTCAATTGCACGGATTGTCCGCGGCCAAATCCTTTCCCTGCGCGAGCAGGATTTCATGCTCGCCACGCGCGCGACCGGAATTCGAACCATGCGCCAGATTTTTGTCCATCTCGTTCCGAACGTCATGCCGCTCCTCATCGTTCAGGCGACGCTCTCGCTCGGTTCGATCATCATTATCGAAGCCACGCTGTCATACCTGGGAATCGGGATCAAATACCCGTACGCTTCCTGGGGATCGATTATCAACGCCGCGACCAACCTCCACGTCATGACCAACTACTGGTACATGTGGTTCCCCGCCGGCGTTCTGATCTTCCTGACCGTTCTCGGCTTCAACTTTGTCGGCGACGGACTGCGCGACGCATTCGATCCGAAGATGAAATAACGGGAGGGCTGAAAAATGGCATTTTGGAATAAAAAACAAAGCAACAAGAAATCGCTCGATCCGAATTATATTTCGGCCGCCGATTCAGCGCGGATCGCCCGTGAAAATCGGAAAATTACGACCGCGTTCGAAAAGAAACGCAACCGAAAAAACGTTCCTGAGTCCGAATACTTAACGAAAATGCGCGATCCGAATAACGTCGTTGAATTCGATGACGTTCATACCTATTTCTATACCGATATCGGAACGGTTCATGCCGTCGACGGCGTAACTTTCGATATCCCCGCCAGCTCGACCGTCGGCGTCGTCGGCGAATCCGGCTGCGGGAAATCGGTTACCGCGCTGTCGCTGATGCAGCTTGTTCAGCGCCCGCAGGGACAGACGGTCAAAGGCGAAATCCGCGTCAATTTAGGCGATAAAGCTTACGATATCGTGCGTACGCCGACCGAGGCGATGACGCATATCCGCGGCAACGAAGTTTCGATGATTTTCCAGGAACCGATGACGTCGCTGAACCCCGTTTTCCGCGTCGGGGCGCAAATCGACGAAGTTATCCGTATGCACAATCCGGAGATGAACCCGGATCAAGTCAAAGCGCGTACGCTCGAAATGATCAGCCTGGTCGGGATCGCCAATCAGGAAGGCGTTTACCGCATGTATCCTCACCAGTTGTCCGGCGGAATGCGCCAGCGGATCATGATCGCGATCGCGCTTGCCTGCAACCCGAAAGTCGTTATCGCGGACGAACCGACGACCGCGCTCGACGTAACGATCCAGGCACAGATCCTTGACCTGTTCCGCAGCCTGAAAAACCGGATCAACGCCTCGATTATCCTGATTACGCACGATTTGGGCGTTGTCGCCGAAATGGCGGACTACGTCGTCGTCATGTACTCCAGCCGGATCGTTGAAAAAGGGACAGCGCGCGAAATCTTTCATGACCCGCGTCATCCATACACGATCGGTCTAATGAAATCGAAGCCGATCCTGAATAAAAAAGTGGATAAACTGTATTCGATTCCGGGATCCGTCCCAAGCCCGATCGATATGCCGAATTATTGTTATTTCCGCGACCGCTGCGATAAACGCTTCGGGCGTTGCAACGGCGCATATCCGCCGCAAATTCAAATATCCGACACCCATTTTGTCAGCTGCTACCAGTACGTTCCGGAGAATGAGAAATGAATCAGCAACCACTCTTAGAAATCAAAAATCTAAAAAAATATTATCCTCTAAGAAGCGGATTCCTGAATCGCGTTACCGGTTACGTAAAAGCGGTTGACGGAATTTCGTTCAGCATTCCGCAAGGAAAAACGATGGGCTTGGTCGGCGAATCCGGCTGCGGAAAAACGACGGCCGGGAAAACGATCCTGCGGCTGGAAGAGAAAACCGATGGCGCAGTTCTCTTTGAAGGGCGCGAGGTTTACGATATCAGGAAAGAAGAGATGCGCCGGCTTCGCCCGAAGCTCCAAATCATCTTCCAAGATCCGTATTCGTCGCTTTCCCCGCGCTTACCCGTCGGCGAAATTATCGGCGAAGCGGCTCGTGAACATAAAATCGTCCCTTCCGACGAATATGACGACTATGTGACGAAAATCATGTTGGACTGCGGCTTGCAGGAGTATCATAAATTGCGCTATCCGCATGAGTTTTCCGGCGGTCAGCGTCAACGCATCTGCATTGCCCGCGCTTTGGCGCTGAATCCGAAATTTGTCGTCTGCGACGAACCGGTTTCCGCGCTCGACGTCTCGATCCAGGCACAGATTATCAACCTGCTGGAAGAATTGCAGTCGAAATTCGATCTGGCTTACCTGTTCATCTCTCACGATCTTTCCGTCGTTCAGCATATTTCGGATACCGTCGGGGTCATGTATCTGGGTTCGATGGTCGAATACGCGCCGAAGGACGAAATCTTCGCCCATCCGCTGCATCCGTACACGGAAGCGCTTTTCAGCGCTATCCCGGTTCCGGATCCGGATTATGCGATGAACCGGATTATCCTCGAAGGATCGATCCCTTCCCCCGCGAATCCGCCGTCGGGCTGTAAATTCCATACGCGCTGCGCCAAAGCTATGCCGAAATGCAAAGAAATCGCGCCTGAAATGACGGAAGCCGCACCGGGTCATTTCGTCAGCTGCCACCTGTTCGCAGCGTAAGAATCGAACAAGCCGAATCATGACTCAGAAGAACCCGCGCAAAGATGAATTTATCGACGACGGTCATACGATCGTCAGCATGAACGTCGAAGGGATGCCATGGTACCGCCCTGCGAACCAACCGAAAGAGATCGTTACGGATAACCGGACGACATGGCTGATTATCAAGGAGAGCTGGAAAGCCGCCGCCGTCGTTTGTACGATATTTTCCCTGGCGTTGATCCTGACCATGTTGGCGTTCATGCGATAAGGACAAAAGAATGAGGGTGTCCCAAAAGTCGGGAATTCAAAATTTTCCTGAGAATTTTGAGTGGGGGAAGCTGCTGCCTTTGCGTATGCCCCGAAAAAGCAGGGGCGGATGGTATGGAGGAGGGAATTTGCGGGCCGCAAATCCT
>DAOUFC010000112.1:0-11293 GCA_034430295.1 Flexilinea sp.
GCGGTTTTTTATACATAGGCGGGATGGCGATTCCTAAGCGCTGCGCGGATTTGACGGGCGGCGGACTTGCTGGTAAAACCGCAGCATCCTGCATCCCGATCAAACATACGCCGATTTAAAATCGGCACGATTAAGACCTCTGTAAGGTACCTTGGGTCGACGGCGAGCAAAAAGCTCGGAAATTCGGCGGGGAAATCGGCGCGCTGGCGATTGATTCCCCCGCCGGGTTTTACATAGGATCCGTTGTCAGATTTTTCCCTTTTACCCTGATTCTTACGGCTCCAGCGCCGGTTCGGGCAGCGCGGGCAAAATCACCAGATTCTCCTTCTCGTCAAGCGTGAAGTACAGCTCGGTTCCGGCCGGATAACGATTCGCGAGCAGCACGTCCGCCAATTTATCTTCGACCTGCTGTTGGATAATCCGTCGGATCGGGCGCGCGCCCATCTCGGGATCATACCCTTCGTTCGTCAGTTTTTCGATGACTTCCGCGCTGACGGTCAGCTTCAGCTCCTGATCGGCGAGACGCTCGCCGAGCTTCGCGATCTCAATTTCGGTAATCCGGATCATGTCCTCAAGTCCGAGCATCCGGAAAACGATGACGCTGTCAAGGCGATTGATAAATTCCGGACGAAACGATTTCTTGAGTTGGTCGAGAAGTTTCCGTCTCATTTCATCATAATTTCCGCTGTCGGCGTTTCGATTATCAGGATTCAGCGTAAATCCGAACGAGTTTTGCCGCTTTATCAGATCGGCGCCGATATTCGACGTCATGATAATTATTGTGTTTCGAAAATCGACCTTTTTCCCATGAGCGTCGGTCAGATGGCCCTCTTCAATGATCTGGAGCAGGATATTTTGAACTTCCGGATGAGCCTTGTCCAGCTCGTCAAAAACGACGATTGAGTACGGACGACGCCGAACCGCCTCGGTCAGCTGCCCCGCGTCGTCAAACCCGACGTATCCCGGAGGGGCGCCAGTCAGTCGTGACGTTGCATGACGTTCCATAAATTCGGACATGTCGATTTGGATCAACGCTTCTTCGCTTCCGAACATGTATTTCGCAAGAGCTTTCGTCAGTTCCGTTTTCCCGACGCCGGTCGGCCCTAAGAACATAAAGGATCCGATCGGACGATTCGGGTCTTTAAGACCGGATCGTGAACGGCGGACGGCGGACGAAATGACCGAAATTGCGTCATCTTGACCGACAATCATCTCTTTCAGCGCTTCATCCATCCGCAGCAAGCGGTCGGATTCATTTTCTGCAACCTGCATCAGCGGAATCCCGGTCCACATCGAAATGACTTCGGCGATATCTTCCGCGCCGAGGGCCGGCGCGACCGCGCGGTCCCAAGTTCGATTAAGCTCCAGAATATCGGCTTCCAGCTTTTTTTCCGTTTCGCGCAGCGCCGGTAAATCTTCGGTCCCGCCCTTTTCGCTTTCGCTAACGAGATGAATTTTTTTCCGCGTATCGCGAAGCATCGTAATCAAGTCGTTCGAACGATATGCCGTCGGATTTTTATATAAACGAACGCGCGAAGAAGCCTCGTCGATCAGATCGATCGCCTTATCCGGCAGGAAGCGATCAGAGACATATCGGACGGATAGCTTGACCGCCGCTTCGACCGCCTCGTCACTGATCAGGAGCTGATGATGGTCTTCATATCGCGGGCGAAGTCCTTTTAAAATTTCGATCGCTTCGTCCGCCGTCGGCTCGGAAACCTGGATCGGCTGGAAACGGCGTTCGAGCGCCGCGTCGCTCTCAATATTTTTTCGATATTCGTTGGTCGTTGTCGCGCCGATAATTTGGATTTCGCCGCGCGATAACGCAGGTTTAAGAATATTTGCGGCGTCAACGGCCGAGCCGGAGGAGCCGGCGCCAACGAGCATATGAACCTCGTCGATAAATAAAATCGCCTCGCTCGATTTCAATTCTTCAATCACGCGCTTCATCCGCTCTTCGAATTGACCGCGGTACATTGTTCCGGCGACCATCGAACCGACATCCAATTGCAAAACGCGTTTATTAAGCAGCTGAGCCGGAACCGCTCCCTGAGTAATCGCTTGAGCCAGACCTTCTACAATCGCCGTTTTCCCGACGCCGGGCTCGCCGATCAGCGCCGGATTATTTTTCGTCCGCCGCGCTAAAATCTGAATTAGCCGTTCAATTTCGTTTTTTCGCCCAACGACGGGGTCAAGTTTCCCCGCCGCCGCCTTAGCCGTCAGGTCAACCGATAGCTGATCGATCAGCGGCGAATCCGTTTTTCGCCGTTCAGCCGAACGTCCCTGCGGACGCGCCGGGCGGACTTCCGCCGCTTCAACCGGCGCGGCGGCATGCTTCGGTTTTTCCCCTTCACGGAGAATCCGGTCTAAATGAATACGGATTTGATTGACGCGGACGCCGAGCTGTTCGCAGATTTTAATCGCGTGGGACTCGACGCTTTGAAGCAACGCTTTAAGTAAGAATTCGGTTGAGACCTGTTTTTCGTTCGCGCTTCGGGCAAGCATAATCGCACGGCGCAGGACATTTTGAACCGCGAGGGATATTTTCCCGTCTTCGGCGGCGAACTCTTCCATACGGTGCATCGCGTCAAGCTCCTTAACTTTCGGGAACCACTCGCGTACAGCGTCTGCCGTGATGTTCAAGTCGGCGAGAACTGTTCCCGCCGTTGAATCTTCAACCAGCAGCAGCCCTGCCAGCAAGTGTTCCGTGCCGATGACCGGGGCCGAAAATTTTTCCGCTTCTTGCGCCGCGTTGCTTAAGACGCGCTGCGCCCTTTCGGTAAATTGATTAATTCCGCTCATTCCTTAAAGTCTTTCTCTGTCATGTTCAGTTCCGGTCGCTTTTTTTCGCTGCCGAATTGAACGCTGTTGTTTAAACCATGGTCCGTCGCGGACGACGGCGATAAAGATAGACAACGGGCTTTTTCAGCCCGCTTGACCTTCTTATTCTGATCTTATTGTACCAGAGCCGACGGCGTGTTTGTGACCTATACACATTAGAAATACGTTAACGTTGCCGGAAGCAGGGCCTACTGATACATCAGGAAACGGCCCAGATTCAACATCAGAAACGGCAGTCGGCCGCTACATCTCAGTTTTCATTCTCCGCCGACTCGCTTCGTTTTTTAATTTTGCGCTGATTTTACGCAGTGACTGTATCGCGTTAAATCCATACAGAACGACCGCGACCGCGACGCCCATCGACAGCGCGATCCCCAGTGTATTCAAACCGCGCGAAAGAAACAGCGCGATATCGCCTTCGACCGCATGCTTCATCGTATAGTACAATCCGGCTCCGGGAACAAACGGCAAAAATCCGACAACCAGATAAACCGTCATCGGGCATTTATCGGCAACCGCCATAATCTCCGCATAAGTGGCGACGACCGTCATGCAAAGAAATGTCAGCAATAACGGATTGATCCGATCCGCAAAAATCAGATACATTCCCCAGCCGATCGCGCTTCCGACCGCGGTCAGGAATAAGCGCCGCCCGCGTAGATTAAACAAAATCGCAAAGGCAAAGCATGCCGCGTAAGCGTAGCCCATCCCTTTCAAAACGTTAATCATCGTCGTTCGCCTCTTTTTTCGAATTCTATACGAACCGCAGCAGCGCTAATCCAAACGCCGCGCCAATTGCCATCGCAATCGCGATCATCCCGGCTTCAACCAACGATAATATTCCCGCGATGAAATCGCCGGATAAAATATCGCGGACGCCGTTCGTCATTAATACGCCGGGAACTTGGGGCATGAACGTACCGATGATGATCAGGTCCATATTGACCCAGGGATAATGGCTTTTCGCAACTCCAGCCAGAAATGCCGAAAGTCCGGAGACAACAACGTTCCGTAAAAACGGGTGAACATGAAGCCGGGTCGCGATATAAACCAGGATCCATGCTAAAAATGAACAAACGCCGGAAAAAAGCCCGTCCCAGAACGTTCCCCCGTATAGAAGCGTAAACATACCGGCAACGAAAAAATAAGCGATTGCATTTGCCCATTGCGGATAAATTGGCGTACGCAGGATTTCATTCAGCGCCTCGATCCCTTCCTGATACGGCGGTCTTTCTTTGACTAAGCGGCGACTAAGCGCGTTTAGGCGGGTAAAGCGTTCCAAATTGGTCGCGCGCGTCATAATCCGCTTCAGGCGCGTAGCCGCCTGCCCGTCTTCTTTTGTAACCGTTACGACAATACAAGAGGAGATCGCAAAAACTTCCGGCTCGATCATCCCATAAGCGGCCAACACGCGGCGCATCGAATCCTCAACCCGATTAATTTCCGCGCCGTTCGCTAACAGCATCGAACCGAGCGATACCGCCAGATGGAGCGCTTGATCCGATCCGTCAAAACCGGATTTCGCTTTGATTTCCTGAATTGGAACGCCGCAATTTGAACTCAACGGCGCCATGGAAATTACGCGGCTTGTCAGGTCGGTTTCTGATTGTTCGCTCGTCATCTTTCGCGAAATTTCCTATATTTTCCAATAAAGCGCCGATTTCGGGAGACGGACAGGATCCACGATCCCACGCGTATCAATAATCACGACCGAATCGCTCAGGGCATCAACCTCTGCCAACGGATCGAACCCCGGCGCGATCATATTTAAGATTAATAATGCATCCGCGTTTTGGCATGCGTCTTTCAATGTTTTAACCTGATACGGGTAATTCGCCGAAACGTTCGGATCGAACGCTTTAACAAGGGCGCCGCGCCGAAGCGCTTCCCGACAAATTTCAACAGCCGGACTAAGACGATCATCGGGCGAATGATCCTTCATACCCAGACCTATGACGGCGATTCGCGAGCCGTTAAGATTTTTTCCCCCCGCGCTAAGGTACGCCGCCGTTTTCTCAACCAAAAATACCGGAATCGACGCGTTTTGCTCCCGCGCTAACGATAAGAGCGGAAGCGGTACCTGGACCTCGTGAGCCTTAGCGTTGAGATAATGAAACGCATTCGGAATACAGTATCCGCCAACGCCGGGACCGGGTGAAAGAAGCTGAACGCGCCGGTGCGTATTCGCTAATCGGATAACTTCGAACGTATCGATTCCCACCGCTTCGGCGAAACGCGCGAATTCCTGGACAATTGCGATGTTTGCGTCGCGCTGTAAATTTTCGAGGACTTTCGCAGTTTCAACCGCAATGATTGAATTTGAATGAACGATTTCCGCCGTGCTGTTAATTCGGATAACCGCTTCCGCGAAGCGCGCCGCTTTCTCGTCATTCGCGCCAATCAGCGTCGGCATAGTCACAAATTCATCAAACGCTTTCCCTTCAGCGATTCGTTCAGGAACATACGCTAGAAAAAATCCCTCTCCGGCCCGAAGACCGGATAAGCGCTCAAGAATCGGCCGGCAGTAAGTTTCCGTCATCCCCGGAACGACCGTGCTGCGGACCAGGATCAGAGAACCGGGTTGTAAATTTTCGCCGACCACTGTGCAAGCGTTTTCGAAAGCCGTATAAATCGGATTCCCGTTCTCGTCGATCGGTAAACCGACTGTCAGGATAATCACGTTCGAAGCGCGGATTGCCGCCGCCCCGTCAGTCGTAACCTGATACGTTCCGCGTTCGGTTTGCGCCTTGAGGATTTCGCGAATCGTCAGTTCTCCAACTTTCTCTGTCTGGTACGTTATTCCGCGACGAAGTTCGCCGACGATTTTTTCGTTCGAATCGACGCCGATAACTGAAACGCCGTTCATCGCAAAACTCAGCGATAACGGCAAGCCGACGTAACCTTGACCGATAACGGCAATCTGCTTTACTTGATCCATGAAACTCTAATTTCCTTCTCAGGCAAAAATACGGCTGCCATTTAAAAACGGTAGCCGATTAATGGAACAATCATCTCATCCGCGGTTAACCCGCCATGGCGGGATTGAAGCCGGTCAGGCCGATAAGGCCACCAAAAGTAAGACGCGCCATGCGCGATCGCGATAAATTCTCCTATCCGGTTTTCAACGTCCGGATGAAATGGGCCGGGACCGAAAAACCCGTCGGCCAAGAACGTTTCCGACGGAACGAGCGTAAATTCCCCCGGCCAGTTCGCCTCAATCAGCCGTATGAATTCGTCAACTTTCCTGATTTTCGGATAAAAGTAAGTCAGTCGATTTTCGCCTGTCGGCCGAAGCGTCAATGTATCGAGAAATTCGGGATGGCGGTTTAGGTCGCGGTTGGGGTCCGGCGTATTCGGAATATGCCCATGATCCGCCGTGACTAAAACGAGCGTTCTTCCGATTTTTTCCTTCTTTAACTGCGTAATCAGGCGGTGAAGACCGATCAGATATTGATCGACCGCCAGCCAAACGCGCTCGTCTGTCATACCTTTCTGATGATTATACGTATCGATATCATTGTAATAAACGAAATCCAGACTGCGCGTTTCCGCCGCAGCAACGATATTCTGCCGAACGGTCGTATACAGGTCTGAGAAACTGCGATAAGGGACGACGATCGATCCGCGCATTTGGGCGCGCGTCAGGCAACTTGTCGAAATTGCAATCGGTAAATACGAGCGTGAGATAACCCCTTGACGGCTTAAAATTTCGCCCATCGTTTCAACGTTGAACATATCTTCCGCCGGCGTCCCCGCCATTTCAACCAGACCTGTCGATCGCATCAGCGTAACGGGCGAATACGCTAAATAGTTCACAACGAAACCGTACGATTTAAGGAACGTATCATATCCGATTAATCCATGTACCCCGGCCGGAACCCCAGTCCAGATTGACGTCAACGCCGCCGCGGTTGAGGACGGGACGATACTCGTCAGTCGGGTTTCAACGCCCTCATCGTTCGTTAAGAGAAAGAAAGGATTGTTGGGGATCATATCCCGCAGCCAATGCAATTGCGTATCGCCGACGCCGTCGATCAAGACGATAATGACATGATCAAAATCAGACCCGAAAATACCCATTTCTTGAAGCGGTGGAAGCTGCTTTTCACCCGGATCGGCGCCCAACCATGCGGCGACCGAAGCGGCGATATTCGCGACGCTGCAACCGTCATAACGCGGAAAAACGAATTCCGGGCGAAGGTACGCCGGCTCGTTGCGCGATTGAGTTAAGTTTCGGTAGGCTTTGGCGGATAAATCGATTTTCATGTCAGTCCAATCCAATTAGAAACCATTTTAATCGAATTTATCCGCTGACGCCAAGGAAGAGCGATGAAGGAGGGAGAATGACAATACAGCGAACACTCTCGCGTTAGGGATTCGCGCCAATCAGGCCGCGCAGTCGTTTCGTCAATTCGATAAATTCAGGATCATAGCGCTGATCTTCGCGGCGGGGACGGGGTAACGGGATATCAACTTCGGCTATGATTCGTCCCGGCGGCGGCGAAAAAATAAGTACGCGGTCCGCCAGCAAAACCGCTTCGCTGACAGAATGCGTCACCATCAGGACAGTCGGGCGAACCGTGTCCCACATGCGCAGCAATTCCTCCGAAAGCGTTTCACGCGTTATCGCGTCGAGCGATCCAAACGGTTCATCTAAAAGCAGCAATTCAGGTTCACGAATCAGCGCGCGTGCGATAGCTACCCTTTGGGCCATTCCGCCGGACAGCGTCTCCGGCCATTCGTTCTCAACGCCGCTCAACCCGACTTTCGCCAGCCATTTCATCCCCAAGTCCCGCGCTGTACTGACCGGAACACCTTCAACCCGCAGCGGCAGCGTCACGTTATCCAAAACGCTCATCCAAGGCAGAAGGTTCGAGTTCTGAAAAACAAGCGCACGTGTCGGTTCCTGATCCGAACTTTTCCAAATGCGTGCCGCCCCGTCATCTGTTTGAACCATTATCGCACCCTGCGTTGGCTCGAGAACCCCTGCTAAGACGCGCAGCAATGTGCTTTTCCCCGCGCCGGACGTTCCCAGAACGCAGACGAATTCTGAGGGAAATAGCGTTAAATTAACGTCAGAAATAGCGGTAAATGCGGCAAGCTTTCCCTCGAATCGGACGGATAGATTTTCAACGCGGACGGTTGTCCGGCTCATTTTATGGCTCCGTCCGTAAATCGGGGATAAAATCGTTAGTGAAAACGTCGTTGACGTCGATATTGACTTCCAGGTAACCCATCTTGCGCATAACTTCCGCCATCGTCTGCCATGAGGCGGCATCGGACGTTCCTAACGGACGTCCATCTTCAGGCGTATATAAAGAAATCGTTTCTTCGAGAACGCGCTTTTGCAGATTTTGGTTCTCGACATCTTTCAAATTATCAACAACTTTCAGGCATATTTCATACGCTTCGTCCGGATGCGCCATCGTATACTGAAGTCCGCGAACAAAGGCGCGCGTCATCCGTTCAACCAGTTCCGGATTTTCCGCGATTGTTTTTTCGTTTGTTACGAGGCCGTTCGAAACCATCGCCATCGTATCGGAGACGCGGATCAGGTTCGTTTCATAGCCAAGTTCCTGAAGCTGAATCGGTTCGTTTGTCGTATAAATAACTCCCGCGTCCAGCTTTCCCGTCGTCAACAGCTCGACCTGAGCATATCCGACCGCTTCGAGAATTAAATCCTGATCTGTCATTCCCGCTTCCTGAAGGAGCGCTTCCAAGCCAATATAACTTGCGCCGGATAGGAGCGGAATCCCGATCCGTTTTCCGCGCAGCGATTCAATCGTTTCCAGATTCTTTTCTTTTAACGAGACAATTCCAACCGGATATTGTTGGTACCATTCGGCGATATACGTGATCGGTAATCCCTGATTTCGGCCGAGGAGAACCTGCTCGCCGGAACAGATTCCGAACGGAAGCCGACCGGCGCCTACCAACGCGACTGTGTCGATTTCCATATTATGATCCAGCGTTACGTCCAAATCTTCATCCGCAAAAAAACCTTTTTCGAGCGCGACGTAAAGCGGCGCAAACTGAACATTCGGAACGAAGCCGACCGGAAGCGAAATCTTTTCCGAGGCAGAGAACACGGTTCCGGACATAAAGAGCACGATCATTATCGCCAAAAACAGGACGAACGTTTTCTTCATAAATTAACTGAGCCTCCAAACTATCATATTACTTAACCGCCTGCCATCGCAGCGCGCGTTTTTCGATCCGGACGATTAATCCATACAGAAAGATCGCCAGACACATTAACATCAAAACCGAAACGAACACCATTGCCGTATCATATTGCCCTCGAGCCGTATTAATCAGGTAACCGAGGCCGGCGTTTGCGCCCGAAAGCTCGCCGACGACCGCGCCCAAAACGCTTAACGTAGCGCTGATCCGTAATCCACTGAAAAATGCCGGCAGCAGCGCCGGGATCTCCAAATAAATCAACGTTGCGCCGCGCCCGACTTTCAGCGATTTTAGGACGTCCCGATAGTTGCGCGGAATATCACGCAGTCCTGACAATACGCTGATCTGGATTGGAAAATAAACGACAAGCGAACAGA
The DNA here is from genome assembly GCA_034430295.1 of Flexilinea sp. Lineage (GTDB taxonomy): Bacteria > Chloroflexota > Anaerolineae > Anaerolineales > Anaerolineaceae > Flexilinea. The sequence continues at coordinate 9,402 of DAOUFC010000112.1, forward strand.
TTAAAATTTTCGGCGCTAACCCGGATCCGAGCCATATAATGAATAGAGGCGCAATTGCCGCTAACGGGATCGATTGTGTCGCAACAATATACGGAAAGAGAACCTGCTCGATCGCCGGATGCTTCCCTAAAAAGAAGCCGGTCAGAATTCCGGAAAGGATCCCGATCGTCAGTCCGAACGCTATCTCAATCAGCGTGATCCCCGTATGATATAACAATGTCCCAGATCGTAACGAAACAAGAAAGCGATCAAAGATCATTGACGGCGGGGGAAGAATAAACGCCGGAAAAAAGCTGGCACGAACGGCAAATTCCCAGATTCCCAATCCGACCAAGATCGAAAACGGCGGGATAAAACGCGGTAACATCGATTTAGAACTTGAGGAAAGTTTAGATTCGACCCGTTCGTTCACCATAAAAAAGAAAGCCCCGTTATCTTCAGGGCTTTGATTTCATGAATTGGTTTCGCGGCGAATCTTCGCTAACCTTTTTTCATCCGGACTTTACCGTCGATTCCGGAATTTCACCGGATCAGCGCTATGCGCTCGTGGATTTTGACCACCGATCGGGAATTGGCTCGCGCCTCACCCTGCCCCAAAGGTATAATATTTATTTGAATTATATCTTGATATTTTACGATTACGCGATTTTTGATCTGGCAGATGTATGACATATTACGGTATATTTACCATGTCAGAAGGATTCCATACCTGAAATAAGATTCGTTATGAAACGATTAGAAGGGAATGTAGCTATTATCACAGGCGCGACATCTGGAATGGGCCGCGATAATGCTTATTTATTTGCCGAAGAAGGCGCGAAAGTCGTTGTCGTTGGACGGCATGAAGAACGTGCGAAAGAGGTCGTTGAAAAGATTAAGCAAAGGGCGGCGAAGCGATCGCCGTTATCGCTGATCTGATCAACCTTTCGAACGTCGATAAAATTTTCGACGCAACGATCAAAGCATCCGGTACGATCGATATCCTTTTTAATAATGCAGGTAAGTTAAGCCTGTCACGAACCGATGATATTTCCGTAGAAGAATGGGAAGACACGTTCAAAATCGACGTTTCCTCGTATCTTTTCCTGGTGCAAAAATGCGCGCCCGTCATGAAAAAGAAAGGCAAAGAGGCAATTATCAATAACGGTTCCGTCGCCGGAACAAGCGCGCGATGGGGAACTGTCGCCTATTGCACGATGAAACACGCGGTAAATGGATTAACCGCGGCGATGGCTCGCGAGCTCGGACCGGAAATCCGCGTTAACGCGATCCTTCCCGGCGCGATCCATACCGCAATGCTCAACAGCGTCGGCGGACCAAACGCGGTAAAACCGATGGCTCTTCTTAGCCCGCTTCAGCGGATCGGTACAGGTCGTGAAATAGCGACGGTCGTTCTCTTCTTGGCGACCGACGATTCATCGTTTATTACAAGGCAGATGCTGCGCGTTGACGGCGGTATTGACTGCTAATCGTTTTTTGAAATGAATTAGAGAAGCCCTTATCATTTATTAGCACGATAACGGCTTTATCGTCGGCATGATGATTTGATTAAGCGGTTAAAATCCGAGTTCCTCTTTTTGATGTCATGGAATATTTTCAAATATGAAGGAAATTCACGCAAATTATTTGAGCATGTTATGTATATAATAAAGTAGTTACACTGAGTTCTGGTCCGATAACGAAAAATTATGGAAAACCCTTAAGAGTTCGACTATTACAGAAAAGAAGAATAACCGAACTGGTTTTTGCAACTGAGTCGGCGCTGACAAAAGGGTTAGAACTTGAACATGCGGATTTTCTAGCCTCACCTATTTATGTAGATTTTTAAAGCCTGCTGAATGACCTTTCGTGACATTATGCGCAATAATCTTCCGCAAATAACGAACCACTTA
>DAOUFC010000113.1:0-1871 GCA_034430295.1 Flexilinea sp.
ACCTGATGCGTAAGGTCCGTTATCAGAAATCGTCGTCGCTTCTCGTCTTCCTCGTCGATCTGTCCTGGTCGATGGCCGTTCAGCAGCGGGTCAGGGCAACGCGCGGCGCGATTCTCTCGCTCCTGACCGACGCTTATCAGCATCGCGACCGCGTGGCGTTGATACGTTTCAGAAGGACCGCGCGCGCGTCGCGCTGCCGCCGACCGGGTCGGTTATGCTGGCGGAGCGGACGTTTCGGAAAGTCCGTGTCGGCGGGAAAACGCCGCTTTCGGCCGGACTGCTGAAAGCGCATGAAGTATTGACGCGCGATCGCCGCCTCAATCCCGATTCGAACTCGCTTCTCATCGTTCTGACCGACGGCGAAGGCAACGTTTCGATCGGGAAAGGCGACCCGCTCGCCGAGAGCAAGGCGATCGCCGAGTCGATCGCGAACGAAAAATTCCGCTCGATCGTAATCGACATGGATCCCAACGCGTTTGACGAAGGATTGGCGAATACCCTGGCGAAGCAGCTAAGCGCGCCGTATTATCGTTTAGTCGGGCTGGACGCCGACCGGCTGACGCGGATTATCCGCCGCGAGATTTGAGCGCGGCCGTAAGAACCGAATTAAATTAACCGAATCGGAATAAATCCTCGCGGATGAGTTTTATGCTAAATTTAATATTTAAACCTGTTTAGCGCATGTAATTTTATGTATAATCATCATATACGGACAATTCGGTTCGTACTGTGTAAGGAAGGTGAATCTCATGAAAAAATTATTTGCTTTGTTAGCTGTGTTTTATTTGCGGTAACCGCTGTAAGCGTTTCGGCTCAGGAGATTTTTCGGGAGGAAATTACTTTGCGAAGCTGCGGCGAGGGCTGCTATGAGTTTGTCGCTCCTGTCCTGGTAGCGACCGATGAAATTATTGCTCGCGGTTTACCCTGTTTTTCAGTTACAGGAACCGGAACCGGCGGACAGTCATTAGCAGGAACTATCTGCTATGGCGTCGAGGACGGAGAATACAAGGTCACATTCAAGCCGAGCGCACCGGCCGGATGGGTTCACAAGTCATGTATCAACGGCAGCTGCAGCGAATGTACTCCGTTCGCGGATACGTCGGAAAAGGCGGTAACGTATATACCCGGCGGAACTTATTACCGTTCTTGGAAGATGGCTCAGTATTGTCATCTGTTTTAATGAGGCTCTGATTGAAAATGATTTTAAAGAAAATCTATCTTTTTCTGATAATAATTTTACTATTCGCGACGGTCGGTTCGGCGTCGGCCGCCGAGCTGCGCCTGGCGGAAATTACGCCCGACGAAACTGGGCGATGGACGATCCGGTTTGACGTTTACGACACCGAGGGAAACGTTATCGACAGCTTTTCGGCGGTAACGCGGGAAGCGGTCGCGGGAAAGGCGGATACGCTGACGCTGTATGTTCCGGAGACGGGCTACGAACTGACGGACGGGGCCGGAGAAACGCTTTGGGTCATGCCGCGCTACAATTTCTACGGAAGATACGCTTTTCATGCCGACGACGGCTTCGCGGAAATGATCGCGGAGCTGGACCCCGAAGCGTATTATCCCGACGGCGGCACGCATACCGTCAATTCGCTCGGATTCGAAGTCCCCGAAGCGGAAATCAGCGAAGATGAAATCCGTTTCACGCTGCGGAATCGCGCCGACTATATCCATGAACTTGTCGGACCCGCATACCTTGAATCTTCGCCGTCGTGCGTCGCTGAAATCCGAATAGCCAACGGGGCGCTCGTCGCGGGCGGCGGCTGCGGAAACGATCCGGAGGTCCTTCAAGGCGAGGACGTCAGATATTCGGTTAATGAGGCGACGTTTGTTTTCACTTCGGATATTTACGGGAAATTTACGGC
>DAOUFC010000114.1:0-1725 GCA_034430295.1 Flexilinea sp.
GTAGGAAGTAAAACAGCCCCGTTGGAACGGATCAGGGAGATCCCGAAAATAAATTTTCCGCCTTTGTTCATCTGCGGCATACAAATATCGCCTCTTATCTTCAATCCGTATGCATAATCGACATAACAGGACAGCAGTATAATTCAATACTACTACAAATTTATAGCAAAGCTCGTAAAACTACGCGCAGGAGGTTCCCATGCTGCCTAAACCCGCTGTCATTATCTTAGGGCTGATCGCCGAAAAACCCGTCAACGCTTATGAACTGATCAAAAGCCTGCAATTTATGAACGTAAAACATTGGTATCCCGTCGCCGATTCAACCGTTTACGCGACGATTAAATCGTTACAAAAGAAAGCCTGTATCAACGGAAAAACTCAAAAAGACGGTAAGATGCCGGAGAAAACGGTCTATACGATTACGGATACCGGACTTCGCGAATTGAAAAGCACGCTTAGATTTTTTATCGAAAATTTTGATTACGATCTGACCGCGTTTATGATCGCGGCTTTTTTCATGGATATGTTTGAAGACGGGAAAATACTTGAAATCTTCGAGCGCCGATTAACGCACCTAAATAAAATCCGGGAAGGGTTATCCTCACGGCAGGCTGAAATACAGGCATGGACAACGCCGGAACATGTCGGTTGTATCCTGCGGCACAGCGAACGGATCGTACACGCGGAAATCGAAAGTGTGAATCAATTTATCGAAATTCTGCGCCGGAAAAGGGAGCGAGCCGAATGAACCCGAAAAACGTAACGGCAGACGAAATTTACCATCGGTTGGTCACTTTAATGAAAGAAAAAAATCGTTGGGAGGAGGCGATTCCTTTTATCGGAAATTGCCTGACGCATCCTTCGGACAAAATCAAAGAAAAATCCATCTGGCTCCTTGGAGAAATGGGTCTGAAATATCCGAAAAAAGCGGAGCCGTTTCTAAGCATTTTAGCGAACCATTTAAAAAACGAGAACCCGAAAATTCGGGAACGTGCCGTGGGAGCCTTAGGACGGATCGGACGCGCGGACGATAAACTCATAGTGCCTTATTTGAACGACCTGTTCGCTTTAGCGCGGGACCCAGTCCCGACTGTCAGAATGAATTTTATCTGGGCCTGCGAAAATATCGCGGTCAACGCTCCTCACCGATTCGAAAATGAAATGGGGATTTTTCTCGCTTTGCTTGAGGACGCTTCCGACAGGGTTCGGATCGAAGCGCCGGAAATTTTCCGGGTCATCGGAAAAAGGAAGCCAAACTACGTCAAGCCGTATCTTCCGAAGCTCGAACTGCTTGCGAACGAAGATCCTCATGAGGTTGTCCGGATTCATGCGGCAGGGGCGATCCGCGCAACCCTGTTACAGTCCAGCCAAACACTGGAATAAAAAGGCGCCAAATACTGGAACGAAAAAGTGCCAAATACTGGAATGCAGTATATACTTTTTTACAGGGCGTAACCCCGTTTGCAACCCGCGCCCATTAAGAAGGAAAACCGCATGACCACGATCTTGACCTCGATCCAAAATCCGAAAATCCAGCGCGTCCGCCGGCTGAGGGCGCAGAAAAAAGCGCGCGACGAAGAAGGAAAATTCATGATTGAAGGCGTCCGCCTCGTCGAAGAAGCCCTGCGTCAGAACGCGCTTCTCGAAACGATCTTTTACGCCGAACCGGCGCCCGAGCGCGTCCGTGCGCTCCTCGACGACGCGCGCGCCGTCGGAATCGAAACG
>DAOUFC010000115.1:0-6899 GCA_034430295.1 Flexilinea sp.
ACGGCATGATTTTAGTTGAACGCCGGATCGCTAACGCGACGCGTTACGGCCTGATGGCGGCGATCGATTTGGACGCGTACGATTATACGCGGACGTCGACGAGCTGGATCCGCGCGACGGAGGGGACGGTCGCGGAACGGATTCCGCCGCGGATGAAGATTCGTGAGGGCGCGCCGCTTGAACTTCCGCATATTCTGGTTCTCGTCGACGACGTTGAGAAAATCCTGATCGAGCCGCTTGTCGCGATCAAGGATACGCTGCCGGTTCTTTACGATTTCGACCTGATGATGGGCAGCGGCCATATCCGCGGTTATTCTCTCGCGGACGAAAAAGTCGAGGCGCAGATTTTCCGCGCGATTGAGACGCTCCAATCGGACGCCGCGCTGACGAAGAAATACGGCCCGCTGACGGATCGGAACCGAATCCTTTTCGCGATCGGCGACGGAAATCATTCGTTAGCGACCGCCAAGGAGATCTGGGAAAAGAATAAGAAGGTTTGGGGCCCGGATCATCCGGCGCGTTACGCGATGGTCGAGTTGGAAAACCTTCATGACGCGGCGCAGGTATTCGAACCGATTCATCGTATCGTTCTCGGCCTGAAGGGATCGCTGCGTTCGGCGTTAGAGGAAGAATTCGCGAGCGAAGTTACGTTCGAATCGTTCGCCGGCGCGGAGGCTCTCTTTGAAGCGGTTGACGCGACGAAGGACGGCGCCCAATCGTTCGGGCTGATGGAAAACGGTTCCTTTGAGAAAGTAACCTTTTTGGCGCCGCGGTCGGCGCTCTGCGTCGGATCGGTCCAGCAGTTCCTGGATCAGCTCAAAAAAGACGGCGCTTTTAAGGAAGTCGATTATTTGCACGGCACGGAAGAGCTGCGCGATTTATCGAAGGAAGCCGGAAACGCCGGGATTTATCTGCCGCCGGTTCGTAAGAACGGTTTCTTTGAAGGGATTATTCAGGACGGCGCGTTGCCGCGGAAGACGTTCTCGATGGGCGAAGCTTTCGAAAAACGATTCTATATCGAGGCGCAGCGTATCCTGTAACCGTCCGCGTCAAGCTTCTTAATGACGAGTTCATTGTCGGCGAGGATCATTGTTTTGACGGATCAAAACGGTCCGCTGATTTTTTGGTACAATATTTAATTGATTAACCGAGATTTGGAGGAGTTCATGCATAAGCGAATTGCACCCTATTTTGTTTTGATCGGAATCATGATCCTTGCCTTGACCGGTTGCGGTCCGACGGCGACGCCGGAACCGACCGTCGATTTGAACCAACTGGCGACGAACGCGGCCGCGACGATCGCCGCGCAGATCACCGAAACCGCGCTGGCTTTCCCGACGTATACGCCGGAGCCGACGTATACGCCGGTTTTCTATACCGATACGCCGGCTGTGATCGAGATCCCGACGATTTCAACTGGCGGCGACCCTTCCGCGGCTGTCGGAACGATTCCGCAGGTCGGCGAGGCGCTTCCGACGATTCCGGCCGCGCTCCCCACGGCGACGCTGGGAACGACCGGAAATCAATGCGTTTACTCGGATCAGAGTATTAAAGACGGAACAGTTTTTAAAGCGGGACAATCAGCCGACCTGATCTGGTATATTACCAATACGGGGTCGACAACATGGACGACCGATTATTCGATCCGTTTCTATTCAGGAACGAATTTCGCGAAGGCCGGAAATACGCGTTATAAGCTCCCGGTAGCGGCTGCGCCGCAGGCAACCGCGCAATTTGTCATCGATATTGTCGCGCCTTCCGCCGCGGGCGAATATAAGATGGCTTGGGTCATCTCCGACGAGGCTGACAACAACTTTTGCCCGGTTGACATCACAATTAAAGTCGAATAGGATGATCCTATGAAAAAAATATTGTTGTTGTTAACCATCGTTTTAACGCTGAGCCTGATCGGATTTACGCAATTTACGGCTCAGTTGTCCCCGGCTGAATTTGACGCGCTCCGAACTGAAGTCGCGGCGACGGTCATCGCCGAGGTTTACTCCTCGATCTATAATCAAGTTGCGCTGCAGGCGACGCAGGCGGCGCTGACGCCCTCCAGCCCGGGTATTACCGGTTACGGACCAGGTATCTGGAAACCGACGCCGACCGTCTACTCCTATATGGCGAAGATGACGCATCAGGGCAAGAATTACATGCAGGTACGCATGTATGAAGATTGGAAGATGAGCTGGACGTTTAAGAATGTCGGGCCGTTGGATTGGACGAACGAATTTTATCTTCGTTATTATAAGGGGGTCGTTCCGATCGAGGGCAAGGTGATTATGCTTCCGGCCGTTCCGAAAGGCGAAAGCGTTACTGTCGAGGTTCATTTTGACGGCCGCGACTCGCCGGGAATCTATAACGCTTATTTCGAGCTGATTGATAATGACGGGGCGGTCATTTTGGATAATATCTTCTCCGCCGTTCTGGTAAAGTAAAACTGGCCCATAAAGTCGCGCATGACTTCCAACGAACAAAAGCAATGGCTTGAATCCGAGGCGGAACGCCTCGGATTTTGCTTATGCGGTTTTGCTTCGATCGAGCCGTTTGAAACGGAAAAAAAGATCTATTTGGAATGGCTGAATTCAAACGCTCATGGCGAGATGGCGTACTTGGCCCGACCGGACGCACTCGAGAAACGTTTCGATCCGCGCGTTTTATTCCCGGGAGGGAAAAGCGCGATCGTTTTGGCGACCCCTATTCCGTCTTTTCCGCGGCATGTGCGCTATGTCGTGGCCGATTTTGCGCGCTGCGTCGATTATCACGAAACGATTCCAGCGGCAGTCGAAACACTTATCGACGGCTTTCAGAATCGTTTCGCCTGTCAGGTATCTTATAAAATCTGCGTTGATGCCGCGCCGGTCCTGGAACGCGCGTTTGCCGTCCGTGCGGGTCTAGGCTGGATCGGGCGGAGTTCGATGCTGATTCATCCGAAGTTCGGATCGAAAATGATTTTAGCGGTCGTTTTGACCGATCTTCCGTTCGCGTTTCCCGCGTCGGCGCTTCCCGACCGCTGCGGATCGTGCCGCCGCTGCGTCGACGCCTGTCCGACCGGCTGTATCGACGGAGAGAAACGAACGATTGACGCACAGCGCTGTATTTCGTATCTGACGATTGAACGGAAGAGCGAGCTGGATCCGGAATCGGCGCGTATGACCGGCGCGCATGTCTTCGGCTGCGATATTTGCACCGACGTGTGCCCATGGAACCAAGGGCGCGAAACTTCCCGACAGCGTACGGTCCTGATCGGGAATGACGCCGCGATCCCCGATGACGCCGACTTTGGCATAACGCCGGCTGAATTCAAGCAGAAATACGCTTCTTCGCCGATCCTGCGGCGAAAGCTGCCGCGATGGCTGAAAAATCTTGAAAACGCTGATCGGAACCGGAAAAAGCGTTAGCGCCGGGTATTCGATCTCAGCGCCTCAGGTCGGGATAATCGTTTAAGAAATCGCTTTCGCTTAAAATCGGAATCGCTAATTTCGCCGCTTTATCGCGTTTCGATCCGGCTTTGTCTCCGGCGATGACAAAAGCGGTTTTCGCGCTGACTGATTCGGATGTTTTTCCGCCGTTGCGTCGAATAAGCGCTTTGATTTCTTCCCGGCTGAAATTCTGTAACGTTCCGGTCACGACGACTGTCTTTCCGGCAAGCGGCAGATCTGACGATAACGGTTCTAAAGTTTGGATCTCCTGGGTCGGGTTTACGCCTGAGACGATCAGTTTTTCAAGAATCCGCCGGTTCCGTTCGTTCGCGAACCAGTCGACGATCGCCTCCGCCATCGTCGACCCGACGCCGTCTATTTCGGTCAATTCGTCTTGGGTCGCTGCGCTCAGATTTTTGAGCGACCCGAACCGGGCCGCTAACGAAACGGCGTTGATTTCTCCGACGTTGCGGATTCCGAGCGCGTTGATCAGCCGTGATAACGGGCGCGTTTTTGTCGCCATGATCGACGCGATCAGGTTTTCGGCCTTTTTCTCCGCGAACCCCGGCAGTTCAAGTAATCGGTTCGCGGTGAGCTGATATAAATCGGCGTAATCCGCAACCAACCCCGATGAGCACAGCTGCTCAACGATTTTGATCCCGAGCCCTTCGATTTCCATTGCGCCGCGCGACGCGAAGTGTTCGACGTTGCGGACGAGCTGAGCCGGGCAGCGGCTATTAATACAATACACGGCGACTTCTCCCGGGATCGCTTCGACCGGTTCGCCGCAGGACGGGCAACAGGCTGGCGGATCGTAAGGTGTTTGGCTCCCGTCGCGCTTATCGCCGATCGACGCGACGACGTAGGGGATGACATCCCCGGCGCGCTTGATCAGGATATCGTCTCCGATACGGATATCGCGGTCGCGGATAAAATCGAAATTATGAAGCGTCGCCTGCCGAACGACGACGCCGCCGACTTCGACCGCTTCCATGATCGCGTACGGGGTCAGGACGCCGGTCCTTCCGACGTTAATCCCGATATCAATCAGTTTCGTAATCGTTTCGCGCGCCGGAAATTTCAGCGCGATCGCGCCGCGCGGATCTTTCCCGACGAAACCGAGCGCCTGAGCTTTTGAAAGGTCGTTAACTTTGATGACGACGCCGTCAATATCGAAGCGGAGCGTTTCGCGAATTTTTTCCCAATCGGAAATATTCGCGATAACGTCGTCGATCGTCGCGCAAAATTGACTTTCTTTCAGCGTCGGAAATCCGAGCTGCGCCAAATATCGGCTGCGTTCGTCCTGGCTCTGCGGGATCGCGTTTTCGTCCGACGCGTCGAGAATCTGATAAATCAGGATTTTTAGCGGCCGCGAAGCGGTAACCGCCGGATTAAGCTGACGGAGCGAACCCGAGGCCGTATTCCGCGGATTCAGGTAAGTTTTTTCGCCGTTCCGAATTAACGTTTCGTTGAGTTCTTCGAAATCGTCGTTTTCGATAAAAACTTCGCCGCGAACGACGAGCGTTTGCGGAATTTCGCTGTCGGCGTTATCGAGCGGAATCTTAAGCGGAACGGATCGGATCGTTCGGATATTGGCGGTAATATCTTCTCCGACGAGGCCGTTCCCGCGCGTTACGCCGCGGGTCAAATTCCCGTTTTCGTATGTCAGTACGACCGTCAGTCCGTCAATCTTCGCTTCCATGACGAAGCCGTTCCGATCGATATTCGGATCGATTTTCTTGATTCGATCGAACCAGGCGCGGACGTCTCCAGCGTCGAAAGCGTTGGCTAAGCTGAGAACGGGGCGCGGATGGACGACGCGGGCGAATTTATCGGACAGAGCGGATCCTACGCGCTGAGTAGGCGAATCCGGTGCGACCCAATCGGGATGGTCGGCTTCTATTTCGCGCAGTTCCGCCAGGAGGCAGTCGAATTCGGCGTCGGTGATGAGCGGCTGCTCAAGCGTATGGTAGCGGTAATTATGAAAATTGAGTCCGTCTTTTTTCCGGATATAGTCTTCCTTCGAAAGCATTGCCATGATTTATCCCTCTCCCTGCTCGCGAATGTTATTATATAATGAATTCATTCTTGAACCTGAACTTTGTAAAGCGGATTATGGGAGAAAAAAATGACTCAAAAAACTACCGGTTATATCGAAATGGTATGGTCCTGCCCGAACTGTCAAACGAAAAATCGCGGTTCGGTTCGTTACTGTTCGTCCTGCGGCGCGGCTCAACCAAAGGATGTGAAGTTTGAGAAGCCGATTCAGGAAGAGCTGATTACCGATGAAAAGAAATTGGAAGAGGCCGCTGCGGGACCGGATATTTACTGCGCGTACTGCGGGAATCGAAACCCGGCGACGGCGAAAAACTGTCAGCTTTGCGGCGCGGATTTAAACGAGGGTGAGGCGCGGAAATCCGGCGCAGTCTTTAGCGGATCTTCCGAACCGACGGTCGGGACGGTGAACTGCGGCGCCTGCGGCGCTGAAAACCCCGCTAACGCGCTAGAGTGTAAGAGTTGCGGCTCCCCGTTGAATTCGAGCGAAAAAATCGAATCGGCTCCCCAACCGGTAAAATCAAAAAAACGGAGCGGTTGCTTGATTGCGCTTGTCGTTATCGCTGCGCTGCTGCTTGGATTGATTTGGCTTTTATCCAGGACGGAAGAAAAAATCGGTACGGTCATCGGAAAAAACTGGTCGACGTCGGTTGCGATCGAAGAGATCGTAACCAAGACAGACAGCGCTTGGCGGGATCAGGTTCCGTCGCGCGGTTCGATTGTACGCTGCAGCAGCAGCGTACGCCATACCAGCAGTTCTTATATTGCCGGAGCGGAGGAAGTCTGCGGTACGCCATATTATGTTGACCGCGGGAACGGCTATTCTGAGCAGGTTCAGGATTGTGAATATCGCGTTTACGACGATTATTGCGATTATACATATAAAGATTGGGATGTCGTTGACCGGGCGAACGCGAGCGGAACCGATGACGAACCGTATTACGCTGAACCGACGCTTCGTCGGGGGCAGCGCGAAGGCGATAGAACGGTTCATTATCTGGTGGAATTTTCTTCCGATTCAAATAAAACTTACAGCTTTGAACCGACGACGCTGAATGAATATGTTTCTTTTCAGCTAAAACAGCAATATCTCCTTGAGGTCAATATGATAAACTCGGTTGTTACTTACCAATTGAAGAAATAGGCCGAAGAAACTCCTCAGGTATCGAAGATCATGCCTCAAAACGAATTTTATTGCAACTGAATTCATCTGCTTATTTGTCGGTGCATTGATAGACCCCCATTCGACCGTTGGTCGCAGGAGGCCAATGTACTGAGTTTAAGTAAGTTTTATTTGGGGGGATTTGCGGTCGGCAAATCCCCCTTTCGTACCATCTGCCCCTGCTTTTTCAGGTCATACGCAAAGGCAACAGCCCCCCCCACTCTGAATTAGAAAAAATACTTTGGCAATATTCTCAGGAA
>DAOUFC010000116.1:0-27687 GCA_034430295.1 Flexilinea sp.
TGTCGTAACGGATGGGAATGTCGTGACAGCAGTCGCGGAGGCGTACGCCGAGTTTGCGGTTGCGCTTGCTCGAAGCGTGGGATACGATTGTCCCGATTCGGCTTATAAAGGGTTAAGCGGAGCCAAATTCGATGAAAATTCGTATAAATTTCATCTCGACGAACAGGGGGTCAAAACGTTTGAAGAAGTATTCGCCGAGTTTCTGTTTTAATATACGGACGCATATCGGCGGCATCAGCACGGAGAGGAAGAAATGCGCGTTTTATTATCGCTGCGTGGCTCTTAGCTGACGGACAGGGAGTCCAGATCGTTTTGTTATCATCAAATTCGTTTTGCGCCGCCCTCGCTCTTGGTAAAATATACGCATGATGCTGACGTCGACGCAACCGAAAAATCAGGAAATTGAAGCGAAATTCCCGATCGGCGACCGCGCCGCGATGCGGGATCGGATTTTAGCCTGCGGCGCTGAGCTTCGAATTGACGAGATCCATGAGTTAAACCTGCTCCTGGACCGAGAAACGAACCCGCTTCAATCTTCGTTCCAGCGGCTGCGGCTGCGGTTGTCCGGAACGGTCGCAACGCTGACGTATAAGCGCAGTTTGAAAAAAGCGGACGGCGTCGCGTTTCGGGAGGAAATCGAGACCGAGATTGCCGACTTCGAGAATATGCGCCTGATTTTCGAACGTCTCGGGTACACGACGCGGTTTATCTATGAAAAATACCGAAGCGTTTTTTCTTTAGCGGATTGTTTCCTGATGCTCGACGATACGCCGATCGGGACATACCTGGAGATTGAAGCCGATTCGCGCGAACGGATCATGGATATCGCGGTTTTATTAGGTCTCGATCCGGCGACGGCGATTGCGGCGGGATATTATCAGCTTTTTTCGGAGTGGAAAGCGGCGGTTGGTTTCGAAGGCGAGAATATGATCTTTCTCAGCTGAACAGCGTTTCGGTAAGTTTCAGGATCCGGAGTCTGCTTATGAACGCGAATATCGATATTAGCGGCGTTGTTTTGAATACGGCGCGGTTAACGTTGCGCAAGTTTGAGATGTCCGATCTTGAGGCGCTTTTCGCTTACGCGTCGGTTCCCGGCGTCGGCGAATGGGCCGGATGGGAGCCGCATGAAAGTATTGCAGTATCAAGAAGTGTGTTGGAGATGTTTGTCGCGGATCGGAAAACATTCGCGATTACGCTGCGCGACGGCGGGCTGATCGGATCGATCGGAATTGAAGCGCTTCGTCACAGGATTCCGGCGGCGCTCGAAGCATATCGCGGCCGCGAGCTCGGATACGTTCTGGCTCGTAAGGCTTGGGGAAACGGTTACGCGACCGAAGCCATTTTGGCCGTTATTGATTATTGTTTTCGTTTGGCAGGTCTGGATTTCCTGACTTGCAATCATTTTGTCGAAAACGATCGTTCGCGCCGCGTTGTCGAAAAATCTGGTTTCGCGTACGTCGGATCGATCCGGCTGCGAATGCAGTCGGGCGTGGCGCGCGACGGACGCGCTTATATACGGATGAATCCGGCGCGCTTTTCGAGGATCCCTCCGCTGAAATAACTTGTTCGCCGTGATAGCGGTTTTCTTTTTTTATTACGTTTCGCGGGTTAAGACGTTCAGCCATTTTCTCGAACGCGTTCGCAGCCCCGACAGGATAAACGTAGAAAGCCATTCGGCGCAAACGCCGAGATAAACAACGGTAATCGGTTGCCGGAGCCAAAGCGACAGCAGAGCTGTTATCGGAAGTCCGACGAGCCAGACGGAACAGACATCGATCAGCATGCAGGTTACGACATCACCGCCGCTGCGTAAAATACCGATAATCATCGTGTAATTCATCGCACGGATCGGCAGCGTCGCGCCGCAGATAATCAACATGACGGCGGCGGCTTCGATCGCGCCGGGCGTCAGCGCGTAGACGGATAGGATCCAATTTCGGATCAGGATAATCGCGCCGCCTAAAAAGAGGGCCGAAAGCCCGTTAACCCAAAGCGATAAACGCGCGATTTGAAGCGCACGGCCGACGCGTCCGCGTCCGAGCTCGTTTCCGATCAGGATGCCGCCGGCGTCTCCCATCGCGCAGATCGTAATAAATAAGAAGGCGTCGATCGGCGAAATCGCGGCCGCGGCCGCCGCCGCGGTTGTCGAGATACGCGCGTAAAATGAAAAATAAACGTTGACGCCGAGTCCCCAGAAAAACTCGTTAACGACGACCGGTCCCGAACTTCTTAATACTTTTGTTACAAGTGCTTTCCGATATTGGAAATAGGCGCGGATCGGCGCGGCGCAGGGGTTTTCGTCACGGAACGTCAGCAAAAGCATCAGGATCATTTCAACAACGCGCGAAATCAGCGTTCCGATCGCGGCTCCTTGCGTTCCCAGCGCCGGAACGCCGAATTTTCCAAAGATCAGAATATAATTCAGCGCGAAGTTGATCAGGAAAGCGCTCGTCCCTGTGATCATCGGAATCCTGGTATTACCGGTAGCGCGGTGCGATGCGCTGAGAACCATGCTGATCGGGTAAAGAAGAAAGGTTATCCCCTGGATTCGCAGGAAACGTTCGGCTAAAATAATGACCGTTTCATCTTTCGTATACAGGCGGATAATTTCGCCGGGTATCAGCGTTACGATCAGGAAGAAAACGATCCCGAGCGCCCCGCCGATCGTCAACAGCGTCCCGATGATGCGATGGATACGCTTCCGATCCTGAATGCCCCAGTACTGGGCGATCAGGATGGATCCGCCGTTTCCCAACCCGAAGAGGATAACATGAAAAAAACGCGAAAAGAATTGGGTGTTGATATTGACGGCGGTAAGCGCGGCGTCGCCGAGCGCTCCGATCATCCATGCGTCAAGTAGATTAACCGACGTGGACGCCAGCGATTGGATCATGATCGGAAACGCGATCCGCCATATGGCGCGAAAATCGTTTTTTGTTTGCTGCGGAAGGCGCGAGGCGATTAAATTCATTCGGCAGTCATCCTTAAAAAAGAGAAGGTCGTCTCCTGTTCTACGCGAAGACGGATGGATCCGTTTTCGAGATGTAGAAAAAAAGGCGGGACTCTGACGATCCCGCCTTCCGTAAATTTTTCCCGGCGCTTATTCGACGATCTCAGCTCCCGCGTCGACTTGGTTTCGCAGCATTTTCGCCACGTCTTCGAGCGTGAATACCTCGGTCGTTTTCGTCTCGCTCATCATGTCGGCGGACACGACCGTTGCCGTTTCCGCCTCGGTATCCAGCGTCAAATTGAACATCTCGATCCCCATAAAAGAGAATACGGCGTTCTTTTCAGCGGCGTTGACGATCAGGGAGATCCCGCTCATCATCCCCATTTCACCGTAGGAAATCGAGAGTTCGATCGCCGAATTTTCCTGGCTGAAAACCAGTTTCGCGAGCGGATTTTCGCCGGAAACGACATCCAACGACATCGCTTCGTCGTCAAACTTGAACGTCAGCGATTCTCCTCCGCTGCCGCCGAGTTCCGCCGCCGCGCCGACCAGCCCCGGCGATACGAGCGTTATTTCTTTATCTTCAGGATAGAAGTAAGCGGTCAGGAGTTCTTCGCCGTTGACGGTCATCCCGAAAGATTTATTTTCCGGATTGATTTCGAGAACGTTGACCTGTTCCTCGACGGGTTCGCCGATCTCGTCGTTCGATCCCGGCGTGGTGATGGAAATTTGGTAATTTTCCGGAATAAACTGAACCGTCATCTTCTTTTCATCCTTGAGTCCGATAATCGAAATCAAGTTCTTTTCGGTAAG
The DNA here is from genome assembly GCA_034430295.1 of Flexilinea sp. GTDB lineage: Bacteria > Chloroflexota > Anaerolineae > Anaerolineales > Anaerolineaceae > Flexilinea. The sequence goes on from DAOUFC010000116.1 coordinate 3,764, forward strand.
GTCAATCTCAAGCAGGGGTTCAAACTCCGTTGAACCGTCTTTCTTTCCACTGACGGTAATTTTGTCGTCGCCGAGATGAGCGATCGCTTCAATAACGAGCGGTTGGTCGGGATCCGCGTTCGTTTCGAAGTTAATATAAACTGAATCCGGATCGGGGCCGGCGGCGAGACTGAGCTTCTGGATGACTTTTCCGGTCGCGTCCTTGTAAATATACGCGTTGCCTTCGACGGTCATCGTCATAAATCCCATCAAATCGAACACGTTATCGCTGATTTGTTTGATTCCTACGCTGGCGAGACCGCTTTTGCCCTCTTCGCTGCTCAAGCCTTCGCGAATTGCGTCTTCTAAAAAGGTGCTGCTGTCCAACGTGGGCAGGCTGGCTTTTAGCTCGCCGAAGATTAAGTTCTTCAGATCTGCGGTCATGTCGTCTTTCCAGAAATCGAACGTATCGCTGAAATTGACGATTTCGCTCAAATCAGTGTACAGTTGGGCGGCGTCGAATTCGGCGATATAATTCGCGACCAGATTAAATGTCATGCGCGCGTTCGCAATTTCGGCCTCGCTGACCGGCATGTCAAAATCGACGGAATCCTCGGCTTCCGCCGGTTCTTCGGGCTGTGCCGGCTGTTTGTTTTCATACGTAATTTGGGCGAAAACGGGCGTCGCGATAAACGAGAGACAAACCGCGAAAATCAGGACGATGCATAAAAACTTTTTCATTGGCAATTCCTTTCGTAATCCTGCCTAAATCAGACGCTGGAACTCAGAATCTGTATTAATAGATACGAACCACTCCAGCAATCGTTCTACCCGATTTGGGTTTATATAAACTATATCACGGATTGTTTTGTTGTTCGATTCGTCGGGCGAGAATGGTACCGACGGTTTTCTGCTCAAGGGATATAAAAGGAAATACAAACCCGGTTAATACTTACTGTCGCATTTCCTTTTGCAACTTTCACAATTCACACTTCCCAAAAATTGCAGTTCAGAACTGTTGACAGCAGATTAGGTGTCTTTTATAATGAGCTTACAAAAAGTTATCGATTACATTTTTTAGGAAAATGGCATAAATAATGGCTAACGATATTAGACCAGCAACAATTTATGATATTGCAAAAAAAACGAATTATAGCGCTGCTACAGTATCTCGCGCATTGAATGATGGGGTCATTTCCGACAAAGCAAAGGAAGAAATCCTTCGAGCCGTTAAGCAAATGAAATATCAACCTAATAACGCGGCGCGGACGTTAAAGTCAAAAAATACGAAACAAGTGTTGTTATCGATTCCACATCTGGATAGCGCTTTCTATTACGATCTTATTGAAGCGTTGAATTCCGTCATAAGTTCGAATGGATATTCACTTCTGCTTCAGCATACGCATGCGGATGAGCAAGAAGAACTTTCCTTGCTAAGAAACATACAGGTTAATAATGTTGACGCTTTGGTGATGATCTCTATCAATATTACCGAGCGGCATATGACTGAATTAAGCCGGATAAACTTTCCCAAGGTGATAAGTTCAATTGGGTTAGATATTCTCAAAGAAGGTGCGGCCGCGGAATATGATTATGTAGGAGTCGATACACGAGAAGGGCTATTTCAGGCGACAGAACACTTGGTAAAACAAGGGCATACGAATATCGGTTACGTAGGCCTTTCGCCGGATTCTCATACTGGCCAGGAACGTTATAGCGGTTATGAGTCTGCAATGCAAAAGTGGGGTTTGGAGATCCGGCATGAAAATGTAATCTTTGGCGGATATACGACGGCTTTTGGCTACACCGTCGGCCGGCGTTTGGTACAGAGTAACCATATGCCTGCTGCAATCGTGACAACATGCGACCATATCTGCTTTGGTTTATATCGTGCCTTCGATGAATTCGGGATCCGTATTCCTGAAGATGTTGCATTGGTGGGCATGGATAACATTGACATCTCTACCGTTGTGAAACCAAAACTGAGTTCGGTAGCCATCGCCTCAGCTGAAATTGGCCGGAAAGCCGGCGAGTTAGTTATCGCCCGGTTAAACGGATGGGATGCGCCTATGCAGAATATTGTGTTTAGACCACTTCTGGTGGTTCGCGAATCAAGCGTCAACTATTGTAAACAATAGAATAACGGGGTGATTATGGGTGACTATTTGTTGGGTATCGATTTTGGAACAGGCGGAGCAAAAGCATGCATTACGGACGGCGAACTGAATGTCGCTGCCTACGCATATCATCCCTATAAAATCCTGGTTCAAAAGCCTGGATGGTCAGAGCATAACGTATGCGATTACTGGGAGGCGACTTGCCAACTCATTCGTAATTGTTTGCATACTTCTGCAATCGATTCCAGCGAAATACACGCAATTGCGATTTCCTGCGCAATGCCGTCAGCAATAATGGTAGATGGCAACGGGGAACCGCTTTGCAATGCGTACAACTTAATGGACCGGAGAGCGACTCATCAGATGGATCAGTTAGCTGAAAAATTTGGATCGGAATTTCTTTTTAATATAACGGCGAATCGATTGGAAGATCAGCCCGCTTTGGTCAGTCTTCTCTGGGAGAAAGAAAATCGACCCGAAGTCTATAAAAGTATTGGCAAGCTTTACACGACGAGTAGTTATATTAAATATAGGTTGACGGAAAAGAGCAATATCTGCTACAGCGACGGACCGTTATATGGGATTGCATATGATATTTGTAAAAATCAGTTTTGCGATGAAATGCTGAATCAGCTGGGAATAGATTCCGCAGTCCTTCCTGAGGTTTCCGGTTGTGAGGAAATAATTGGAACGGTAACGAAAGAAGCCGCATCTCAAACCGGCTTGGCTGTCGGAACGCCTGTTGTCTCTGGTCAAGCTGATTGTAATGCTGGTTGGCTGGGAGGCGGCGCGGTTGATATTGGCGATATTCAGATGAATTTAGGTACATGTGGGAATTTTGGCGTGATTCATAATAATACAAATTTTATGAACACAATGATCAATATAGCCTATACTGTCAATTCCGAGAAGACCTATGTCGTTATCCCAACAACGACCACCGGGGGACAAGTGCTTCGCTACATGAAGGAAAACTTTTCTCCCTTAGAGCAGGCAACAGAAATTTTAACGGGTATTGATTGCTATGAAATGCTGAATCGCGAGGCGGAATCAATTGCGCCCGGCTCAGAGGGATTACTGGTCCTTCCGTATCTTATGGGCGAAAGGACCCCTCTTTGGAATCCCCAAGCCCGCGGTGTTGTTTTTGGGATGTCTCTGAACCATACTAAAGCGCACATGGTCCGCGCCATGATGGAGGGCGTGGCATTTGCATTATATCAATCCTACGAATTAGTAAAAAATTTTTACTCGAAAATCAACTACCCCATTGTGTTGAATGAAGGCGGTGCGAAAAGCAAGCTATGGCGAAAAATTATTACGAACGTATTTAATCAACCCACAGTACTGGTTAAAAATCGAGTTGGCGCTCCATATGGAGATTGTCTTTTGGCAGCAAAAGCGATTGGACTATATTCGGATTATCGTATTGCAAAAGAAAAAGCAGAATATGTTGATCTTATGGAACCTGAATCTAGGGAACATGAAATGTATATGGATTACTTTGCAATGTTTAAAAATATCTATCAGCATACCGTAGAGGATTTTGCCGAACTGGCTAAATTACGGGAAAAATATATGATGAATCAGGAGGGAGAATGAGTAAGACTGTTTTTGGGGTTATCGTAACGAGCAGAGGGTTTTTTAATCCCGAGCTTGCGCGAGAAGGTAAAAGGCGAATCCTGAATAAACTGAACGCATGCGGATACGAGGTTGTTGTACTTGAATCTGGCGATACGGACATGGGTTTGGTTGAAACATATGAGGACTCGATTCGTTGTGCGGAATTGTTCCGATCCAATAAGGATAAAATCGATGGATTAATTATATCGATTCCAAATTTTGGGGATGAAACGAGTACCGTGGAAGCGATCAAGCTTTCCGGACTGCATGTTCCGATTTTGGTCCATGCTTTTGATGATCGTACAAGCGAACTCGATTTGGACCATCGAAGAGATTCATATTGCGGAAAAATCTCAATTTGCGCTAATTTGCATCAGTATGGGATTAAGTTTACCAATACCATGCTTCACACATGCGATATTGATCATCCACAATTTGAAATCGATGTCAATCAATTTTGTAAGGTCTGCCGCGTGTATAAGGGAATCAAAAATATGCGACTTGCCCAGATTGGTGTCAGACCGGCAGCCTTTCAAACGGTTCGGGCATCCGAAAAAATCCTTCAAAATAACGGAATTACAGTTGTCCCCACCGATATCATGCAGATTATTCAAGAAGCCGAGATGATGGCGTTAACTTCGGAAGTCAAAAATATGATTGCGGAGATTAAAAACTACGGACGTGTTCCGGAATGTATTCCGGAGGAAAATATTGTTAGATCTGCAAAGATGACGATTGTCATTGAGCGCTTCATGCAGAGGAACCGGTGTACTTGCGGCGCGATTCAATGCTGGGATACGATTGAAAAGTATTTTGGTAGTGCAGCTTGCTTGACAATGAGCATTTTAACGGAGCGAGGAATGCCGATGGCTTGTGAAACGGATATTATGGGTTCCGTTTCGATGGCCGCTTTAGGATATGCTTCTGAGGATCCATCTGCGTTGATGGATTGGAATAATAATTTTGACGATGATCGTAATAAGTGTATCTTGATTCATTGTGGAAATTATGCAAAGAGTTTCTATAAGAAAGACTTTGAAATCTCTAATTTAGATATTTTGGGAAAAGCTTTAGGTTATGATCGCTGCTTTGGCGCTTGTAAAGCCCAGGTTGCTCCCGGACATTTTACTTTTTGCAGGGTTTCGACAAATGATCTGCAAGGGAACATAACAGGATATCTTGGTGAAGGAGAGTTTACCGATGATAAAGTGAATACGCCAGGTTCTCCTGCAGTAGCGAAAGTCGAAAATTTGCAGCGATTGATGGATATGATCTGTCGGAGAGGTTTTGAACATCACGTCGCATTGAACAGAAGCGCATCACTTCCGGCTTTGAAAGAAGCTTTTGAAAACTATCTGGATTGGAAGATTTACGTTCACGAATAATAAGAGAAATCGTGCGGGGAGGTAATTACGATGCTCCATAAATTATCTTACATGCAGCATATTGCTCGTCGGAATCATTTTGCGATCCCTCATTTTTTAGGATGTAATTTGGAAATGGCACTGGGCGCAATCCGAGCAGCTGAACGCCTGGATGCACCGATCGCTTTTGGCGTTGCGCCGGAAGTTTTTTCGCATTTTCCTCTTGAGTATTTGTTCCCCATGCTATTAAATATCGCATGTCAGACAAAGATGCCGACAGCGGTCCAGCTGGAACATGGGAGCGGTTACGAGCAGACGGCAAAGGCAATATCTTTGGGGGTAAATTCAATCATGTATGATGGGTCAGCGCTGTCCTATGCGGAAAATGTCGTAAATACATGTGAAATTGTGCATATGGCGCATGCTTTCAATGTATGTGTAGAAGCTGAACTTGGGCATGTAAGCGGTTCTGCATTACGTACTGCAACCAGCGTGGCAGAAGGGCATAAAACGGACCCTGAACTTGTTTTGGATTTTGTGAGTAAGACAAATGTCGACACGTTAGCAATTTCTTTCGGAAATGTCCATGGGATGTACCGTGGGAAAACCCAGATTGATACAGCTCTGGTACGACGGATTGCCGAAATTACCGATGTCCCATTGGTGATGCATGGAGGGTCGGGGTTGTCTGATGAAGTTTATCCGAAGATTGTTGAAGCGGGGATCAGCAATATTCATTTTTATTCCGGCGTTAGTATGTATGCATGGGGATATTTGACCGAAAAGGTGTGTGATCTTGAGAACCCTCCTTACCATGAGATTTCAGCTCATTTAGTAGATTTTTTTGATAAAAAGACGGAGCATATCATAAAGCTTCTTGGCGCTGAAGGACATGCCGGCGATTTTTAAAAAAATATTCCAGGAAGAACAAGCGAGGGACGATGCACACTCAAATTGAGCAATGGGGGATGTTTGAATTCCGGCTGATATCCTCCCGTAAGTATGATAATCCGTTTTCCGACGTGGTGGTAACCGCGATTTTTTCATGCGCCGAAATAGAAAAGAAAGCGGAAGGCTTCTATGATGGCGAGTGTACATGGGTCGTGCGGTTCATGCCGGAATATCTGGGAGAATATCATTTTTATACGATTTCTGATGATATCGAACTTGACAATAAATCTGGGAGTTTCTTATGCGTAACGCCCGCTGAAGGCAATCACGGTCCAGTATATCCCGATAAACAATATCATTTTTCTTACGCTGATGGAACCCCGTTCTTTGTTATGGGTACGACAGGGTATGGTTGGACTTATCGGCCTGAGCGGGTTCGTCAGCAAACATTGGAGTCCTATCGCAAATATGGGTTTAACAAAATTCGTATGTTATTGACTCCGAAATATTTTAAAGGAGATGATGATCAGGGTGATGTGCTGATTACTTATGAACCAGAATATTATCCATTTGAAGGACAACGCCCCAACTTTGATTTCCGTCGGTTTGTTCCACAATATTTTAGAGATTACGAGCAAAGACTGCGAGAACTTTTGGCGATTGGAGCGCAGGCGGACATCATTTTATTCCATACCTATGATTTTGGTTTTTTCAATATAGATAAAATGAGCGACGATGAGGCGCTTTTTCTGGTTCGTTATGTTATCAACCGTTTCGCTGCATTTCCGAACGTCTGGTGGTCGCTGGCAAATGAGTATGACGTTTGTAACCGTATTGACCAACGGAGCGGAGAAATGGCAGTCTTCTCAGTAACGGATCTTCGAAACTGGGATATGATTGGCGAATATCTTATGGAGAATGATCCATACCATCATCCGCGCTCAATCCATAATTATCCCAACGGCACTATTTATCCAGATCGTCCATGGATGACTCATGTTTCCTATCAGCATCCCAATACATACAGTTTGTTAACGTATCTTCGACAACTCTACAATAAGCCGATCATAAATGATGAATATCAATATGAAGGAAATGTGAAATATGAGTGGGGGAACAGTTCTGCTGAAGAGGTTGTATTTAGACATTGGCAGTCGCTGATGGCCGGCGGATATGCAACGCATGGCGAAGTGTATAAGATTGATGGCAACAATCGAGACCTATTCTGGACGTATGGCGGCGCAATCGTTGGTCAATCTGCGAAAAGGCTGCGATTTCTGAGAGAGATTATTGAATCTTGCCCATTTCAGGATATGACTCCGTTTTGGTTATGTACGGATGGGAGATATTACTTTTCAATCAGCAAAGGGTACGAGGATATTTTGATTTTTTGTGGCGCTGATTTGCCGGAGAAGGTCATTTATCCGGGTAATTCCGTTACCGGAGATTACCAATATTATGTGCGTGAATATGATGCGTGGGAGTGTTGCGATGTGAGAGGATATGTCATCGAGAAGCAAACGCCATTCTACCTGCATAAATGGAGGATTTACCGGCTGAAAAAGATATGAAAAGTGATGGTGTGTATTTCTGCGTTTGGGAGGAATTTGAGTGAAAGGGAGTATAAAAAAGATGAAAACTGTCTTGTTCTTAGGTGGTCCGGGAAATATATCCGACTCTACGATTCAGTATTTGTTGGATAAGGAGTATTCTGTAAATGTCGTAAAACGATCTGCTACAGACTTGATGGGCTATGAAGGTAAAATCAGAGTATTTATCGGCGATAGAGACAACAAAGAATTTATGGCCGATGTGCTTCGAAATCTTTCGGTCGATACGGTGATCGATTCAACATGCTTTGAGCCGCAACAGGCGCAAATATTGATCGATGGTTTGCGGCAATATCCATGCAGAAGACTCATTTTTATCAGCACGGGTGATGTATATGGCTATCCGTTAACACGTCTTCCGATGCGAGAAGAGGATACGCTAAATCCGCCAAATTGTCAATATGCCGAGGATAAACTCAAAATTGAAGCCATGTATCTTGAGGCTTTTTCCGGAACTGAAACATCGGTTACAGTTATCCGGCCAGGATATTCTCTGGGAAAAAAATTTGCTATGACGGCGTTTGAGCGTGACCGTGGCAAGTATTTGGTACAGCGTATTCGTGATGGGAAACCCGTTTATTCTCCGGGAGATGGTACGACGCTTTTAGATGCAGGAGCTGCTTATAATACGGGGCGAATGATCGCTCGTATTGTTGAAGACGATCGAACCTGTGGCGAGATATTCAACTGCGCCAATGAAGAAAAGGTTACGTATGACGAGTACATAGAAGCCTTTGCAAAAGCAGTCGGAAAGTCTGCCAATATTGTACATATTCCTACCGATTTTATGAATTACCTTGATCGTGAAGAGGTCAAACAAAGCGTTTTGAATGACCTCGCTAAGTATCACCTTTACTTTTCCGTTGAAAAATTCAAACGATTTTTTCCGGATTTTGTTTGGGAATACGATCTTTCAGACGCAGTCAAGGACTTTATTGCGTATCAGGAATCTATTGGCGGTTTTTCTGGTGCCGAAGAAGATCAGTTTGAAGACAAAGTCGTCTCAATTTGGATCCAAGCAATGAAAAAGCTGAAAAAAGAAGTCAACAATACAATTTAGAAAATGCGGAAAGGTGGTTCATCGATGGATAAAACTTTGGAAAAAGCAAACTCCCTAACTCCTAAAGAAAGGGAAGAATACAAAAAGCATTTGATGCCTGCACTTCTTCGAGAAGGCGGCTTTTCACTGAAAAGTGGCCATGGTATTTGGCTGGAAGCGCAGGATGGCCGTAAATACATGGATTTTACATCTGAACAATTTACCTGTATTTTAGGGTTTGGCAATGAGGAAATTGCGCAGGTTGTTTATGAACAAGCAAAAATTCTGACAGTACTTGCACCGTTGCACGAGACAGATTTGCGGTACAGCGCTTACCATCGTTTAGCTGCGATTGCTCCTCCTCATCTCAACCGTCTTTCGTTTACCGTTGGCGGAGGACCGGCGATAGAGTCTGCGATGAAGATAGCGTTGAAAAACGTCCCGGGATCACGCAGTTTTGTTTCTCTTTATGGCGGATACCACGGAACTACCTTCGGAACTGCGGGTGCGACATTTCTGACGAGTCGCGGGCAATTGGGTGGGCCAATCAATAAGGAAATGTATCGATTTGCCACAGTTACGCAACCATGTTTTGTTCGTGCGCCTCGTCCCTATTGTTACCGATGCCCATTTAGGAAAGAATTGGATACCTGTCGATTAGAATGTGCCGACGCTCTGGTACAAACGATTGTGATGGGGGCGCAGGGTCCAGTAGCAGCTGTCATCCTTGAACCGATTCAATCTGGCGGTGGACAGATCCCGTTGCCTGGGAAATATTTGAAACGGGTTCGAGAGATATGCGATGAGCTTGGGATCCTTTTGATTTTCGATGAGATTCAGACCTTCGCAAGGGCAGGGACGTATTTCGCGTCAGAATACTATGATGTTGAGCCGGATATGATCGTTTTTGCCAAAGGCGTTGGCGCAGGGATACCAATCGCCGGCATCATCATTCATGATCGACTCCACGGATTTGACAATCTCATGGAGGATATGAATACGTTTCAGAATAATATGATTAGTTACGCTGCCGTATTAAAGACGTTGGATATTATCGAACGAGACGATCTATTGGCGAATTGTACGAGGATCGGCGATTATTTTACGATGCGGCTGGAGAAAATGCAAAGGCGTTATTCCCAGATAGGGGATATCCGCGGTCCTGGTCTGGCCATCGGGGTTGAGATGATTGAAGATGTAACTTCGAAAAAACCCCTTGACGCTGCAATTATGCGTAAATTGTTTGAATACTGCCGAGACCATGGGCTTTTTTATCAACTTGCAGATAATGTTATCAAATTAAAGCCGCCTATTATCATCAACATGGAAGAAGCAGAGCAAGCTATGGACATTATGGAAAAATCTTTTAACGCGATACTGAGTCAATAAGAAAGGAGGATAAAAGAATTGAAAGCCATTGTGAAATATGATTCTGGTCCTGGAAAGGTCGCTTATCAGGATATTCCGGAACCAATTTGTGGCGTTCGGAGTATCAAAATTGAGGTTAAAGCGGCGGCGATATGCAGCACGGACCTGCATATCGTTGCTGATGAGTATCCCTGGGAGGTTGGCGTTCCGCTAGGACACGAATTTTGCGGTATTGTCGTCGAAAAAGGATCAGGCGTGACCAAATTTAATGTAGGCGATCGCGTTGTAGCCTGCATGAACGGTGGCTTTGCTAAATATGTTGTGAAAGATCAGGATGATTGGGTCTTTCATCTGCCAGGTACGGTTTCTTATGAGGAAGGCGCTTTATTAGAACCGTTAGCTGCCGCTGTCAACAGCGTTCAGAATCGTTCGAATATCAACCCAGGAGATACGGTGTTGATTGAAGGCCCCGGTGTAATGGGTTTATTTGCCTGCCAGGCTGCCAAACTCCTTGATGCCACAGTTGTGGTTTCCGGAACCTCAGCGGATGCAGAGAGACTGCAGTTGGGGAAAAAGCTTGGCGCGGATTACGTTATTGATGCCCAGAGAGAGAATTTGGGCGAGATTCTAATGAATTTGACGAATGGGAACGGCGTCGATACTGTGATAGAGTGCTCGGGCAGTCAAGCGGCGTTAGATTACGGAATCAAAGTCTTAAGAACAGGAGGACAATTAACGCAGGTCGGTATTTTTGGGAAACATGCAATTATTGATATGGGGCATATCGTATATCACAGTAAAAAAATCATCGGCAGTATTGCTTATGATAGGGAAACTTGGATCCAGACGATCCAGTTTGTAAAGGAGGGAAAAATTGATATAAAGAGTTTTATTTCTCACAGGCTAATGCTCGTGGATTGGGAAATTGGGTTTGAGATGACGCGTAATAAGCAAGGGTTAAGAATCCTTTTGATCCCCTGACCGACGAGTTAACTTTCTGTGCGACATGTTGTTCCGTATGAGATGTTCATAGCAAAAAATTAGGAGGAAACTAAAATGAAAAAAAAGAGTATGCTGATTATAAGTCTTGTCATGGTCCTTATTATGCTTGTTATTGGCGGATGTACTTCCAACAGCAATAACGCGTCAGTAAAGCCAGAAAATGAGCCGGCTTCCGATGAGCGGGTATCGATTCGCTTTGCTCATGGTTGGGCCGCTTCAGGCGACACTGCGATTGGGGCGGAGTATGTTGAAAAATTCAAAGAGAAGTATAAGGACAGCATTAATCTCGTCGAAGAGATTATCGCGGGAGACGAAATGTTGACTAAGATCAAAGTCGACATGGCCGCGAATAATTTGCCTGATGCCTGGATGTATTGGGGCTCCATGGCCGATATTGGCGAATACATGAAAGCCGGGGTTTTGGCTGACGTTGATGACTATTTTGCGCTTTCAAAGCAAACAAAACGTTCTGACTACCCGGAAGCAATGTTTGATTCGTTCCGTTACAACGGGAAGGTTTATGGTATCCCGACGGAATCTTATGTTGGCGTTTGGTTCTGCAATAAGGAGCTTTTCGACCAGTATGGGCTCAAGCTGCCTGAAACTTATGAAGATATGTTGGCGGCAGCAGAGGTTTTTAATGCAAATGGAATCGTTCCTCTGGCAATGGGGAGCAAGGCTGGCAACCCTGCGCACTTTTTCATGAGCGAATTATTTTATCAGTATGAAGGCGCTGCCGACTATTTTTCAGCGTTGACCAACGACTATCAGTTGGATAACCCGAATTTTCGCAAAGTTATCGAGTTAATCAGCGATATGCGCGATAACAATATTTTCCCGCACGATACCATGGCGAACGGAGACTGGGGCCCAAGCTTTGCGCTTTATGATGAAGGTAAAGCAGCAATGATTTATACGATGACTTGGCAGCTGAAGGCGTTAAGCTCTGAAACGGAAGCAAAGACTGTCCAAATTAACGCTCCGCGTATGCCGGGAGCAACGGTTGATCCGGCTACGTATGTCAGCAGTAATAGCACGTACGGCATCGTCTTCAACGCGAAGTCGTTTGCAGATCCTGCGAAGCAGGAAGCTCTGGTTGCATTGGGCGACTTATTCACTTCTGATGAGTGGGTCTCTGAGATGTTCTATAGGACCGGTACGCCTAACGCAAAGAATGTCGAACTTGATCCGGAACGGGCTGAAGTTCCCACTCTTCTGGAAGTGCTGAACAATGCGGAGGGGAGAGAAAAAATGTCTTGTCATTGGTTAGCTTCTTCGTCCGGCGCACCGTTTTACTATATGCTTGAAAAACTTGATGAGTTGTTCGCAGGGACATTGGATGTCGACGAGTTTGTTCAGCTGTGCCAAGAGCAGTACACTCTAGCAAAAGAAGATCAGTAAAAAAAGATCGTCTTTATCAGGGCGGCGGCATTGTTCGCCGCCCTATGGGTTTTCTATCATAAATGATCCGGAGTGATACTATGGATGCTACTATAAACAATAAAGTCAATCGGATTAAGGATCACAAGGGCCTTTTTTCAGCCACTTTCCTGGCCCCCTCCTTAGCTCTGTATGTATGTTTGATTATTGCACCGATTTTTCTGTCTGTTTATTATTCGTTGACAAAATGGAATGGACTGGGGAGTCCGGTCTTTACCGGTATGTCCAATTTTAAGCGTTTGTTTGTCAGCCGTGAGTATTGGATATGCTTTAAAAACACTCTTGAATGTATCGGGTGGTCATTGTTGCTTCAGATTTCGCTTGGATTAATCTTTGCGTACCTGTTGTATACCACAAAAGCAGGATACCGTTTCTTCAGGTCTGTCTTTTTTCTGCCTACCGTTATTTCTCCAGCAGCCATCGGAACAATGTTTTTAATCTTTTTCAATGGAGAGCTTGGACCATTGAACGCTTTTTTGAAATCAGTCGGACTTTCAAGATTTGCCATGAATTGGCTGTCAGACGGCAGGACGGTTTTGTATGCGGTCATGTTTCCGATGATCTGGCAATATATAGGGCATTACATTTTGATATTTTTGGCGGGGATCCAATCAATTCCGGAAGAAATCTTTGAAAGCGCAAAAATAGATGGGGCAAATTCAGCACGCGTCTTTTTCCATATGGTGATTCCGATGAAATTGGATTTGATTTTCACGTGTATTATTTTGTGCTTTACGGGAAGCGTGAAAGCGTTTGATCAGGCTTATGTAATGACTGCAGGGGGACCGGGGGTTCAGTCGGCATATCTGGCTGTCTTCATGTATAAAACTGCGTTTACCGAGAACAAGCTTGCTTTGGGGGTCACTGTTGCAATCACAATGTTGTTGTTATCACTCGGATTTACGCTGGTATTCAACCATTTCCGTTCCAAACTAAATGCTTTTGACTGAGGAGATGTTATTAATATGGAAAGACGATATTATTTCCGAAAATCAACAGACCTTATGTGGGTCATTCTGAAATATTTTGTGTTGATTCAATTCGCGATTTCCTGCATAATCCCCTTTGCCTGGGTTGCGGTTAGTTCACTAAAAACGGACAAGGAGATTTATGGGAATTCTTTTGGCTTACCGAAACAGCCGGTATGGAATAACTATATTGAAGCGGCTAAGGGCTCTCATATTGGTTCTGGTCTGGTAAATAGCTTGTTTTATACGATTCTATCGGTGATTCTTCTTTTGCTGGTCTCTTCAATGGCAGCTTATGTCTTGGCGAGAGTTCATCCCCATCGCGGATTAATTAATTTCTATACGTTGGGAATTATGATTCCTATCCATGCGATTATTGTGCCTTTACTGATTATTTTACGGAATGCCGGTCTCGTAAACACCCGAAGCGGGATGATTTTAGCCTATACCGCCTCTGAGATTTCCTTCAGTGTCTTTATTCTTGTTTCGTTCATGAAAGGAATACCGAAAGAAATTGAGGAAGCAGCCAGAATCGATGGATGTAGCCAAACCAAGTCGTTTTTTAAAATCGTTCTCCCATTGTGCAAGCCTGCCTTGGCAACGGTGGCGACATTTGCTTTTGTTAACATCTGGAATGATTTGCTGATGTCGATGGTGTTGGTATCAACGCCAAAACTTCAAACGTTAAGTCTTGCATGCTTCAATCTTCGCGGTCAATACGTTCAGCATTACGGGCTGATTTGCGCGGGTCTGATTATGACAATTTTACCGGTAGTAATTGTTTATTTTCTGTTTCAGGAACAATTGGTAAAGGGGTTGACTGCCGGTGCAGTTAAGAGTTAAACAGGTCGCATTATCAAAAATTGGGTTGGTATTGGTTTTGGATTAGATGCAATTCATTGATCATGGTTTGTTTGAACAGATTTATTTGGATTGAGAAGTCAATCAGTTTTGAACAGCGTTGGAGAGGACGAGTTATGAAAGTTATATTTGGATGTGACCCTAATGCGTCGGATTTGAAAAAAATCTTAATGAGAGTCGCTGAGGAACGAAATTATGAAGTATTGGATTTCGGAAGTGATGATCCGATTTACGCGAATACAGCTATTTCTGTCGCAGAGGCTATCGCGAATGGCAAAGGGGATCGGGGCGTACTTTTGTGCGGAACAGGTATCGGAATGTCGATTGCGGCAAACAAAGTTAAGGGGGCATATGCGGCATTATTGTCGGATGTTTATTCTGCACAAAGGGCAGTTCTAAGTAATAATTCAAATATAGCTTGTATTGGCGCTTATACTACGGGTATAAAAGTTGCGATTGAGTTGCTGATAACCTGGTTAAGCTTGGAGTTTGACGTTACCAGTTCTTCGGCGGTCAAAGTTGAGCGCTATGTCGATTATGAGAACGAGTCTCAGAAATGAAATGCTGTAATCGGATAGGCGATTTGGCTGGAATTGGAAAGTGTTTATGGGGGATCGTATCCGGCTATCAAGATCCTTGCTTGCTGCGGATTTTCATCGATGCTAGACGTTCGGAGCATGTTCGGCATAAGATATTTGATTTATCATCGATCCGTGATGGCCGTTTTGCAGAGATAAAAATCACTTGTACTTCGTTGGTTCTGTCTATGGGGCACAACGAAGTCTGGCAATACGATTATGAAGCGCGGCTCGGCGGGTTATCGTACTTTCTTGAGAATCAGCCCTCAGAGCGAAAAAAACTTAAGCAGCCGTTCAAAAAACGATTTCCTGCGCATGGCCGGCGGGACGGTCGCCGTAGTTTTCTTTTTACAACGTGATTTTTCATGTTCGTTCTTCGCCAAGACGCAAAGATAGTCGTTGGCTTCCCGATATTGATGAAAGTTTTTTTCAAGTTTTCTGAAACGGGGCGTATGAACGCGCCGGCGTTGGTTGACGATTTGATAACCCAACGCTTTATGCAGCAGTTCATGATACATCAGGAATTCGAGAACGTAACGGGGCGTTCCGGCGCGATTCAGCAGGCGGTTCAGCGTCAGCGTATCCGTCGCGTAATTGTATTTCCCCATTGTCGATTTCGAAACGCGCGCTGACCAGGTTAGTCGCGGTTTCGCGATTTTACCGTCAAAATAAGTTTCGTTAACACGCTCGAAAATTTCGTTTAAATCGAACAGGTCGTTTTTCTTTTTCATCGCAGGCATAGAAAGACAAGCGCTCCTTATTCAAAGTCCAAATCCAAATCGATCTCGAACCGTCGGTCCCAGTCGATTCTTTCGCGCAGCAGTGCGCGTAATCCGCTCGAAAGCCGCGGCGCGTCCAAATCAGCCGGATCGATCTGATCGATCGGGATCAGCGCATAACGGAAATCATGCAGCGCGAATTGATAAAGTCGCCCGTCGTTCGAAACAACGTAGAGGTACTGTCCGTCGAGGCTGATCCGCGCCAAAGCGCAGCTTTGAACCGGCAACACAAATTTTCCTAAATCAGCCCCGCCGGACGTCGCGCAGGCAAAAACGGTCCCTTCCGTACTGAACGCCAGCGCGCAGCCGCAGCCGGGAACAAAGGCGGCCGCGCTTAGCCGCGCCGAAGCGGGAACGGCGATTTCTTTCGTCAGGATCGAATTCCCGGACGGACAGTGGGTTACAATCAGCCGCGCATCCGCCGCATAGATAAGCCGGTCCCGATCAATCATATCGGCGGCGAAACGGGCCGGCGCCGCGATTTCGAACCGGTTCAGCGGCAGTCGCCGGCTCAAGTCGATGAAAATTGCCGTGCCGTTTGCCGCGATGACCAACAGGCGGTTTTTCCCGGCGTCATACGCGCCGCCCGCGATTACGAGACCGGCGGAGACGTTTTCGCGCGAAAGTTCGACGCCGGTCGGAAACGATAATTCACGAAGCGTTCCGTCGTTTTCAAGCCGGATCAGACGCCTTCCGTCAGGTTTCAGCCAGAAATCGACCGTTTCAGCGCCGGGAAGCGCGAACTGATGGACCAGGCCGCCGGTACGGAGCTCAAAGACGCGAATCGATCGATCGGTCCAGACGCTGACGAGCTGTTTCCCGTCATGGCTGATTTTTGCGATGCGCGGAGAGAAACCGGGTAGACGGAAGTTCAAGATCGGTGTCGTCAGCGCGTCTCGGCTGAGTACGACAATTTTCCCGCTGCCCCCGGTCATCACGATGAACCGGCCGTCCGCACTGAGCTGGAAATTGAGCGGCGTTCCGGCGATGTGATGCGCTGAAGCATGGAGCGCCGGGGGATAAGGCGGCGGATTCTTTCCTAAAAAGGATTGGAGACGCTGGTAAAGCGCCGTTTCTTCGCCTTCGTCCGGCTTAAATCTGTGGGCAACTAAGGCGTCGAGCGCGTCGGGAACGAGAACGAGCGGCGCAATTTGCGTCAGGCTCCAGAGCCGCTTCACATCGTTCCGTTCGTTTGCGGTGCGGATCTGTGCCGCCCAATCGACGATTTCAAATCCGGCTTTCGGCGGGGTTAACCGATCATCCGGAATCAGCGCCGAAAGCCATTCGTCGCTCCCGGTTCGTGTCGCGAGCGCGATCAATCGCAGCTGAAGCTCTTTATCCTGTTTATTGAAAGCGCGAATTACGGCGCGGTAATCGAGGTCGTTTTCGCGGTACCGCGTCCAGTCTTCGATCAGGTAATAATAAACTGCGGCGTCTTCCGGATCGGAGGGCTTTGCGCCGTATATTTCGCAAAGACGGCGCAGTTCGTCATCGTCATAACGCAGCCACGCGTCCGCCATGACCCGGCTTCCCGCTTCCGGATATTCGGTCATCAACGCAAAAAAACAGCGCCTCTCTTCTGCCCCGAACGTCGCGAACGACGCGACCAGCTGACGCCGCCGGGCCGGATCGTCCGGCATAATAAGCCATTCCATCAGCGCGCGCCAGCCTGAAAGCTGTTTTTCGGCGCGGTTCAGGAGCGCGCAGCGCAGCGCGTCATTTCCGGTCAGAAAGGCGCGCGTTAATTCAGACAGCATCGGGTCGCTTTTTAACAGGCGCTTACGATCGTTTATCATCAGTAGTTTAGCGGCTTCGCGCGCCGGATCCGGCGCGGATATTTTGCGCTCGCTGATCGTGTCCAGCGCTTTTGAGGACTGATGATCCAGCGCCAACGCGTATACAGCGTCGATCGCTGCCGGATTCCCATTTGCGGCGGCTTTTTCCAAAATCGCGAATGCGCGCGCTTGGAACGGTTCCGCCGGCGCGAAGCGAACCGTCTCGATCAGCAGCGCGGCGGCTTCGGCGTCGTTTTCTTCGAGCCGTTCACCGGCGATCGTCAGTGCGCCGATTCCCGCGGCGCGGTAAATCCGGTCCGCTGGGACACGGTGGCTGATTTCCGCTTCGAGAAGAAACGGACGCAGCGCGTCGCATATCGATTCCCCGCTGTCGGCACCGCTCATATTACCTCACGCGCCGTAACGTCAGATGAATCCGGTCGGAGTCGTCGCATTTTTCCTCGACGAGCGCGAAGCCGTCTTCCGTCAGCGTCTTCAGCGCGAGGCGGTAGGCGTAACGCCGGCGAAGTTCCGCCGTGAATTTTTTTCGTTCCAACTGGACGAGGAACCAATCGGCGATCATCCGGTAACCGTCGGCTGCCGGCTGGAATCCGATCGGCGCGGAATAAGGCGGCGAGATCGTAAATTCAACGCGGCGGACATGCCCGCCGGCGCTGATTTTTTGACCCGCGCTTAGATTAATCGGATAACCGAGTTCTGAGAGAACCTCGATCAGGGTTTCTCGTTCCCGGAATTGCGTGCGCAGAACGGATAAGTGCGACATGTTACGCCGCCTCATCTTCGTCAGGCGCGGAAATGGACGCCGATTGCGCCCTGCCTTCCTTAAGCCAATTGCGCAGGCGTTGAATCGCTTCCCGGCGCGAGACAGAAAGCGGAACCTGGCGGCGCAGCGCGGCTAAAATATCGTCGGTCGTAAATTCCCGCTGACCGTCGTTGAATCCGGCATACATCGCGTCGATGACCGCCTGTTCAAGTTCGGATCCGACAAAACCGGCTGACGCGCCGGCGAGCCGGTCCAAGTCAAAGCTTTCCGGAAGGCGGCGCCGTTTTTCGAGATGGACCGCGAAGATTTCGCGCCGTTCGCTTCGCGTCGGTAAATCGAGGAAGAAAATTTCGTCGAACCGTCCGCGGCGGAGAAGTTCGGGCGGGAGCGCGGCGATATCGTTCGCGGTCGCGACGACGAAAACGTCGCTCTTTTTTTCTTGCATCCAGGTCAGAATTGATCCGAATACGCGTGCGGACGTACCGGAATCGCTGCCGCCATGCGCCAGGGCTTTTTCCAATTCGTCGATCCAGAGAACGCAAGGCGCGATCCGTTCGGCGATTTTCAAGGCGCGGCGGACGCGGCTTTCCGATTCGCCGACAAGGCTTCCGAAAAGCGCGCCGACGTCAAGCCGAATCAGCGGCAGCTGCCAATGATGCCCGATCATCTTCGCGGTCAGCGATTTCCCGGTTCCGGGAATTCCGAGCAGCGCGATTCCTTTCGGGGTCGGAAGACCGTAAGCGGAGGCGTCGGCGCCAAAAGCTTTTTCGCGCGAGTTGAGCCATTCTTTCAGGACGTCAAGCCCGCCGACATCCCGGATCGTTTCGTTCGCGTCGCTGTATTCGAGCGCTTCGACTTCACGTAATATTTTTTTCTTTTCTTCGCTGACCGACGCGATATCCGAGTCGCTTAATGCGCCGGATCCGGCGATCGCTTTGGCGAATACGTGACGCGCCTGCGCGGCGGTCAGTCCGAGCGCGGCGCGGACGATCCGTTCTCGGCCCGTTTCGCTGAGGCGCAGCGCGCTCCCGGGCTGAAGTTTCAGCCGATCGATTTCGGCGTTAATTTCGAACGCGTCGGGAAGTTCATAACAAATCCGAACCGCGTCGGCGGCTAATTCGACTGGGAGTTCGTCGGTTACACTCGTGAGGACGATCGATTTTCGCGTCTGGCGTAACGTTCGGCTCAAGACGCGCAATTTCCGCTTGACGGTCGGATTTTCCCAGAACGCGTCGAAGTCATGCAAAACGTAGAGCGCGGCGCGGTCGTCCGTTGCTTTTTCGATCTGATCAAGCGCGGAAAGCGGGTCGCGCCCGCCCGCCGGCGCGGTTTTCCCACGCAGTGAGACAAACCCTGCGCAGATATCCCATCCGATTAAGTCGCGTTCCGTATTTGCGGCGTAAGCCTCAATTTCGTTCATAAGGCGGCTTTCTTCCGGCGTCGAGACCAGGATGAGCGCGGCCTTCGCGCGAATATTGATATCGAATTCCGAAATAAATTTCATGCTCAAAATTATACTGTACGCGGCCGTGAGCGGTTCTTCGGAATCCGAGCCGGACGGAAGTTCGTTACGCCGCTATCTTCTTTTTATGCGCCTTAAGCTTCTTGATCGCCCAGTCGTAGTGGCTTGACGTGGCGCTGACAAAATAAGATCCTAACGGGCTCCCGCCGACCCATGGAAAGACGCCCTTTGAGAACAGTTCCTCGTTCGTGAATTTTTCCGCCGCTGCCAGAACGGCTTGATGCGACGCCTTCAGCAGTTCCTTCGCCGTTTCCAGCAGCGTCGATTGATGGTTCCGCCAGAATTCGACGTTCATCTCGCCGTAAGTTTTCCAATTATAGGGTTCCGGAATGAACGGTTTCTCTTCGCCCTTCTCGTTCGATTGGACCCAGGTCAGTAAAAGCCGGTGCCACTCGTACAGATGGATCAACACGTCGCGCAGGTTTTTATCCCGCTGCCAGTGCGCTTCCTTTTTATTTGCGTCCGCGCTGAAATCGAACGGAGTCGTCAATTCTTTTTCTGTCATCCCGTCTATCGTTCGGTTCAGTTTTTCGAACTGATCGGCCGCCGCGGCGATTAAATCCGGTTTTGTAGCTGGTCTGCTCATCGTTACGCTCTCCTTCAGGTTTTGCCGCAGCTGGGCTGATCGCGCTGCGGAAACTTAAATCTGTCTGAATCATAGCGCGCAAACCTTGCCAAGAGCTGTCACGGTTTATTTTTCTCGACGATTTTCCCGGCTTCCGACGCTAAAACGCCGCGCAAATATTCAGGTTCGATTACGTCGACGGATCCCCCGAATGAAAGAAGATAACCGATCAGCCAAGCGTCCACGGGCAGAAAAGCCGTGACCGTCAAATCTCCGCTTTCCGTTTCATGGACCTGTTCGTCCGTAAATTCGTCGTAAACGCGGTAAGCCGTTTCCTTCGGGAAGCGCAGCGTAATTTTCTCGCAGCTTTCGCATCCGGCGTCCGTTTCGTCAGGATATTCAAGCGGGGCGAATTCCTCGTCCAGAACTGTGTCGCCCAAAATTCGATTGAACTTAAAAAGACGGAAAACGTTCTTTTCTGCGCAATAAGCTTTCAGGTACCAATCTTTCGCTTTATAGCAGAGTTTCAGCGGGAAAATTTTTCTCGCCTTTCTTTCGCCGTAAGCGCTGACGTATTCGATCGAGAGGGCTTTGCGTTCGGACGCGGCTTTTTTGATTCGCTCGAATTTGGCGTTATCGGACGATTCGTTTCCCCATCGGGCAAAATCGATCTCCAGCCAATCTTCCGCCCGCGCGTTGAACAGGGCGGAAAGTTTCGCCAACAACGCGGTCTGGTCCCCGCCGGTTATTGCCGATAGATTTTGCAGCGCGGTTATGAGCGTTCGTTTTTCAGTTTCGGAAAACAGCGCCTTCCTTAGAATAAAAGTGTCAAGGATTTGGACGCCGCCGTTTCTTCCGGTCGTAACGTAAACCGGGATGCCTGCGCAGCTGAGCGCATTGACATCCCGGTAAATCGTCCTGACCGAAACGCCGAGCTTTTCGGCTAATTCCGGCGCGGTGACGCGCCCTTTTTGTAAAAGGATGTAGATAATTTGAAAATGGCGGCTTTCTTTCAATCGCGTGCCTCCTGAAAGTTATTATAGCCCGGAAATAATGACCGATATTGTCAGATTTCAGTCCGGCGCACCGCTGATGCCGCGCGATTGCGGATCCTGAACCGGTGCGGCAGGAGAACCTCCAGTCGGAATTTGAAACTCGTTTTCAAATTCGGATTGGAATCGCCCTCGAACAGAGTATAATTGAAGCCGATGGAAAATCAGGACATGCAGCAACCGATGATCGAACTGATTGACGCGTCGTTGGGTTACGCCGAAGAACGCGAGCCGACGCTGGCAAATTTAAATTTGACAATTTATTCCGGCGAGCTGGTCGCGATTATCGGGCCGAACGGCGCGGGTAAATCGACGCTGCTGAAAACGGTCGTCGGTTTAATTCCGCCGTATGCCGGGAAAGTTATGCTGCATGGCGTTGCCGCTTTCTCCCGTCATTTCGGCTGCGTTTCATACGTGCCCCAGCGCGGGATGATCGACTGGAATTATCCGATTACCGTTTTCGACGCCGTGATGATGGGGCGCTTCAACCATATGGCGCCGTTCGGCCCGCCGTCAAAAGCCGATCGCGAGATCGTCGCGGAAGCGATGGAGCGGATGGGGATCGCGGCGTTTTCAAACCGACGGATCGGCGACCTTTCCGGCGGCCAGCAGCAGCGCATCTTTCTGGCGCGGACGCTGGCGCAGCAGCCGCGCATCCTGCTCATGGACGAGCCGTTTAATGCTGTCGATTTGCCGACCGAGGAAATGATCTTGGAATGTCTGCATGATTTCCATGATCTGGGCGTAACGACGCTCGTTGTTACGCATGATTTAGGGATCGTCCGCGATCATTTTGAAAAAGTTCTGCTCCTGAACGATCACGAAATGGAATACGGGGATGCGGAAACGATGATTGTTCGCGAAAAACTGGAAAAAGTCTACGGCAAGCGCGCCGTTTTTTTATGAGGCAGGATTTATGATCGATTTAATACGGACGCCTTTCCAGTTTGATTTTTTCGTCCGCAGTCTGTTGGCGGCGATGACCGTCGGCGCGGTTTGTTCCGTGATCGGGGTTTACGTCGTGATTCGCTCGATGGCGTTTTTAGGCGACGCGCTGGCGCATGCGGTTCTTCCCGGCGTGGCGGTTGCGTACCTTCTCGGCGGAAATTTGACGGTCGGCGCGCTGGCGGCTTCCTGCGCGGTTGCGCTGGGCGTTTCGGCTTTATCCGAGAGCAGTGAGATTCGTGAGGATACTGCGATCGGGATTCTGTTCTCGGCCGCGTTGGCGTTGGGAGTGGCGATGATCAGTTCGAACCGTTCATACGCGGTCGACTTGACCCATATTCTGTTCGGGAACGTTTTAGGCGTGACGGCGGCCGATATCCGCTTTATCGTCGCCGCCGGGCTCGCGGTCCTTATCGCGGTTGTCATTTTCTATCGCCGTTTCCTCGTGATCACGTTCGACCCGATTATGGGAAAAACGATGGGTTGGAACGTGCGCTTGCTGCGTTCTCTGCTCTTGGTTCTGATCGCCGGGACGATTACGATTTCGATTAATATCGTCGGCGCGTCGTTGGTAACCGCGATGTTGATTACGCCGGCGGCGACCGCGCTGATGTTCACGAAGAAGCTCTGGCACACGATGATCCTGTCGGCGCTGATCGGGATGACTTCGGGGTTTGTCGGCCTGATGATTAGTTATTTTTTCAATATCAGTTCCGGCGCGTCGATCGTTCTGACCGCGACATCGTTTTTTCTGATCGGGACCGTCTATCGCCGGCTTTTTCCGCTTCGGAACAGGTAAACGCGAATCCGGAGAGCGAAAAAACCAGACTAAAAAACGCGCCTCGTGTATGAGACGCGTTTCCGTTTTCCTGAATCGCGGCTGACGTTCGGTCAGCCTCACGACTATTCGTCAAACCGGTAGTTTCCTAAGAAACTGGCTAAGGCTGCCAAACCGATAATCACCAATACGTTCATATTCAGTCTCTCTTTCTGTCTGTTCAGATTTGAACGGTTTCGCGAACGACGGCAAGCCGTTTCGTCCGACAGCCTTATTTTAGACCCGGCCTCGATAGATATATGACATTCGTCCGAATTTTATGACAAATGTCATATTAAGTTTTGCTTATGATTTATTTGGGTCTTTTTCTTTGAGCCGGCCGATCCGCGGCGTGTTTATTTTTTCCAGCGATAACAGCTGCGTCCTGGCGAGGTTTCTTCCCTCGATCATTCGCTCTTTTGCGCCAGGTCTTTTTCGACCAGGATCGCGTTATAGCTCTCCATGTTGACGAGGACGAGGAGTTCGTTCAGACTCGCGTAATCCCGTATGTTCCCCTTGCGCGAACGGTTCGCTTCTTTCCATTGTTTCGCCGTTCGATTGAACAGCGCGACGATGAGCAGGTCGGCTTCGCTCGTATATTTGAACAAAAGTTGTTTCCCGGTCAATTCCCCGGCCAGATATACCTGAATGGCGTCCGTATGGATTCGGTAATTAGTCTTTGAAATTTCCCTGCGTAAATTCCAGGGGAGCGAAAGCCGCGAATTTTCGTCCTATACTGCCAAATAATTTAGTATATAAATACTATGAATTTAGCTAAGATTGAAGCCGCTACCAATAAAACAGGAATAGATTATGCAACTTATTTTCTGTAAATTCATGAGACAAAA
>DAOUFC010000117.1:0-2842 GCA_034430295.1 Flexilinea sp.
CTGTTTCGTTTCGCTTCTGGGGATCAACGGCGCGGGGAAATCGACGCTGCTGAAGAACCTGATCAAGATTCTTTGTCCCGAGAGCGGCGCGATATATCTCGATGGAGAGGACGTCCGTCGTATGAGCCACAGGGAAATGGCGCGCCGCGCCGCGTACGTCAGCCAGTATAACGTTCCGGTCAGAAATACGGTTTACGATACGATCCTGATCGGACGTCTTCCGCATATCCGTCAGGACGCGGTCCAGACTGACTACGATCATGTCGAATATCTTATCCGGAAGCTGGGTCTGGAGAAGTTCGCGATGCGCGACGCGAATACGCTGAGCGGCGGCGAATTTCAAAAAGTCATCCTCGCCAGAGCGTTGGCGCAGGAGCCGAAGGTTCTCCTGCTGGACGAACCGACGAGCAGTCTGGATATTAAAAATCAGGTCGCGGTTATGCGGCTGGTTCGGGAATACTGCGAAGAGAAGCAGATTTCGGTTATTGTGAGTATCCATGATATTAATCTCGCGCTGCGTTATTCGGATAAGTTCTTGCTGCTGAAAAACGGGGTGGTCTACGATTATGGCGGCGGCTCGGTTATCACGCGCGAATCGATCCGCGACGTTTATAATCTTGACGTTGAAGTATTAAGTCATGGCGACAAAAAAATTATTATTCTGAATTAAGGAGTATAGAATGAATAAGTCCATTCAAAAAATTGTCGGTTTTGTGTTCTTATGCGCGTTGGCCGCGGTAGTTATGGGGACCGCGCCGGTTTTCGCGCAGGATCAAACGGAAAGTTATACGGTTGTCGATAATACCGGGCGCACGGTCGAATTCACGAAAGTCCCGGAACGGACGCTTTCGATCGGTCACGGCGCATTGAAGTTATACGCGTATATCGCCGGATCGGATCGTCTCGTCGGGATCGAAGAGACCGAAAAAACGGGCCATACGGTTACCGGTCAATCGATTCACTACGCTTATCCGGAATTGCGTGAGTTGGATACGATCGGAAAGGGCGGCTCGAAATTTGAGCCGGACTATGAGCTCCTGAAGTTTGCCGATCCGGACGTTATTTTCATCGCGTACGAGAAGAATGCCGATGAGCTTGACGAGCTTCAAGATACGCTCCAGATCCCGATTGTGGGAATCGGCGCCGGCATGAGGGGACAGGTTTTCGGCGAGGATACGTACGAAACCTTTGAAATTATCGGGAAAGTGCTGAAACTTGAGGACCGAGCGGAAGCGGTCAATAATTTCATCCGGGAAGCAGAGGCCGACTTAGGGGCTCGCGCCGGATTGGTTGAAGAAAGTCCGGAAACTTATCTTGGCGGATGCAGTTTTCGCGGCGAGCAGGGAATCCTCTCGACTAAGACGCATCTTGATTTGTTGAATTCGGTCAACGCGCTGAACGTCATGGATGCGCTTACCGACGAACGCAGCGTCATGATCGACAAGGAAAAACTTTTGGATCTGGATCCGGAAATGATTATTCTTGATCTGAGCGGTAAAACGCTGTTAGACGAAGATATGAAGACTGATCCGGAATTTTACCGTTCGCTCTCGGCGTTTAAGAATAATAACGCATATTACATCATGCCGTATTTTACATATGGAATGAATTACGATACGGCGATTTTGAATATGTATTATATTGGCTCGTTGGTTCATCCGGAAAACTTCGCCGACATCGATTTAAAGGCGAAAGCCGCCGAGATTTATACGATGTTCGTCGGGAAAGACGTATTCGCTGATTTGTTGGAAACGTACCCCGAAGCGTTTACCGTGAGTTCGTCCGATCATGAATGAGATTCGCAATCTGTGCCAAATGAAGCTGACGAATCCGGCTCAGGATTTGGAAGCTTCGAATCGAATGTGGAACGAACGGGCGGTCGAGCTCAGCCGGTTATCCGCGCGAACGGGGAACGACGGCTATTTTTCTTTTTTCAATTCATCCGCTGAGCTCGCCGGGGCCAGTGTGATTGATTTAGGCTGCGGCGCGGGACGATATCTGAAGATGCTCCTTGACGCCGGCGCGAAAGCCGAAGGACTGGATCCGTCAATTGAGATGGTCAAAGTAGCGAAAGCGTATGTTTCGGAGGGCGGATATTCTGATGTTCCGATTTATAACGCTTCGTTTCAGGATTTTGAGGTCACGAAACAATACGACTACGTATTTGTTTCAAACTGTCCGATTATCGATTACTATGAGAATTATTTAAAAATTTTGAAATTGGCCTCGAAAGGCGTTTTCATCGGATCATGGATCGAACGGAAGGATGCCTTTCTGGATGTGATCGCCGCGGATATGGGGTTAAGCCAGAAAAAGGCCGTCAGCTTTGATCTCGTATACTTGTTCAATCTGTTTGTCGCCGACGGATACTTGCCGAAATTTCAGGTAATTGCGCGAAATGCGCGCGAGGATGTCGCTATTGAAGATTGCGCGCTGCGTTTCGCGAGCTGGTTATTCGGTCCAGAGTGCACGTCACAGGACACGGATCGATTGATCGAAGCGTTGTCGAAACGCTTGACGCCTGACGGGAAAGTTCCGACGGAGCTGCGCGGTATTCGCGGCATGATGTACGTTGATTTGTGGTTGCGGCATTAAATTACCGCATTAAAAAATTGAGCATGTCTCAAAACGAATTTTATTGTAACTGAATTCATCCGCTTATCTGTCAGTGCATTGATCGACTCCCATTCGACCGTCGGTCGCAGGGGGCCTCAACGCACTGACTTTGGAGTGAGTTTTGTATGGAGAGAGGATTTGCGGCCCGCAAATTCCCTCCTCCATACCATCCGCCCCTGCTTTTTCGGGGCATACGCAAAGGCAGCAGCTTCCCCCACTCAAAATT
>DAOUFC010000118.1:0-1873 GCA_034430295.1 Flexilinea sp.
GAAATATTTATTTGTCTCGCGGATTTGGATCGATTTCGAAAGATAGAGAAACGCGAAGCTGAGAATCGTTGGAATAATAATGCTCAGTCCCAGCGGCACGTTCCAGACCAGGAGCAGTATCGAGATCAGCACGAAAGCGATGAGATTGCTGTAGAACTTGGGAATGGCGTGACTGAGGGCGTGTTCAATATCGGTGATGTCTTTCATGATCGCCTGCGCCAAGTCGGACATATCGTGCTTGGAGAAGAACGAAAGCGGGAGCTCTTTTAACTTTTCCGCCAGGTTGATGCGCAGCGTTTTCGCTTCCGAATAAACGACCGTATAGGTATCATTGTAGTTAACGTAATACAGGACGAACATGACGAGCCCGCCGCCGCAGATCAGGATCACGAACGTTTGCAGACTGGGCAAGCCGCCTTCAAGCAGTCCCTGGGTAAAAATCATGATGATTATCATCGGGATCATATTCGAAATGGCGAGAAACGCACCGCTGACAATCGCACGGATAATTTCCGAAGCGCCGCTGTCGGAGAGTTGGAATCGGTTTTTTAAGTAATTGATTATGGTTCCCTTCTTTTCAGGATACGGCCCAGACGTTGGCCTGGTAATAGAGATCGATTAATTTCTTGTATTCACCGCCGAGTTTTATCAATTCGGCATGCGATCCGCGTTCGACGATTTTTCCGGCGTCGACGACGAGAATCTCGTCAACGTTCTGAATGGCGCTGAGACGATGTGCGATCATGATCACCGTTTTGCCTTTCATCAGGTTCGCGAAGGCCTGTTGGATCTCGTATTCGTTTTCAGGATCAGCCGCAGCGGAGGCTTCGTCCAGGATGATGACGTTGGCGTCTTTTAAGATCGCGCGCGCGATTGCGATCCGCTGAATTTCTCCGCCGGATAAATGGATGCCCTGGCTGCCGATCAGCGTATTTTCCCGTTCCGGGAATTTCGCCAGTATTTCGTCGCACTGCGCCAATGAGAGGGCTTTCATGATTTCTTCTCTCGTAGCGTCCGGGCGTCCGATGCGGACATTTTCGTAGATTGTCGTTTTGAACAGTTTCGTATTCTGGAAGACAAAAGCAATATTTTGCATAACGGCTTCCTGCGAGTACGCTGTCAGCTGTTTCCCGCCGATCCGGATTTCGCCGCCGTTGAGTTTATAGAAGCCGGAAATCAGTTTCGCAATCGTCGATTTTCCGCCGCCCGAACTTCCGACGAGCGCGTATGTCCGCTTACCCGGGAGTTTGAAACTCAGGTCATTCAAAACGTATTCGTCGTCATACTTGAACGAAACGCCGGAAAATTCGATATCGTAATGATCGAATCGGGTTTCGCTTCCGAAAACGACTTCTTCTTCGCTCATCTCGGTAATAAGATTTTCGATTTTATCGATGACGTCTCCCGCCTGAAGCTTGTACATGCCGACGTACATGACCTTCATGAAACAGTTGTAAAGCAATCCCGAAAAGACGGTGTAGAAGATGACCTTCACGATGATTTCGCTCGTTTCCGCTCCTGCCCCGAACTTAGCGAATGCGAGCGGGATCGTAAACGCGACGCCGATGTTCAGGATAACCTGGAACAATACGAACGGCATCCTGCAGCTCAAAGTATACGCGTGGGCAGTATCTCCGTATTCGATGATGGCGTTGTAAAAAGAAGCAAACGATTCGAGGCCGCCGCCGAAAATTTTAACGACGGGCATTCCGCGGACGTATTCGACCGCCTGCGCGCCCATTTTTTCTAACGACAGAGCGTATTTCCGCATGAATTGCTGATTGCCGGTTGTCAGGTAAATCAGCAGCGTACCGACGATAAGCATAATCACGAACAAAATCCCGAGCCGCCAGTCGACGCTGAACATGATCAG
>DAOUFC010000119.1:0-3050 GCA_034430295.1 Flexilinea sp.
ATTCGTATTTGTTCCGATTCATTTATATTGCCGACGACCAGCTCCGGCGAAGGGAAAAGGATTTGAAATTCGTCGAGATGGGAAATCTTTTCCTCGAACGGAAAGGTAAAGTCCATTCGGGCAACGGCGAGCGGAATATCGTCGGCTCGGTACAGCGTCGTGAATTCGTCGGCGACGCGTTCGAGTTTTCCGTCGCTTACGATGAAAACGTTCTTTTGATTGACGGTTTCTGAAACGGCGCTTTCTTCATCCTGCCGAAGGGAGAGGCTGAACGCGAGCGTGGCATCCTGTGTCCGAATGAGGTTAATAGGATTGTTCCGTCGGAACCCGTAAAGGTAAACCCGTCGGAAGCTGGGGCGAACCCGACTGTTGCGAGAAATATTAACAGTATGCTGACAGCTAAGATTACCTTGTTTTTCTTTTTTGTTTTCTTTTAATCATTTGGATGACAAGCCTGAAGACAAGCCCGCATCCAAATGATTTGTGTTAATGCATCTTAATTTATATTCACAGATTAACGTCGACCGCTATATCGGCTAATTATTATCTATCTGTTTACCAATTTATTTGCAGGTTGGATATCATAATTGCTTGTCCAATTATGCGGTCCGTTCCAATTAATTCCTTGCTGAATCGTTGCGCTTTGTCCTGCGTATAACCACCCGGTTGTTTGCGTAACGGTGCTGCCGAGATAGATATTCGCTATCGCCTTATAAGGGCTCGAACTCGGAACGCTTAAAGTTACGGTATATGTCGTATGACTGTCGCCGATTCTGCCATGGCAATATGTGATGCCATTCGGATAGGTACAAATCCAGGCTCGATCTACAGGGTTTTCCTCAATCGAATCATCCAACGGAACAAAACCGCTGCAAAGAAGAACGACTAAAACAAAAAAACAAACAAGAACTTTTTCATGATATTTCTCCTTATTCAATTTCATATTTTAAACACCGGTTGTTTGTTGAATCGTATTCCGCATAGAAAGTTATCAATAAATCGTTTCCAAACTGTACAGCCCGCTCTGCCGAGCTGCCATCAGCTTTTTTAAATTTTCCGGTTATCGTTGGATTAATAAGTAAGAAGTTCGCCTCCTTTACGCGCATGTTCTCTGGAAACTCACTTGCGCTGAAATTAGCTTCAAAATAATTATTCGCGCGAAGCGATCCATGACCGATGATATGATCTTCACAGCGGCCGCTGAAATTAACCTTATTCTCAACGATTTCTCCTGTGGTGTAGCACTTTCCATTATCTACTTTATCGCCGAGAAGATAGAAACGCAGCTGCATCTGTTCATTTTCGGTTGGGAAAAAGCCGTAATATACGACTTCCAGCGAATCCCGCGTAACGAAATTTTCGCCTTGATAAGGGATTTCCGCGCCGCTCCCGCGCAAGTAGAAGTCGGTATACGGGAATGGGATTTCCCGTTCCCAGATTTCTTCGCCGCCATCCGGAACTGTATAAACGATTTGAACCTTTACGCGGTCGGTATCAAACCTCAGCCTCTCCAACCGCGCGCCGTCAAGCGCAAATTTCAAATCGTAATGGAGTTCTTGGGACCTGATTACCGTTCCAAGTTCTCGATCTTTGGGATGCTGATTGTCAATGTCAGGTAAACATTGCTCGTAAGTTCCGATATGCAGACCGTATTTTATATTGTTGCGATCTTCTCTGTCGATCGGGAAAATATCGCGGTCTTTTAACTGTTCGTCAATTCGTATGGTTAGAAACGATCCGGTTGTAATATGGATCGGTTCGGATTCCGGTTCTTCCCCAAACGCGACCGACGCACCGAAAAATAATCAAGAAAATATAACGATCTCCAATAAGATTGTTTTTTTCAAGTTATTCTCCTTTCCTTTGGGCCGATTAAAAAACTCTAATCGACGATTACTAAACATACAATCGATATACAATATTTTTTTTGCCGGATTCAAGTGATAAAGATAATATTAAAGAAGTGATAATCATCACAATCGTTATGGGACGTTTGAATGATTGCAGACTGTTCGTTGTACAGGCGTAAAGCTTTAGAACGCAGGAATAGCGTTCATTTTTTTTCGGAATCGAGCGCTTCCAATAAGGCTGAACGCTGTCGAAGCGAAATTATCCTCTTCTTGGTTGGATTTTTCGCGTATGGGTGTGTCGTATTCCGGCCCGATACAGGAATTTGTATGAGACGTAGTTATTCAGCGAACTTATCCATGATTTTTCAGCGGCGCGCGTTTTCGACAGCGAGGACGAAGCGATCGCGGCGAGGTCAGCAGGATTGTTCCGTCCGAATCCGTAAAAGCGAATCTGTCGGAAGCGGACGCAGATCCGACCGCCAGGAGAAGCGTTAATATCGCGGCGAGCGATAAGAATATTTTGATTTTCATATTTATCCCCTTGTTCAATAGAAACAGGAAACAAAAGCCGTCCGAGATACCGAACGGCATCTGTTTCCCTGTTAATTTTCTAAAAGGTTATTTGTAAAAGCAATTTTTTGACGCTTTTTGCGAATGTTAAATGCTATTGGCAATTCGTAGTCGTGTAAGTTTCAACTTTGCTGTGCGGCTTTGAACCATTGCGGGCTGCGTCTACTCGTTGGGGAAGCCCTCCGGCAACAGCGCATCCGCTTGACATGTAAACCCCATCTCCCCTGTGGGCATACGCTCTTCCGGAATTTACGTAAGCGGTATATTTCGCCGACATCGTATTGTTATGGTTCCGCCAGCAGCCCTGGCCGAGAAGCTGCCCCGGTCAATACCCCGGCCAATACCCCAGTCGATACCGATGAGGCACATCGGCCGCGTTACTCTGCGGATGAAATTGAGAAGAAAATTCTATCGATTTGCGCCGAACCGCGCAGCATCCTGGCGATCGCGGATGCGTTAGGGTTTCCGGAGAAAAGGCCGGTCCGAAAATGTTTGATCCCCATGATCGATCAAGGCCGGATCGCAATGACGATCCCGGATAAGCCGACCAGTCGTTTTCAAAAATATGTCGCAATTCAGTAACTGCTCCGAGCAAAATACTGTTGTAATAATAATATAAATAATATAAAT
>DAOUFC010000120.1:0-23086 GCA_034430295.1 Flexilinea sp.
CTCCCGCGCCGGTCAAATTGGGGTCTATTTATAGAATAAGTACGAAGTTTTCGTTTATGCACTACAATATGTTCATCGCTGTTTCGCGTTTCACAACCGGCAGCGTCGGGGGAAGGCCCGCTAAAACCGCCAGGCCGGATGTGCATGTTCGGCTTGCATCAGCGACCGAACGATCCCGCATTCCCAAACCGAAACGGTTCGTCGGCGCTAAATAAAAATCTTTCGGCAACTACAGGAAAGAAAAAGCAATGGCGGAAACATATTCTTTCATCGTTAACGGGAAATCGGTCGAAACGGCTGAAAATAAATCCCTGTTGCGCTTCCTTCGCGATGATCTGCGCCTGCATTCGGTCAAAGACGGCTGTTCGCAAGGCGCTTGCGGTACCTGTACCATTATCGTCGACGGGAAAACGATGCGCGCCTGCGTATTAACGACTGCAAAAGCGGTCGGGAAATCGATCCTGACGGTCGAAGGGCTTTCGATCCAAGAAAAAGAAGCCTTCGTATACGCGTTCGGCATTAAAGGCTCGGTTCAATGCGGTTTCTGTATCCCCGGGATGGTTATCTCCGGCAAAGCGCTCCTTGATCAGAACCCGAACCCGAGCGAAGACGATATCCGTCAGGCGCTGCGCGGCAACATCTGCCGCTGCACCGGGTATACCAAAATCATCGAAGGGATTCAGATGGCGGCGGCAATCCTGCGCGGAGAGATCGCGATCGACGAAAAATATGAATCCGAAGGCGCGTTCGGCGTCGGTAAACGCGCGTTCCGCGTCGACGTCCGCGAAAAAGTCCTCGGAACCGGCGAATACGTCGACGACGTCGTTATTGACGGCATGGTCCATGCCTCCGCGGTCCGGTCCGAATATCCGCGCGCGCGCATCCTTTCGATTGATGCCGACGCCGCGCTGTCGCTTCCGGGCGTTCTCGCCGTTTACCGCGCCGAAGACGTCCCGAACAATAAAGTCGGCCATATCCAACAGGACTGGGACGTTATGATCCCGGTCGGTGAAATCACGCGTTATGTCGGAGACGCCATCTGTCTCGTCGTTGCCGAATCTCCGGCGATCCTCGAAGCTGCGAAAAAACTGATCAAGATCGAATATGAACCCCTCGAACCGGTCCGAAACGTCTATGAAGCGATGGCGCCGGACGCGCCGCGCATCCATTCAAAAGGCAACCTCTGCCAGACGCGCCATGTGACGCGCGGCGACGCGAAAAAAGCGCTGGCGGAATCGAAATACGTCGTCACGCAGAAATACAGCACCCCGATGACGGAACACGCCTTCCTTGAGCCGGAATGCGCGATCGCTTTCCCGTATAAGGACGGAGTCAAGATATTATCGACCGATCAGAGCGTTTACGACACCCGCCATGAAGTGTCGATCATGTTCGGCTGGGACCAGGAACGGATCGTCGTCGAAAATAAATACGTTGGCGGCGGCTTCGGCGGGAAAGAAGACGTCTCGGCGCAGCATATCGCCGCCTTGGCTGCCTGGAAACTTCAAAAAGCGGTAAAAGTTAAATTCTCCCGCGAAGAATCGATCGCGTTCCATCCGAAGCGGCACGCAATGGAAGGGACGTTTACGCTCGGCTGCGACGAGAACGGGATCTTTACCGCGCTTGATTGCGAAATTTATTTCGATACCGGCGCGTACGCCTCCCTCTGCGGTCCGGTTCTCGAACGCGCCTGTACCCATTCCGTCGGACCGTACACCTACCAGAACACGGATATCCGCGGTTACGGCTATTACACGAACAACCCGCCTGCCGGGGCGTACCGCGGGTTCGGCGTCTGCCAAAGCGAATTCGCGCTGGAATCGAATATCAACCTGCTCGCCGAAAAGGTCGGAATCTCCCCTTGGGAAATCCGTTACCGAAACGCGATCGAGCCCGGAAAGGTCCTCCCCAACGGACAGATCGCCGACGTATCGACCGCGCTGAAAGAAACGCTTCTCGCCGTCAAAGAAGTTTACGAAGCGCATCCCGGACGCGCCGGGATCGCCTGCGCGATGAAAAATTCCGGCGTCGGCGTCGGGCTTCCCGATAAAGGGCGCGCGAAGCTGAGCGTTAATAACGGTATCGTCGAAATCTACTGCGGCGCGTCGGATATCGGCCAAGGCTGCGCGACGGTTTTCGTTCAGATCGCCGAAGAGACGCTCGGGATCGGACGCAGCCGGATCCGGTTCATGGGCTCCAATTCCGAACTGACGCCCGATTCGGGGACGACTTCCGGCTCGCGGCAAACGCTCGTCAGCGGCGAAGCGATTCGGATGGCTTCCTTTCAGCTCCGGTCCGAGCTCGACGTTTCCGGCGACTTATCCGCGTTGGAAGGACGGAGCTTTTTCGCGGAATATTTCGAGCCGACCGATAAACTCGGCGCGGACGTTCCGAACCCGAAATCGCATATCGCTTACGGTTTCGCGACGCACGTCGTCATCCTTGACGACGATGGGAAAGTTGAAAAAATCTACGCCGCGCACGATTCCGGCCGCGTCGTCAACCCGACCGCGATCCAGGGCCAGATCGAGGGGGGCGTCCTGATGGGACTCGGATACGCGCTGACGGAAAACTTCGTCTGCCCGGATTGCGTCCCGCCGAAGAAATTCGGGACGTTGGGGCTGATGCGCGCGACCGACGCGCCCCCGATCCAGGCGATCTATATTGAGAAAAACCAGTACCTTGACGTCGCATACGGCGCGAAAGGGATCGGCGAAATCGCGTCGATTCCGACCGCCCCGGCCGTTCAGGGCGCGTACTACGCGATGGACGGCGTGCTGCGGACGAAATTGCCGATGGAAGAGACGTTTTACTCGAAGCCGAAGAAAAAATTCCTCTGATCCGCGCGGGAACCGCGTCAAATAAAAGGATGAATCGCTGGCAAAGCGGATTCATCCTTATTTTTATTCCGATCCGTTTGGAAACGAACCGTCTATCGGTCCCGATCAGATCGAATCAATCCCGTATTCGACCGCGGCGCAAATCGATTCGCCCGGAGCTAAAATCAAAAGATGAGCCGTATCCTGTTTCCCGTCCGCGTATAAATTATGAACGTCATGGGAACATGTCCAATTCTCCAGACAGATATACGGCGCGTTTTCAGGCGAATAGATCACGCTGTGCGTAAACGCCGCGTCCGCCCTGACCGTCAGCCGCTTCCCGATCGCCTCATACGTCAGCGTCATCGGCGCATCCGGCGTCATGCCCTGATAAACCTCGTCGATAACCATTCCGACAATCGATCGCGGAACGCGTAAATCGAACGGCGCGTCCGCCGGATCGGCTAAATCGCCGCGCGTCCGGTCGACCCAACGTTTCATCGGCACATGAACTTGAATCCGTTCGCGCGGGCCGTGCAGCTTGAAGTACGGATGCAGCCCGAAACCGAACGGAAGCCGCGCCGCCGGATCGAGATTCGAAATTTTTGCCGCAGCGCGGAGCCGGCGGTTCGACAGCGACACCGTCAGTTCGAGCCGGTTCAAGATCGGAAATTCGCTGTAAAGCGGGTCGTCCGCCGTCAGCTCGTACGAAAAGCGCGCCGAGACCGAATCAGCAGAAACGAACGGTCCGGCCGAGCGGAACGGCGCTTCGATAACGTAGCCGTGACGGTAAAAATCGCCGCGGTTCGGTTTCAGCCGGAACGTCCGCCCGTCAAAGCCGAACCGACAATCTCGGACCATTCCCGGGAACGGATAAAGAACCGGGATGCCGAAATGGCGGAAATCGGCGAGCGGATCCGGCGCCGGATAAAGATAGTCGGTCCCGTCGACGGCGTAGCGGCGGATATTCGCGCCGCGCCCGGGGATAATCGCGGCTTCGGCGGCCGTCCGTTCGCCTTCCGTCTCGATCAGAACCCACTCTTCCGCCGCTAATTCAGCGCAAACCCGTTTTTCAAATCGATATGCCATGACGTTGATCTCCCTTTCTCTAACCGATCATCCCGGTTTTCGCTCACGCTTCGTAATTTTCGATCGCGATTTTCTCGGCCGCCTGAATCGAAAACGGCATAATCCGATTCGCAAACGCCGTCATCCGTTCTTCCGCGTCACTGACGGCGAACGAATAGCGCGCTGCCCGCGCCCCTCCGCGCAGCAGTCCCGCCGCCGCTAAGCGCGCGCGCAGCGCTTCCGCCGTGTTCTTCGCCGGATCGATACAGAGAACGCCCGCGCCCATATACGCCGCGATCACGCTTTTCAGCAGCGGATAATGGGTACAGCCGAGAACCAGCGTATCGATCGCTTCCGATTTCAGCGGGGCTAAATAATATTCAACGACGCGTTCGGTAATCTCTCCCGCCGTAAAACCTTCCTCGACCAAGGGCACGAACAGCGGGCAGGCAATTTTCACCGGCGTTAAATCCGGCTTCAGCGCGCGGATCGCCCGGTCGTAAGCCTGACTCGAAACCGTCGCGTACGTCCCGATAACGCCGATCCGCCCGTTCCGCGTCGCTTCGACCGCCGCTTCCGCGCCGGGGAGGATAACGCCCTCGATCGGTAAATCGAACGCCGAACGAAGCTCGTCCAGCGCGTACGCGCTCGCCGTGTTGCAGGCGACGACAATCGCCTTGACCGAACGGCTTAGCAGGAAATTCACAATTTGACGCGAGAAACGGACGATCGTCGTTTTCGACTTATTCCCGTACGGAACGCGCGCGGTATCGCCGAAATAAACGATATCCTCGTTCGGCATCGTCTTCATCAGCGCGCGCATGACCGTCAAACCGCCGACGCCGGAATCGAAAACGCCGATCGGCCGGTCCGCCGCGGATAAGCGCTCAGCGCTTGGCATCTTGCATGAACCGGTGGAGCGCGGACAACGTAGATTGAATATCTTCGCGGCTCAGGAGAATCGAACAGCGCATCTCCTCCGGCACGTGCGCCAGATCGCGCTGCATCGCACGTCCCTTTTCCGTCAGCGTCAGGTAAACGTTCCGTTCGTTCTCGATACCGCGTTGACGATGGACGAGTCCCTGGGTCTCCATCTTTTTCAGCAGCGGGGTCAACGTACCCGAGTCCAGATATAAACGCTCGCCTAACTCCTTAACCGTCACAGAGTCCTTTTCCCAGAGCGCCATCAGCGCGATATAAGACGTATACGTTAACCCGAACGGTTTCAGGAATGGCTTATGCATGCGGATAATTTCTTTCGAACAGACATATAAAGCGAAACAAAGCTGGTTGCCTAATTTCATATTTTCAGGAACTTTATTCTCCATACGCTACCTCGGTCGAGACGCTTTTACAAACCGTCTCTTTCAGACAATTCAAGTTATCGAATTTTATCATAAATAAATAAGTTTTACCGCCCGCCGCGATTTGCGGCGGACTTGACGAACCTGAATATCATACCCCGCTTTAAGGATTTCAGCCGAATCGACGCTCAAAACCGATCATGGGTGGTCCGATCCCGCTCCGAAGAGACGGATCAACCGTTGAATTTGTAACATCTAATTTGAATTAAGCCATATTTTATCCAACACGTGGTATAAACAATTGCAACCGTCAGAAAACGTCCCATCGTCTATATTAATAGAAAAGGTGGTATAATCTCTATAAGAGACAAATTAGAAAGAACTACAAACTATGAAAGATTCCTTAGAACAATTCAAAACAGAATTAGCCCGACATAATATCAAGCTGTCTTATCAACGGCTGAAAATCCTTGAATACCTGAACGAAAACAGGACCCATCCCAGCGTTGACACAATTTTTAACGATCTTAAAGGAACGATCCCGACGCTGTCGCGGACGACGATTTACAATACGGTCAACAGCCTCGTTGAAGCCGGGCTGCTCCGCCCCGTTATTTCGAGCGCAAACGAAGTTCACTACGACATATACGTTGACGCGCATGCGCATTTCGAATGCGAAGTCTGTCATCGCCTGATCGACGTCGCGTACGATTTCGATCGGCTGCCGATTCCGGAAGAACTGTCAAACTGCAAGGTCAACTCAAAAAGCGTCCTTTTCCTCGGCGTTTGTCCGAATTGCGCGCTCCCGAAAGCGGAATAAAAAGCGGGATTAAACGCGAAAGGACGCCGGCAGGGGAATCCTCCGGCGTCCGTCTTTTTATTTTGGACCGGATCGGAATCTACCCGCCGATCAACGACGCGATTTTTTCGACCGCGGGACGATTCGAAAAAATCGAAATCTCCGGAAACTGTTTATAATTCGGGAGCATCTCCAAAACCAAATAATCCGAATAGCCGATTTCGGTTAACGCTTTCGCGACTTCGATAAAATCGACATCGCCGGCGAAGAGATCGACGAACGCGCCTAAGCCCGCCTGATCTTTCCGATAGTCCGACAGGTGTATTTTCTTAAGATACGGGCCGAGGATCCGGATCCAATCTTCCGGATAACCGGCATAAATAATATTTCCGACGTCAAAATAAACCCCGAAATAATCCGAAGCGACGGATTCGACCAGATTTTTAACTTCGAGCGGCGAAAGCAGGAATTTGTTCCAGACGTTTTCGATCCCGATATGAACGCCTAATTCTTCGGCGTATTTCGCTAACTCTGAAAAAAGCTTCCGGCAGCGTTCATAAGCTACATCATAGCGGATCCGTTCCGGCTTGCTCGCGAATTCACAGCCGACGTATCCAGGTACAACCAAAATCGTATCCGCACCGAGAATTTTCGCCGACTCAAGCTGTTTTCGGAGAATCCGCTCGGCTTTCGCGCGGACGCACGGATCGTCGGAAAGAGGATTATTTTCCCAAAGCGACCAGACGCCGACGCTCGGAATTTCCAGCCCATGATCGTCCGCGATCCGCTTGATCGTTAAGACGTCTTTTTCGCTCGAATCGAGATTCAAATAACCGCTTTCGCTCAGGACCGGTTCAACGCCGTCGTATCCGGCTTTCTTTATCAACGGGAAAATCCGCTTCAGATCGGCGTTTTCCGTAAACGAGAACATGCTGACCGCAGTTTTGATCATCCCCGCCTCCCGTAATTGACCTTGACAAGCGCGCCGCTTTCGAGCGATTCTTTCAGCGCTTCCATCGTACACAGCACGTTTCGAACCAGCCCGAGCGGAACAATTTCCGATTCACGTTTCGCCGCGGCGCAATCGACAAAATGAGCCAATTCCAGCGCGTACGCGTCCCGTAAATCCGTCTCAGGGACGGTTATTTCTCCGTCCTCATAAATCGCCGTCCGCCGCAGCGAATTTGCGCGGTCTTCAAGATTCTCACCGGCGCGCATGACATAATCGTACGTCGTCCGGCTCCCGACAAGCCGCAGTTCCATCGTAAACGGGTAACCCTTCGTCATCTCGATTACGCCGTGCGCCGTCGCGGACACGCCGCCGCGGAAATTCAGCACACTGACGACATGATTCCAACAGCCAAAGTCATTCTTTTTCCCAACCGCGTAAACGCTTTCGACCTCGCCGAATAACCAGCAGAGATAATCGATATCATGCAAATGAAGATCGAATAATCCGCCGCCGCTATTCTCCGGACGCCGGTACCAATCGCTCCATTTCGGATGCTCCGAGAGCCTCGCGGCGTAGGCGTAACGAATTTTGCCGAAATCCGCGCGTTCGACCGTCTCTTTCGCCCGGACGTATTCCGGCCAGAAATGCAGAACCTGCCCGACCATCAGCCGAACCCGGTTCGCGCGCACGGCGTCCAGCATTCGGTCAAGCGATTCAACGCGCAGCGTTATCGGCTTTTCGCAAAAAATGTCTTTCTTTGCCTGAGCGGCGGCCAGAACGTATTCTTCATGCAGAAACGTCGGCAGGCAAATATCGACGATGTCAAATTCGCAATCCCGAACCAGCGAGCCGAAATCCGCGGCCACCCGGCAGCCGTACTTTTCCGCGAATTCCGCGCGAGCCGA
This sequence comes from Flexilinea sp., assembly GCA_034430295.1. Classification (GTDB taxonomy): domain Bacteria; phylum Chloroflexota; class Anaerolineae; order Anaerolineales; family Anaerolineaceae; genus Flexilinea. The sequence goes on from DAOUFC010000120.1 coordinate 7,848, forward strand.
TTCGTCCCGGTCGCAGATCGCGGCAATCTCAACATTCGCCATCCGTAAGTAAGCGTCCGCATGCGCCCGGCCCATGAATCCGGCGCCGATAATCACGATTTTTATCATCCTCCGCCTCCGTTTATTTTTTCTTGACGTTGTTGATATTGCTGAGAACCACGGCGCAAACAATGATGATCCCGGTGATGATTGTCTGGATATACGTTTCGACCTTCAGGATATTCATCGCGTTGCTGATCACGCCCATCAGGACGCAGCCGAGGAACGCGCCCGGAACCGTCCCTTTTCCGCCCTCGAACGTCACGCCGCCGATAATCGCGGCCGTTAACGCGCTCGTCTCGTAACCGATCCCGGCGTTGGCGGTAATCGAATCGATCCGGGAAGAAAAAATGACCGCCGCCAGGGCGCAGTAAAACCCGGCGATCGAATAGATAATAATCTTATAAAGATCGACGTTAATTCCAGATAAAAAGGCGTTTTTCTCGTTTCCGCCGATCGCGACGATCCGGCGTCCGAATTTTGTCCGCGTCATGATGATATAAGCGGCGAAAACCATCAGCGCTAAAAAGAAAAGCATGACCGGGAAAATATCGAAAAGCTTCGTTTTTCCGATCGCGTTAAAAGCGCCGCGGAAGCTCATGATCCGTCCGCCTGAAATCGTCAGCGACAAACCGTAAAAAATTTGACTTGTCCCAAGCGAAATAATCAACGGGATACATTTGCTTTTTGAAATAATCAAGCCGTTAAGAAAACCGCAGGCTGTCCCGACCAGAATCCCCGCGGCCGTCGCCGTGACGACGCCGGCGCCGTCGGCGATCAGACGAGCCATGACGACACCCGATAGCGCCATGATATTCCCGATTGAAAGGTCGATCCCGCCGCTGATCAACAGCAGACTCATCCCCATTGTCAGGATACCGATAACCGAAATCTGCTGAAAGATCGTGATCAGATTTTTGATCCCGATGAACTTCGGATTAATCAGCGAAACGATCCCGATTATCGCGACGATAACGACCGAGAGCAGGACGCGCTGGTCCCTGAATATCTTTTTTATCCCCATCTTTATTTAACCCCCAAAGCCATTTTGATAATCATCTGTTCGCTGATTTGTTCATCCTGAAGCTCGCCCGTTATCCGTCCGTCGCGGATAACCAGGATCCGGTCGCTCATCGAAATCAACTCCGGCATGTCCGAACTGATCATGATGATGCACTTGCCCTGTTTCGTCAGCGCCGACATCTGCTTATAAAATTCCGCTTTGGCGTTGACGTCGATCCCGCGCGTCGGTTCGTCAAAAATATAGATTTCCTGATCCGCGAAAAGCCATTTCGCCAGAACGACCTTCTGTTGATTCCCGCCTGACAGGAAGATCGCGTCCGTCCAGATAGACGGCGTCTTAACGCGAAGGTTTTTAATCAGCCCTTCAACCAGACGCGGATGATCCTTGACATTGATAAAAAAACCTTTGATCTTTTCTTTCAGACCGACGATCGTCGTATTCTCTAAAACGCTGTTGCCGAGCATCAGTCCCAGACGCTGCCTGTCTTCGGTAATATGCGCGAATCCGGCTTGAATACTGTCCTGCGGATTGGATATTTTAACCTCCCGCCCGTGGATATAAACCTCGCCGCTGAATTTCGGGTCGGCGCCGGTCAGCGCGCGGACGATTTCCGTCCGTCCCGATCCGACCATCCCGGAAAAGCCTAAAATCTCGCCCTTGCGAACGTGAAAATCGATCCGCGGCGAATCTTTCTTCAACTTCAGATTACGGACTTCCAGCATGATCTCGCCGATCTCATGACGCTCTTTTTGGTAGAAGGTTTCGATCGGGCGGCCGACCATGTCGCAGGTCAGTTTCGTCAGCTCGATATCCCGTCCCGGGTTTTCATACGTATTGACGACGGCTCCGTCGCGGATGACGGTAATGCGATCGGCAATTTGCCTGATCTCTTCGAGAAAATGGGAAATATAGATGATTCCGATGCCTCGCCGAGCGACCATCTGCGCAAGTTTCAGGACTTTCTGCGCATCGCGAACGTTGAACATCGAGGTCGGTTCATCCATAATCAAAATTTTCGGCTCAGTCGAGAGCGCTTTAAGAATCTTGACGAACTGCTGATCCGCGACGGAAAGACGCTCAACGTTGCAGGTCGGGTCGAGATCCAGCTCTAACTCATTCAGCTGCTTTTTCGTCCGCGCGAGCATCTCGTCAAAACGGATAAATCCGAACGGGCCGGCGATTTCGTTCCCGACGAAAATATTCTCGACAACGTTCATGCCCGGAACGAGATCGTTTTCCTGGTAAATAATATGGATCCCCAAAGCTTTCGACAGGGTCGGCGTCAGCGCGTCGTAGGTTTCGCCAAAGAGACGGATCGTTCCCCCGTTCGGGGAATACGCGCCGCTCAAAACTTTCATCAAAGTTGACTTGCCCGCGCCGTTCTCACCGACGATACAATGAATTTCGCCGGCGAATAAATCGAACGTAATCCCGGAAAGCGCGTAGACGCCCGAAAATTCCTTCCGAATATCCGTCATCTCGAGAATGGGTTCGCTCTTCTTTTTCTCTTCCACAAAAAAACTTCTCCTAAACCGCTAAGACGCGGGAAGGCCGCCGTTGCTGCTGCGATTTGAGCCGGCGGCCCTCCGATTCATTTTTTACACGCCGTTTTTCAGGCCGGCCCGCGCCGATTCGTTAGTTGTTGTAAACGAAGTTGTAAGCGCCTTCATAGTCGTCCCAGGCGATAAACTCGTCAAGTTTATCAGCCGATACCGGAACGATCGGCAGCGCCGTGAATTTTTCGCCGGTCTTGCCTTCAACGACATAGTCGTACAGGTTTTTGAAAGTTTTGACGCCTTGAATCGAGACCGGCGCGGTCATGTTCGCGGATTCGATCCCATCCTGAAGCATCTTGTAATCATCCGGAGATCCGCCGGTCGAAACAATCGGAATTTCGCCGATCCCCGCGTCCTGAACCGCCTGGAAGCAGCCCTGAGCCATCATTCCGTTATTCGCGAAAATATAATCGAATTCTTCGCCGGAAGAGATCAGGTCGGTCGTAACCGTATACGCCTTATCGGTCAGCCAATCGCCATGCAGCGTTGCGACGACTTCAACTTTATCGCCGAATTCTTCTAACGCGCGGTCGACGCCTTCCTGATATTTTTCATAAACGCCAGCGCCCTGTTGCCCGGCGCAAAAGAAAACTTTGGCGCCCGGTTTCTGTTCCGCGATGTATTTAATCGCGGCGTAACCGATATCGTCATATTCGCAGGCGACGCTGGCGATATAATCGCCCGGATCTTCGATCGCCATCGCGAAGTTTTCAACCGTAACCGGAACGCCGGCTTCGTTCGCGATCTTAACCAGCTGTGAACCCTGTTCGGTTGAAATCGGGAAAATTGAAATCCCGTCGACGCCCTGCTGGATCAGCGATTCCATCGCGGTCACCGATTCTTCGAGGCTGTTTTTCGAGTCGAGGACAACCGTTTTAACTTCGACACCCGCGCGGGTCGCGGCGTACTCGAACGCGCGAGCCGAATATTCATTCCAGATATCGGTCATATCGTAAGCGATATAACCGAACGTATAGGAATCTTTTTTCGCCGGTTTATCTTCCGTCGCGCCTTCGGCAGCGGTCGCCGGTTCGCTCGTTTCGTCTTTCGTCGAGGCGCCGCCCTGGCAGGCGCTCAGCAGCATCCCGATAACACCTAAAACGAGAACCAAATAGAACAAAGTACTTTTCTTCATGGATTTTCTCCTTCGAAAAAATTATTATCCCATCCGATTATTCTTCAAATGAGACTTTCGACATCTTCATACCGGCGCTTATAGCTCCAGCCCGAGCGCTTTCAGGTATTGCGCCGATTCCCGAACCGCTTGATTGACCGCCGCGAGACTGCCGGCACCGTCGGCGGTAAATTCCAGCTCAACGCTGAACGGGCAGCCGTTCCCAGCCTTTTCCAAATTAGCCATAATTTCCGGGAAATTGACGCGCCCTTTTCCCAAAGCCGGAAAATTCCATTCTTTTTCCGCCCCCGCTTTGTCCTTAATGTGCATGAACGCAATATGATCCATGCAGTCGAGCATATCTTTTTCCGGATTAACGCCGGCGTAAAAAATAACGTTCGCCGTATCGTAATTGATCGCGACGCGCTCCGATCCGACGCCTTCGACGATCTCTTTCAGGATTTTCCCTGTCGAATGATCCGCGCCATGCGTTTCCAAAACGAGCCGCAAGTTAAACTTCTCCAAAGACGGCAGCAGCGCGTCGATATTGTCGATAACTCCTTGCCGACCCGCGGTCTGCCGGTCTTCGAGATGAGCCTCTCCAATCGACGAAACAATATAATCGCAATTAAAGAACGCCGCCAATTCCATATTCAGGATAAAATCGGGAATCCGCGTCTTGTCCATCAAGTTGCAATGCCCGCTCAGCGCGAACGGTTCCAGCGAAAGCTCTTCCATCCGGCGCTTGATTCCGCTCAGATAGGCGAACGATTGGTCGGGGAATACGTGTTCCGTCCAGCCTTTCGTCGCGGTCAACTCGACGTAGCGAAATCCCGCCGCCGCGATTCCTTCCAGAGCATCTTCGATCCGATAGCCGTGATACGTATTTGAATTGACGCCAACAATCCGTTTCATTTTTTCTCCTTTTCAAATAACGAGCTTCCCGCTCATATTTCGATCGAAATCGTAATGCAGATCGATAAAATATTTCGCCGCGCCTTTAAAGATCGCTTCATCTTCCAAATTCGTAAACGCAACCGTTACGTTTCCGGTAAACGGTCGGAAACCGAAGCGCCTGACCCGGGTTTGAACTTCGTCTAAAAAAATCTCTCCCAAATTTCGTCCCATCCCGCCGATAACGACCGTTTCATAGCGGAAGAGCGTAATCAAATTGCCGAGACCGTAACTGAACTCTTCCGCCAAAAGGTCAATCAATCGGATTGCGCCCGCCGACCCTGATTCAGCCTGCCGGCCGACATCCTTAAAGCGGATCCGGTCCGGATGGGCGAATTCGTCCGCAATCCCGAGCGCCTTCGCCCGCGCGCTGAGAACGCTTTCGCCGATATAATTTTCCAAACAGCCTTTGTTGCCGCAGACGCAGTCAACCCCGTCTTTTTGAATCGAAAAATGACCGAACTGCGTCCCCATTCCGTTCGCTCCGCCCAACAGTTTCCCGTCGTTAATAAAACTCGCGCCGACGCCTTCGTTGATGTTGATATAGATATAATTGTCGCTTTCGATATCTCCGAAAGCGTTTTCAGCATACGCGAAACAGGCGCTATCGTTCAGCAGCGCGACCGGATAACGGTTCCCGAATCCTTTGCGCAGCTCGTTAATCAGTTTTCTGCTGTCTCGAAGCGAGAGGACGACCGAAACGATTTCTTTCCGTTTCAGGTCAATAATTCCCGGGATAATAACGCAAACTCCGATAACGTAACGGGATTCGCTCGCCGCGTTCAGATACGCCTTAATCGGATCAAGGATCTTCCCCGGCTCAAGCGCCGAATCTCCCAGTTCAATTTCATGGATATGCTCAACGTCATACCCCGCCGAAACGCAAGCGATCTGCATCACGCGTTTACGCAGGTTGCAGACGATCACGCAGTTTTTCGCCGAATCGACGACGAGATCGTTCGGGCTTCTCCCCAGGACGCCCTTTCGATTCGCGCCGGTATCGACGACGAATTCGTTCTGGATAAGCTGCTCAACCAACGCGGAAACGGTCGTTTTACTCAACTTCGTCTTCGCCGCCAGCTTCGCGCGCGAAATCCCCGGATTTTCAGAGATCAGTTTATATAAAATTTTCTTGTTGCTCAGTTGTATCGCTTTTTGATTGAGCATGATTCGACTGACCCCTGCTGTCGGTTCTGATAGTTAGTTCATTGGACTTACTAATTAGAGTATAAGCGATACGCCGTTTATTTGTCAAGGAAATAATCCTTTTTTTCACAAATCTTACGTACGTGAATTGAGCGGATCGGAAAACGGCCCGCATTCGAACGGAACCGCGTCGGAATCCGGACGCCGGATCGTCCTAAAACGGACGCAGCATCGGAAAGGCCTGAACCCAGTTATATCCGCCGTCCGTTGACTTGACGAACGCATCCTTATTTCTTGGCATCGCAAGACGATCCAAACACGCATGGAACCGATCTTAAATCAAAATAAAATGTAATAAGGACGATATTATGCCTTTAAAAAGTTAAATCAGATTCCAATTTCACGGAAGAATCGTAGAGATTGTCAAAGTGTAGCAAAAGAATATCGAGGTGCTGACGCTTACGCCTTACCGTTTGATAGGTAGTTCTTGTAAAACTATCCCGTCTGCCAGCAACAATTACATAATGAAACCTTGTCGAATCATATTTTTCGAATTCAGCAGGGAAGGGTTTGTCGCTTTTCACCAACTCCAAATCTTTAATAAAAACATCATAATTTGCCTCCATCCATGCTTTCCAATCTTCCACTTGATAATTTCCGTTTCGAAAAGCTTCTCCCAGATGTCCGTTTTTTAAAGTTATTCTACCTACCGGTGTTTCAAATTCTATCAGTACGAATTCATATCCTCCTGATCCTTTGCCAATGAGAACATAATCGGTTCGATAATTATTACCAAGTTGCATCTCTTTAAAAAGATATAACTCATGATGCCCAAATGGGAATCTATCTTTAAGTATGCTTCCGACAATATGATATGCTGGTCTATTATTAATAAAGTTCAGCACATCCCTTTCAAGACATCCTTCTTTCGAAATAATTTCCAGGAATTCGTTATTCAGTTTTGAAATATCAGTCTCTTCTTTCATTCCCATTAATTCGATATGATTATTGGGAAAAAGAGAAAGATTGTGTCGGATCGGAAGGGGAATTTCATGCGGTGTGGTTATTTTAAAAATATTACACTCCGAAATCTGGTGCTTATATTCCTCTTTCATCTTTTTTTCATCATCGGAAAGAACGGTATAGTCTCTTTTATATAAACTAGTCGGTTTCATAGTTTTCCCCTCGAACATATCCCAAAGACTCTATTCCACCGGGAATCGAGTTGAATAAATCATTGAAATTAATCCTCATAAGGCGTATCCGCAACACCCTTGGCATTCAGATCGGCAACCATTTGATCTAATTTGGCTTTTCCCATCTTCTTGAACCATTCCGTATGCCCAAATCTTTTTACGAAAGTCGGACTGATAGCGTAGTAAATGCAGATAAAAACACGCCCATACCAAGTTTTTGCCAGAGCAAAATCACGAAAACGGCGCAACGTCCAAACTTGTGGACAGTCATAAGAATTATAAATCGAAGTAGCAACATAACATGCACCCGAAACATTTATTTCTGGAACAACCATAGGTTGGTAAGACGGATCGAGTTTAGAAAGCCTCCGATTCGCTTTTCTCATTTTGATTACATACTGTTCGGATTCTTCTCGACCAATGTCCGAATCTCTAATGAATCTGCTATAATATTTAATTAAGATATGGTATAAATACGCTTTTTCATCTTTTTCGAGGATATTTTCAATAGACTCAACAAATTGTTTTTCGACTTTGAGAAACAAAGACCTTGTCCTATACAGATCAGTATATCCCTTTTCATTTTTGTTGTAAGCATAATTACTTCTTACAAGTTTTGTAATGTCATCGCTCATTCCTTGAATTAATGGCATCAATTCATCAGTCTTTTCGACCTCATAATAATCGTCGATTACAGAAATGCTTTTGATAAAGGCATTAAACTTCTGCTCCCGCAAAATTATTGCAGGATCTGCAAGAGAAAGCATGACCTTACCATATGAGCTGTAAAAGATAGCTTCGATATTCTCGGGGTCATATTGTTCAACGTGATTATAGTACTTTTCGACTTCTTCCCAATCAGTTTTTTCTTTCGCACGACGCGCATTTGCCAAACTCTTTTGAATAAAAGCAGTGTTATCTACTTTAACCGTACTGCCGCTGACATCTACGGAACCTTCAATCATCATCCGCTTTGCTTCCTCAACGGAATACTTACATCCGCATGATTGACATTCAAATACACCTTCGTGTTTCATCAAATCAGTACTTCCGCACATTTCACAAGTTAATTGCTTCATTGTTGGGCCTCTTTTATTTCAGCATTTTTGTTTTTATATTTCTCGCGGTTAAAAGCGAGTGAATTTCATTGATAATAGCTTTCTTATCAGACGCAGTTTTCAGTTCACCAACCAACCCTGTAATGGCTAATTCGATTTCTGCCAGTTCAGCATGGCTGATCGGATCACTGAAACGGATTTTTTCTGCAAGTTGTTTCAGCAACATCTTGGTTTCGCTGTTTTTTTCCAAACCAGCAAGAAGTTCTACCTCGGCTTGCAACGACTTGATATAAAAAACTTTCAAATGTACTTTTTCTTCAAGGCGTTCGATTTTCCCAAGTCCGATTTCACTAGAAATCATACAGACCGCCGACACCCCCCAAATAATTAAACAAACTATAGTTGCTGCCCAAACAGGAAGGGTCAGTACTGTTGCAAGAACTACAAAAACCACAATCTGTAAGATCAAATAGACAATGCTTACATAAACGATCGGTATACCAAAGAACTTGGATTTCAGTGAATCTTTTTTGCCGAGCGATTTATTCCAGATCGGAACCTGCCTTACAAAAGCAACAATCGAAAAAAAATAGGCTATCCAGAATGTACCTGTTTTTACAGTAGGTACAACGAAAGAGATTATGCTCAACAACACAAAAAGAATCCCAAGAATACCATACCCGAATGATTTATTCTCATTCTTCATTAGCACTCCTTTTGGTTCCACACCTCGGGCAATATTTACCGGGCTTTTGGAAATTGAAGCCGCATTTGGAGCAAACATCCAACGGTGTATGAGGAGCACCGCATTCTTTGCAAAAAGCAGCACCTTGGATCATTTCAGAACCGCACTGGTCGCAAAAATTTGAATTGTCCTGTGACTTAGGTTGCGAAGGATTCTTTACCTCGGTAAAGGCATCGGAAACTGCGCTGCCGACAAAACCGCTTATCGTACCACCAACACCAGTCATCATTCCGAGACCAATACCTAAGTTAGAAAATTCGCCGATGCCTTCATTTTGCGCAGCTTTCGCAGCGACATCGTAACCTCGTTCTTGTTGGTATGTATAACCTTCTTGTATCCGTTTCTGGGCGATTGCCTTTGACTCAATAATCAGCTTCTGGGCTTCGGTCTGCTGCACAATAAGATCAACCTTTTGTTGGAGTTGCGCTTCTGCAATGTCAGCGTACTGACGGAAATGGAGGTCTTTGAATTTTTCATATTGCGGGTCGCCATCTGGCTTGACAATAGTGGTAACATAAAAACGCTTTAGTTCAACGCCATAATCTAAGAAATCAAGGGTTAGACGCCCTTTAATATCTGCAGAAAATTTTTCTAAACTCTCATCTATTTCAAAAATGTTGATAGCATTTGCTCGCATGGACTGCGCTATATACGTTTTTACCCTTGTCAACAAGATACTGCGAAAATATGTAGACAATAACTGGCGATTCAAGACACGCTCGGCCCCTACCAACTTTACGAGCAACTTTCTGGAATCATCAACAGCAAGCACTAATTCACCGCTCGCGCCGATGGAAATGGGAAATTTATAAGTCGGTTCAACATACTGAACCTTGCTATCCGTTCCCCAACGAATCGCCATTTGTTCGGTTTTGTTAATAAAATAAACTTCACAATGAAATGGCGTTATGCCACCAGTTGGAACATTTAGAATACGTCTTAAAAGCGGGATATTCTGCGTTTCCAGTGTATGTCTGCCCGGACCAAACAAATCAAGCGCCTGGCCGTTCAAGAAGAAAATCGCTTCCTGCGATTCATGCACAATCAACTGCGTGGTTGTATTAAAATCTTCGCAGGGATGCTTCCATATGAAGATACTATTATCACCTTCATACATGATAACATCGGCAATTTTCGCCATGCCCTATCTCCTTTTGTATTTTCAATTATCAGGAAAAGCAATTTATTTCGGAACTATTATACACAACCACTAACATTTTTTCAAGGTCTAAATTGGGGTGAATTTCCTATTCATAGATGAAACCATTTCATGACGAAAATTTTTCAAAAGTACACAACCATAGCAGCCTACCTCAAAACGGACGCAGCATCGGAAAGGCCTGAACCCAGTTATATCCGCCGTCCGTTGACTTGACGAACGCCGGCCGTCCCTGAAATTCGACGATCCCGAAACCGATCGCCGGCGCGATAAATTGAAGCCGGCTGTCCCAGGCCGTATTGGCGATCGACGTCCAGTCCTGCCCGCCGTTCTGGGTCGAGAGGATCTTGAACGGGAACGTATCCTCCGCCCCTTCGTTCGCAACCGAATACCAGCCTTGGTAAATTCCGTAAAAAGTTAAATTCCCTTCCGCGGCCGGAAGTTTAAACGAGCGCCAACTCGCGCCGCTGTCATACGTCCAATATACAAACGCGACCGGAGCGGCCAACGTTCCGCCGGCGCAGACAACCCGCGACCAGGCATACTGATATTGAATATCGACGAAAACCGGAACCGACATATCGCAGCTGAACGCCGGACTGGTAAACAGATCGGCCGGGACATCGGCGTCGTCCGGCGGCGGGAGCGTCTGGACGTTCCAGCTGTTTCCGCCGTCTTTTGTCTGATAGAGAAGCGTACCCGGCGAATCGAGCGGGTTTTTCCCGCTGATCCAACCCTCGGTCGCGTTCCGGAAAACGGCGCCGTTCTTGATCCCTTTCGGCGTCATATTCGTCGAATCGGAAGAAATCATCGCATTCCAACTGTCGCCGCCGTTTACAGTCGTAAATAGACCGACAAACTGCAGATCCTGCGTCACGCTCAGCGTCGCGAAGATCCAGCCGAACTGCGGCGTCAGAAAACGGATTTCAACGTCTCTGAACTGCTGAAGCGTAAAGCCTTCGATCGGAAGCGGAACCGGCGTCCAGCTCGCGCCGCCGTCGCGCGTCCGGTAAACCTGAACGCCCTTTTCAGGAGACCATTTATCGATCTCCCAATAGAGAATAAAAGCCTGGTTCGCGTCCAGGAAATAAGCCGCCGGTTCGAGGTTGCGCGCCGCGCTTTGATACAAGAGGTCCGGCGGCGTAACATTCGTCCAATTTTCCCCGCCGTCCGTCGTCCGAATAATTAATTTACCGACGCCGCCGGGGAGATGACCGATTCCCCAGCCCGTTCCGCCGTTGATCATCGTAACATCCAAAATTTCGATCGCCGTCGGCTGCGCGATGGAGGTCGGCGCGAGATGAATCGGCGGCGTACTCGTGAATAAAGACGAGAGCAGATTCGACTGACGCTCAACCGGCGTTGCCGTCTGGAGAGCGGTCGGCGTTACGCCGGTTGGCAAAACCGGCTGAAGATCATAAATCTCAATCGTACAACCGTTCAGAATCAGCGGCATAAACGGCATCAGAATCATCATGAGCAAACAGAACCGTCGACGCATCATCAAAACCTCAGGGCATCGACGCACTGCGTCCGTCTTTCCGGCGCAGCGTCAGCGGGATTATCTTGGTCGGATGATTAAACGGCGCCGGATCAGCCGGAAGCGCCCCGATATCAAGCTCAGCGCCGATAAACGACGCTGGAACGGGAATCGGTTCCCCGATCGCGACGTATTCCCGCGGAAGCGCGGATCTAAGCCCGGCCAGGAAAGCCGCGCCGGATAAATATAAAGCGTTATTAACGAGGATCAGCGTCCCGCCGTCGGCGACGAGCGGACGCGCCTTATTGATTAGCGGAATGAAATGCCGCTGCTGGTCAACGCGGCCTTTACCGGTCACAGAGAACATCGGCGGATCCAGAATTACCATATCAAATAACTGCCCCGATTTCCGATAAGCCGTCGCCAGGCTGAAAAAATCGACCGCGGCGCTTTCGTAGCGCGATCGCTCGATTCCGCCGCGGGCGGCTTCGTCTTCATAGAGCTTCAGGAAAGCCGGATTGAGATCATTTTGAACAACGCCGGCCGCGCCCCCCGCTAAAGCCGCCAGTCCCAACGAACCGGTATAAGCGAAGGCATTCAAAACCGTTTTCCCGCGCGAACTATTCAGAATCCATTTTCTTAGGTTCGCCGCGTCCAGGTAAAAAGAACAATCGCGATTCAACCTCAAGTCGATCGTATAACTGACCTCGAATTCGCGAATCCTCCCGCACGCCCGTCCGCCGAATAAAAATACTCCGTTCCGGTCGCGCACCGCCGCAGCGAAGCGTTCCTTGAGAAGAATCGCGCCGACAGTCGGATCAGATCGAAACGCTTCAATCAACGGTTCACGCAGCCGCGCGTCCAATCCGCTTTTCGCAAAAGACTGGAAAACGATTGTATCGCCGTACCGATCGATCGATAACGGTTTATACCCTTCGAAGAAACCGTTGAAAAGGCGGATCGCTTCGCCCGGCCGATAATTCCTCCGCCGGGAAGCGCTGAAAATCCGATCAACGAGAGCCGCGATGTCCATGCCTCAAGTTTACACGAATCTCAAATCCGCGGAGAAGACGGGTGATCCCCGAGCGAGGTCCGCCCCGATTTAAACGGGCCTTTCGCCGCGGCGGTAAACCACAAGAACGGCTGATTCCGTCAAGACCTACCTTAAATAGAAGTAAAAATATGTATTATCTGAGAACAATTCCAAAAAGGTTATGGTAAAAAAGAATAGCGTACAATTTGTAGCGGAGAGGAGAAAACGCACATGACTTTTGACGTATCTATCGGGAGTTCTTTGATCGCGGGATTTTTCTCATTTTTCAGTCCTTGCATTATCCCGCTTCTCCCAGTCTATTTAAGTATCTTAACCGAGTCGAGCGCGCCTGCAAGCGGCGACGCGCAGACAAAAAGCGAAATATATCGGGTTTTAAACAGTGTCCTTTTCGTCTTAGGCGTCGGCGCCAGTTTCGTCGTCTTGGGCTTTGGGTTCGGAACGATCAGCGTCCTGCTTTCGAAACGGTATGTGGCGATCGGCGCCGGCGTTCTGATTGTCTTAATGGGACTGAGCCAAATTGGACTGTTCCAAATCCCGTTTTTCAGCCGTTTTTCCGACCGCTCTTCCGAAGTCAAGGTCAAAAACGGCTCGGCACGCGCCTTCCTGATCGGGCTGTTGGTCTCAATCGGCTGGCTGCCTTGTATCGGTCCGATCCTGTCTTCGATTCTGTTCTTGAGCGGGTCGAGCGGATCCGCCTGGCGGGGTGGCGGCCTGATGATCGTTTATATTTTAGGATTCGCCGTGCCGTTCATGATTATCACGATTTTTTCGGATTTCTTCCTGAAACGGCTTCGGAAAATCCATCCCCACCTGCCGTTAATAAAAAAAATCGGCGGCGCGCTGCTGGTAATTATGGGAATCTACCAGATCCTGCGTTAAATTCCGAATAAATAATCCTATTATGAAACATAGAAAAGGTGATACGGCGTATGAAAAATAGTCAAAATAAAAAAATCTTTCGATTCGGGTTCTTCATGATCTTCACGTTGGGATGCCTGTTGGCGCTGCTTGTTTCCGGCTGCGCGCCGGAAGAGAAATCTTCAGATCCGCCTCCGCTCGACCGAAGCGGGAACGGCGCAGAAAACGGGAAGGAAACTTCCGAAGAAGGCGCGATCGATCTGGTCGATCTGGACGGGGAACGGTTCCGGCTGTCCGAGTATCGTGGAAAAAAAGTTTATATTAAATTCTGGGCGAGTTGGTGTCCGGTCTGCCTCCAGCGGCAGGAAGAACTCGAAGCGCTCAGTCATGAAACGGATCGCGATTTCGAAGTCGTAACCGTCGTTTCGCCGGGTTACGGTAACGAGTTGAGTTTGGAAGATTTCCGGGCCTGGTTCGCGAAACGGGAAAATAACGATTTCCGCGTCCTGCTTGACGAAGAAGGAAAGCTCGTCCAGTGGTACGGGATCCGCGGTTATCCGACCTCGTTTTTCGTCGATCCAAACGGCTCGGTCAAGGTATTCCAAGGCGACCTTTCGAGCGACATGATTCATCAGATTTTTGCATCCGACATCATGAACGGAACTGCAACGGAGGATACAGACATGAACAAGACAAATACCGATAAGCGTCTCGCCGGCGAGACGAAGAAAATTTATTTAGCCGGCGGCTGTTTCTGGGGAGTTGAAGCCTATTTTGAACGCATCCCCGGCGTCGTCGACGCGATTTCGGGCTACGCGAACGGGAAAACGGAAAACCCGAGTTACGAGGACCTGATCTATCGGAACAGCGGACACGCGGAAACGGTCGAAGTAACCTATGATCCGGCTCAGGTCAGCCTGAACGAACTCCTTCGGCACTATTTCCGCATTATCAATCCGGTCAGTCTGAACCGACAGGGGAACGACGTTGGATCCCAGTATCGGACCGGAATTTACTACACCGACGAAGCTGACATCCCGGTTATCGAGGCGCGCATCGCCGCAGAACAGGAAAATTACGAAAAAAAGATCGCCGTCGAGGTCAAGCCGCTCGATCATTTCTACCACGCCGAAGATTATCATCAGGATTACCTGACGAAAAATCCGAACGGCTATTGCCATATCGACTTAAGCATGGCAGAAAAACCGCTTGAACCCGAAGCCGCCGCGGAGATTGAATTTCATAAGCCGGACGACGCGACGCTGAAAGCGACGCTCAGCCCGGAAGTCTGGAACGTTGTCCGCGAAAACGGAACCGAACGTCCGTATTCCAGTCCGCTTTGGGATGAATTTGGGGACGGAATCTACGTCGATATCGTAACCGGCGAACCGCTATTCAGCTCGGCGGATAAGTTCGATGCGGGCTGCGGCTGGCCGAGCTTCTCGAAACCGATCAGCGAAGAAATAATCGTCGAACGTGAAGACGCCTCCCACGGTATGGTCAGAACCGAAGTCCGCAGTCTTTTAGGCGACGCTCATTTAGGGCATGTTTTCGAAGACGGGCCGACGGAAGCCGGCGGACTGCGCTATTGTATCAACGGAGCCTCGCTGAGGTTTGTCCCGCTCGACAAGATGGAAGCCGAAGGATACGGCGCGTACCTGAAACTTTTTGAATAACGGGCAGGATCGGCAGATAACGAAAAAGTGCGTTCCTCTGTAAGAACGCACTTTCTTTACAGATCCGCAGCACCCGGATCTCCTTGTGCAAATCAAAACGTTCGTTTTCAGACGATCGGATCGGTTGCCATCGCGCCGAAATAAACGCTTCATCTCATTCCGTTATTCAGCATGGCGGCA
>DAOUFC010000121.1:0-31476 GCA_034430295.1 Flexilinea sp.
TAATCCTCCAATATCTCGCCGTCCGTCGTAATCGTCACGACGCGCCAGGGAATAAACTTCCCGCTCGCTTGAAGCGCGCGCTTCGCCGCGTTCTCGATCCCGCCGCAGCAGGGCACTTCCATCCGCACGACCGTCAGACTCCTGATATCGTTCTCAGACAGGATCGCAGTCAGCTTTTCCGCGTAATCGCCCTCGTCCAGCTTCGGACAGCCGATCAGCGTCACGTGATTCTTAATAAATTTGGCGTGAAAATCGCCGTAAGCGAACGCGCTGCAATCGGCGGCGATCAGCAGATTTGCGTTCTCAAAATACGGCGCGTTGACCGGAACGAGTTTAATCTGAACCGGCCATTGGCGCAATCGGCTCGGGACCGCGCCGGATGCGAACGGCGCTGACGGGGGATCATCGCGCTCAATCGCGCGGATCATCTGCGCGCGCTGCCCGGGACAGCCGCCGCCGTGAGGCGTTGCAGAAAAACCGCTTTGTGCGCGCCGCTGTTTCGCCAGGTTCGCCTTGACCGCTGCTTCGTCGTACGCCGGGGCTTCGCGTTCCTCAAACGTAATTGCGCCGGTCGGGCAGGCGGGAAGGCAATCTCCTAAGCCGTCGCAATAATCCTCGCGCAGCAATTTAGCCTTCCCGTCAATGATCGCGATCGCTCCTTCATGACAGGCCGTCGCGCACAAGCCGCAGCCGTTACAATCGTCTTCGTTAATCTTAATAATCCGTCGAATCATTTTTCTCCCTCTTTCGTCTCCCGTTTCCGTTCGGAGCCGACTCCCTTTTCGGAACCGCCGCGGTTTATCCGTCATGCTTCAGACAATCCATAGTATACTATTCGAGGGAACTATAAACGTTGGAATTCTAACGAACTGACCGCAAAGGCAAAATATAATGGGGAAATACGAATTAACGCTGCAAAAGAACCCGCTTTTCGCCGGGATCGAAGAGGAAGAATTGAAAATCCTGCTCGGCTGTCTTAATGCCCGGGAAAAGCGGTACGCGAAAAATCAATTCATCTTCTTCGAAGGCGACGCCGCCGACCGGATCGGCTACGTCCTGAGCGGCAGCGTTCAAATCATGAAGGAAGATTACTTCGGAACTCGGAATATTATCGCGACGATCGGGGCTGACGAACTTTTCGGCGAAGCTTTCGCCGCCGCCGCGATCGACACGCTGCCGTTGAGCGTTATCGCAAGCGAAGAAAGCCGGATCCTGCTGATTGCGCTCCGGCCGCTGCTGACGACCTGCCCGCGCAACTGCGCGTTTCATCATACGCTGATCCAAAATTTCGTCCGTATCCTGGCGCGGAAAAATCTATCGCTGATCCAAAAAATCGAACATGTTTCAAAACGATCAACGCGAGAAAAAGTCCTGAGTTATCTTTCGTCGGTCGCGAAAGCGCGGCAGTCGAACCGCTTTACCATCCCATTCAACCGTCAGGAACTGGCCGATTATCTCTGCGCCGACCGAAGCGCGCTCTCCGCCGTGCTCAGTAAGCTCCAGGAAGAAGGAATCATCTATTTCAACCGCAACGATTTCACAATCCGCCATGCGCCGGAAATCTAAACCGGAGAATACAGGCCGAAAAACGAATTATATTTCCTGCGGAAAATAAGACAGGACGCAACCGAAACAACAGTTGTGTCCTGAAAAGAGTACGATCCGAAAACCGAAACCGCTCAGCTCTTCGTTACATAAACGCCGACGCGGCGCGATAACTCCAAAATCGGCATCGTTTGAATATAAACGCGTCCGGGACCGGTCACATACGTGTTAAACATTCCTTCGCCGCCGAAAAAGACATTCTTTAACCCGGAAACCATTTTAACGTCCATCGTACAGGTTGCGTCCATCGCCGCGATGAAACCCGTCGAAACGATCATCGTCTCGGCCGGTTTTAGCTCATACACCTTGCAATAACCGTCGATTTCGACGAACGCCGTGCCCTGACCTGAAAGCTTCTGCATGATAAAACCTTCGCCGCCGAAGAAACCGGAACCCAGTTTCTTCTGGAAAGCGATTGACAGCTCGACGCCATCCGTCGCGGCCAGGAAACCGGATTTCTGAACAACCATCTCTTTGCCGGGTTGGATTTCAAACGGAATGATCATCCCGGGCATCGACGACGCAAACGCGATCATGCCGTCTCCCTGAGCGGTAAAAACGTTTAAGAAAAGCGACTCGCCGGAGAAAGCGCGCGAAAAGACTTTCCCGATTCCTCCGCGCGACGAAGTTTCCATCAACATATTCGGCGTCATCCAGGACATCGCCCCCGATTCCGAAACGATTCTCTCGCCGTCTTTCACGTTGCAAATAACAACCGGCAACGGGGTTCCCTCAATTTTATATTCCATCTTTTTATTCTCCTCTTCAGATCAAACGCTTATCAAAGAATTACGGAACTCAACAGTTTCCGTCTCATCCAAATATACCACTAAAATAATACGAACAAATATGGATCTCAAATCAGTTACAAACGATTCTACCGCTCAATCGCCGGATCGCCCGCCTCCGCATCTCTCGACGCGACGCTTCGATCGGAGTAGAAAACGGCGGAATTCGCTCCCTCAACCCGCGCCCGCGCGATTTCGACGAAACTCCCGCGGTCGGTCGCAAACGATCCGGCATACAGCTCTGAGACGGACGCCGCCGGATCAATAACGATCGACGCTAACCCGCTCAGCGCCGCCGCACCGCGCGCGAAAGCGTAATCTCCGCCGAAAACCCATTCCGCGCTTCCGTATATAATAACCTCGCTATCCGTCGTTCGAACCTCCGACCCCTCTTCTGAGGCCGTTCCGCCGCCAAATAACGCGACAGTCGACCGGCCTTCCGACGCTAACTCAACGCGCGAAACGCCGATCACGTCGGCGCTACCGCCCGCGCTCGCCGCGCCGCCGCCGAAAACGTACGCCGTCTCGCCATAAATCCGGACCGACGTATCGGAGGCCGTCGCGTACGCCTCAGCGCCCTCCGCAAATCCTCCGCCGCAGACCTTCCAATAAACAGCTCCGGTCGCCTCAATCAGAACTGACGTATCGCCGCGCACGATCGACTTCCCGCCGTCTTTCGCGTACCCGCCGCCATAAGCGTCGGCGACCTCTCCCGCGATCGATACTTCGGTTGAATGGACTGTCGCTAAATCATGAAGCTCGGCTTTAGCGCCGCCGAAAACGGAACCGTTCGGGAAAATCAATCCCGGCCCAATCCGCAGCGGGATACCATTGGCATAGATATGATAAACCGAAGCGACGCGAACGGAGCGATTCGCCAGAAGGCGCGTTTTTATCCGCCAGGGAGTTCTTGAACCCAGCGTCGGGGCAGCCTCGAAAGTGACGCGAGTCAGCCCCGACGTCTGCGGGATCGTCAGGACGGCGTCGCGCAGCGACGCTTCAATTGTCGGGGCGATCCGGATCCGAACATGCCCGGCGTTAAGCGGGATCGCATCCAATGCGTCGGCGATCGCCGCATATGACGCGCCGTCACCGACAGTCGCGATCCATTCGTGTTCCGCGAACGCCGATGAAACCAGCATAAGAAAAACGAGAAAGGTCAAGATAAAAACCGAGACAAAGCCTCGGATACGGACGCTGATCATGCCAATAAACTCTGCTTTTTTACTGTTCTACGCGGAACGGTCCCGCGCTACCGCTAATCTTACCTCGAAACGGGCGCGATCAGGCGAAACGCAGGTGAAAGCGGACGAAAACGAACGCGGAGCCAACGGGCCGGAATCGTTTTCAAACCGAATCGGACTTTAGTTTTCGCTAAATTAAATACAAAAGAGGCGTTCGCATCAAATCGAAACGCCTTCTTCCGATTAATCGTAATTCTGAATCGCTAATCGGTCAAAATTACTGCAACCCGTAGCGGACGAGCAGCTTCATCAGCTTGTTCCACTCTCGGTCGGCGACGCCGGTCGCATATTTGCCCTCGCCGCAAGTATTATAATAGTTGACGGCGCTCATGATACTCTGGAGATCCAAGTTATGTTTAATATCCATTTGGACCAGCAGCCATTTCAAATTCTCAATTTCCGTCGCTAAGCGCTGACGTTCGGCCATGTAGAATTCCGGATCATTTTCACAAAGCAAATTATCCAAAATTCCCGGGAGCTGCTGAATCCGTTTCATCGTAGCGCGAACATCGCCTAAATACCTCGTTCGCGGTCGTTCAAACTTCGGCGATTGCGCGAAAGCCGGAGCGGCCAGCGTCAACAAAACAGACGCAACCAATAAAACAAATAAAGTTTTCTTAAGGCTCTTCATCATTTCTTTCGTACCATCCTTTTCCTGTTACTTTTACTTACTAATTCATTTTCTATTTTTTGAAAAAGCGCTGAATTCAGCGATTTCCGCTCCCTGGCGCAACGAGACGGCAGCAAGAGCCTGCTCAGTCACGATCGCCGGCTATCCTGCATCGGCGCGACGCCTGAACGCGACCCGGATTTTTTTAACCTTCTCAGCTCTTTTCGTCGCTTTTAAGCGTATGACGTTCGCCGCGTTCGAAAAGTTCCCGGACATCGAACCTTTTATCCTATACGCAATCGGATTATACAACAAAATGACGAAAAATACACGAAATTGATGACCTGAAGTATTCAATACGAAAGCAGGGTTCCGCCGGTATGAGCGTAAAGACGCGAAACTCGGCAATTCCCAAACCTTAAATTTACATTAAACAAAAGAAGAAGCCTTCTCACCCCAATACCAATCAGAAATATCGCCGTATCGGGAACGGCTTCATATTGGCGCAGCTCCGAAACGAACTGAACGATTTTCATCGATGCGGATTATCAGACGATAAAAAAAGAAACTCAATTTCATGATTTCGTTTCGAACGACAGCGCGGGTATTTTGATACCTGAAATTTTTCCAAAAAGCAAATCCCGTTCAACAAAATTTTGACACGGACGTTTTTTAGAATTCGGATTTCTTGTCGATATATGCAGGAATATAGAAGCGATCGATTTACAATGACGTTTGTGAAACGGCTCAAATTAAGAATAATTCGGAATTAATACGAACATCCGAATACAATGCAAGCAAGTTAGAGAAAGTTAACGCAGGATATTCACAAACGAAAACGTTCCTTCGCGAATTACGTCTATTTCAAGAAGGAACCATAGAAGAGATCGCCGCGTATTTCAACGCGCTCTACATCAAGCCTCTCACCGCGAAAGAACAAAAAGAGCAAGCGCTTATTGATTCTTTTATTAACGGCGGGTTGGCATGGCGTTTTGCGCGAAATTGGAATTTCAATATTGGGGCTTTGATATTGAGAATGTAAGCAGCCCGTACACCTCTATCACAGCAAAGAGATGATAAGGAAATGCCTTACCCTCCGCAGAAAAGAAAGCAGCCTATCTAAAAAATGTTAAATACAGGAGAGCCGCATAATTCTTCCGTCATCATGGCCGACATCATGAAGACGCTTATCATAAAGCGTTGCGGTTTATTCCGAACAATGTGGATCATGCCCACGCGCACCTTGAAGCAAGATTACACAAAATCAAAATAGAAAGCGCTTGACATACAAAAATAAAGCTCATAAACAAGAAGAAAACAGAAAAAGTTTCGGCATTAAGTTTTTCAAATCCGCGCATATATTTGGCAGGGAAAACCGCTTAATTATCCGGATGAAAATTTTCAATATAGATAAAAAAATAGCATTTAATTTTAATTATTGTTTGATGTGAAACAAAAACAAAAAAAACCGCCAACAACAGGAAACAGCGGAACTCGGATTCCTTTTTTTGACATCCGGGCTTACATTTCCGCGCATTTCCGCTTAGAATTCGTCTCAGTCGGTTCGCCGAACCGCATAGCGAATATAAAAACAGATCGAATAAATAAGATGATAAAAACCGCGTTTAAACAAGCCTTTCCTAAAACAATCCCGGTATTTTTCGGATATCTTTTCCTCGGGATCAGCTTCGGCGTCCTCATGATCGGCGTCGGGTTGGATTGGTACTGGGCGCCGGTCATGAGCCTGGTAATCTTCGCCGGTTCCGTTCAGTTCGTCGCCGTCGGATCGCTCCTGACCGCTTTCAATCCCCTGACCGCGTTTACGCTTACGCTGGCGGTCAGCGCGCGCCAACTTTTCTATGGACTATCGATGCTCGAACGCTTCAAATCCGTCAACGGTAAGAAGCCGTACCTGATTTTCGCTTTGACCGACGAAACGTATTCGCTCCTCGTCGCCGAAAACGTTCCTGAAGGCGTAGATCGCGGTTGGTTTTATTTTTGGATCTCCGCGCTGAACCAGAGTTACTGGATCCTCGGCTCAACGCTCGGCGCCGTTTTCGGGATGTTCCTTCCTTTCAACTTCAGGGGAATCGAATTTGCGATGACCGCTCTTTTCCTGTATATCTTATTGAACCAATGGGAAGCGAACGCCGACCATACGCCGACACTGATCGGAATCGTCTCCGCGCTCCTGAGCCTTGCCGTTTTCGGGCCTGGAAAGATGATTATCCCGTCCATGATCGCAATCCTTATCGGATTGCTCGCTTACCGGAAACGGCACCAACAGAAAACCGATCCTGCCCGTAGAAACGGCGGTACTTTCTCATGACGACGCCGCAGATCATTACGACCATCCTGATCGTCGCGCTGACGACGCTGATAACGCGCGTCGTTCCATTCCTGGTTTTTCCCGAATCGAAAAAGATTCCGGAATGGGCGGCTTATCTGGACAAAGTTCTTCCCTACGCCGTTATCGGGATGCTGGTTATCTTCTGTTTCAAGGATACGCCGATTACAGCTGCGCCGTACGGGTTACCCGAACTGATCGCAAGTCTGGCGGTCGTTATCCTTTATAAACTGACGAAACGGATGATCCTGACGATCGGCGGCGGCGTTATCGTTTACATGATATTGATACAAATCATTTTTGTATCAATATAAACAATTCGTTCGCAGGATCTGGGGTTGCGTCTATGCTATAATTTTTGTATTCGCATAACTTACGCCGAAAAGACACGAAACAACGCGGCGCTGTGCATGTGACCGAAATTTGAGCGGTTAGATCGACTGGAGTCTAATGGAACACGAAGGATCATACAACGAATTTATCACTGGAGAGACGACTTTTCCCGCCGCGATTCACGCATGGGAAATCTATCTCGCAAACGAAGGGCGAACGGCGAACACGATCAAAGCGTTCATCAGCGACGTTCAGCTCCTCTCGTCGTCGCTTCCGCCGGATCGCATGATCGGATCGATTACCACCCGAGACCTGAATAATTTTTTACATTGGATGGAACACGAGCGCAGCCGCAAAGTACCCTGTTCGCCGAAGACGTACTCCAGGCGCGTCACCTCGATCAAATCGTTCTTCCGCTGGCTGAAAAACTTCGGGATTATAGCGACCGACCCGGCGGAATCGGTTCTTCAGGTTACCGTCTACGCGCCGCTTCCGGAAATTCTGACCGCGGAAGAATACCCGCTCGTCCTCGAAGCCGCGAACAGCTTCCGCCGCAAGGAAAAAAGCGACGCGCGCCCGATGGCGCTCGTTCAGCTCCTTCTCGCGACCGCGATTAAGAAGAGCGAAACGCTGACGATCGCTCCGAATCATATCGATCTTGAGGATCCGGATCAACCGCTCCTCTATATCCGTTACGATAAAGGAGCCCAGCGATTTAAGGAACGGAAAATTAATCTGCCGCTTGACTGGGTCCCCGTTTACTACGAGCTCCTCGATCAGGAAAAGCCGACCGATCGGATTTTCCCCTATTCCGCTCGTCGGTTAGAATACCTGCTGCGCGATATCGGCGCGGCCGCCGGTCTAACCAAAAACCTTTCGTTTAATATGTGCCGCTGGACGAGCGCGGTTCACGATTTATATATTAACGTCGACGAAGAATCGATCCGAATCAAGATGGGCGTTTCGAAAGTTCAGTGGCGCGAAATATCCCAGAAACTGCATGAACTGAAACCGATTTACAGCGGCATAACGCCACAACCGACCGAAAAAGAAACCGAAGAAATTGAAAAAATCTCCGCTTACGGAAGATTTTTCGATGACGGGACTTGATGAATTACGCGATCCGCCCACTGAAAAAAACGGAAATCGATTGTCTCGATGAATTCCTCTATCTGGCAATTTTTGTCCCGGCGGGCGTTCCCGCTCCGCCGCGTGAAATTACGAAGGAACCGGAACTGACGATTTATATCCGCGATTTCGGAACGCTTCCGGCCGACCGCTGCCTCGCTGCTATGACGGACGGATCGCCCGCCGACGATCGGGAAAAAATAATCGCCGTCGTCTGGACGCGCATTATCAACGATTACGGTCATATCGACGACGATACGCCCTCTTTATCGATTTCGGTCCGTCCCGATTACCGCGGACGCGGCGTCGGAACCGCGCTGATGAACGCCATGATCGAGCGGCTCCGCGAAGACGGCTTCCAATATGCGTCGCTCTCCGTTCAGAAGCAAAACGCCGCCGCTGTCAAGCTGTACCGTAAGCTTGGTTTCGAAACCTTCCGCGAAAACAGCGAAGAATATATCATGCGCATAACGCTTTAAGAATCGGACAGCGTTTCGTTTTCGTTTAAAGTCATCGCCCAGCTCAGCCGCAGCGCCTGCGTCGTCGATTTCGTCAGCGCCCCCCGTTCGGCCGTCCGCAGCCCGATCGCCCATAGCGCGCCAGCTTCGTCGTAAAGCAGAGGATAGCGTCCGCGTATATCCGCAGGAACCTTTTCATTCAGAAAAAAATCTTCAATCCGCAGCGACTTCCCTTTCATCCCGAACGGAACGAAACGTTCGTCTTTTCGCCGCGGACGAACCGTCAACGCGCCATGAACCCGCCCGGCGTCCAAATAAACGCAAAAACGGTCGCGCTTCATTTCCGCAACAGCCGCCGCAAAAGAATCGGAGTCCGAAACCGAAACCGACGCGATCCTGATCCGGCCATTTCCGATCCGAACCGTCTCCGACGCGCTCAGCGGAAAAATCAGTTCTCCGCTAAAATTCGTCGCTTCCGTGAGGAGCGGATAAAAACGGGCGTACAACGAATCCGATCGGATCAAACCGGTTTTCATCCCCATTTCGCCGCCGATCATGAATAAATACCGTCCTTCATGCCAATCAGCAACGCGCAGCAACGGACGGGACGTTTCGTCCGTTGCTGCGAAAAAACCAAGCGCGCGAAGGATCAGCGCATTCGTCAATCCGCCGCGCAATCCGCCCAAACGGTCCGCCATCAAACGGACAATTCGCGACTGAATCGCTCTCGGTTCCGCCCGGAATCGCCGACGATCGAGCCGGATCAGGTCCGAGGACACGCAGATCAGGCAGCGCC
The DNA here is from genome assembly GCA_034430295.1 of Flexilinea sp. GTDB lineage: Bacteria > Chloroflexota > Anaerolineae > Anaerolineales > Anaerolineaceae > Flexilinea. The sequence goes on from DAOUFC010000121.1 coordinate 9,310, forward strand.
GGAAAGCTTTTTCGGCCGCGTCGGCTAAATAATCGCGGTCGGCGCGAATCGCCGCCGCGCCGCGCGTCAACGTATCAATCAGATTCGAATTAAAAGACGCTTCAAGATAAGGAATCAGTTCGTGGCGGATACGGTTTCGCGCGAAACGCATATCCGAATTCGTCCGATCAACGAGCGGCGCGATTCCCCGTGCCGCCAGCCAAGTTTCAATTTCACGCCGCCGAATTTTCAAGAACGGCCGAATCAGCGGTACCGACGGCGACCAATCGTTTGCAAACGTGCGTCCGCACATTCCGCTCAGCCCGTCTAAACCCGAACCGCGCAGCAGATGTGCAACGATCGTTTCAGCCTGATCGTCAGCATGGTGACCAACCGCGACCGCGATCGCCGATTCACGCTCCGCTAACGAAAAGAGGAAACGATAACGCAGCTTCCGCGCTATATCTTCGAGCGATCCCCCCGCCGCCCGCGCCGCCGCGGGGACGTCCGCGGACTCAACCACGATCGGAATCCCGCGCGCAGTACAAAACGCGCGCGTCCATTCGGCGTCAGCCGCCGATTCCGCACGGATTCGGTGATCGAAATGCGCAGCAATCACGTCGATACCCAGCTCGGAAAGCGTCAGCAACAAAGTTAGACTGTCCGCGCCTCCGCTGAAGCCGACGACAACTCGGTCTCCGACGTTAACGCCGGTATCAGAAATCAGTTCCGCGGCTGTCAGGAGTAAATCGCTGCGCATAAATTTCTCGGAAGGATTAAATCGGCCAGCACAAACCTTACGTCGGAATCAGATCCTTGAACAACGATTGCGGACCGATAATCAGCCCGACCAGGGACGGACCCGTATGAGCGCCGAGAACCGGCGCGATCGGGACGACCTCCTCGAAAATGACGTTCAATTTTTTCTTCATCACGTCCATCAGATACGCCGCGCCGTCCAGGCATTGTCCGTGTACGACTTGCGCCCGCAGCGGAACAGAGCCGAACCGTTTCGCTTTCAGCTCAACAATTTTATCCAAGGCACGATTGAACGACATCGCCTGACCGCCCGGCTCGTAGCGCCCATGTTCATGATCAACAATAATAATCGGCTTGATATTCAGGACCTGCGCCACCAGGCCTTTAAGATGGCTGATTCGCCCGCCCGCGATCAGGTAACGCAATTCTTTCAGCGTGAACTGGCTGTCGACCTGATCGCGAATTTTTCCCAAATTTTCCAAGATCCAATCCAAACGCCAATTATTTTTAATCGCCAGACCGGCCGCCTGAACCTGCCAGCCCAGACCGGCGGTCAGCGTCTTTGAATCAAAAAAAGTTACGTCCGCCTCGGAGACCATCTTCGCCGCCGCTCGCGCCGTCCGCAGCGTTCCACTTAACGAACCGGAAATATGAATCGACAGAATTCTGGCGCCGCGGGCGGCAATTTCGCGATACGTTTCGACAAAATCGCCGATCGAGACCTGCGACGTTTTCGGATACTCTTTCGACGCGCTCATGCGGCGATAAAATTCTTGATGTGTAATCGGGTTGCGTTTATCAAAAACTTCATTTTCCAGAGAAACGCTTAACGGTACGATTGTAACCGGCAGGTTGCTAAGCTGCTCCGCGCTCAAATCACAACCGGAATCAGTCACAATTTCAATCGGTTTTTCAGTTATTTTTTCACTCATTTCCTTAGACACCTTTTCAACACGGTTTATAGTTTTCCTTTACGCCCGAATTGCTGTTCCAAATTACGCAGGCTCAGATGAATCATCGTCGGTCTTCCATGCGGACAGGTTCGCGGCGATTCGCAGCGTTCCAATTCCTGGATCAGGAGTTTCTGTTCCGTTTCGGAGAGCGTTTGGCCTGCCTTGACCGCCATCCGCTTACAAACGCGGGCGGCGATCCGGTCAGCGACTGCGTTCATCAAAGGCGTTTCGTCCTCTTCGAAATCCTCTACCAAAGCGCGAACAGCCGCGGTCGGATTGCCCTTCGAAAAGATTTCCGGGATCGCGGAAATCCGGAAATCGGCCGGACCGAACGCCTCAATCTCGAACCCCAACGAGGCTAAAATCTCATGATTTTCTTCCAACAACGAAACTTCATGCGGCTGCAACCGGACAATCGCCGGGTCAAGCAACGGAATCGATATCAGCTCCCGTTCCGCCCGCCGCATACATTTTTCAAATAAAATCCGCTCGTGCGCCGCGTGTTGATCTATTAAGTATAACCCATCCGGGCCTTCGGCAAGAACGTATGTGTTGCCGATCTGCCCGATCCAACGTAAAAGCGGAAAGACGTTCCCGCCGCCGTCGGTATGCGGCGGAATAAACGACGCGGCCTCATAAGAAGGCCCCGACGGTTGGAAGGCAGGCTGAAAAGAGTCCGGCGAAATCGGAGCCGGCGGCTGCGTCTCCGCCGCGTTTTCCTCGTCCTGAAAAGCCGCGCGCCAGGCCGGTCGGTCGACCGTTTTCCACGCGCTCGGATCGACCCCGCCCCAAGCCGGAGACGGACGCATTTCCGGAATCGGCGCCTGCAGCTGCAAGCCTTTGCGCACGCTGTGATGAACCGCGCTGAAAACCGAATCCGCCGAACGGAAACGGACCTCCGCTTTTGACGGATGAACGTTGACGTCAACATCTTCCGGCTCTAAGCGGATAAATAACGCCGTCAGCGGATACCTTCCGATCATAATCAGCGACTGATAAGCGCGATTAACCGCTGCGACGAGCTGCTGGTCCTGGATCCAACGTCCATTGACGAAGAAATTGATCTCGCGCCGATTGGAACGCGTCAGCGCGATCGGGCTGATAAAGCCCGAAACCGCGATTCCTTCACGTTCTTCATTAATCTCGATCAGCTGTTTCGCGGTCTCAAGTCCGTAAATCGCGGTCAATAGTTCGCGCGCATCGCCGTTTCCGCTCGTCTGCAGCAGCGTTTTCCCTTCAGAGCTTAATTCCCAGCGGATCCGCGCGTAAGCCAACGCGTAGCGCGTTACCAGCGTCGTAATCTGGTTCCGTTCCGTCTGGTCGCTCTTTAAGAATTTCAAGCGCGCCGGGACGTTATAAAATAAATCCTCAACACGGACCGTCGTTCCCGGCGTCGTCGCAACCGGCTGTTGGCCGATGACTTTCGCGCCCTCAACCTGAATCCGGTTGCCGGTCTCTTCATCCGCCGTCCTCGAAACGATTGTCAATTTCGAGACTGAAGCCGCTGAAGCCAGCGCCTCGCCGCGGAAACCGAGCGTATCGAGACGGAATAAATCGTCTGCGGTTCTGAGCTTGCTCGTCGCGTGACGCGTCACCGCGAATTTCAGCTCGTCGCGCGCAATCCCTGAGCCGTTGTCGCTGATCTCGATCAGCTGTTTCCCCGCCGATTCGATTCGGATTCGCAGCTCCGTCGCGCCAGCGTCGATCGCGTTTTCGATCAACTCTTTTACAACAGAGGCCGGCCGTTCGATAACCTCTCCGGCCGCAATTTTTGAGATAACGTCGTCCGCTAAAACCTGAATCGACATGAACCGACTCCTTTCGATCAAATGACGCTACTATTATATCAATTCACCCTGTCGGTACACGCGCGGATCAAAAAAGGCGCGTCACGCGCCCTTCCCAAACTGAAAAACTAAAAACGGCGGGAATCTACTCCGCCGGCGCCGCGATCATGATCACGCCGGCACAGTACGAAACCCGCCGGAATCTGGTCGGAAAACCGAATTCGGACGCAATTTCTTCGAATATCGGATAATTATCTTCCGCGTTCCATTTCGCTTCGTTCTCCATTCGGCAAAACTCGCGCTCCTCCGCCGTCCGGAATATGTTCCCGCCGCAATAAACCATACCCTTCGGCGCTAACAATTCGCGCAGTGAACGAATCAACGCGATCAGTTCCAAATTGGAAAACCCGTTGATCATATAGGTCGAGACGATCGCGTCAAAACGCCGATCCGTCAATTCCGACGGGAGCCCCGATTTCAGGTCATGCACGATCAGCTCCGCGTTGCGCATTCGTTCGCCGGCAATCTCGATCATACGCGCGGAGCGATCGACGAGCGTCACCGGATGCCCGGTTGAATAGAGCCGTTCCGCTAAGATCCCCGTCCCGGCGCCTAAATCAAGGACGGCCCCGCCGTGGTTTTTCTCGATCTCGCGTTGGATCAATTTTAATAAATCCAAATATCCGGCGTACGGGAAACGGTCCCGTAAAACATCGCCGCGAATCGCCGTCTCATAATCGTCAGCGAAATCGTTCTTTAAATCAGGCTCGATCATTTTTCCTCCTCAAGTACGCAGTCGAATCGTTAAAGGCGATAGATTAAGTTTATCAACTTCCGCCGTTCGATTGAAGAATTCAGGAAAGGAACATGCCGGTCCATGCTCCGCCATTTCACAAAAGCACACGTTTCGTTGGAAATACAACGTTACATCTTCCCTTTCGAAGCTATCGTTATTCAAAAGACGGGAAGCGATCCCATTTTTTCTACAAGAAGGAGCATATAGATGAGCATGTTTTGTTATCAGTGTCAGGAAACAGCCGGAGGGAAAGGCTGTACGGTTCGCGGCGTCTGCGGGAAAAACGCCGACGTCGCAAATTGCCAGGATTTGCTGATTTACGTTTTAAAAGGGATCTCCCGTATTGTAATCCGCGGCAGCGTCGCGGTTGGATCGATTCCGGATGTCAACGCTGAGTTATTGAATAGCCTGTTCATGACGATCACGAACGCCAATTTTGACGAAGCCGCGATCATCGCCCAAATCGGAAAGATGATAACGCTTCGAGATAAGCTCAGGAATAAAACCGGACAGGCGGATCCGCATGATGCGGTCAGCTTCGCCGTTTCGGGACGAGACGAAATCTTAACCAAAGCGGCCGGCGTCGGCGTTTTAGCGACCGAAAACGAAGATATTCGCTCGCTGCGCGAACTGATCGCCTACGGGTTGAAAGGAATGGCCGCCTATGCGGATCACGCGCTGAATCTCGGATCGCGCGACGATTCAATTTATGCTTTCATGTATAAAGCGCTCGACGCGCTGACCGACGACGGCCTCGGCGTCCAGGATTACGTCGCGCTGACGCTTGAGACGGGCGAATACGGCGTAAAAGCGATGGCGCTCCTCGACGGCGCAAATACCGGAAGATTCGGGAATCCGGAAATGACGCAAGTTCAGATCGGCGTCCGTTCAAATCCGGCGATCCTGATCTCAGGCCATGACCTGAACGACCTCGAACAGCTGTTGGATCAGACCCAGGGAAGCGGCGTTGACGTCTATACGCATAGCGAAATGCTTCCGGCGCACGCCTATCCTAAATTCAAAAAATACCCCAACTTCGTCGGGAACTACGGGAATGCCTGGTGGAAACAGGTCGAAGAATTTACGACCTTCAACGGACCGATCCTGTTCACAACCAACTGCATCGTTCCGCCGCGCAGCGAAGAAATCCGTAAGCGTATCTTCACGACCGGATCAAGCGGTTTTCCGGGCTGTACGCATATCGAAGCCGACGCGAACGGAAAGAAAGACTTCTCGGAAATCATCGCGCTGGCGAAGACGCTTCCCGCTCCAACCGAGATCGAAACCGGAACGATAACGACCGGTTTCGCCCATCACCAGATTTTCCAAGTTGCCGACGCCGTCGTCGACGCGGTTAAATCCGGCGCGATTCGGAAATTTTTCGTCATGGGCGGCTGCGACGGACGCATGAAGTCGCGTTCATACTATACCGAATTCGCCGAAAAACTGCCGTCCGATACCGTAATCCTGACCGCCGGCTGCGCGAAGTATCGTTATAACAAACTGCCGCTGGGGACAATTAACGGGATTCCGCGCGTCCTTGACGCCGGTCAGTGCAACGATTCGTATTCCCTGGCGCTGACAGCGCTGAAACTGAAAGAAATTTTCGGGCTCGACGACGTTAATCAACTCCCGATCGCGTTTAATATCGCATGGTACGAACAGAAAGCCGTCATCGTGCTGTTGGCGCTTCTCTATCTCGGCATCAAAAATATTCATCTCGGGCCGACGCTCCCCGGATTTTTGTCCGCGAACGTCGCCAAGGTCTTAGTCGAAAACTTCGGGATCGCTCCGATCGGAAGCGTTGAGGAAGATATCGCCCTGTTCATGGAGGCGTAAAAATCGCAGCGGGGTCCTTCGTTCAAAAATCCGAAGGACCCCCGCTCAAAAATTATTTTTTATTCCGGGTTTCGCGCCGAAACCTCTGAAATTTGATTTCATTTCCGCTCGCGGCATCTTCCCCCGCCCCCCATCTACTTCCTGATCGCCGCCGCTTTAATTCGTCCCGCAACGCCGCGATTTCAGCTATAATAACCCTAATCAAAACAATTCTGCGCGGGCGACGCCTGCGGCATCCATGCGGAGAAAACTATGAGCAAAATCAAAGTAGCCTATCAAGGGACCACAGGCAGCCACTCCACCATCGCCGTTGAAAAAGCTTTTCCGAATCAGGAATACGAATCGATCATCTTCCCGACGTATGAAATGGCGCTGGAAGCCGTCGAACGGAAAGAATGCGATTACGCCGTGATCCCGATGGAAAATTCGCTTCAGGGTTCGATCCATTCCAACTACTATCTGCTGGCGCGGAAGTTCCTGTTTATCGTGAACGAAGTCTACGTCCCGGTTCGCTATTCGCTGATCGGGCTTCCCGACGCGAAAATCGACGAATTGTCGCTGATCATCGCGCATCCCGGCGCGCTCGACGTTTGCCGCGGATATCTTCAAACCCTCAAATCCCGGCCGAATATTGAGACCGTTTACGATTCCGCCGGCGCGGTCGAAATGCTGTTGAATTTTTCCGACCCGGAAACCGCGATGATCGGATCGAAATCGATCGCGGATTATCATCAATTAGCCATCCTCGACGACGATATCGAGGATCATAAAGGCGCAAACCTGACCCGCTATAACGTTTTCGCCCGCGAACCGATTAACCCCGGGCCCGGCGCGATGACGACCGTCGTTTTCACCGTTCCGCACCAGCCCGGCGCACTAATGAACGCGCTGAGAACGTTCTCCGACCGCGAAATCGATATGACTAAGATCGAATCGCGGCCGATCGCCGATCAGCCGTACCAATATATGTTTTACGTCGATATTGACGGCCCGATGTCGGATTCGAAAGTCCGCGAGGCTGTCGAAGATCTCGAGTTCCAATATACCCAATGGATCCGTGTTTTAGGCAGTTATATCTCACACAAAGATTGACGCCTCCCAAGAACGAAGCTTAGTCCATGCAGATTGTTGTCCTGATCCTTCTCGCCGCCGGCTTTTCGATCGCCGGCGTCGTCTTTTTACAAATTCAATTCGAACCGCTTGACCGCCGCGACAGGCTGATCGACGCCTTGATCGGTTTTCTTTTCGCCCTTGCCGGAACAGCCGTCTTTGAAGCTGTTCTGAAGGCCGGACGTCCGACGCTGGTTTACTATTTCCGTCCGTTAGGACCGGCCGCGCTCAAAATTTTCGTCGGCGGCGCTTTCCTCGGCGTTTCGGCTTGGATCCTTGTCCAAAGTATGCGCCTGGTCCTGATCCAAAAACGCGCGCCGAGCCGGTCGGTTCCGGCGTTTATGCTGCGGACGCTGGCCGGCTCGCTTCTCATCGCCGCCTGTCTCGAATTATTCGTCTTCAATATCCGCCATTACGAGAATTTTACGCTTTCCGATCGCTCGACCGTGACGCTCGAACGCGGCGATTTTACCCCATACGGATTCTATTTCAACCGCGCCTCGCAGCGATATACTTCCTACGCGCCGTACGACCAGCCGTACCGGCTGACCGTCTATTTTGATCCGATTAAGGTCCGGAACCTGCGACTTGAATATAAAAGCGACCGCCCGATCACCAATGTTTACCTGCGCGTCAACGACGAGGCGTTCGAACTCGCCGATCAGGATCATCCGGTCCGCCTAGTCCCGGACATACCACGCTCGTTAATCCTTCCGCTGCATACGATCGGCAAAAGCTATCGTATCGACCTGATTTTCCCGCAGGCAACAGAAGAATCCGAATTCAGTTTCGAGCTGAACCGCGTTCAACTGAACGTCACCGTTCCGCTGGAATTTTCGATTCCGCGGCTGGCTGTCGCTTGGATCGTCTTGTGGTTGATCCTGATTCTGAGACCCGGAAGCGTACTCTGGAATCAGGCGTTGAACCCGAAATCAAGAGGCCAGTTCGGATTTTCCGCCGTCCTGACCGGAATCGTGATCCTCTTCATGATCTGGACAGTCACTTCAAATTACGCCGGACGCGTCGATCTCAGCCACGGCATCAAATCTACCATAAATCAGATCAACGTACTCAAAAAATCCGCCAACCCAACCTACAGTATCTGCCATGAGCAGACCGAAGCGCTCCTCTCCGGCCGGCTTCATCTCGGTATCACGCCCGACACTTCGCTCTTAAGCGCCGAACGGCCGTACGATATAACTTACCGTGACCGCTACCGCGTTCGCTACCTGTGGGACCATGCCTACTTTAACAGGCGTTATTACGCTTATTTCGGGATCGTTCCCGTACTGAACCTGTTCCTGCCGATCAGGGCCCTGAGCGGGATCGACCTGCCGGTCGATTTCGCCGCGTTAATTTACGCGATCACGGCAACAATCGGACTGTTCGTTCTCGTACGCCGGATCATGCTGGATTATTTTCCGAGCGCACCGTTCGCGCTGTACCTGATTTCCGCGCTCGCCGTTACCGCCGCGGCCAACCCCGCCTGGGCGCTGCGGCGCGGTCTGGTTTACGAGCTGGCGATCCAGAGCGGCGTCGCGTTTTCGGTTTGGGGGCTGAATTTCGCGCTGATCCTCCGGCGGCGGATCATGGATCAGGGCGGAAAGCGTCCGAACTTCATACCGCCCGTTTTGGCGCTGCTGTCTGGAAGCTGCGCCGCGTTGGCGGTCGGCTGCCGGCCGACGATGGTCTTTATTTTTATCTGGATCTTGACGGTCCCCAGCCTCGGCAGCGGGCTTTTCAGCCGCGAAAACCGCGCGGCGTTTGTCCGCGGCCTGGTCTGTTTCGCCGTTCCCGTCGTTATCGCCGCGCTCGGGATTATGCGCTATAACCGGCTGCGATTCGGCTCCATTTTTGAATTCGGCTTCCGTTTCCAACTGTCGTTTCCGAACGAGTCGGTCGCGCCGTTCCGAATCAGTTTCAGCGGCGCCGTGCTGTCGATCCTGAGTTACCTCTTTCAGGGTATCGAACTCAGTTACGATTTTCCGTTCGCCGCTCCGGCGCGAATGCCCGCGCTTCCGTATCTCGGCTATATCCAGCATGAAGAGACAATGGCGGGAATCGCGGCGTTTCCCTGGCTTTGGGGACTGATCCTGCTGATTCCGGTTTGGAGGCGATTACGCGGGAAAAGACTGACCCTATGGATCGGCGCCGGTCTTATCTGCGCCGGACTGCTGCTGGGAGCGGACGCGACCGTCGCCGTGCTGTTCCGTTATCTGCTTGATTTCAGTTGGATTCTTGCTTTGATCGCTTGCTGCGCCTGGCTCGCGCTGGCGGAAGAAAACCGACGTTATGACGGGGCGATCTTTGCCGCCGCCGCGGCTGCCGTCGCGCTTGGCGCGCTGCTGTCGCTGAACGGGGATCGGAACTGGCTGGCGGAATTTAACCCGCTTCAATTCGAGCGCCTGCGCTATTTATTCTGTTTCTGGATTTGAGCAGGTTTCCGATTCGGGCAATCCGTGCCGCCGGCCGCTGTTTACGATATTCTGCGGCTGAGTCGATTTCGCCTCTCCCATCTGTTGTATTTGTGCTTACATTATATCGTTTTGTAAGCACGAACGCAACAACTATTGTTTTGTATCTTTTGATACTCGTCTTTACCGTCCGGTTCAACCTCGTCCGCATCATCCGAGTATTCAACAAACCCGCACACTTCAGAATATAACCGCGGCAATGACGCCGATAAAAAAGCCGGAGCGAAAAATTTCGCTCCGGCGCAATATTTTCCCTGAATACCGCTTATTTTTGCGCTGGGGTTTTGGATAAAATAACAACCTTGCGGTTCGGTTCTTCGCCGGTGCTTTCGGTATAAACGTCGGCACGGTCGCGCAGGAGCATATGAATAATCCGCCGCTCCGGGCCCGGCATCGGCTCCAACGAGATCTTCCGTCCGCTCTTGGCGACCTGATCCGCCATACGAACCGCCATCTGGCGCAGCTGGCGTTCGCGGCGCGCGCGATAGCCCTGGATGTCGATCTGGAGCGGAACCCAGTGGCCGTTTTCGCGCCCGACGATCAGGCTGGTAATATACTGGAACGCGTTCAGCGTTTCCGACTGGCGTCCGATCAGGTAGGATAAGTCGTCGCCCTTAATATCGATCAGGATACAAGGCTGATTCGTTCCGATTTCCTGAACGCCGATCCGTCCTTCGACCGTCGCCCTGACGCGCATATGCTCCAACAGATCCTTGACGACACCGATCGTAATCGCCAGCGAATTTTCATTGACGATATGGTCCGGATACGTCTTAATATCGTCAGCGGAATCCGGATCCGACTCGAATATCGCCGCGGCGGGAGCCGCCGACGCTCTAACCTCGGTTTCGATTGAAACGACCATATTTTCGGACAGGTTTTTGTCCGTTTTCGTCTCTGCCGGTTCGGGAATATCCGGCTCGAATTCTTCGCCTTCCTCTTCCGGATCGTCGAAAAGCTTATCGCCCGGTTTGAGGTTCATTCGCACCTTCGCCGGCTTCGCTCCAATCCCGAAAATTCCTTTCGATCCGGTATCTAAAACCTCGACGTCAACATGATCGCGTGTTCGGTTAAATATCGATAACCCTTTTTCAATCGCTTCTTCGACGGTTGATCCGATAAAATCCAACTTCTTTAATTGCATCTTGTCACCCGTTAACTGTTCGTTTTTTTCGGTTTCTTCTTATTCTTAAATTCGCTCGCGTCAATTTTCGCCGTTTCCGCGTCGGGCGCTTTCGGTTTGACGGTTGAAGCTTTAACCGAACCCGCCGTCGACTGGCGGCGAACCGGCTTAACGACCGGCTTCGGCGCGCGCTTTTCCCAGAATTTCAGAGCCGCCCAATCCAGCTTGCCTTCGATCCCATACTGAACGATTGTGAAAACGTTCGAAATCATGAAGTAAAGCGCCAACCCCGACGCCAACGTGTACGACATGTATCCCATCAGCAGCGGCATATAGATATTCATCATCCCGCTCATCATCCCGGTGCCGGCCCCGTCGCCGGTCGGGGTTTGCTGCTGTGTCAGCCGCGTCTGAAGCAGCGTCGTCAATACAACGAGAATCGCCAAAACCGGAATTCCGAACGGGACCCCGGCGACATTCAGCCGCTCCGGCTGGCCTAAATTCATCCATAGAAAGTTCGGATTAATCGGGAAAATTTCGCCGATCTTAATCCAATTTGTATAAACGCGTTCGGTCAAATCGAGCATCCCAAGCGGCGTCGAAACGATCGCGGCGATAATCGCCTGATACAGCGCGAAAATAATCGGCAGCTGGATAAACGTCGGAAGACAGGAAGCGGTCGGATTAACGCCCGTCTTCTTATACAGCTTCATCTGCTCTTCCGCCAACTTCTCTTTATCGTTCGCGTACCGTTCCGTCATCTCGATATACTCGGGAGACTTCTGTAATTCCATCATCGCTGCCGACGACTTGATTTGGGAACGCATCAGAGGATAGATAATGATCTTGATCAGGATTGTAAAGAGGACAATCGCGACCCCGAAATTCCCGCTTACTTTATAGATATACAGCAGGATATTAATAAAAATATTGACAAATGATTCCCACATGCGCTTATTTCCCTTCCGTTGTCTCAGGCGCAGCGGCCGCCTCGCCGGCAGCGGATTTCGTCGCTTCCGTCTTCGCGTCCGACGTTCCGACGTAGATCCAATTTTCCTTCAGGTCGGACGTATAGCCTTTCAAAAGCGCATCGCTGCGGGAGACCGCGACAACGATCGATTCCCCGTCCCAAACCGGGGACGTCTGAACCAGGGCGTTGATTGACCGTTCATCCGCTGATTTTCCCATCCGATCATAAATCTTCAAATCGCCGCTTTCGCTGACGATCAGGACCTGATCGCCCGGAAGCGCGACCGGACGGGCGATTACTTTCGCGTTTTCGCCGAACGCGTTCGGTTTCGTCCAAAGTTCGACGCCGTCAAGCGTCGTCGCGTAAATCGTTCCCTGTAAGTCGACCGCCAGCAGCATATCGTCAAGAACCAGCGGAGCCGCCCAGAACTCGTACTCGGATCGGATCAGCGTCTTGACATCCTGGGTCGACGCGTCCATGACTTCGACGTTGCGCCCGAACGTGCTGAAATAAAGTTTTCCGTCCGCAACCGTAAATCCGTCCATGATCGCGCCGTTCGTATCGACCGACGCTTTTAAAGCGCCGTCCGAAAGCCTGAGTTCATGGATTTTCCGGTCCAACGTCACCGCAAAAACCGAATCGCCGACAATCGCCGGAACAGACCAAAGCTCGTTCGACAGCTTCGTTTTCCAGACCGGTTCGGAATAAGAACCTTTCCGATACGCATAAAGCGTCGAATCGCTCGATGGGACCAAAATCAGATCATCGGTCGTCGCAACGGAGGCGATCAGCTTATGCTTCGCGTCCTGAAGTACGATTTTCGCGCGCAGCGATCCGTCGTCCGCGTTCAGGATATGAACCTGATTCGAATACGTTCCGACGTAAACCGTATCGCCGTCAACGGTCGGGTTCGCGAAGAATAACTCTTTCGAATCCGCTGTCGGATCGTTCGGATAAAACCAAAGCCGTTCTCCGGCACGAACAGCCTCGACCGTATACGCGTTCGCGGTATAGAGAACGCCGTCGGCTTCCGTCAGCCCGGGCCAACTTGACGCGTTGCGCAACGCGGAATTTCCGGCGCAGCCGGTCAGAAACGCCGCGCCCAGAACCAATAGAACGACAGATAAAATTAGCTCTTTTTTCTTCATGAGTCTCTCTTCTCCGGAGGTTTTACGGAACCGGGTCAAAACCGCCGGGATTAAACGGATTACACCTTAAAATACGCCAAACGCCCATCAGAGCGCCACAGATCGCGCCGTACCTGTAAACAGCCTGGTACATATAATGTGAACAGGACGGATAAAACCGGCACGTATTGTCCGGGAGCATCTTTGAACCTGTCAACTGATAAATACGGATCAATCCGCAGACCAGCCAACTCGGCAGCGTCGATAAACGAATCGTCAGATCACGCAGCCTCGGTTCGGAGCGATAGAGGTCGTCCGAAGCTTCGACCGCGTCGGGAAACGGCCGGATAGATCCGATTTCGTTCAGTTCAATATCCCCGCTTTCAAACAGGCTTTTTCCAATTCCAACGCGACTTCGTTCGCGTCACAATCCAGAATCTTTTTCCGAGCGACAATAACCAGCTGCCAGCCATGACGGAAGCGCGGATAGATCTTCATGACCGCCTCGCGCAGCAGCCGTTTCGAGCGGTTCCGTTCGACCGCGCCGCCGACCGATTTCGTCGCGACGACGCCTACTTTCGAATCCGCCGTGTCGTCAAATTGAGAAACGATTAATACAAATCGAGGGTGAGGAAAGGATTTCCCTTTCTGCCTCACCCTTTGGATATCATCTGATCGATGCAGTCGTTTCTTACGTTCCAAAAATCGGCTCCCGATCGTCGCGCTAACGCGTTTTGGATTGCGGTTGAACCCGGAAAGCGACTACCAACGAATGCGTTTCGTGCTGTTGTTCATCGAGACAGTCAACTGATGGCGTCCGCGAAGGCGGCGGCGCTTCAAAACCTGGCGTCCGTCCGCGGTAGCCATTCGTTCGCGGAAACCGTGAACGCGCAGGCGGCGGCGCTTTTTGGGTTGATAAGTTCGTTTCGTTGCCATTTGAAATTCCTTTCAGCTTTATCAGCGGCGCAGTACTTCGAACGGGTTCCTCACGATACTTTCAAAATGATCAGGTTTTACAAAACGTTCGCGTCGAGCACTTTGAAAAACCGGGTCATCGTACCGTCTTTTCCGAATTACTCCGCATCTTTACAATAGATTGACCGCTAAATTATATCTCAATCCATTTTCCCGGTCAAATAAATATGATTCTCCAATCAAACGCTTGGGCAAATAGATCCCGTCCCTCTCGTATCCGGTCACTCCTGCGAAAAGCGCGTCTATATTAATTACGCGTCGGCGTCGTCCGGCGACAGGGTCCGCTCCGCCCGCATATCGCTGGCGCGGAGCAGCGAATCCTTCCCATAACGGATCCGAATTTCGTCAACCGCCTTTAACAGCTCGCCCTCTTTCGCGATCCTGCGCGGCGGAGTGAGGAACGTCAGTTGGTCCGCTTCCGTTTCGAAACCGGAAACGCCGACGCCGATCAATCGGATCGGATCGCGGCTCTTCTCCCAGACGGAAAGAAATAACCCCGCCGCGGCGTCAAAAATCGCCGAATCCTGGTTGATCGGCGGATCGACTTTCGTCTGGCGCACGATCGTTACAAAATTCGCCCAGCGAATCTTAATCTTAACCGTATTACCGGCTAACCCGGCCCGGCGCAGCCGGAAACCGACCTTATCCGACTGCCAGCGCAGCTGCCGCAGCAGAGTCGGCTGATCAGTAATATCATTATCAAACGTGTTTTCCTGCGAAACGGATTTCGGGTCGTCCGATTCAGGATTGACACTCCGGTTATCGATCCCGTTGGCATGCAAGTACAGTTCTAAACCGTACTTGCCGAAACGCTTGATCAGCGTCTGTTCCGGCGTCGCCGCCAATTGCCCGATGGTGACGATCCCCATGTTCCGCAGCGCCGCCGCGGTCTTTTCGCCGATACCCCAGAGCTCCGTCGTTTTCATCGGCGCTAAAAACGCTTTTTCCTGGCCGGGCGGAACGCAGTACACCGCGTTCGGAAAATCCCAACCTTTCGTCGATTTCTTTCCGACGTTATTCGCGATTTTCGCGATCAGCGGGTTTGTTCCTCCGCCGAATGATGACGGCAGCTGCGTCTCCTCGCGAATTCGCCGCTGAATTACGCGCGCGATCGCAGCCGGCGAATCGGGAAGATCGCTCACGTCTAAGAACGCCTCGTCGATCGAAACCCGCTCAACCAACGGCGTAACGTCATCCAAGATTCTCATGACTTCGCGCGATTTTTCGCTGTAGCGACCGCGGCGGTTCGAAACAACGATCAAGTTCGGGCACAAACGAATCGCGCGGATCATCGGCATCCCGGAACGGACCCCCAGCCGCCGCGCCGGATACGAACAGGAAGTCACCACGCCGCGCCCCGACGGACTTCCGCCGACAGCGTAAGCCTTTCCTTTCAAGCTCGGATCCGCCAATTCCTCTACCGCACAGAAGAAAGCGTCCAAATCCATATGCAGAATTTTTCGCGACGTTTTCATATGTTCTATTATATCAAATTAAAATAGAACAGAACGGATAAACCTCGCTTGGGAAATAAAACGATCCGGCTCAGTCCGCGCCGTTTTTCATACGCGTCTCACGCCTTGCCCGTTAGATAATAAACGCATCCGAAGGCCGCCGTTTGAGGCGCAAAATCAAACGGCAGCGCGAATTTCAGCACGAACCCGGCTTGAACCAAACGCGCCAAATCGCGCGCCGACGCCGCCGGATCGTCGCCGATAACGAGAAGATGCTGCGCGCCCGCCCGACCCAGCGCGTCAACCGTATTAACATGCAGAGGGCGCGCCGTCAGATCGATCAGGACCCAATCCGGCGCCCACATCAACGCCGGAAGAACCTGATCGGGATAACCGAGGTAAAGCGAAACGTCATGATTCGCCATCGCTTCATCCTCCATATTAACCAGAAAATCGTCCGCTTCGTTCTCTTCTTCGATAACAGCCGTACAGAGAGCGCCGCGGTAAGCCGCCCACTTCGCCCAAAGCCCAGATCCCGGATGAAGAACCAAAGCGCGCTTCCCGAGAACCGGCGGCAGCAGTCCGTCCAGCCGATCAAACAACGGCGCGTAAACCGCGGGATTCACAAAGCAGGGGGACGACTCTGAAACGGCGATCGAAACCCCGCCGACATCCTGTAAAATCGTACTATCGCCGCTCAAGACGAACACGTCCGACGGACCGGCGTAAACGATCGAAACAGCCGAATCCGTTTCCAACTCGATTTCCGGCCGCTTGGAATCGCCAAGCAGGATTAATTGTATTTCGCCGTCGCGATCGACGCGAAATACGATGCGCTTCAGCCCGGTTCCCGGCTCAAATTTGAACTGGTCTAAGACCGCGTTAATCGCCGCGGCCGCAATCGGACAGCGGAGGCCGTTTCCCTCTTCCCCGGATTCCGGGATCAGGATCGAGCCGTCGTCCGCCAAATCGAAAGCCATCTCCGCCATGTAGCCCCAATCCAGTGGCGACGCGACCGGCGATTCGATGACGATCGAATCCGGCGCAAATTTCCCGACGCGCGTCAGTTGGTCACGCAGAATCGCCGTCTTTACGTCGAGCTGGCGCTCTATCGGCAGGAATTGAAGATTCCCGAGCGGGAACTTGGCCAACGGCGCGTAACGCTCCGCGATCCGCTCCGGCGCTGGATCGACAATTTCGTCCAAAGCGCCCTGAACGAAGCGTTCGTCCGAATCGGTAAATATGGCGCGTACCGTTTCGTCAAGGATGACATTCGGAATAAAAATGACGCGTCCGTCGGCGAGACGCGCGATTCCCTGACCGTCGGAACGATACCCGCTGATAACGACTGTTTCCGATTTTACTTCGGAACGCCGGAGCGGCTTTACCGGCGCCGACGTTCGGGAAGCCGCTTTTTTTTCTTTCGCCTTTCGATCCGCAATCGTCTCGCGGCTGACCGGTTTCTTCTGTTTCATGCTGCCCTCTTTTCAATACTTCCCGCCGCCTTGCGCGGCCCACCCATTTTGGCACTGATTTTGCAATACCCAGTGCGTAATATCATAACGCAATCATGGACAAACGATGAATGAGAAAACTGAACTTCAACTTAAATGCTGTCACAGTTCGAACGCGAATGATGTTTTTTATTCTTTTTTCTTTCTTCTTTTTCGCGGCGCGCCCGGCCGTTTTCGCCGATCCGACCCCACCGCAGACAACAAATACGGCATCCATTGACGGCGCGTTAACCGAACCGTACCGTTTCAAAGATATTCACTATGACCTGACGCTGATTAATCAGAAAGCGCTGACCTATCGCGGGTTCCCGACCGTCAGCGCCTGTACGGCCGCCTCGATCGGGATGATTACGGAATACTGGACAAGCGGCGACGCGGAATCTT
Source organism: Flexilinea sp. (assembly GCA_034430295.1). Taxonomy (GTDB): domain Bacteria; phylum Chloroflexota; class Anaerolineae; order Anaerolineales; family Anaerolineaceae; genus Flexilinea. Next base: position 26,554 of record DAOUFC010000121.1, read on the forward strand.
CGCGGATCTTCGCGCAACATATCGTCGACGCCAACACGGAACAGGGAACGTTCAGTCCTTTCGACGGGTTAGCGATTACCGATACGATCGACGAACTGACGAAAGAGAATTACAATCTTTTTATCGTCCGCAACAGCAACAAAGAAACGCTCCTGAATAGTTTGGAGACGATCGGACCGGTCGCAGTTCTGGTTAAATCAGGGTGGAAACGCGGCGGCGCGAACCATATGGTCATCCTTTCCGGCTATGAAGTCGAAACCGACGTCGTTATTGTCCACGATCCGAATCTCGATAAACCGATCCGGCTCTTCTGGGCGACGTTCGATAAAGTCTGGAGAATAAACTATACCGGACGAAAAGATAACCCGCTGACGAGAACCTTTTTTATTATCATCCCGAAATATACCGGACGCATCGCCGCGAAATAATCCCGGATCGCGTTCAAGCTTTATAATTAAACACATGAAAAACATAACTTCCCATCCGCCGCGATCGAGATCCGCCTCAAACGGCGCAATCTGTTTGATTCTGGTTCTCTTTTGGCTCCTGACGGGAACGGTCCGCGCCGCCGAATCGCCGACGCCGGAAGCCCCCGTTTTTGACGAGGCGCAATTCGACGGTAACGGCAACCTGGTTTTCAGCGCCACGCCGACGCTCTTCCTGCGCAGCGCCGAGCCGCAGAGTATTCAATACTGGGTTCCGTTTATCCGCCAAAACAAACTGACCTTTATGGGACTGCCGACGGCTCGCGGCTGCACCGCCGCGTCCGTTTCAATGATCCTCGGCTTTTGGAACAGCAAAAACGAGGACAACCCGACCCTCAGCCCTCAAGAAATCATCGACCGTAACGCGCTCCAAGGCGAATTCAGCGAATTCAGCGGCCTTTCGATCGAGAACGTCGCCGATGAACTTACCGAGCTCGGTTACGATCTGGCTATATTGACAAATGGGAATAAAGAAAGCCTGCTCGAAGCGCTTACCGAATTCGGACCGATCGCCGTTCTTTGCAAGGTTGGATGGAAAGCGACCGGCGCGAACCACATGAGCGTCGTCACCGGCTATAACGCCGATACCGACCGTCTGATGGTCCATGACCCGAATATCGCTCAGCCGCTTGATATCGCTTGGCAGACATTCGATAAAATCTGGGGAATCGACTATTCAAGCGCGCAGAACGGTTCGCTGCGCCGCGCGTTTTTTATCATCGTCCCTCAGGAAAACGAAGAATAAATAACCCGACCGGATCAGGCAGCGCGAACAAAACAGCAGCGAAAGCGAGGAAACCGCCATGACGAACACGTATTACCCCGAAGCAAAATCGGACCGTTGCTGGTGGCGCGACGGCGTCGTCTATCAGATTTATCCGCGTTCATTCGCCGATTCGAACGGCGACGGAATCGGTGACCTTAAAGGGATTATCGCGAAGCTCGACTATCTCGCCGATTTGGGCGTCGTGGCGATTTGGCTTTCGCCGATCAACCCTTCGCCCGACCGGGATTTCGGGTACGACGTAGCGAATTATCTCGACGTCGATCCGAAATATGGGACGCTCGACGATTACAAAGAATTGCTGCGCCAGGCGCATGCGCGCGATATCCGCGTCATCTTAGATCTGGTCCTCAACCATACTTCAACCGATCATCCCTGGTTTATCGCATCAAAAGAATCGCGCGATAACCCGTACAGCGACTTCTACCTCTGGCGCGACGGAAAAAACGGCGCCAGACCGAACAACTGGCTTTCCTGTTTCGACCAGGCGACCGGCTGGGAGTATGTCCCGGCGCGCGATCAATATTACTTTCACATGTTCGTCAAGGAACAAGCCGACTTAAATTGGCGGAATCCAAAAGTCTACGCGGAAATGATGAACGTTTTCCGCTTCTGGACCGATCTCGGGACCGACGGCTTCCGTCTCGACGTCTTCAACGTCTGGTTCAAAGACGAATCGTTCCGTTCCAACCCGTTCAAAATCGGCGACTATATCCCTTTTCACTGGCAGAAACATGTCCATGACATCGATCAGCCCGAGATGGAAAAGGCCGTCGGCGATATTCGCAAGATCCTTGACGGTTATCCGGAGCGTTACGTCGTCGGAGAGACTTTTTATCCGGAACCCTGGAAGCTTCGCCGCTATTCCGGAGAAGATAAGCTGCATGCCGCTTTCGACTTCGCTTTTACACACTGCAAACACGACCCGGAAGCCTTCCGGAAAATCATCCGCAAAACCGAAGAAAACGCCGGAGACCGGCTTTGGCCGACATACGTTTCGAATAATCATGACGTCAGACGCTCCGCCTCGCGTTACGCATCCGACGAGGACGACGAAAGATTAAAAATCCATGCCGCGCTCGTTATCCTGCTGCGCGGGACGCCGTATATCTACTACGGCGAAGAAATCGGTCAAAGGGAAACGAACGTCCCGCGCGCCAAACTGATGGATCCCGTCGGGAAACGCTTCTGGCCGATCAATAAAGGCCGCGATGGCTGCCGCGCGCCGATGCAGTGGAACAACCAAGCCAACGCCGGATTCAGTAACGGAACGCCCTGGAACGCGCTTCATCCGGACTACGAAACGCGGAACGTCAGCGCCATGATCCACGATCCGCGTTCGCTGCGCTCGTTTTATAAACGGATGATATCGCTGCGTCGCCAATATCGCGTTTTTCAGGTCGGATCGTTAAGCCTTCTCGACGAGCGGAACGATTCCGTCCTCGCGTTTAAACGCGAATTTTCCGGAAGAAGCGCTTACGTCCTGCTGAATTTCAGCGCCGATCCCGCCGCCGTCTCGATTCCGGGCGTTACGCCTGAAAACGAATTCGAAGAAAAAGTCTCGAATATGGCGATCGCCGAATTCAACGCCAACGGAGAAATTGTCCTCATGGGAAATCAGGCGCTGATCCTGATCGGGAAATAACGATGAACCGCATCGCCCCGATCGAAAAACACGACCGGTCTTACGCCGATGCCGCCGCATGGATCGTTATTCTGTTGCTGAGCGCCGCTTTCGTCCTGATGCGCGTCCGAACGAACGGAAATCTGAACGATTCCGTCGCCGCCCAGGATACGCGGTCGTATTTTGACTGCGCCGGACGGAATTTTCTGAGCCGAGAAGCTTATACCTGCGGACGCTCGGCGACGCTCCCGCTCCTATACAGTTTATTGACGCCGAACGGAGAATACGAACTGACCATCATGGCGGAACCTTTCTTCGGAAGCGAAGCGCGTTTAGCGGTTCAGCCGGGAACGGAGAAGATCGTCCGCTTCCAGCTGATCCTGAGTATTGCGGGCTGGCTTATTTTCAGCTGGTCGGCAGCTTCTCTTTTCAGGAACGCCGCAGTGAGAATCGTCTCGGTGTTACTCCTGCTGACGTTCGCCTTCGTTCCCCAACTGTCCGACTGGGATTCGATCCTGTTATCCGAATCGATCTCCTTTTCCCTGTTTATCCTGATGAGCGCGTTCTGGCTGCGCTTCCTGAACGCGGTTTTTAAGCGAGGGGAAAATCCATGGGAAATTGCCGTTTTCACAATCCTGTTTTTAATCAGCGCCGTCCCTTGGACGTTTACGCGGGACACGAACGCTTATTTTCTGGCGATCGTCGCGTTATGCTGCCTGATCATCGGGTTCGTCATCCTGCGGCGTAAGCGAATCGCCGCCACGGCGGCGTCAATCCTGACGTCGCTTTTCCTCACCGCGCTGTTCCTCTTTCAGCAGAGTACATTCCGCGAATCGGAACGCTGGCTGCTGCCGATGCTGAATAACTATACGGGAAACGTTTTCCCGTACGAATCGCGCGTCGAATGGTTCCGGCTGCGCGGGATGCCCGTCAGCGATACGCTGCTCCAGGCTTCTGGGTCCGCCGAATACAACGAAATTTACCAAGAAGAAGCGTTTATGGAATGGATTCGAACCGATGGAACCGAAAGATATATCGGCTTCATGATCGACCATCCGCTGCTCACACTGCAATCGGTCTATTTCCAAATGGACGAATTTTTCGCCGAGAATATTCAGCCGTTTTTCTACGGCGCGGAAGAAGATAAACCGCGTTGGTCCGAGCCGCTCGGGAACCTGCTCCATCCGCTGTCGTCGTCCCTGATGCTGATCGTGCCGGGACTGTGGCTGATCCTGGTTCGGAAGAAAGCGGCGCAGGCGGAACCGATTTGGATCGTATTTTTGCTCGTTCTGACGGTCGGCGGATTTGCGCTGACCGTAATCGCCTACTTAGGCGAAGTCCGCTCCGTCTGGCGGCATGTCCTATCCGGGGTATTGATGCTGCGGCTGGGACTGTGGCTGACGCTGCTGGCGCTGCTCGACGTTTCGGATCGGCGCGAAATCCGGATCAGCCGAAACGAATAGAGCCGAGCCGGCTGCTGATTCCGGTTCGGCGATGCGCTTCGCCATGAGAAAACGATAATTATCTGCGGATAAACAGTTTCTCATTATATTCATCGACGCCGTTTTCAATAAAGCCCAGACTTTTCCAAAAGCGAATCGCCTTTTCATTCGCGCAGTTCAGCTCGTAATAAGCCGCCCCATCCGCACGGGTATACGAAACAAGTGCATCAAAACAATCATGCCCTGTACCGTTTCCGCGACATTCCGGAAACACCCAAAAATCAAGAATAAAACATTTACCGTCTTCATTCTGAAAGGTTTTATATTGCGAGGCGCCGACCCGAATTACCTGCCGCAGAAAATAAATCATATGCAGGCGACTCTGCGCCTTCATCATATGATTTCGAATCGTTCTCCGGTATTCTTCGCCAGAAAAATATGCAATCTCCTCATCTTGGATAATTTGGTCGTCAATCAAGAAGCGTTTTGTCAAGTACCTTTTTTGATTTATTGACGCTTTTTTTGAAAATTGAGTAAGAAAAAAAAGCAAACCTTTTGATTTACTGTTTCATCAGTTACTATATTATT
>DAOUFC010000122.1:0-1638 GCA_034430295.1 Flexilinea sp.
CTCAAAAAAGAAGATATATATTCTGACATATATAACTGGCTTGCGGAAAACGGGGTTGGCGAAGACGCGCTTAAAGACATAGAGGAGGGAAGAATTCAGATTCTTCCGGTGACCGGACATGAAATTCGGCTTCCGTCCCGCTTCGATCATAACAGGCTATATTCGAACCGATACGAACGATAAAACCGGACCTCAACTCCAAGAAATACGCATGGAAATTCGCTGATCGAATCTCAGATATCAGCGCGGGAGTTTCTCCATGATCAACTTGAATCCGCTCGGACGCCGGAAGAAAAATTGTATAATTTCCCGGTAAAATTCGCTGATCAATCACCTCATTTTGATCTTTAAAAATAATCCGATTCCGAAACAGTCTTTCTTCAGAATTGTAGATCTGATCCTCGCCATTCAGCAGACGAAGCTGAACTCGCATCATATCGCAATTTTTCAATATGCGCAAAAGATTCACCGTTTGGCTTTTCAGCGTCCTGCCAAGCTCGTTCCCATACCATTCCGCAGGGATCCGATCAACCAGAATATCATCATTGTAAATTTCGAGCGTAAGGGCTGATCCGGAACAGTTTAAGAGGCGAACTTCCGGCAGTATGATCTGGAGCTCGGTCTTATTCTTTAAACGATATTTTGCACGAATTTTCGAATAATCCAGGATGATTTCATTCGATTCCGAGGTCTGTACACGTTCTGTTTTAGCTGAACGTGAAATCTCAACTAATTTTCCTTCAAACCATTCCTGACAAAGTTGTTCTTCATAGGTTGTAATCTTTTCACTACGCATGTTGATGAATGAATCGATTATGCGAATCAAGCGCTCAGCTAACGACCGCGCATATTTCGGTCGCAATAAGATCAGTTTTCGGATCCCTTCTCGAAAAGAATAAGCCTTGGAGCTAATTGAAATGTCAATATTTTCTTCAGAACTGTCGGCTCCGAAGCGCTGTATTAAGGATTGGATCATCACCTCAATCAGCGGATCTTCCGGTACGATTGTCCAATTCAAGTTGGTCTTATAAAAATCGAAAAGGAAATCGAAAAACGCCATCCAGGATTTCTTCGGAGCAAATGCATGTAAAACCGCCGTACCACGGTACCATCCTCTAGATTCATCTTCAATGAAAAGACGATTATTTCTTCGAAGCGTTGTCTCTAGAGCATCCCTCAACTGCTTTTTGATTTTTTCATATTTATCACGGTAACCAAATTGTTTATTAATATATACCCAAAACTTCGAATGGTCATCCGGATCCCAATCTTTCGCGTATTGAATAAGCGCAAGCGTAAGAATCGCTTTTTCACGAGGTAAGATTCGTCCACTCGAATTTGACAGTTTTTCATCAATAATCTTCTTCGCGTCTTGCAGAACCGATTCCCGCTGCTCCGGCGATAAGATCATGCTTCCGACTAAGGGATACTTATCGAAGGCTTGAACAATAAAATCATCACTCGACGGGCGGACCACCATATCCGCTTCGCTGCCGTCATCCTGTGCAATCGGGCGATCCTGCGTTCGTTCAAAACCAAGATATTTAATATAATCCGCTAAATTCATGCCGCTATGATAAGCAGCCGTATTCAAAATCCCATACATGGACGATGAAGCCGGAATATAAACAACGTTAT
>DAOUFC010000123.1:0-4635 GCA_034430295.1 Flexilinea sp.
TAGTTCGTCTCTCTTTCCGTACTCGACGCTCTTGCGATCTCAGCACGCTTCTTTAACCCAAACAGCGCAAACTCCGACGCTAACGAATACTCCGACGCCAACGAATACGTTTACCCCAACGCCGGATATAAATCAAGACTTACCGACGCCGACCGGTTTGCTCATTTCGCAAATTTCAGGAACGAATTCGCTTCGGTTCCGATGGAATCACGTTGCAAGCGTTGGTCGGTATCGCGTATGGATCGCGAAAGGATCGCCGGATAATGCGCTGGAAACGCAAGATATCGTTGAAAATAATTATTTTGATTTCACGGTTGAGAACGCAGCGCAGACGATCTATTTCCGCGTCTCTTCGCTTAAAGAAGGCAAAGTCAGTCGCCCGAGCGCATGGATCGGCGGGCGAATTAATATCGCTCGGCCGGCGTTAGGTTTCCCGACGGCGCATGGATCAGACCAAGCGGTATTATCTTGGTTAGGTGTTCCCGGCGCAACCCAATACGAAGTTTCCTGTTCGGAGGAAGGCAGCGTTTCCAGTGAGCGTTATTTCCGAACTGCAGCGTCAGAGACAGAAATGATTATCTCTATCCCCAATCTGTCCAAGAAGTATTTTTTCAAGGTACGCGCGATTGTTGAAAACATGGGCGGCGATTGGAGTAACGTCGTTACGTATCCATTCGAATCATCGCAATTGCCCGCGCCGGTAATGAATCCGGTAGCGCTTGTCGGATCGAGACAGTTCCATGTTTCTTGGGCGGAATATCCGGCCGCAACAGGATATCACGTTTTCCGTTCGGAGACGTCGGCTTCATCAGGATTTAAATTATTTGTTCGGCTCGGAAAGGTTACTTCGATTGTTACCACGGCTGGTACGCCTGGAAAGACGTATTACTATCGAATTCAAGCGCTTGTTGGCGATGTTCTCAGTCCGGCCAGCAACGTCGTATCCGGCAAAACCCCATTAATAAATTTAATCAAACCTGCGATCAATTCGATTACTCAAGTTACGGCGGGATCCGTATGGGTTTCCTGGTCGGCCGTTACGGGATCGACCGGTTATCGGATTTGGCGTTCGGATGCATCCGAAGGTTCCGGTTATACTTGGTCCATGACCGTGGCTGGTGATGTTACGGAGATCGTAACAAACGTTCTGCCTGGGAAAAGATATTATTATAAAGTTGCTGCGTTAAACGAGACTACCGTCGGTCCCTTGAGCGATCCCGCCTCTATACAAACAATTGCATTGAGCGCGCCGACGATGAATCTGATTACGCAGGTTACGTCGGAATCCTTACGGGTTTCCTGGTCGGCCGTTGATGGCGCAAGCGGATACAGGGTCTGGCGGTCGGAGACATCCGCGAATTCAGGATATACCTGGGCCGTCACCGTGCAAAACGCGACTGCAATCGTGACGAAAGTTGAACCCGGTAAAATCTATTATTATAAAGTTGCGGCATTGAGCGGTTCTATTATCGGTTCTATGAGTCAACCTGTTTTGGGGAAAACGGTTGTGTTGGATGTGCCGACGATGAATCCGATCACAGAAACTTCGGCAAATTCACTCCGGGTTTCCTGGTCGGCTGTTCCAGGAGCGACCAGCTATCGAGTCTGGCGCTCGGAGGCATCCGCAGACTCAGGATATACCTGGGCTGTCACCGTGCAAAATGCGATCTCAATCGTGACAAAGGCCGAACCCGGTAAAACCTATTATTATCGCGTCGCGGCGTTGAACGGATCTATTGTTGGCCCTTTGAGCTTTCCTGTATCCGGGAAGCTATCGACGATCGCCATACCGTCGATGAAGCCGATTGAGCACATTAAGCCGGAAGGATTTGTGCGGGTTTCCTGGTCGGCCGTTCCAGGTGCGACCAGCTATCGGGTTTGGCGGTCGGAAACATCCGCGAATTCAGGATATACCTGGGCTGTCACCGTGCAAAACGCGACTGCAATCGTGACGAAGGTTGAAACCGGTAAAACCTATTATTATCGTGTCGCGGCTTTAGACGGAACGAAATTGGGTCCGCTGAGCGTACCGGAAAAGATCGTTATTAGGGAATAACGATCCTAAATAAAATTATTAGAAGTTCAAAAAAACGGGGGCGCGCCCCCGTTTTTTTGTATCCCTTGATTATCCGGCAAGTTTTACCAGGAAGTAATTTTTCTTTCCTCGTCTGAGGACTAAAAACGCGCCATCGATAAAATTAGCCGGCGTAACGATCAGCGCCGGATCGGCGGCTCGGCGGTTGTTCAGGTAGATCCCGCCTTCGGCGATCGCGCGCCTCGCCTCGCCTTTCGATTTCAGGAATCCGGTTGTCTCGCTTAGAAAAGTCACTAAATCAATCGGAGCGCCGGCTAAATCGGCGTTATGGATCGACTTCGACGGGACGTCGGAAAAGATGTCCTGAATATCGTCGGCGGAGAGCCCGTCGATATCGCCGCCGAAGAGCGCGGCCGTCGCCTGGCGGGCGTTATCGAGCGCTTTTTGCCCATGCATCATGTAGGTCATTTCTTCCGCCAGGGCGCGCTGCGCAGCGCGTTCTTCCGGATGATTTACGGTTTTATCCTCGAGCTCGGCGATTTTATCCATATCGAAAAATGTATAAAAGCGCAGGAAGTTGATTACGTCTCCGTCGTCGGCGTTCAGCCAGAACTGATAAAACTTATACGGGGATGTCCGTTTGGGGTCAAGCCAGACGGCGCCGCCGGCCGTTTTCCCGAATTTTGAGCCGTCTTTCTTTTTAATTAGCGGGTATACGAGACCGTACGCCGTTTCTCCTAATTTTCGGCGGATCAACTCGACGCCGGCGGTAATATTCCCCCATTGATCCGATCCGCCGACCTGAAGCGTACAGCCGTGATTTTTGAACAAGTGGTAATAGTCATATGACTGAAGCAGACTGTAACTGAACTCGGTAAACGAGATCCCGCTCTCACGGTCGATTCGCGACCGAACCGAATCTTTCGCAAGCATGGCGTTGACAGAAAAATGTTTGCCGATATCGCGCAGGAAGTTGATCAGGTTAATTTTGTTCAACCAGTCGCCGTTGTTAAGGATCCGCGCCGGGTTGGTCTTGACTTCGAAGTCGAGAAAATGGCTGAGCTGTTTCTGAATCTGTTCAACGTTATGATGCGTTTCATCAGCCGTCAGCAGGTTCCGTTCGTCTGATTTCCCGCTCGGATCGCCAATCATTCCTGTCCCTCCGCCTGCCAGCGCGATAACATGGTGCCCGAAGCGCTGGAAACGCGCCAACGCGATCATCGGCACCATGTGACCGATATGCAGCGAATCGGCGGTCGGGTCGAACCCGTTATACAGCGTAACCGGCTTAGAACCCAGCAAATCCGCGACGCCCTCGATCGCGTCATGAACCATGTTCCGAGATTGCAGGTCGTTATAAATATTTTTATTCGTCATCATTGAGCGTCTCCGATTAAGATTCAATTTCGTAGCGATAGATATTCGTTTCGCGCGCGACAAAACCGCAGCGTCGGTATAAACGGTTCGCCGCTTCGCGGGATGGACGCGACGTCAAATCGACCGTGATCGCGCCGGCGGCTTTCGCGGATTCAATCGCGCCTTTGACTAACAGTTCGCCGATGCCTTTGCCGCGTTGGCGCGTGTCGACGACAACGTCTTCGATCCAAGCGCGCATTCCGGTCGGGATTCGGAAAACGATCAGTGTTAACATTCCCACAATCGCGTCGTCCGCTTCTTCGTCCACAGCTACCAGGAACCTGGACGCGTCGGCTTCGATCAGACGCTTTATCTCTTCAGATTTGGGAATCTTCGCGTTTTTTGAAAGCTGCGGAAGGAGATCCGCTAACGCGTCCTCAATCGTTTTCGAATATTCGGTAATCTCGATGATTTTCATGACTTTCCTTGTTATCTTCCGTAAAATTTTTCTAATTTAACGAATGTCCTGATTATACTATCAGACTTCGCGATTTTCCTCGGGATCAACTTAGAATGGGAACGGTATTCGGTATATTTATTGCACTTATAATTATCGCAGGTCGTGGGGGTAACCGCGTCAAATTATAGTTATTATCGGAGGTTCGTCATGCAGAAAGGTTTCGCGCGATTTTTAGGCGTAATTCTCGTTTTTATCGGATTGATTTATTTTCTGCCGATGGTCGGGATTTCGGTCGTTATCGGTAATATTGATTTTGGGAAATGGTTCCCGATTGCGTTTATCTTAATCGGTCTGATTGAATTTAGCGGAGCCGAAAGTAGCGGATGGTTCTGGGGAACTTTTGCGATTTTATTTGGGCTGATAACGTTGCGTTCGTTGTTTAATCTGCCTGTGCTGGACGCGCTGCCGCTTGAAGCGTTTTTCGCGCCTGTTCTGATATTGGCTTACGGGATAAAGACGCTGACCGAAAAATAAGGTGATTTCGGGAATCCGGCTCTTTCTTTTTGATCAGATTATTTAAAGCTGGAGTATGTTTCAAAACGAATTTTATTATAACTAAATTCACCTGCTTATTTGTCAGTGCATTGCTCGACCCCTATCTGACCGTCGGTCTCTCCCTACGCACTTAGGCGCTGGGACAGGCGGGGCCTCAATGCACTGACTTGAATAAGTTTTATATGAAGGAGGGAATTTGCGGCCGCAAATTCCCTCCTTCATACCATCC
>DAOUFC010000124.1:0-25880 GCA_034430295.1 Flexilinea sp.
TCCGTTTAAATCAGCTCATCAGAACAATAACTGAATCAACCAACAAAACCGTCTTTTTAAAACTGAACGATAAAAACACGGATACAAAAACTGGGAGGCTGATGGGGGTCGAACCCACGACCTCCTGATCCACAGTCAGGCGCTCCGCCATTGAGCTACAGCCTCCGTACAACGCAGAAGAGTATACCACAATCCGACAGCAACCCGCAAGAAATCTGACAGGATTCGCTCGTTTTCAACGTATAATTAATCATGAAAGGCACGAGTGAAATGAATCGAAAATCCACCTTCCTTATCCCGATCATTCTGACCCTTCTCAGCGTCGGCTGCGCGCGTTTATATACCGCCGAGCAGGTCAACAGCACCGTCTCAGCGAAGATCAAAGAAGTCGCCGGATATCAAAAAGTCAACATAACCGTCGAAACAATTATCGTAAAGGAATACGTCGTCGTAACCGCAACGCCGCGACCGACCATGATGCAACCGCTGCCATACGAAACCGCGACGCCGATCGGATTCAACCGGTACAAAGCCGAGGACGTTTTCGCGCAGTTAGCGATCAACGGTTATCAAATCAGGCAATATTATTTCGATCTTTCAAAAGAAGACCTCGGCACGGCCGGAAACTATATCAAATCCGCTTCCAACTTCGCTGTCGATACCGGCACAGTTTCATATAATGGGATTATTTTTGGTTTCGAAAACGAAGAAAACCTGTTAAAAGCTTACGACCTCCTAAAAATCGCGCCGGTCCAGGATAACGGCTCTCTTTTCCGCGTCGGGAATTTCCTGATCGAGATGGAGAACGAGACGATTCGCCCGATTTTAGACCAGCTCGGAACGCTTTCCGTAACGTTCAATCAATAAGCGGTTCCCATTGAGCGAAAAAAGAATAAAACTGCTATCCGCTCTTTCATGGCTCGCGCTCATCATCGCAGTCAGCGCTTTCAGCGCGCTCCTCTATAAAACGTCGCCATACCGGCTTCTTCGCCCTTATCCGTTTTTCGGTGCAGCCATAGCGGAAACCGAATCCGGAAACGCGAACGGGCGAATTGTCCTCATACCGGCGCACGCTGCTCGCGACGGACGGCCGTTTCGAATCGATCAGCGTCCAGTCACGATCGGGGCTTATCTGAAATGCGTTCAAACTGGGCGCTGCGCCGAGCCGCACTACCGCGGCTACTTCGAGAAATACGTCCGAAATCCTCTCTTTCGATCGTTTCCCGTTACTTACGTCGCCGTATCCGAAGCGCAGCAATACTGCGCAGCGCATGGCGGGACGCTTCCCACCGCGGCGCAATGGGAAGACGCGGCCGGCGCGCAGCTCGGCTTTCGCTACCCATGGGGAGACGAAACGCCGTCCATTGTCTACGCGAACTTTGACGGCCTCTACCAGGGGCTTATCCCGTCCGGCTGGCTTCCCGCCGGCGCGAGTCCGTTCGGCGTCCTCGACATGGGCGGAAACGTCCGCGAATGGGTCAGCGACACCGTCCCGAACGGCGATCCGAAATGGCCGGACGAGAATATCCTGAAAGGCGGCGGTTCAAGCGACTATCCGAATCAGCTCGAAATCGCAGCTTTCCAGATTCACAGCGGCACATCCGCCGGATTTAACCGCGGATTCCGCTGTGTTTACCCTGACAATGACGCCGGCAGCCGAAAATAGTCCGGTCCCGACGCGTCCCCCAACGGCAGCGTAAACGAAAAATCGGCGCCTTTCCGATCTTTCCGATTTCCAGCGGTCAGTTTTCCCCCATGACCTTCGATAATCGCGTTTGAAATATATAATCCGAGGCCGACGCCTTTCGCCGACGCCGCGGTTTCCTTCGCGCGGAAAAACTTCTCGAATAAACTCGGAACATCCTCCGGCTTCACGCCGTCTCCTTCATCCAGCACCGAAACGCGCACACGATCGCCTTCGATCGAACCTCTGACGTCGATACGTCCGCTGCGCGTATACTTGATTGCGTTTGTCAGCAAATTGCTCAAAACCTGCTCGATCCGATCCGGATCAGCGTAAACTGTCGGGAAATCCTTCGGGAAGAAAGTCCGAATGCGATGACGATTTGTCTGCGACTGAAGCCGCGACGCAACGCGCTCGCTCAGATCGCGAAGGCTGAAATCAATCCGGTTTAGCCTCAGCGTCCCGGACATCATCCGCGACGCGTCCAGAAGATCGTTAATCAACTCCGTCAGCCGATCGGCTTCTTCCTCAATCACCCGCAGCGATTCGCTCATGAGCGCTTGGTCCCAATGCCCGTCCTCACGCTGCATCGTGGACGCGTACCCTTTAATCAACGCGACCGGCGTCTTGAGTTCATGACTCACCGTCGAAATAAACGTATTCTTCAGCGCGTCCGCCTCTCGAAGCTTCGAAATATCCTGAACCGACGCGATCATACTCAGCAGCTGATTCGCCTCGTTTAAAATTGGAACGTATTTAATCGAAACCGGAACCGTCCGGATCGGATCGTCGCGTAAGATCAGATCGCCTTCAACCGTCAGCAACGAACGGCTCGTAAACGGCCAGCCGCCCGCGATACCTTCGGCTAACGTCATACCGTTGATTTGACCCGTCAGCCGGATCAGTTCGTCATGAGCCATACCGATAAACGATTCTTCCGCGAATCCGAACATGCGCGCGAAACTCGGATTGACCCGCGTCACAACGCCGCGCGAATCGGTCGCGACGATCCCGTCGCTTAACGCATTCAAAATCGCGTCCGTTTGCATCCGGCCGCGCAAGTTATCCGTATACAGCGCGGCATTGCGAACCGCGACCGCAGCCTGCCCGGCAAAATCGCGCAGCAGCGTCAGATCGTTCGCGGAAAATTCGGAACGGAACGTCCGAAAAATAACGATAATCCCCAAACGTAATCCGCCGTGAACCAACGGCAGCCCTAAACCGTCGGTCACGTTAAATTCGGGCTGATGACGGACGCGATCTATCAGCATATTAATCTCGATCGGACGTAAATTATCCGGCTGATCGTCCGTCGGGAAATGTTCAAGGTAGGTTTCAATATACTTGATCATCGCGCCGGTCATACCGTACCCGGCTTTCACGGTCCAGCCGCTCGCCGGGCTGCTCAACGCGATAAAACCGGACGTCCCGGATAATAGCTCAATCGAAATCCGCAGCATCCGGCTCAGCAGCGTATCTAAATCCAGCTCCTGTGTCATAAGGCGGATCAGCTGCAACAATAAATCACGTTGACGGACGCGAATATCCTGAAGCATGAAAAAGTCTTGTCCCCCTTTTCCGATTATAATCAACATTATAATTTACAAATCCGCGCGAGGCTGCCAAACAAAAACCGCGCCCGGTTTTTTGAGGGAAACAAATGGATAAATTGGTGATTATCATGGACATGAACGTCGGGTTCGCCAAATCCGGCGCGTTATTCAGTCCGAGAACCGAAGCAAAAATCAGACCAATTGCCGAATTCTGCCGAAAAATGAAAGAAGAAAGCGGCGCGACGATCGTCGCGCTGACAGATACACATTCGCCCACAGATCATGAATTCAACGTCTTTCCGTCCCACTGCTTAGAAGACAGCGGGGAAGCGGAAATCGTCCCTGAGCTGCGTCCTTTTTGCGATTGGATTATCCCGAAATTCACGACCGGCGGATTCTTCGAGGTTCAGGAATTTCTGAAGACGAACCCCATCTTTAATTGGAGCGATTTCGGCGAAATCTGGATCGTCGGATGCTGTACCGACCTCTGCGTCTTGAATTTCGCGATCATCGTCCAAAAATATCTCGAAAACGAATACCATTTTAAACGGATCGAACGCGTTCCGCAGCTCGTTATCCCGTTCGATTTAATCGAAACCTACGACGCCGAAGGGCATGACGCCGAAACGATTAACAGATTTTATCGCTCGCAATATCCGTTACATGGAATAAAGGTTCTCTAAATGAAACATAAAAATCGAAGCGCGTATGACAACCGCAACCTGACGCTACTTGTTGATTTTTACGAATTAACGATGAGCAACGGTTATTTCAGGCAAGGGATGCGCGATCAAATCGCCGTTTACGACATGTTTTTCCGCAAAGTCCCGGACGAGGGCGGATTCGCGATCATGGCCGGCCTTGAACAGGTTATCGAATATCTATCGAATCTGCGCTTTTCTGACGACGAATTAAATTATCTGAACGATCAGGATATATTCGCGCCGGAGTTTATCGACTACCTGCGCAATTTTGAGTTTTGCTGCGACGTTTGGGCGATTCCCGAAGGAACGCCGATCTTCCCCGGCGAACCGATCGTCCGCGTCCGCGGACCGATTATTCAAGCTCAGCTGATCGAAACGATGATCCTGCTGACGATAAATCACCAGTCGCTGATCGCGACGAAAACCAACCGCATCTGCCGCGCAGCGCAGGGGCGGACGATTCTTGAATTCGGAACGCGCCGAGCGCAAGGCTGCGACGCCGCCAATTACGGCGCGCGCGCGGCCTACATCGGCGGGGCTGGCGCAAGCGCCAATACCTGGTCCGATCTCCGCTTCGGAGTCCCCGCCGACGGGACGATGGCCCATTCCTGGGTTCAATCCTTCGACAGCGAATACGAAGCGTTCGCCGCTTACGCCAGGACCTACCCCAATCGCTGCAGCTTGCTCGTCGACACGTATAACACGCTGAAATCCGGCGTCCCCAACGCGATTAAGGTTGCGAAAGAAATTCTCGAACCGATGGGGAAACGGCTTGCCGGAATCCGCCTTGACAGCGGCGATATCGCCTACCTGTCGAAAAAAGCGCGCCGGATGCTGAACGACGCCGGTTTGCACGATTGTAAAATCTTCGCGTCGAATTCGCTCGACGAACGGATTATCCGCTCGCTCCTGATCCAAAACGCCGAAGTCGATATTTTCGGTGTCGGTGAAAAGCTGATAACCGCGGCGAGTTCGCCCGTTTTCGGCGGCGTTTATAAACTCGTCGCCTTAATCGAAAGCGACGGCAGCATTACGCCGAAAATCAAACTTTCTGACACGTTCGAAAAGGTTACTACGCCGGGGTTCAAAGATGTCTGGCGGCTATACGAGGCTGGAGACAACCACCCGCTCGCGGACGTCCTGACGCTGCCGCATGAATCGATTGAAGACAACGCCCCGTACGAAATTTTCGACCCGCTTGAGCCTTCAAAACGAAAAACGGTTGCGAACTTCTACGCGAAAAAACTTCTCGTTCCAATCTTCGAAAAAGGGGAGCTCATCTACGACGCGCCCGATCTCGAATCGATCCGGGCTTTTTCGAAAAAGCAAGTTTCCGAGCTTTGGGACGAAGTTACCCGGTTAGAAAATCCTCATCAGTATTACGTCGATCTGTCCCAGGAGCTTTGGGACCTGAAGACAAACATGCTCAGGGAGATCCGTTCCTACGTCCAAAATATTAAATAATTAAATCACCGCAATATTCATAAATAAGGAGAACAAACTGGTTATGAGAATTTTCAGAACCGCCGTTATCGGTTGCGGGAAAGTCGGCGCGACACATGCCGAATGTTTTGAAAAAATCGGAAACGCAAAATTGAGCGCTGTTTGCGATATTGACACTGAACGCGCAGCGGCTTTCGGAACGAAATTCAGCGTCCCGGCGTATACCGATATCGCCGCGATGATCCGCGAACAAAAAATCGACGCCGTCTCCGTCTGCACGCCTCATCCGCTCCACGCCGCACAGATCATAACCGCGGCGGGAAACGGCGCTCATGTCATCAGCGAGAAACCGTTGGCAGCATCTTTGAAAGATTGCGACGCGGCAATCGCCGCATGTAAAAATGCCGGCGTTAAACTCGGCGTCGTCAGCCAGCGTCGTTTTTATCCGCCTTTCCGACGCATGGACGAAGCGATCAAGACCGGGAAGATCGGACGCCCGATCGCGGCGACGCTCGAGGTCATGGGTTGGCGCAGCGCGGAATATTATCAAATGGACCCATGGCGCGGGAAATGGACCGAGGAAGGCGGCGGCGTCATGATCAACCAAACGCCCCATCAGCTCGATCTGCTCCTTTCCGTTATGGGCGATATCGACGAACTTTACGGCTATTGGGACAACTTTAATCATCCCGAAGTCGAAATCGAAGACAGCGCAATGGCGATCGTTCGATTTAGATCCGGCGCAATCGCCAATATCTTCCTCTCCAATTCCCAGAAGCCGGGCTTATGGGGCAAGCTGCACATTCACGGGCAAAACGGCGCGTCCGTCGGCGCGCAAATCGAAGGCGGATCATCGTTTATATCCGGCGTAACGGCAAAGGTCGAACCGCCGTTCAACGACATTTGGACGATTCCCGGAGAGGAAGCGAAACTGGCGGATTGGAAAGCGGAAGACGCCGCGTTTACCGAAGCCCATGACCCGATGAGTTATTATCATGAATTACAGTTGCGCGACTTTCTCGACGCGATTGAAAACGGCCGCGAACCGCTCGTCAACGGCGAAGCCGGACGAAAAACGGTCGAACTGATCACGGCGGTTTACCGAAGCCAGCGCGACCGGAAACCTATCAAGTTCCCGCTCAACAGCGCCGACGACGCCGATTTTGACGGCCGCTTATCATATCCGCTCTATTCCCGCACGCAGCGAAACGACAATTAAGGAGAACTTTACATGTCTGAAATGATGAACGCTCTCGTTCTGACCGAATATAAAAAAATGACCTTCATGAAAGTCGCCAAGCCGGTGATCAATGACGGCGAAGTCCTGATCCGCGTTAAAGCCTGCGGAATTTGCGGCTCCGATGTCCATGGCTACGACGGTTCGACCGGACGCCGGCAGCCGCCGATTATCATGGGACACGAAGCGGCCGGCGTGATCGAGGCGGTCGGGGTGAAAGTCAGCGGCTGGACCGTCGGCGATCGCGTCACCTTTGATTCAACGATTTACTGTAACCGCTGCGAATACTGCATGAAAGGGCAAGTCAACCTGTGCGGGAACCGCCGCGTTCTGGGCGTCTCCTGCGACGACTATCGCCGCGACGGCGCTTTCGCCGAATATATCGCCATCCCGGCGCATATCCTATATAAGCTGCCGGATAACGTTACCTTCGATCAGGCGTCGCTGGTTGAACCGCTTTCGGTCGCGCTCCACGCAGTCAACCTCTGTCCGCGCGATCTCAACGCTTCCGTAACCGTAATCGGCGCCGGGAAAATCGGCCTGCTGATTGTTCAAACGCTGCGCGCCGCCGGATACGGAAAAATCTTCGTCATCGACCGGAATCCGAGCCATCGCAGCCTTGCGTTAGAGATGGGCGCCGACGGGGCCTTCGATTTCCGCCCGGAAGCGATACAGGAGGTTCGCGCCGAAACGAACGGCGAAGGAACGGATATCGTTTTAGAAGCCGTCGGCGTCGACGAAGCGTTCCATATCGCGCTTCAATCGACACGCAAAGGCGGGACCGTCGTTCTCGTCGGGAATATTTCGCCGAACGTTAATTTCCCGATGCAATGGGTCGTAACCCGTCAGATTACGCTGCGCGGATCCTGCGCGTCGTCGGGAGAATACCCCGCCTGTTTAGATATGATCGCGCGCGGTTCGATCCGCCTTGATTCAATCATCAGCGCGTCCGCTCCGCTTTCCGAAGGCGACGCATGGTTCCGACGCCTTTATGACCGCGACGGCGACTTCGTCAAGGTTATCCTGAATCCGTAAACCCGACTATAATCCGAATTTACCGGAACGCGGATCGAGCTTCCCCGCATTCCGGTTTTTAATTCCCGCTGTTTTTTCAATCGGAGATCGATAGTCCCGCTGTTATGAACTGCCGTCGGCCAAAATTGTTAGCGTGTAAAACTGCTGTGTACTAATTAAACCGGGATTCATTATATAAATCCTGTGAATACAGAGAAACAGTAAAAACTCCTCAAGCGCGAAAATGCGGCAGGTCGCTCAAAAAGCCGGTACGCCTATCGGACTGATTTACACGTATTTCAAAAATAAGGAATCGTTATTCGAAAAGATCGTTTCGCCCGCTCCGATCGATTTTCAAAAAATCGCCAGAGAAGAAGCCGCGCTGGACCTGCCTTCCGAAAAGCACAAAGAAATCGCGGATGGTTACCCCCTCAATATTTTAGACCATCACAAAATACTGTTATCCTGATGGATAAAAAGTTTCGAGACAAAATCTCAGCGCGCAAAAGAGAAGATGATCAGCACTTCAGCGAAACATATCAAAAACGGGGCTGACCTGATTCTTTCGACGCCTCCACTACCGCCCGCTGTCATCCAGTATAATTAAAGCAGTTTCTAAAACGATTCGACCGAAACGCGGCGTTTCGATCATCCCCGGAGAAGAATAGAATGAGTAAAACTGTTGTTGTCGCCTGTGATCATGCCGGATTTGAACTCAAAAAGACGGTTATCGAAACCGCGGAAAGTTCAGGCTTCCACGTCCTCGACGTCGGGACCTACTCTGCCGACAGCGTTGATTTCCCCGATTTCGCTCAGCTCGGCGCGGAAAAAATTCTGAACGGCGAAGCCGATTTAGGGATCTTCATGTGCGGATCAGGCGTCGGCGTTTCGCTTGCCGCCAGTAAAATTCCGGGGATTTACGCCTGTGTCTGTCATGACACCTACTCAGCGCGCCAAGGTGTCGAGCATGACGGCATGAACGTCCTCTGCCTGGGGGCGCGCGTTATCGGCAGCGAACTTTGCAAAGAATTGGTCAAGGCATACCTCAACGCCGAATTTAATCAGGCCGTGAACCAGGTCCGACGCCTAAATAAAATCAAGCAAATCGAAGCCGGAGATTTATATTTATCCGACCGATTAAAACATCTCGAAAAAGGCGGGCAATCGCTGTATCTGCGCTGCGATTCAAACCATGATATTGATATGCCTGAAATCATCCGCCAAATTGAAGGCCGAACGATTCGCGGCGTCTTCGTATCGCTCGAAGCGCTTTGCGACCGCGCCTGCAATCCGCTTTCGCTGCATAACCGATCCCTACCGATGGCAGCAAATCAATGGGACGCGGCGCAGCTCTACGCGCATACGTTTACATTGACGGCGCGAAAATTAGCGACGCAGCTCAAACCGGTCTACAACGAAAGCGGCGGACAGGACGGATTCGCGCTGATCGAATATGCGACGGATCGGCCCGACGATCCGGAATGGGTCGAAACGGAAATCCGCCGGCTTTGGAAAAGCGTAAACCGCCCGAACCTGATTGTCGCGCTCCCCGCGACCGAAACAGGGATAAAAGTCTGTCAAAGCCTGATTCAAGAAGGGATTAATATCGCTTTCAGCGCCGTTTCCGATCGCGCGCGCGTTGAAAAAGCCGCGGATTCGTTCCTGTCGGCGCTCGAAAAACGCGTCCGCGACGGGAAAACGGTCGACACGCTGACAAGTTGCCTGATCTTTGAGGCAGGCGCTTTCGAAAACGCCGAAGAAGAAACGGGAACCGCTTTTTCAGGAGAATTGGATCGCGCTTACCGGATGATTAACGCCGCGGATCGGGTCTTCCAAAACGAACGAACGGCGCAGTTGCGGGATCTTGGGGCAAAAATTCCGCGCGTCCTTTGGATCAGCCCCGAAAAAAGCGGAATCCGATTCCAGAATCGGCTTGTCCGGCCGAATACGATTTCGGCTATGACCAACGCGCAAATCAGCGCTTTCCGCAGCAACGGCGAATTGCGCGTCATGCATACGCGTCCGATTCCGGATTCTCCCGAAGCGGCGAACGATGAAAAGACAGCGGAAAACCTATTTGCGATGTATAAAAATATTGAGGAGGCGAAAATAACTGCTATGATCGAAGCATATCAAAAAATGTCTAACGGCGCCGCCACTGCCGCGGCTAAAGTCGAAGATGCGCTCGGCGTCCTGGCGGAACCGATCCGTGAAAATTTTAGAAAAATTCAAGAGGAATCCATTATCTCCCGGATATTCGCGAAGGATCCTACCGTTTGGACGTTCGATACCCAGGCTTACGCCGAAATCCGCAACCGGCTCGGTTGGCTCGACGTATATGAGACGATCGAAAAATCCGCCCCGGCCTACCGAAAGATTCGCGAAAGCCTGGCCAGAGACGGGATTAACAAAGCGCTGTTGATCGGGATGGGCGGATCGTCGCTCGCGCCTGAAGTTTTAGCGCTGACTTTCCCGGACGCCGCCGGACTTAAACTCCGGATTATCGATTCAACCGATCCGGGGCAGGTCCTTCAAGCCGACGACGATCATCCGTTATCCGAAACCGTCGTCATCGTCGCTTCCAAATCCGGCGGGACGGCCGAAATCCGCGCCGTTATGGATTATTTCTACGCCAAAGCGAAAGCTCAATTCGGCGAAGACGCCGGAAGCCGCTTTATCGCAATTACCGACCCGGGAACGCTCCTGGAACGGACGGCGAAAGAGCTTAATTTCCGGAACGTCATCCTTTCGGACCCATCGATCGGCGGACGATTCTCCGTCCTTTCGCCGTTCGGTATCGTTCCGGCGGCTCTGATCGGGCTTAACCTGAATCAAATTTATCAGAAAGTTTCTGAGATGGCGAAAATTTGCGCGCCGTCCGCGCCGCTCGGAGCGAACGAAGGCGCCGCGCTCGGCGTCTTCCTCGGAAGCGCGGCGCTCGCCGGTCGCGATAAAATTACGATTCTGACCGACCGGGAGCTGGTTTCGTTCGGTTCATGGCTCGAACAGCTCGTCGCCGAATCCTCAGGAAAGCTCGGACGCGGGATCGTACCGGTTGATATTGAGCCTGAACTCGCGCCTGGAAATTACGCTTCCGACCGAGCCTTCGTTTACCTCGATTACGTCGGCGAAAAGCGGGAATTCGTCAAGGATCTTATCGCCGCCGGGCAACCGGTCCTGACCATCCGACTCAACGACCGTTACGATCTCTTCCGCGAATTCTACCGCTGGGAAATCGCCGTCTCGGTCGCTTGCGCGATGCTGAACGTAAACGCCTTTGACCAGCCGAACGTTCAGGACTCGAAAACGCGGACCGTCGCGAAAGTCAACGATTACAAGAAAAACGGCAAGCTGGAAGAATTGCCGGTAAGCTGGAGCGCGGAAGGCGTCGAAGCCTTCTTCGACTTCGAAAACGCCGAAATGAAATCCGCGAAAACGGTTAAAGAATTGCTCCGCGCCTACCTGAAACTCGCGAAAGCGGGCGAAGACTACGTCGCGATCAACGCCTATATCCCGCGAAACGACGAGACGCTCGAATCGCTCCAGGCCTTCCGGGAAGAGATCCTGACCACGACGAATTGCGCGACGACGCTCGGCTTCGGTCCGCGCTTCCAACATTCGACCGGCCAACTCCATAAAGGCGGCGCGAATAACGGCGTATTTATCCAAATCGTCGCCGATTCGCCGCGCGACGCCGAAATCCCGGGGGAGGGAATGACCTTCGCGACGTTCGAACGCGCCCAGGCGCTCGGGGATTTTGAAGCGCTCCTGGCGATGGAGCGCCGCGCGCTCCGTCTGAATCTGGGGAAATCGCCGCTGGAGATATTGAAGGCGTAAATCTGCGCGAAACGATTGAAAACCTCAGCGGGACTGATTCGCTGAGGTTTTCTAATTTTGTTAACCGTGATTAATTTCTTCAACCGTATCGGCTTCATCGCCTCGTTTCAAGATACAATAAAAGCCAATGGCAAAGAAACGGAAGACCGACGGATGACGTTTGAAACTTACGACTGTATAAACCCTGCCTGCCGCTTCCGATTCAGTCTGAAGCCGACCGCGGAAAACGTCCGCGTGCGCTGCCCGAAATGCGGCAGCGACACGCAGCGTCTGGGGCAATCCGACGAGCTGCGAATTCCCGATCAGTCAACGTATCGCGGCGGACCGACGTTTACCGTCGTTCTGGATAACCTCCGCAGCGCGCTCAACGCCGGCGCGATCTTTCGGACGGCGGACGCCGTCCAAGCCGACAGGCTGATCCTGCTCGGAACGACGCCGACGCCGCTGAACGCGAAAGTCGCGAAAGCTTCGCTCGGCGCGGAAACGGTTGTCAAATGGGAACATTTCTGGGACAGCGCGGCCGCGATCGACGCGCTCAAGGACGACGGCTATACGCTTTGGGCGCTCGAGGGCGGAGAAAACGCCGAAAACCTTTTCGCCGCGTTCGGCGAGCTGCGAAAATTGAAACAGAGCGATAAAATCGCGTTGATTCTAGGCGCCGAAGTCAGCGGCGTCAACCCGGCGATTCTGGCCCGCTGCGATCGGATTTTTTATCTGCCGATGATCGGGACAAAAGAATCTCTCAACGTAGCAACGGCGTTCGGGATCGCGGCTTACCTGATACGATATGGAAAAATGACCGACGGATCTTAAACGATGGATGACGAAGTAACCCCGATTCGAAAACAATATCTGGATATTAAGAAAAACTACCCGAAAGCGATCGTTTTTTTTCGCCTCGGAGATTTTTACGAAACGTTCGACGAGGACGCGGAGATAACCTCGCGCGAACTGGATCTCGTCCTGACGGCGCGGAAAATTTCGAAAACGGCGAAAGTTCCGATGGCCGGGATTCCGTACCACGCCGTCGATAATTATCTCGCCCGGCTGATCGATAAGGGCTATCATGTCGCGATCGCCGAACAGGTCGGAGAACAGCCGGATAAAGGCCTTTTCGAACGCGAAGTCGTCCGCGTCGTTACGCCCGGAACCGTTATCGAGCCCGTTCTCCTCAAGTCCGACGCGAATAATTATCTCGCCGCCGCGGTCGAGACGCCGAAAGGAATCGGAATCGCCTACGCGGATATTACGACCGGCGAATTTTTCGCTTCCGTCATTCGAGCCGAAAATAATTCGGGCGCATTCACGGCGGAATTGACGAGGCTTCATCCCGCGGAAATTCTCATCGGCGATAAAAATACGCTCGAAATTCCTGCCGCGTTCAGCGTAACGACCGTTCCGAACGCGATATTCGATCCCTCGCGCTGCGCGGAAATTCTTTGTAAGATCCTGGACGTCCCGACGCTGGACAGTTTCGGATTCAGCGCCGGGAGTCCGGCGATTCAGGCCGCAGGCGCAATCGCGCGCTATTTAGACGCGAACCAACCAACGACGCTGAAACTGCTGACGCGGCTGAGGGCTTATTCGTTGGATGATTTTATGACGCTCGACGTTTCAACGCGGCGCAACCTGGAACTGACCGAGACACTGCGTTCGAACGACCCGAAAGGCTCGCTGCTGGGCGTTTTAGATACGACCGTGACCCCGATGGGTAAACGGGCAATACGGCAATGGGTCAGCAAGCCGCTGACCGATATCTCTCGCATCCGTCAACGCCTCGACGCGGTCGACATCTTCGTCGCGAACGGCGTCCGCCGCGCTGAAATCCGCGCCGCGCTGAAACCGCTGAACGATCTCGAACGCCTGATCAACCGCGTGACCGGCGGGATGGCGATTCCGCGCGACCTGATCTCGCTTCAAAATTCCCTCGACGCGCTTCCTGAAATTATCGCGCTGCTGCCCGAAGATTTACCGATCTTAGGACGGCTTCATGAATCGGCGCATATCCGCGAGCTGCTGCACGACGCGATTTCGCCCGATTCCCCTGCAACGCTGATGACGAGCGGCGTTATCCGCCGCGGCTATTCGGACGAATTGGACGAAGTTTACAGTAATTCGGAATACGCGCGCGACTGGATGGCAAACCTTGAAAAAGTCGAGCGAGAACGGACCGGGTTAAGGACGCTGAAAGTCAGCTATAACAAGGTTTTCGGCTACTATATCGAAATTTCGAAATCGCTCGCCGCCAGTGCCCCGCCGGAATACATCCGCAAACAGACGCTCGTCAACGCGGAACGGTTTATCACGCCGGAAATGAAAGAATACGAAGCGCTGGTATTGAACGCTGAAGATTCGATCCGCTCGATCGAAAACCGCCTGTTCTATCAGCTTTGCGACGAGATCAGCCGCGAATCGGCCGAAATCCTCGAAACCGCTTGCGGCTTAGCGACGTTGGACGTTCTGACGGCGTTAGCCGAAAGCGCCGCGCTTAATAAATACGTTAAGCCGGAAATCAACGAATCCGCCGAAATCGAGATCAAAGGCGGACGACATCCGGTCGTCGAGCTGACGATGAAAAGCGGCGAACGGTTCATTCCGAACGATATCCGCTTTACCGAAACGGAACAGATCCACGTCGTAACCGGTCCGAACATGTCAGGGAAAAGCACTTACCTGCGCCAAACGGCGATTATTCTGCTCATGGCGCAAATGGGGTCGTTTGTCCCAGCCGACAGCGCAAAAATCGGGATTGTCGACCGGATTTTCACCCGAATCGGCGCCCAGGACGAAATCCACGCCGGGTTATCGACTTTTATGGTCGAGATGGTCGAAACCGCCAATATCCTTAATAACGCCACACCGCGCAGCTTCCTGATCCTTGACGAGATCGGACGCGGAACAAGCACCTACGACGGATTGTCGATCGCCTGGTCGGTTGTTGAATTTATTCATAACGCTCCGCACCTCCGATCGCGGACCTTATTCGCGACTCACTATCATGAATTGACAAAACTCGCGGAAACGCTTCCGAACTTAAAAAACTATAACGTCGCCGTGAGCGATCATGATGGAACCGTCGTCTTTCTGCATAAAATCATCCCCGGCGCGGCCGACCGCTCATACGGGATCCATGTCGGGCAGATCGCAGGATTGCCCAAACCGGTTATCAACCGCGCGAATGAAATACTGAGCCGCCTCGAGGCGGAAGGGAGTTCGCCGGCGAAAGTCCGCGAAGAACCGCTGATCCAGATGGCGCTTTTCCCGGAAACGAATCCGATTGTCGATGCGCTCGAGAAAGTTGACGTAAACGCGATCTCACCGATCGAGGCTATTAACTTGTTATACGAATGGAAATCGCGTTTCGGAAGATAACCGGCCTCAACCGGGACCCAAATAAAAACGATCGCGGTATTCCGACGGAGAATAACCGGTATAGCGTTTAAAAATCTGGCTAAAGTATTTCGGGTTGTTTCCGAAACCCGTTCTGACGGCGATTTCCGAAATCTTGTCTCCGTCGAAACCCGAGAGAAACTCTTTCGCTTTCTCCAAGCGCGTTTCAGTTAAGAACTCGGAAAATTTCTTGTCCGTTTCTTTGACGAACCGCCTGCTAATATAGTCTTCGTTCATAAATAAGACGTTTTCCGCGATCCATTTCAAAGAAAGGCGCGGATCTTCAATATGGTTCTCGACGTAGGCGATAATTTTTGAGCTGATCCCGCTCTGCTTTTCCGAAACGCCCCGCCGCCTTCGCGCTGACTTCCGAATCTCGCTTTCGATAACCGCCGCGACCGATTCAACGTCGGCCGCATGATAAGTCGCGATTAACCGTTCCGTCGCCTGAAGAATCGCCAAGACGCTTAATTGCGACAGCGTCGACACGATCAACGAAATCGCAACTTGTTTTAAAAATCTCAAATCTTTTCGTCTTAAGATCGAAAAATAACCGTCCGGGAAATTCTTTTTCGGGAATTCAGCGCTTTCAAAAAGAGAGGATATAAATCGCTGAGTCGAAACCAGGAATTCATCGTTCCGCGAAAACCATAGCCGATCCAAACCGTCCGAATAAATGAACGAATCGGCGCTTGCCAGTTCATGAAGACAGATCCATGCCGCGTCCGCAAGGTTTTTCAGGTCACGTCTTTCAATTTTACCGACGTCAGCACATATCGCTCGATTAATTTTTTCGGAAAGCGCATCGTTCTCGAGATTTGAACGGAAAAAAACGAAAAAACGATCCCCGCTGTTCAAGACGCTAAAATCAAAGCGCATACCGAGACTTTTGAAAAACGCTTCGAGCGATGACAGCGTTTGATCCGTCCGCTCCGTCGAAAAAGAGAACAGAACGTATGGGAATTTAAAAAAATCCAAGAGATATTCATAGCGGGCGAATAAACGCGCACGAACGGTTAGAAGATCGCTGCATATAAAAACCTCGCTGAAGATATTCATAAGAACCGTATGATAAAGAATCGACTTCAATTCAGCGCCGCCGATCTCGGAATTCGAACGAAAAATACCGCTGTCCAATTCCTTGACAATTCTTTTCATCGCGTCGATAATCTGCGATTCGTTGCAAGGTTTCAAAAGATAATATTTCACGCCGAAACGCATCGCAATTTTCGCAAACTCAAATTCACCATACCCGGACAATATAACAAACTGAGTCGATTCATTAATCAGCCTGACTTTCTCGATCAGTTCGATCCCGGAAAATCCGGGCATCTTAATATCCGTCATCACAATATCCGGGCAGTCGTCAACGATCATATCGTACGCCTCAAACCCATTTTTAGCGGAACCGACGAGCCGAATCCCCAACGCGGCCCAATCGATCAAATTCGCGATCGTCTCACGGATAATCCTTTCGTCGTCAACGATCAAGAGCTTATACATAACCAATCATCCTTGAAACGGAATGTGAATTTTCGCGACCGCGTGATCCGCGTCGCGATTAAACAGGGTCAACCCATACGACGGTCCATACATCAGCTTCAATCTTTTCTCAATATTGAGCAATCCGATCCCAAAGCCTTTCGGAACGACCGTCTGATCAGCCAATTTTTGCAGCAGGCCATCCGCAAACTGAGATCCGGTATTTTCAACCTCAATAACAACTTCATCGCCGTCGCGATAAGCCGTCAGCTCAATCAGACAAGCTTCAACATTTTGTTCCATCGCATACGTGATGGAATTTTCGATCAAAGGCTGGATCGTAAGTTTCGGAAAGCGAACGTTCAATAACGCCGGATCGACCATCTCTCGGTAAATCAGCCGCTCTTCAAAGCGGATGCGCTGAATCGTAATATAATACCGAACAATATCGAGCTCGTCTTTCAAAATAAAATTCGTTTCGATCTTCCGAAGCGTAATCCGTAATAACGCGCCCAAAGATTCCGCAATAGCGGAAATCTCGGTCGCCTGAATCGCTTTCGCGCGCCAATTTACCGATTCAAGCGTATTATACAGGAAATGGGGATTTATCTGATTCTCGAGAGCTTTCAACTTCGCGTCTTTACTTAAAATCTCGTTCAAAAAATTTTCCCGGATAAGCTGCTGGATGCGGATCGCCATGCGCTCAAAATGGTACTGTAATTGACCGATCTCATCAAAGCGCCCGCTCGATTCCGATTCCTGAATCGGCATGTAAACCGAATCGCTCGTACCGAACGACTCCATCTTTTCAACAAGGGCCCGAAATTGGACCGAGATAGAATTGCTGATCAGATTCGCAAAAAAGAAAGCCGTCGCCAACGCGACCAAAACGACAAAAAAATATAACACGCGCGAAAAACCGATCGATTTCGCGATACTTTCATACGGAATCAAACATTTATACTGCCAACTGAAATTTTCAAACTCGCCGTCTATATAAAAGAAATCATCCCGATCCATCCGAACCAATCCGTAGTTTGGCCGCGTCGACGGCAGGGTCGCAAGGGCAAAATCGTCCGAAAGCTCCTGAGACTTATAAATTAAGCGATTCCGATCGGAGATAACAAACCGCGCCGGTTCGGAAAAAAGCAACGAATGCGTCGAAACGTTAACCAGTTTGTTCAGATCAATTTGAATAATCAGGGTGCCGATCCGCTCGTAATTATGATTATTGACGCGGCGGCAATCACGCGCGATAAACAAACCGTACTCATTCCCATAATCCGTAATCCAAACCGGGTAGCCGTCTCCCTGTTCCGAAATTCGTAAAATCCGCTCGTAAACCGCTGACGGAATCTGTTCGCCGCGGCCCGGATGGCTCGAAACGATATCGCCGCTTTTCGGCGTATAGATCGAAATATTCCGAACATTGCTGCTGCGGATACCATGATGGAAATCCGTAATCAGATACGTCAAGCTATTTTTCGCGTTTTTCCGCCGAATTTCGTTCTCGTCGTCTTCGAGGATAATTAAATTCTTCCGAACTTCTTTATTCGAATTAATCGAGCTCGATAACGACTCGACCGAAGATAATTTTTGAGAGATATCGTTCGCGCTGTACTTCAGGGATCCTGCGATCGATTGATACAACATGTTATTGTATGAAGAGGCGATAATTTCATATCCGATAAAATACCCGGCGAGAAATAACAAAGAAATCAACACCGCTAAGACAATCATCTTGACTTTCAGCGATTGACTCCGAAAGAAAAAAGCGAGACGATTGAGAATCCGATCCAATCCTTTCCACATCACGGTCATTTCGTCATCAAAGCTCCATTCCTTTATTCTAAATCTCCCTTTATTATTCTATGCCATCCCGATAACGTTTTACCGGTCGGCAAAAAGAAAGAAAACGGTTTTTTATACCATCAGGTCGGTAAAATAATATTGAAACCAAGTTCAAATGTTCATAAAATTGAGATAACAATATCTTTCAAAAAAGGAGAAACAAAATGAAAAAGTCCTTTATAACTATCGTCTGCCTTCTTGTTATCGTATCAGCGCTCTTTAGCGTATGGGGAACGGTTTCGGCGCAGGATCCGAAAAACGACCCGGCCGATTACAAAATCGTCATGATCGTAAAACAAAGCGATTCCTGGTTCGACGATATGGCCGCCGGAATTGAACAGCTGAAAAAGGATACCGGGCTGAACGTTTCCGTCCAGGTTCCTGAAACCGGCGATGCCGCCAGCCAGATCGCGATCATGGAGAACCTGATCGCGCAAGGCGTCGACGCGATTTGCATCGTCCCGAACGACCCGGAAGCGCTGATCCCGACCATTCAAAAAGCCCGGGATGCGGGAATCGTCGTCGTAACGCATGAAGCACCTGGAATCGCCGACAAGGTTGATTTAGACGTCGAAGCCTTCGTTAACGAAGAGTTCGGCCAGCTCTTCGGCGAAAACCTGGCGAAAGCTATGGGCGAGAAAGGCTCTTACGCCGGTTTCGTCGGCGGGTTAACGATGGAAACGCATATGGCTTGGTACAAGGCCGCGGTCGAATACATCAGCGAAAATTACCCGGAAATGAAGCCTCTGACCGACGAACCGTACGAAGATAAAAACAGCGTTGACGGAGCGTACAACAAAACGCTTGAAATCCTGACCGCCTACCCGGAAATTAACGGATTCTTCGATTGCTCGGCGCATGGCGGCGGTATCAGCCAGGCGCTGTCCGAAAAAGGCAAAGCCGGGACGGTAAAAGTCGTTTCGCTCGCGCTGCCTTCAATGTCCTCGACGTACCTGAAAGACGGTTCGATGCAGCACGGGCAAGCATGGCGGCCAGCCGACGCCGGCTACGCTACTTGTTACGCCGCGTACCTGATCGCCTCCGGACAGGGAATCGAGACCGGCGCCGACCTGAAAGCGACCGGGTATGACAACGTAAACGTCGTCGATAATATCGCCTACGGCTTCGCCCCGCTGGAATTTACCGCCGACAATATCGACAACTACAATTTCTAAGTATTAACGATATTCGAAACCCTATCCGCTAAAGCGGGTAGGGTTTTATCAATCAGTCGAATTTGGAGAGCGAATGGAACCAATCCTGAACGTAAAAAATATTACGAAAGCTTTTTCCGGCGTCCGAGTCCTGAAAAACGTCAGCCTGACCGTCAATCGCGGCGAAATTCATTGCTTGGTCGGCGAGAACGGCTGCGGAAAATCGACGCTGGTAAAATGCATATCCGGCGTCTACACGCCGGACGAAGGCGAGATCATCTTAAACGGGCAGCGCTTTACGAAACTCACAACGCAGCAGGCGATCCAAAATGGCGTTCAGGTGATCTATCAGGATATGTCCCTCTTTCGCCATATGAGCGTAGCGGAAAATATCGCTATCGAAAAGATACGGGCGGAAGGCGCGAGACTCATTAATTGGAAAGATGTCGCCAGAATCGCGGCGGAACAAACCCAAAAGATAAACGTCAAGATCGATCTTGAAAAAGAAATCTTCGAATGTCCGATTGCAATCCGCCAGCTGACCGCAATCTGCCGCGCGTTGGCGCATGACGCGAAAATTTTAGTGATGGACGAACCGACGACGGCGTTAACGAAAAACGAAGTTTCCCAACTGCTTACGATCGTTCAAGAATTGAAATCGCAAGGGATGTCGATTATTTTTATCAGCCATAAACTGGACGAAGTCTTCAGCGTCGCCGATGTCATCACGGTTATCCGCAACGGCGAAAAGATCGGCGACTACGATCGTGCCGAAATCAACGAGAAAAGACTATCCGAACTGATGACCGGCAGGGAAATCGATTATCCCAGATATCGAAGAAACTTCAGCGAAAATACGCCGCTCCTCGAAGTCAAAAGCTTATCCAGAAAAGGTCATTTCAACGATATTTCTTTTACCCTGCGAAAAGGCGATATCGTTGGATTGATCGGATTATTAGGATCCGGACGGTCTGAAATCGCGATGTCTCTTTTCGGATTAAACCCGATCGATTCCGGCGAGATTTTCGTTTCCGGAGAAAAAGTATCGATCGCGGCGCCGCAGGACGCCAAACGCCGCGGCATCGCGCTGCTCCCCGAAGACCGGTTCAGGGAAGGTCTTTTTACCGATCTGAAAATAAAAGAAAACGTCTCCTCTACGGTTATCGACGAGATATCCCCGCACGGGTGCTTAGATTTTTCGGAAGAAGACCGCCTGGCTGAAAAATGTATCGAGACGTTTAAAGTCCGCGCGCCTTCGCGGGAAACCGTCGTCCAGTCGCTATCCGGCGGGAACCAGCAAAAAATTGTTATCGGGAAATGGGTCGAAACAAAACCGAATATTTTTATCATGGATAGTCCGACCGTCGGGATCGACATCGGCTCAAAAGCCGAAATCTACGAACAAATTCATAATTTCGCAAAAAACGGGATGGCGTTTTTATTGATCTCGGATGAAGTGGAAGAAATTTTAGCGAATTGCAACCGGGTTTTCATCCTCGAGAAAGGGAGAATTAAAACGGTCCTTGAAGCGCAAGATTTACAGCAGCCGGACGCGAAGAAATTGATCCTCGAAGAAATCGGAAGCCGCGACCTGCAACTGGATACGGAGCCAAGCACAAAATGAAGTTCACGATCGATCGTTATCAAAAAATACTAATCTTTATTATCGCCGTTTACTGCGCTTTTGTCGGTTTTGTCAATCCGGCGTTCTTCAGCATAACGACGGTGTTCGATATTATTCGGACGTCCTCAACATCCCTGATCTTCGCGATAGGACTCTTGGTCGTCATGATTTCAGGCGGCATCGACGTATCGTTCATGGCGATCGCGCTCTTCGGGAGTTATACGACGATCAATATCATGATCGCGCATGGCATCGATAATCTCGCGTTCGCTGTCGGCCTTTCGATAACTTTCGGCGCGATATTAGGATTGATCAACGCAAGTTTGATTAACTGGCTCAAATTACCGCCGTTTATTATTACGCTTGGGACCCAAAATTTATTTCATGGGGTTATGACGACGTTCGTAAGCGATAAGTCGTTCGGTGCCGGCGTACTCCCGCCCTGCCTGAATCAATTCGGACGGGCAACGATTTTTCAAATTCAAACCGGTTCCGGAACGATCGGGTTATCTGCTTCGATCCTCCCGGTAGTTTTCGTTGCGTTGGCGACCTGGGGGCTAATTAATTTTACGATGATCGGCCGTGGAATCGTCGCCGTTGGAAACGACGAAGAATCAGCGCGCCGAATCGGGTTCAGTCCTGCTCGGATTCGTTATTACGTTTATGTCTGGTCGGGGATTTTAGCCGGTTTGACAGGTATCGTTTACGTCGCCCAAATCAACGCGCTCTACCCGAATAAATTAATCGGCGGCGAATTGCCGATCGTCGCCGCCGTCGTCATCGGCGGCGCGAAAATAACCGGCGGGGACGGGAAAGTTTTCGGCGCGATTCTCGGCGTTTTACTGATTTACCTGCTGAATTCGACGTTAATCCTGATCGGACTTTCCTCGTCTTGGAACGATTTATTTATCGGCTCGGTCCTTGTTGCGTCGATTGCGACCAGCTCATATCAGGAACGCATCCGTAACCGGAAAAACCTTATTTTTACAGATTAGGATCGGATTATGACGAATAGCCTTAAAAAGAAATTCTTTGACGATATCAATTTCACGATCCTGATCGGATTACTGATCGCCGCGATCGTTTTATCTGCGATTTTCCTTCCCGGCGGAATGTTTTCCACGGCAAATATTAAATCTATGGCGTTCCAGATTCCAGAATTCGGTTTTCTTGCGCTTGCGATGATGCTGTCCAACTTAATTGGCGGGATCGATCTTTCGATTATCAGCGCCGCGAATACGATCGCGATTTTCACCGCGTTCGTCCTTAACGGGACTTGGCTGTCAACGCTTCCGGAAGAGGCGAGAATTCCGGCCGGACTGGTCGTCGCAATTTTAACCGCGTTGATTTTCGGCGTTTTTAATGGGCTGCTGATATCGAAAACGTCGGCGCCGTCGCTGATCGCGTCGTTGGGAACGATGATTTTAT
Organism: Flexilinea sp.; assembly: GCA_034430295.1. Taxonomy (GTDB): domain Bacteria; phylum Chloroflexota; class Anaerolineae; order Anaerolineales; family Anaerolineaceae; genus Flexilinea. The sequence goes on from DAOUFC010000124.1 coordinate 22,402, forward strand.
TTCAGGGAATCGGCATGGCGCTTACCGGCGGCGTCAGTATCGGAAATATCGCTTTTGAATTTACCGATTTCGGCAAAGCCGAATGGGCGGGGATCCCGCTGATTTTTTGGCTATTTTTAGGCGCTGCAATTCTCCTGGCACTTCTTTTGGAAAAAACCGCCTTCGGAAGAAAATTCTATCTCTACGGCGAAAATAAAGTCGCCGCGCGTTTCAGCGGCATCAACAATGAGAAAGTCTGTATAGCGACGTTCGTCATGACATCGCTGTTGGCCGGAATTGCCGGATTGATCGTCTTAAGCCGGGTCAATTCCGCAAAAGTCGGCTATGGTTCGTCTTACCTGCTCCAAACGATTATCGTTTGCGTTATCGGCGGGATCAGTCCAAACGGCGGAAAAGGCCACGTCCGCGGCGTTTTTATCGCGATCGTTTTGATGCAATTAATGTCCAGCGCGTTCACCATGCTCTCTTTATCCCCCTACACGAAAAAGCTGATTTGGGGCGTCGTCCTGATTCTCGTTTTAAGTTTGAACCATTGGATCAGGAATCTAAACGATTCAATCAAAAAGGAGAAATAAAACTATGATAAGTCTTTCAGTTAAAAAGGAATATCTTAATTTATATGAAACCGTCTTAGCGGAACATAAGGAAGCGTTCCAATCTCAGGATATCGACGGCCTTATCGGCGCGATGACTGCTATCATCGGCGCGAAACGAATCTTCGTCATGGGCGTAGGACGCGAAGGAATCGCCGCGCGCGGCTTCGCGATGCGCCTAATGCACTTAGGGAAAGAAACTCATTGGATCTGGGACGATACAACGCCGGGCATGTCCGGCGGGGATCTCTTTATCGCCGTTAACGGCTCCGGCCAAATCGGCCATATCCACTATGTCGTTGAACAAGCGAAAAAGTCAGGCGCCACGATCCTGGTCGTTACCGGCTCGCCCGAAGAAAAAACGCCGAAATTAGCCGATAACGTCCTATTCGTCCCGGCGGCGGTATATAACGGGACGGATCCCCGCTGCGTCCCGTCAATTCAACCGATGGGAAATCTCTTCGAACAACACCTGTTCCTGCTGTTCGATATTCTAATCATGCTCTTAGAAAAGGAAATGAAAACCTCGCACGAAGAAATGGAAAAACGCCATCGGAACATCGAATAGAGAAGATCTTTTTCGCGAATTTTCCTGAATCGTCACAAAATCGCCTTCCGCAAAACTCAAAACGGAAGGCGATTCGTATTTCTGAATTTACTTTTCCTCACCAAACGTACAGCGCGATCGAAATAAAATGCAGTACGCTTCCGATCAGGCAGAAAATATGAAAAACCGAATGCATGTAGCGCGTCTTCGTCTTTTTCCCAATCAGGTACAAAATCGCGCCGATCGTATAAGCGATCCCGCCGGATAAGAGCAGCCACATTCCCGTCGGCGAATAAACCGCAACCATCGGTCCCCAGGCGGAAACCGCAACCCAGCCCATCCCGAGATAACAGGCCATCGAAAAATAACGGTAGCGTTTTAAATCGATCGCGTTCAGCGTCACGCCTAACAGCGCCGAACCCCAGATCACGCCGAACAAAATCCAAGACCAAACCGGAAAAGCCGCGCGCATCCCATTCAGCAGATACGGCGTATACGTCCCGGCGATCAGCAGGAATACGGAACAGTGGTCGAGGATTTGAAAAACCTTTTTCGCCAGGCCCGGACGTAAGCCATGATAAATACTCGACATCGTATACAGCAGGATCATCATCAAACCGTAGACAAACCCCGAGCTGAACGCCCAAAGGTCATGACGCCACAGCGCCCGCCATGTCAGATAACAAAGCACAAACAGTCCGAACGCCGCACCGACAATATGCGAAATCATGTTGAACAATTCTTCGCCAGTCGTATAATCCGGTAAAACGCGATCTTTCAGCGATATTCTCTTTACAGCGCACATCTGAATAAAACCCTCCTTCATACGGCCCCATGCCGCAATTTAATAAAAGCAAGCCGGTTTCATTGTAAGACGAATTCGCCTGAAATCACGAGTTTTCGATAAATTTCTGTGTCAATAATCAGGGAAAATAACCGGAAAAAAGGGAAAACATCTCGCGAATGACAGGCATAAGAAACCTTGCAGGACTTGCGAGCGCCGCTCTGACCGGAATCGGGGTCCGGGATATTGCCCGGAATCAGACTTAGGATACCCTCGCTGAATTGACACGATATTCGGCGCAAAAAGTGTGTCTATTCATCTTATTATCGTTGCTATTTCTGATTTTGCGTGTTACACTGTAATTGTATTATTCTGTGGAGGTGCGGATATGTACCGGATTGCCATTGAAAAACTCTATAAGTGGAAGGACAGCAAGCGCCGCAAGCCGCTGATCATCGAGGGTGCGCGGCAGGTCGGCAAGACATGGCTGATGAAAGAATTCGGCGCTAAGACATATGCGAATACCGTATATATCAACTTCGACGCCAATTCCAGGATGGCGGAGCTGTTTGCGGCCGATTTAAACACCGACCGCCTCATCATGGGGTTGGAGCTTTATACCGGCCATAAGATCGACGCCGAGAACACGCTATTAATTTTTGACGAGGTGCAGGAGGTGCCGAGGGCGCTCTCCGCCCTTAAATATTTCTATGAGAACGCGCCGCAGTATCATATCATCTGCGCGGATTCCCTGCTGGGCATCGCGCTGCACGGCGGCACATCATTTCCCGTGGGAAAGGTGGATTTCCTCAAGCTCTATCCGCTGTCTTTCAAAGAATTTCTGATGGCGACCGGGAAAGAGCGATTTGCCGAGCTGCTGGACAAGCAGGATTATGAGATGATCGCTTCATTCAGGCAGACCTATATCGACGCGCTCAAACATTATTATTTCGTCGGCGGTATGCCGGAGGCGGTACAAAGCTTTATCGAGAATAAGGACTTCAACGAAGCACGCGACATTCAGAAGCGAATTTTAGCAGCGTATGAGCAGGACTTTTCCAAGCACGCGCCCTATGAAATCGTACCGAAGATCCGCATGATCTGGAACAGCATCCCCTCGCAGTTGGCAAAGGAAAACAAAAAGTTTATTTACAGCCTTGTCCGCGAGTGCGGTCGGGCAAAGGAATATGAGACAGCCATCATGTGGCTTTCTGACTGCGGATTGGTTCATAAGATCAGCCGCGTCAACGCCGCCGGAATCCCGCTGAAAGCTTATGAAGATCTGCGGGCGTTCAAGCTGTTTATCGCGGACGTGGGATTGCTGGGCTGTATGGCCGGCCTGAGGCAGCGCACACTGCTGGACGGCAACGACCTATTCGTCGAGTTCAAGGGCGCGCTGACCGAACAGTATGTCTGTCAGCAGCTCAAAACCATCGAAGATTTGGGCGTTTATTATTTCACCAATGATCGCGGCTCCTGCGAGGTGGATTTCGTCATCGACACCGGAGAGAAAATCATCCCGGTAGAGGTCAAGGCCGAAGTCAATCTCAAGGCG
>DAOUFC010000125.1:0-44300 GCA_034430295.1 Flexilinea sp.
GAACCCGAGTTGGGCTCGGATTATCGCCGCTTCCGTCGCCGTTATTTTGGCCGGATCGAATAACGCGTCGAAAACCGATCTTTTCGAATGGACGCGATCGGTTCATGGCCTTTACCATCTCGCCTCAAGCGGATCGGCGTCGCGTTTTGATTGGGCAGCTGAAATTTTGCGCCATACGCCGGTTGCGCAGGAACGGCAGGTAAGACTCGAACGGGCGAAGACGATTGATTTTGCCTGCGCCGCCTCTCGCCCGACGTATTCAGTCCTGGACTGCGGAAAGGCGGAGCGAACTTTCGGAGTTTGCGTTTCCGATTGGCGCCGTCATGTTTCCCTCGCGCTCGAGGAAGGATAGCAAGCGGCAATACAATTGCGCAAGATCCATCGGATAAAGCAGGTGCGCCGAGATTTGCGCTTTTAACGAATTTCATGTTAAACTAACCCAACAGAAAGAATTTTCAGTCTTAAATTTTCTTGAGATAGGATGCCCGGCGATATGATTCGGCGCAGCGTATGGTTAATATGGATATTTTTTCTTTTCCTAATATTTCGCACGTCCGTCTTTTCCGTTTCAATAACGAATTGGAAACTCGTCCGTTATCCTGACGCGCCGTCTGTCTGCGTATTTCACACCGAGACGGACACCCCGCCCGGATTTTCCGATATCCGCTCATATTGCGGCGAACCTTTAGAAATTGAGTTTGCGCTGACGCCGGCGTGTGATGACCCGACGCGGTTAACGTGCGTCGGCCTTTTTTTATTAAATTATGATACGAATGAAGCTTACGACGCAGCCGATTGCGATACTAGCGGAACGGTTCTATCTGGGTCCGAGATCGAGACCGTTATTCTAAATTGCGAACCGAACGAGCTCTGTCAAGACCAGCCCGTTATAACTTTCACTGACCGCGACCCCGATAGGCTTGAACGGCAGTTTACGGTAACAATTGACGATGCCGTTTATCCCTGTAGAGGAAGCTGCAGTCTCGAGATTAATACCGCCAGCGAAAAAACCGGCTCGTGGTTAACGGTCCAGACGGAAACGCAGGCGGGATATCGGGTTGATCTGCGAGTTTTCTTTCGCCTAAAACGTCTTAATACTTCGCCGCCGCTGTATTTTTTTGATTGGAACGCGTCGGATCGTCACGGTTCAACCCAGTATGGCGCTGAGACTTGGGGACTGTCGCCGACCGGAATCGAAGCGGTTTTACTCGATGGTTCAATTCTTGATCCAAATGTTCCAATTGACAATTTATGGAGCGATTATCAACTCCATGGGCTCTGTGCCGAATTAATTTATCGCGGGACGATTCGCGCGACGGAATGCCCCGGTTTCGGACTGGCAAATATAACCGCGGTCAACGCTTGCGGCTTAGCAGCCTGCCGGGATGTTTCGATCCAACAGCAGAATCGGATGAATATCGCGATCTTACACGCGGCGGAACGATTTCGTATACCGCCGAAAATCTTAAAAAATCTTTTTTTAGCGGAAACGCAGTTTACACGTTACCGCGGACAGGAAGGAGAAATCGGATTCGGCCATTTGACCGGGCTTAGCGTAGATACGCTTTTACGTTGGTCTGACACGGCCTTTTCAAACGCTTGCGCGACAATTTTTCCCCAGTTGCCGCAGCAATGCGAGGCCGGATACGACGGAATGGAAGCCCCATATCGCGAACTGCTTAAAGGGGCAATTTTCCGAGAAACAGCCTATGACGAGGGCGTAACCTTATCGGCCCAAATTCTCGACGCATGCAAGAATCAGGTAAAATGGCTGATCCAATCATTGACAGATCGTTCGCTCGACCAAATCACAGATTATGATACGCTTTGGAAAATGACGGTCGCTACGTATCATGCCGGCGGCGAATGCACAAATCAGGCGATCGACCGAACGTTGCGGATGAACGGTGCGCTTGATTGGACGCATCTCCGCGCCGCATATACGGGAAAATGCCGAAGCGGCGCTTTGTATGTCGATCGCGTCTTCCATCCGGATTATGCTTCTTATGATGATCCTGAGTGAGATTTATGCTTAAAAGTTATGAAAATCGGAATAAATTCTTATGATCTGACGTAATGCCCGATCCGTATAAATGCAGACTGCCGTCCAAAACGAAGTTGGACGGTAAAAAACATGCATCATTTGTGACAGGAAGCTTTTTTAGCAAAGCAAATTTATTAAAATTTATGCAGATTGTCTGGTTTTGAACTTTCAGATTGACTGCAAAAAATTTAAACGCAGACCGTTCAATATTCAAGTGTTCCGATAGAACCGACTAATGGTATGATATAAGTGAAACAGAAAATCAAGGATGGAGCGTAAACGATGAACTTTTTTTCGCCGCAGCAGCTGAACCAGGCCGATTTAAAAGAAGCGATCGGAGATTATTTCCAGATCCTGGTCGGTTCGATTATCCAGGCGTTGGGGATGGTCTATTTTCTCGTTCCTGCACAGCTGATTAGCGGCGGCGTATCCGGTTTAGCGCAGGTTATCAATTATCACACCGGTTGGCCGATCGGTACGATGACCCTGATCGGGAATATCCCGCTCTTCATCCTCGGATGGCGTTACCTTGGCGGGAAAAAATTCGCGCTTCGTACCGTTTTTGCGGTAGCGATGTTCTCGTTTTTTACCGATCTGTTTGCGACGCTGTTAGGGCCGACCGTGGTTACGAACGACGTTCTTCTGAATTCGCTTTTCGGAGCGGTCGTTCTTGGGATCGGGTTCGGAATGGTTTACCGAGGATCGGGAACGAGCGGCGGCTCGGATATTATCGGTCGGATATTGAACCAGCGATTGGGAATGCCGCTTACGCAATCTTATCTTTTGACCGATTCGATTTCTGTCCTGTTAGGAGGGTTAACGTTCGGATGGGATTTAGCGTTATACGGAATGATCGCGATCTATATATCCGGAGAAGCGGCTGAGATGATTTCGGTCGGATCATCCGTTTTTCGATCGGTTATCATCATTTCAGACGCGGCACAGGAGATATCCGAAAACGTCATGACGCGTATGGGGCATGGCGTTACGTTCCTTGATGGTTACGGCGGTTATTCAGGCCAGAAAAAAGGGATCCTATACGTCGTTATCGGGCGGGCCGAAGTCAATCTTCTAAAACGAATTGTCCATAAAGCGGATCCGAACGCCTTTATGGTCGTCGGACATGCGACGGAAGTCCTCGGAGAAGGCTTCTTACCTTATAAAATGTTGCCGGAATAATCCGGCGCTTTTTTTGTTCGCTCACAATTTTAAGGAGATACAAGATGAAATTCACTCGCGAAGGTCAATCATTTATTTATTACAGTTTCGATTTGGGGAAGAAACTTGCCGAAATTACATTTCCTTGCCTTCAAGAAGGCATATGGACGATTGATCATACTTGGGTCGACGAATCGTTGCGTGGAAAATCTGTTGGAGCCCGGCTCGTCGAGACTGTCGTTGAGACAGCGCGCGCAGAGGGGTTCAAGGTTAAACCGGTCTGTCCCTACGCAGTAAAATGGTTTGAAGAAAACCAGGATAAAGTCGCGGATATTATCGCATAAATCAGCGGACAATCAGATAAAGCGAGGTTCTCAGAAATACGTTTTCTGAGAACTTCGCCGATTTGGATAAAGAAAGAATTCGCAAAAAGCACAAAAATCTAACAGGATTAAACAATCGAGCATCGCAGAAATAGGAAAAGGCAACGCCAGACCACGGGTCGAGATGATACCGAAAAGGTTGGCTCGAAAGGAAAAAGCCCGCGATCATCCCGATCAAGCCAAAAAAGAAGCGCCTCAATTACAAACATAGCGCAGACATGGATTCCCCCGTTCATCCATATATATCCGCATATAAGCCATAAAAACCTCCGATTTATAAAGACCCCTTATCAAGAATTTATATTTAATATCGGTCAATTCGTCAGCGAATACTTTTTAATACGACACCGCATCTTTTCCATTCATCAAATAAACAAACAGTATCAGGAATATATCGATTTTTTCAACATCGCAATAGGAGAAAAGAACACGTAAAGTTTACAGGATATTCCCGCAGCTGAACAGCAGCCCGATCAGCTGTTCACGGTTCTTTTTCGATAAATTTACGCGCCAATTTGTAAACCTGCTTAATTTCTTTCGTATCCAGCGTCCAGGTATCCGATTCATTTTTAATCAGATCCGGAAACTTTTTAGAAATATCCTTCAATGAATTCCCGACGGACTTCCTGACATATTCGCTTGGATCCCGCTTTAACGCTGAAAGCCGCTTAATCGCTTCGTTCGGATGGTCTTTAAAGTAAGGCCTTCCGGTCCAGATTCTTAATCCTTCCGTTACGGCTCGCCGCGTATTCGGATGGTCGGATGTCAACCATTCGTCAATAACGGAAAGCGAATTTTCATACCCAATAACGCGACAAAACGTATCGAAAGCCTTGGCTAATATCTCCTGAACCCGCCAATTATCGTCTTTCGGTACTTCTGTTTTCATAAACTTTATTATTTCCTTGTCTTCGGCTAAATAGCCGAAAAGAAAAACGGCGTACATCCTGACTTGATAAACATCCGACCCGTAAGCCGATTTCGCTAAATTAATCAGATACGACTTGTTGTGGTTCTGCGTCCTGAAATCCGAAACGGCTCTTATTTCGATTTCCTTAAACCCGTTTGAAATCCCGGAAAATTCTTCTTCTAAAGTTTCTATATAGGTTCTCATTCCAACGGTCCTTTTTTATCTAACCGCAATCTCTATCTCAAAAAATTTTTGATATTCAAAAGTCTCCAAACATGAAGTCCATATCGATTTATAATCCAAAATCATTTTCGGCGCATCCTAAATAATCCATGTATGACACGAAAAAAACTAAGGATTATTTAGAAACTGCGCTCTTTATGCGTTATGCGGAAACTTTCTGCAATTCGCCGGCAGATCAAACCATCTATAATATCGCATTACATATGGACTAATTTTATAATAAAGAGGCAAAAAGCGAGCAAGTTACGACCCTTAAAATGAGGTATGATTAATCTCGTTATGGAACCGGAGGTTTACGAGATCGGCGATCAGATCAAATTAAAAAAGGCTCATCCGTGCGGATCTTTTGAATGGGTCGTCGTACGGTTGGGCGCCGATATCGGTTTAGAATGCTGCGGTTGCGGACGGCGCGTTTTACTAACCCGGCGCGAACTGAGCCGACGAACGAAACATCATATCCGTATCGCACAAGCGCCGACCTCTGAATAAGCAAACGAAAGGAATCCGCCCGTGCCGATATTAGACCCGTACAGCCTGGAACTCTTCAGCCGTAACCCGGACCAAACGCGCCGATTCGGAATGCGTTTCGGAGCGCTGATCGAACCTGGCGACGTCGTTTGCTTCCATGGCGACTTAGGGGCCGGGAAAACAACGTTTATCCAAGGCGTCAGTCAAGGCTGGGGCAGCATCGACCCGGTCAGCAGCCCGACGTTCGTCCTCATCAACGAGTACCGCCGTCCGGATGGAATCACCCTTTTTCATATGGACGCCTATCGGATTAACAGTATTTACGAAGCTGAAGATTTAGATTTGGAACGTCTCTATTCGACCGGTGCGCTGCTCGTCGAGTGGGCGGAACGAATCGAAGAAATCCTGCCGAGCGAACGGATTTTAATCGAGATGAAATATATATCGGAAGAGACGCGCCGGATGACGTTTATTCCGAGCGGAGAAAAATACCGGAAAACGATCGACCGATTCAGGAAACGATCTTTTGGAGTGTAGCAAAATGATATTAGCGATCGATTCCTCAACCGCGATGATCAGCGTGGCGTTATATGACGGCACGGGGATCGTCGCCGAAACGACATGGAAGAGTCCGAACCGACATACGACCGTTCTGGCCCCGACGATTAACAACCTGATGAAACAGGCCGATATCGATTTCAGCGCGGTGAGCGCGCTGGCGGTTGCGCTTGGACCGGGCTCATTCACAAGCCTGCGCGTCGGGTTGTCGTTCGTCAAAGGGCTTCATACAGCGTTAAACATTCCGATAATCGGCATACCGACGCTAAGTTATTTTGCCGCCGCGCAGCAGACATCCCGCGCCACAATTTGCGCGCTGCTGACCGCGGGACGCGGAAAGTACGCGACGCAATTTTTTGAAAACAAGTCCAGCGGCTGCGTTGCAATTTCCGATATCGATGTTCATACGCTTGAATCATTAGCGTCGACGATCGTAGCGCCGACGATTATAACCGGCGAAGTCACTGCCGAAATGCGGACCGCGCTGCGCCGTAATCAGAACAGAAACATCCGCTTCGCGGCTCCCGGATTTGAGCTGCGCCGCGCCGGATTTCTCGCCGCGCACGCGGCGAAAATCTTCAAAAAGGGCGCGTTTGTCAACCCCGATCAGCTGTCGCCGATTTATTTACATACCAACGATTCAATTCTCAATACTGCGTGATGATTTTTCAAATTGAACGGATGAGCGCTGCGGACATCACCGCGGTTCGGGAGATCGACTGTCGCTCTGCGGCGTTACCTTGGCCGTTATCATCCTATGAATACGAAGTCAGTCATAACCCCGCCGGTCGTTCCTTTGTCGCCCGCGACACGGAAGGAACAGTTCTCGGATTCCTGACAGCCTGGCTGATTATCGACGAATTTCATATCGCGAATATTGCCGTTAATCCGGAAAAACGACGGATGGGGATTGGGTACGCGCTGATGCGCCATGGTCTGATCGCCGCTAAAAACGAAAAAGCCGAACAATCATTTTTAGAAGTCCGAGCCGGAAATCATCCCGCAATCGCGTTATATCGGAAGATCGGCTTCGAAATCGTTTCAATCCGCAAAGGTTATTATCGGGATAACGGCGAAGACGCTTTAAACATGAATCTCTATCCGGAAAATTACCGCTTATTTATCAAGAAGGAGGAGCATCAGGCATGAACGCTAAAGATCAGGAACTCGCGGCGATTATCAAAGAAATTCGCGGCTGCGAACGCTGCATCTTATCTAAAACACGGAATCTCTCCGTCCCTGGGGAAGGGAATACTGAAAGCGAAGTTCTTTTTATCGGAGAAGGCCCCGGCGCAAACGAAAACCAAACCGGCCGGCCGTTCGTCGGCGCGGCGGGAAAATTTCTGAGCGAGTTAATAAAACTCGCCGGATTTGAACGAAAAGACGTTTATATTACGAACGTTGTTAAATGCCGCCCGCCGGGAAACCGCGACCCGCTTCCGGAAGAATTAAGCCAATGCCGAAGCTACCTGCAGCGTCAGATTGAACTGATTGATCCGCTGCTGATCGTCACGCTGGGACGGTTTTCTATGGCAAATTATTTTCCGTTTAAGAAAATTTCCGCGATTCACGGCCAGGCGAATGAAATCGGGAACCGGATTGTTGTTCCCATGTTCCACCCGGCGGCAGCGCTTCATCAACCGGCGCTTAAAAACGTCATCGTCGAAGACTTCCGCAAGATTCCCAACATTCTCGAATCCGCACGCCGCCTCCGGTACGGCGGACCGGAAATAGCCGAAACCGAAGAAGAGATCGAGAAAGAGATCGAAGCTTTTTTTGAGAATGAGTCAAATAAGGAGGCGGCAAAAGCTGCCGATGAAAACGAAACGGAATCTATCTTTGACCGGAAGCCGGACGTCAGTCAATTATCGCTGTTTTGAGCGGTTTCCGTTCATGGACGACGCGAAAAGGCTAAATGATTTATAATAAATAAACGACTGTTCGGGCCGAAACGGCCCGAACAGTCTATCACCGAATCGGTAAGGAACCAACACCTTGAAAGCCGTTTTTTTCGCGAATACCGACTGGTACTTATATAATTTCCGCCTGGAATACGCTAAATTTTTGCGAACCAAAGGTTGGGAAGTCATTTTTGTCGCGCCGTCCGGAAATCATGAAAGTCTGATTATTGACGAAGGCTTTCGTTTTATTCCGTTTCGCATTTCGAGGAAAGGAATCAACCCATTCGTCGAGTCGAAGACAATTTCAAGATTCGAGACGATTCTTGCACACGAAAAACCCGATCTTCTTCAAAACTATACCATCAAATGCGTCATTTACGGATCGATCGCAGCGAAACGGCGCAATATCCGCCGCATCGTCAATTCAATTACCGGCCTCGGCTACTCGTTTGTCGGCCGCGATCCGTTGGCGTTCATCGTTCGCGAAATCGTTTTAAGACTTTACCGCGATGCATTAAAAGAAACGCAGGTTTTATTTGAAAACCCGGACGATCGGAAGCTTTTCCTGGATCGAAAACTGGTTACGGAAAACCAGTCCCATGTCATTTTAGGAACAGGCGTAAATCCGAATCGGTTCCGCTTGATCTCGATGCCCGACAATACGCCGGTCGTCGTCCTGCCGGCTCGAATGCTCTGGGACAAAGGCGTCGACGAATTCGTGACCGCCGCCCGTATGTTGAACGAAAAGAATATTAAGGCGCGCTTCGCGTTGGTCGGGAAAGTCGACGATGGAAACCCCTCCTCAGTCCCCTACGACCGTTTGACCGAATGGCAAAAAGAAGGCGTCGTCGAGATTTGGGGCTGGCAGGAAAATATCGTTACAGTTTTCACAATCTCCAATATCGTTTGTCTGCCGTCCTATCGCGAAGGACTGCCGAAAATTTTACTGGAGGCAGCTGCCTGCGGGCGGCCGATCGTCGCGACAGACGTCGCAGGCTGCCGCGAAGTTGTCGAGGACGGGATAAACGGCTACCTCGTTCCGGTTAAAAACGCCGAGAAACTGGCGGATGCCCTCGAAAAACTAATTACAGACCCAAAACTTTGTTTTGAGATGGGGCTTGCCGGAAGGAAACGCGTCGAAGAAATGTTCACGTCGGAAATCGTCAACCGGCAAACGTACGAAATTTACCTCCGGACGGAGGAATCGGTGCGCTGACAGCGACGGAACCGCTCGTTTTTTTGTCAGTTAAAATCGTAACGGAGCGGAAAGAGAGATGATATTTACTTCAAGACAAACCGATCCCTTACTCCTCGCGGTCCTGTACGCGTTTACATTAACGCTCATGATCGCGCCGCTAACGATCATATTCGCGAAGAAAACGGGCCTGATCGATTTTCCGAACGCCGAGCCGCACAAGCGGCATAAACATCCGGTTCCGATCGCCGGCGGATTGGCTTTATTCCTTTCAATCCTCGTCACGGTCGCGCTGCTGCACCGTGAATTTACCGGGACAATGGCTAAAATCCTGATTCCTGGATCGATCGTTTTCGCGCTCGGACTTCTCGACGATTATCGCCCGATTCGGCCCAAGCACAAAGCGCTCGGACAATGTTTTGCGACGCTCGTCATGATCCTCCTCGGGGTTCAGGTCCGCATTTTCGAATCTTTGCTTTCCCTTGAGGGAAACCTTATCTGGATTTCTAAAGCGCTCGATATTCTGACAACGTTTTTTTGGATGGTATTTATTATCAACGCTGTCAATTTAATTGACAGCGCCGACGGTCTGGCTGTCGGCGTCAGTAATAATACGATGATTTTCTGCATCCTGCTGACGATGGATACCGGCCAATGGCCGATCGCTTACTTCTGCGGGATTATGCTTGGCGCAGGAATCGTCATACACCTCTTCAACACTACACCGGCAAGACTCTTTCTCGGAGATTCCGGGGCACAGCTGATCGGCTTTTTTCTGGCCGTAATCGCGATCCTCTATAACCCGCCGGCAAAAGTCCAAGCCAGCACATGGTTCGTCCCGATTCTAATGCTTGGGCTGCCAATTTTCGATACGGTTTTAGTGACCTATGCTCGCTGGCGCCGCCACTCGATGTTCTATTCCGGCGGGACGGATCATACTTATCACCGGCTCGTCGAACTTAAACTATCCCCGGCGCAATCGGTCGGGTTGATCCAAATGGCCGCAATCGGACTCCAGATCCTCGCGTTGTTCATGACATCGAAAGACCCGCTCTTTGCGAATGTTCTTTTCTTCGCGATCGTGATCGCCGGCGTTTGCATGGTCTTGCTGCTGACCGAAGGGAAAAACTGGCTCGAAAACAAACAAAATGAAAAAGGAAACAAAATCCGCTAAGGCCGCGTTCTATTTTGCAGCTATTCTCACGACGGCGCTGTTATCCGCGCTGACGATTTTAGCCGAAAGATCGGCGGGAAGCCGAACCGTCCTGTTCGGGTTAACAATCCAGCGCTTGGCGCTTTTCCTGATCCCGTCTGCCGCGGCGGCCGCAGCCCTGATTTTTTTAATCCGCGCCATATCCGGAAAAGGAACGCTTTCGATTTTCGCCGCGACGGGATCATTATATCCCGCCGCTTTCGAAATCCATTTTACGCTTCTTATTTTTTTCCTTAGCGCGCTCCTCGTTCCAGGAGCACGGGTCGGAAAAGCCGCGGCGGTTTACGAGCGGCTGAAGCCGATTTTCTTCCTCTTTTGCGGATGGGGATTAGCCGGCGTCATGACTTTTTCGCGCTCAAGTTTCGTGTCGTTTTTGATCCGTTGGATCGATCCGGTATCAAAAAAAACTTTCATCGGCTTCCTCTCGATCCTGACGCTGTTTATCGCGAGCGTTTACCTGAGCGGAACCGGAATTACGCCCGGGAACGAATCCTGGTATGAAAGCGCGATTCCGATCCTCCCGGCTCAGGTCTGGACCGCAGCGTTGACGGTTTATTATTTGACGCGTCTGATCACGTCGTCGCCTTTTTCCGAAGGAATTAAAAAAATCCCGAAACCATGCGTTTTTTTGCTGATTTGGGCGCTGGCGGCGCTGGCTTTTTGCGCGCTGCCGATGAAAGATCATTTTTTCGCGCCCGGACCATATCCGCCGGACAAGCAATTTTACCCTTATTCGGACGCGATCTTTATCGATTTCGAAGCGCGAACCGCGACGAACGGATTCGGATTCAATTTTGGCGGAACGGTTCAAAAACCGTTCGCGACGTACCTGACCTTCCTGATTCAAACGCTTGCCGGATCCGACACGAACCGGCTGCAGCTCATTCAAAGCGCGATTTTCGCGATCGCTCCGGCGCTGCTCTATCTTTTCGTTTCCGAGCTTGCCGGATGGCGCGCCGGAATTTTTTCGGCCGTTTTTTTCGTTTTTCAAGAGCTTAATGCGCAGCGCTCGCTCTCCATCCTGACGATCCACTCACGATTGCAGATGAGCGAATGGGTCGCGGAAATTTTGATGATCCTGTTCGCATATCTGCTGTACCGATCCCTCAAGGGTCACGGAAAGCGAAACATCTTGACAACCGCCGCAGCCGGGACTGTACTGGGAGCGGCGATCTATACGCGTTTCAACTTTTTCGCCTTTTTTCCGGCCGCGATCTTCCTGATCTTCGTTTCTTTGTATAAAAAGCCGACTTGCGCGATAAAGACGGCGCTGACGCTGACGCTTGCGTTATGCGTAACGGCCGCGCCCTGGATCTACCGCTCCTACCAAAATACGGGCGAATTCCTCCCGGAAATATTCGGATCCTTTCAAACCGTCATCATTGACCAGCGGCTGAATCCGATCCACGAAACGGACGCGGCCGTCGAAACGGGCAGCCATATTACAACCATTCCGCAGGCTCCGTCCGGTTATCGAAAAAGCGCATCATCTGGAAAAGCGCCGGGGATCCGTACCGCCAATCAAATCCAAATCCCAAACGACTTCCCGTCCAACTTGGCGGCGAAAACACGGAACGTTCCGGGAAACGGATTCGCTTCGATCGCGCGAACAATCGCCAACCACACATTCCATAACCTATACGCATTATTTTTTATCGCACCAACTACGCTTGAGTTTAATGATTTAGAATCAACTTTTTCACATATTCCATCCCCATGGCAGCAACGCTGGACCGGCCGCTTATCAACAGAAAATATTTTCTGCTTAATAATGAATCTGGTCATCATAGCATGGGCTTTTGCGAAAATGACCCGGAACGATGGTTTTGCAGGAATCGCTCCGCTCTACTGGGCGCTCGTCTATGCCGCTGCGTTGGGTTTAGCCCGAACGAGCGGCGGTCGCTATCTCGTTCCAATGAATTGGATCGGCTGCCTCGTATTTTCGATCGGTTTATCATCGATTTTTGACGCGCTCCCGATCCGGGGGAACCTCCGAAAAAAAATTGTCAGAATCGAAATAAAGCCCATTTTTAATCGCGCCTTTTATCATAAAAAATGCGGCGAAAGAATACGTACCGCGCTGATATTTGGTATAGCTGTTTTTTTCGGAAGTTCGTTTTGGGCGATGACGCTGATCGAACGGAAAACGGCGCCGGAACCGATCGGGAGCGTCGATCCGTCTACGCTCCAAAAAACTGACCCCTTGATCGACTGGGATTCGCTTCGAGAATTAACGGCGGCAAATCAAATCTACGAACTTAACGGAACGGTCCTCTATCCGCGCTTTTATTACTTCCAGACCGGCGAAAAAGGATCTGACCTTGTCTATCAGATCCGACCATACTCGCGCCTTGTTTTCCGCCTTCTTCAAAGCGATCATGCGACTGATATCCTTCTCCCGACACGAAATATTCCCGAAGACTTTCATGCCGAAGATACAGTGACGGTCTACGGCTGCCAAGAGATCGGACAGCATTACATGGACGCACTTTTGGTCGTAAAAAGAAACGGCACAGCCGCCGAAACCATATACCGCCGAGAACCAAGCGTTGAATTCATCTGCCCGACGCGCGAACCGTTCTGTCCCGCGACGGATGAATGTTACTGAGCCGGACGCGTAATTTCCTCAAAAGATTTTTCGTAAGCTTCGACGACTTTCCCGATATCGTACGCCGCGCTTAATTTAAGACTCTTCTGTTTGAAAGCTAATAATTTCTCGTGATCCTGAATCAACTCGCTCAAGGCACGTTTAAATCCTTCGGTATCTTCCGGATCAACGATATAACCGTTTTCACCGATCGAAACGATTTCCGGATTTCCGCCGGCGTTTGAAAGAACGAGCGCTAAGCCTGCCGACATTGCCTGAATTCCCACGATTGGAAGTCCCTCCGTCCGCGACGGCAGGAAAAGTATATCGCTGTTTCGAAAGATTTCGACAACTTGAGCAGGTTCCACCCATCCCGGCAATTCGATTCGATCGGCAAGATCTTCTTCATTAACTTTCGCGCTAATTTCCTCGTATTCCGCGCCGTTTCCAATCAGGATGCAGCGCCATTGCAAATCGCGCAAACCCGACAGGGTTCTCAAAATCTGATCCAGATTCTTCTGCGGGACGAAGCGGCCGGCGAAAACGATCTGAACCGAATCGCCGATTTTCAAGGGCAATCGCGGCCCGGATTCAGCGCGGTCGATCCCGTTCGGGATCACATCAATCGGAACGCGATAGCTGCGGAGCGCCAGATTTCGCGAAAACCGGCTGACAGCAATAATTTTCGCAGCCATACGCCAAACCGGCACCGTCAGCGGATAAATCCGCTTAAACCACGCGCCGGTTTTTTCCGGGGAAGCGCCGGGAATATCGCCCAGATGAACCGTCAGCGCGTAAGGGATACGTTTCAACATGGATAAAACGAAAGCGGCGGCGCCGGCCGGAACAGCGAAATGAGCATGAATGAGATCCGGCTTAAAATCTCCGAAAGCGAAAAAACCGTTCAAACTGGCTTTTATGACGAAAAGGAGCATTGATTTAAAATCAGCCCGGAACGCCTCTTTTCTACCGACGTTCAGCCGAACGATCTCAACGCCGTCAACCGTTTCCTTTTCCGCCATATTCTCAAAATTCGAAGTAAGGACGCGAACCTGATGACCGCCGCGGACGAGACCGACGGCCAAGTCGCGCGCGATCAGTCCTCCCCCTCCGCCGATCGGCGGAAATTCATGAATCAGGACCAGGATTTTCATCAGCCGGTACCGTTAATTAACGTTGCGCCGATCGCGGACAAAGTACGTCTTTTTATCCTGCGACTCGTAATAAGCGCGAACAAGGAGTTCGGCGATCAAGCCCATAAAGATCGATAAGACGCCTAAGATAAAAATCATAATGCTAATCGTGAACAGCGGCGAAGCCACAACCGAAACGCCCCACCCCAGGCGGCGCACAGCGAGAAACAGGAATAAAATCATTCCAAACGACATCAGCGAAAAGCCTAACCCGCCGAACAGGTAAATCGGTTTTGACGAAAATGAGGTCAGGAACTTAACGGTAAATAAGTCGAGGACGACTTTCATCGTCCGTTCCAGACCGTACTTCGGCTTTCCGAAACGGCGCGGGTGATGATTGACGACGATTTCGGCAATCTTCGCGCCGACCGAATTCGCGAAAGCCGGAATAAACCGATGCATTTCGCCATAAAGACGGAATCCGGTAATTACCTCCCGTCGATAGACCTTCAGCGTGCAGCCATAATCATGCAAGGGAACTCCGGTAACTTTTCCGATAATCCAATTCGCAATTTTAGACGGTAAGCGGCGCGAAGCGTTATCCTGGCGCGACTTCCGCCATCCGCTGACGACGTCATAACCTTCATTCAATTTGGCTATCATCATCGGAATATCAGCAGGATCATTCTGCATATCGGCGTCAATCAGCACAATTAATTCTCCCTGCGCATGATCCACTCCGGCCGCAATCGCGGCAGTCTGACCAAAATTCCGCCGCAACTGGATCAAGCGGACATGGATCGGATCGGCCTCAGCGATCTTAATCAGCTCGTCATAAGACGCATCGGTCGAGCCATCGTCAACCAAAATCAGCTCCCAGTCCTTAATTTCGCTGAGAGCCTTTTTGACCGCTTCATAAAGCAGCGGAATACTTTCGCGTTCGTTAAATATCGGTGATACAACGGATAAATACATTCAGAAAGATCCTTTCGATCATAAATCCAACGCCGACCATTCATCGATCGCGGCGGACAAATCGTTATCCACCTTATTATAACGCTCACTCAAAGCGGATAGCCGCTCGAAGGGTAAATTAGCCTCGTTCATCTCGGCGCTTATCCTGCACAACTCCTCTTCAAGCGCCGTGACCCGCTCCTCCAGAGAGCGCGCTTTTTTTTCCAGCCGCAGCTGTTCGTTATTTGAGCGCTTGGGCTTTTGATCCTGAAGCGCGGCGCCAGAAGATTTCGACGGAACAGGAATCGTCCTATCCGGTTCCGTCATTCGCTTCGCAGCTTTCTTCTTTTCGATATACTCGCGATAAGATCCTGAGTAAATTTCGAGGGAACGGGATGACGGATCTACGATCCAAAGCTGCGTCGCCATCGCGTCTACGAGATACCGGTCATGAGAAATCAACAAAATCGTCCCATTAAATTCTTTCAGGATTGCCTGCAAAGTTTCCTGAGACGCGACGTCAAGATGATTCATCGGCTCATCCAGCAGCAACAGATTCGCATTCTTAAGCGACAGCAGCGCGATCGCCAATCGTCCGCGTTCCCCACCCGACAAGGAAGATATCTTCTTATAAACGTCATCACCGTTAAAAAGAAAACGCGCCGCGAAGTTTCGAATTTCAGCGGGGGTAAAAGCCGGCGTTGATTCGGCAATCTCATCAAAAACAGTAAAATCCGGACGCAGCAGTTCATGCGCCTGCGCAAAATAACCTATTTTCAAATTCGATCCCATCAAAATTTCGCCTTCAAGCGGTTCCAACTGACCGAGGATCGTTTTAATCAGCGTTGATTTTCCAGTTCCATTGGGTCCGATAATCGCGGCGCACTCACCGCGCAAAAGCGTCGCATCCGGCATTGAAATCAGGACGACGCGGTCGTCGGGATATCCTACTTTCACGTTTCGCGTCCTCAGCACTAAGTCGCCGGAGCGCAAATCGGTTCGCAAACGAAGCTTAATTTGATCCGTGCTCGGAGGCCGAGTCAACGCGTTTTCACCGATCAGTCGTTCAAGCCGTTTACGCCGTCCCTGAGCCTGACGCGTTTTAACGCCCTCGATATTTCGGCGGATAAACTCCTCTTCCTTGGCGATATACTCTTGCTGCGCCTCATATTCTTTAATCCGGCGCTCGTAACGCTCGCAGCGCTGCCGCAAATAAGACGTATAGTTCCCACTGTAGAACTCGATTGACCATGAAAGGTCAATCATCGATGTAGCGACCTGGTCCAAAAAAAAGCGGTCATGCGAAACAAGCAAAACCGCGCCGGAATAAGATTGAAGGTAATTTTCAAGAAACTCGACCGAATCAATATCCAAATGATTCGTCGGCTCGTCAAGGACCAACAAATCAGGATCCGAAAGCAGCAGTTTCGCAAGATAAGCGCGCGTTTTTTGCCCTCCGGATAACTGTGTCCAAGGGCGGCGCTCTTCGCCGTCGGCGATACCCAGACCCTCTAACGTCTGACGGACACGGGTCTCGACCATAAAACCGCCGGCCGATTCAAAAGCCGTCAGCATTCTTCCGTATTGTTCCAGCGCTTCAGAATCATCCGGATTAACGCTCAGCGACGCCTCGAGCTTCTTTAACCGAACACGAGTTTCGATCAAACCTGAGAAGACATCAAAACAAAGCTCTTGCGCGCTGCGTTCTTCGATTACTGTCAATTGCTGCGGAAGATATCCAATCCGGACGTTTTTCGCGCGCTGAACAGATCCTTGATCCGGCGCTTGAAGGCCGATCAAAATTTCCAGCAACGTACTTTTTCCGGATCCGTTCGGTCCGACCATTCCTATTCTTGCATTTGGCGGAACAGTTAACGAAATATCCGAAAGAACATCTTCAGCGCCGAAAGATTTTGAAATGTTTTTTGCGATGATAAGCGACATGATTATTTCCGAACCAAAGTATACCATTCAAAGCAGCGCTAAAGCAAACACGCAAACAGAACAAATAACGCAAGTCAATCAGTAATGCGTCATATCAAATTCAAATGTTTCACGTGAAACATTCATAGCTGCACCTTCGCACTGTTTCACGTGAAACAATAATATGCAAGTTTCGTACCTAAGCCAAAGCAGAGCAAGTATGGTTTAATTAAAGAAAACAAATCAGGAGGAAATAATGGCAGGAAAAGCGTACAGCAAACAACCGGAATTCAAAATCGATTTAAAAAAGAAATATAGCGCGGTCATTCATACAGACCTCGGCGAAATAAAAATTAAACTGTTTGCCGATCTCGTTCCTACGACAGTTAATAACTTCGTCTTCTTAGCTCGTGAGGGTTATTACAATGGAACAATTTTTCACCGCGTCATCAAAGACTTTATGGCGCAAGGCGGCGACCCCACCGGCTCAGGTATGGGCGGGCCGGGATATAAATTTCGCGATGAATTTCATCCAAAACTAAAACATGATAAACCCGGTATTCTCTCAATGGCAAATGCCGGACCTAATACCAACGGTTCGCAATTTTTCATCACCTTTGTGCCAACGCCCTGGCTGGATAATAAACATGCCGTTTTCGGCGAAGTTATTGAAGGGATGGATGTCGTTCTTAAGATACCCGAACGCGATCCTCGATATAATACCAAAGCAGGAAAAATAGAATCTATTCAAATTATCGAAGAATAAAACAGAACCTTTGTTCTCTGACTAACTTGTCTGATTTTGTGTTAAAATAAAGTTGTCAGTGAAGGGAAATCGCTGACAGCGTATCGACTTATTGATTTGAGGGAGATTAAAATGGCTTATAAAATTACAGATACCTGTATTGCTTGCGGCGCTTGCGCTGCCGAATGTCCGACCGAAGCGATTAGCGAAGGCGATATTTACGTTATCGATCCGGAAAAATGCATCGACTGCGGAAACTGCGCTGAGGTTTGTCCAGTCGCCGCTCCGGTACAGGAATAACTCGTTAACGAATTCCTAAGACCTCCCGATTCGGGAGGTCTTTTTTTATGAAATTCGCTTTAGCGCTGTATATAAAAGAAAAAGCATTCCTCATCAATGGAAAAAAGGGAATTCAGTCTTTCTTCTTAAAGACTGTTGATAAGGTGGATAAGTCGGATATTTTTCTTTTTCTAGCGTATTTTGCACGAATCTTAAAGAAAAATTATCCAAGGCCGTCCACCGTTTTCAACTGCATAAATAAATTATCCTGTTTCGTGTCTGTTTTTATCTACTTAACCGAAACTATCCACTGCTGTCCGAGAGTTATAACCTGTGGATTGCGCGGATAGATTTTTTCATTCCGTAAAGCCCGGAAAATGAAACTGAATCCTTCTTTTCCAACATACCTATTTCAAAACGCTGGCGTATTGGACCCTATAAAGGTTATCGATCGTTCCGACCCAATTCCCGATCCCGCCTTGTTTCGTCCGGTAAGTGATCATGAAGGTTGGAGCGGCCAAAACGAAATCGACTCGGATGGGCTCTTTTAACGTTTCGTTATACCCGGAGCCGTTTCCGAATAATGGATCGTTATACGCGTAAACGACCTTTCGATCCGACACCGGATCGTCCGGAATTTTTTCCAATTCACCGGATTCGATCATCTCCGCGATCGTCGGCGAACCTTCCGCGCCGAACTTCCCGTCGACGATCGGGAAGCCGGATAAATCCCGGCTGAAATCGTCCGAAGCGGAGCTGATCGGGGTATAGGCGAGTTTCGGATGAAAATAATCCATCCGGTAGGTTATCGCGACCGCGAATTGATTGATCCCCCAGCGAATAGCCGAGAGATAGATTCCGAAGTTTTCTTTCGTCGGGTAGCCGCGAACGATATATTCCGTGGCTTCTTCCGTATCGTTTAAAATTTCGATTTCGTCCGGATTATAAAAACTGACGTTCCATTTAAACCCGCCTTTGGTCCAATAGGGCGCCGGCGGTCCCTGAAGCATTTTCGGCGGATGAATTTGAAAAAAATTGTCGTCGTTGAATATGAACGTTGTCTTAATAACCGCCGCGTCTTCCGGAATCACGCCGTTGAAGAACGAAAACTCCTGCCGGACGGTCCGGCAGAGGCGGTCGTCTCCGGATTCGTCTTCGCGAATGCCGTCGCGGTAAACTTCCGAACAGTCGGCATCGGATTCGACCCCGTTCCCGGATAAGTTCAGCGCAAATTGAATCTGATCCGCGTCGATCGTCAGGCCGCTGAACTTCATGTCGAAGCGGTCGATCGCGTCGATCCGGGTTTCGGTCTGATCCGGATAAGGGTTAGCCGCGGCAACTATAATAAAACAGGAAATTTGAACAATTGATAAAAATAACAATTTACAAATGTTCTTTTTCATATTTATCCTCCTATTTAACTAATAAGAAGCGCCCGTTGCATTTCGATCGGGCGCCCCCATGGTTTGGTTCTGACTAAAGACTGAGCGTGAAAACCTGGATGCGACGTAAGTTTGAATCCGACATACAACGTATTGCCTGCCCTATAGGGACAAAGACACCCGGAGTATGTAACCCTTGTGTTTAAGTATTTATGAGAACTCGTCTCGTAGGCATAACGAGAAGACGGCGGTAAATGCTGCGCCGGACAGGCTGCACGTGCAGAAACAGCAACCCAATCTTTGGAAGAAACTTCTTCTATCAGGGAAATGTCGTTATTCGTCGAAACATCATTTTGTACATAACAATTCCCATGTAATCGTTTTGATGAAGCTCGCTATTGAATAAAATCGGATTCCTGCGCCGTGAAGCCGTTTTCGCTTCCCCATTTTTCAATTCCTTCGTCCGCCTGATCAAGAAAAGCAAGCAGCTGATTTTCCCGTTCGGCGGCAAAATTGGGTCCGATTTGGACCGCGTTTAGAAAGGAATCGAAATGCTGATTGCCGTGCAGCCCGCACCACTCCACCACAACGCTCCAGGTTTTGATCATGATCCACAGCGCCGATAGGATATGATCTTCCCAATAGTGTTCAACAGCGTCAGCGTAATATTTGAAGCGGAAAGCGTGATATTTCGGAAGCTGTTTGGCCAGGTCGCTCTTTCCGAACTGTTCAAGGTAGTAAGCCCAGGATTTCGCGAAGTAGTCGTAATAGGGATGGAGGTCGTTTTCGCTGATGAAGAGTTCGTTCAGGAGCGGAACGAGATTTTCCAGCGCGACGGCTTCGCTGACGCCTTTAAAATCTTTAATGATCCGGCGATCGGTTAACGGATGTGCGCTGAGCGACGCGACTGAGTTGCAGATGTTTTCAATCGTACGCAAGTAATTTAATAAATAACGCGCCGGAGTTATGGACCGATTCGTCGTCAGCTCTCGGTAGCTTTCGTATGCCTTTGCGAAAAATGCGCGCGAACGGACTAAAACGTTCTCGGGACGGAAAAAACCGGCTTCGATCGCTGCCTGTGTGAATTCGAACCAGTGGCCTTTTCCATACAAAAGATGAGGATCAAAACAAAGCGCCGGCCCGACCCAAGGGTCAAGACGGATTTTTCGCTGCGGCGTATAGTATGCCTGTTGGAAAAATTGGATATCGAGCGTCGCTTCTTCGGTAACGGGAACGATTTGCCGCGGTATATCTCTCGCGTGGTTATGAACGATGACGAGGTCGACGTCGGTCGTACCGTTGATAAACGGATCTTCCTGCAGCATCGACCCGGTCAAATAGATGCAAACGACGTTCGGGTCCTTGCGGATAATTTTTGTCAGATATGAATTCGTCAGATTCAGCAAGCGTTCGCGTGTTAATCTCATTCGGTTCACCTGCTTTAATTTTACTTATTTTGTTAGTCAATGGCCAACCGATATTTTTTTTATGATAATGAACGTCTCGTTAATTTATATCATTATTATTTACTTGTACAAAGCCGCACGGTTTTTTACGCTTCGGTATTGAAAATTTTTGGCTCATTTTTTATATATTTCTCAAAACGGCATTGCTCAATTACGCGCTCTCCCAATAGCGTTATCGATTGTTTCGGACAAACGCTAATGCAGCGATAGCACATGGTACAGCGATTTCCCGCTGTCGCCCTGTTTTGATTCATCGTAATATTTTCCATCGGACAAACCTGAGCGCAGCTTCCGCAGCCGACACAGGAATTATTTATTTTTAGATTTCCGGAATAATCCTTTGTCTTGCTATGAAACCAGAAACGCTGAAAGATGAAACCTGCTATTTGATGCTGAAATAATAAACCGTCTTTTGGATATTTGCCATGCTTAATATTCTCCGCCCATTTTTCAATTTTTTTATCCGCCGCTTGGATAATCTCCCGATTTTTTTCGAGCGGTTTTTTTAGCAGTTTCACATCACACACGGAATCAGGCATGTTCAAATGCAGACCGCCGATGACTTCCGCGCCATACCTTTTTAATAATCGCGCGGAACAACCCGCGCCGTCCCCGCTGAAAAGGCCCATCGTGGCAACGCAAAGCACTTTTTTGTTTTTCCAAAGATCTGCATGTTTTTTTATAAAATCTCTTACCATCATGGGAGCATTGGAAAATTGAACAGGATAACCAAAAAGGATAAAATCATGTTGCGATAGTAAATTCGTTATGTTCTTTTTTTCGATAGGAACTGCTTGCGCGGTTTCGTCTAATAGACTTGTCAGCTTTTCGATGCAGTGTTTTGTGTTTCCGGTTCCGCTTAAATATATGCCGATCATGTTTGTCCTCCGAAATTCCTATTTGCCGCGTTGTTCAGCTTTCCGATAACGAAAAGAACGATGGATGCCTCCTTAAAATAAAAAACAGATATTTATGATTAATACGATTTTCGGCTGTGATCCGTTTCGATCGTGCGAATTGGAATTTTTTAACGGTCTTTTCGAATTGACGGCTCTGTGAGTTTGTAACCGGAAGAATCGGATCGCATAATCTGATAGAATTAGATCATGGTAGACGGGTCAGAAAATTGCACCGTTATTTTAGCGTCCGGGTCGCCGCGCAGGGTTGAATTGATGAAATGGTTTAATTTGGATTATTCAATTTCAACGCCTGAAATCGACGAATCAATTTTGGACGGCGAGGATGTCGCTGCATACGGTGACCGCGTTGCGCGTGAAAAGTGGGCGACGGTAGCGGCTTTAAAGCGTTCCGTTCGTCCTTGCGTCATCGTTGCGGCTGATACGATCGTTATCCGGAATCAGGTTCGTTACGGAAAACCGCGCGACCGCGAAGACGCTGTCCGGATCTTGCGCGAATTACGCGGGAGGTATCATCTTGTTCATTCCGCGCTCGTCGTTGGAAAGCTGACTTCCGAAGGCGTAGTCCGCTACGAAAGCGCCAGCGATACGCGTGTCCGGCTCAGCGATTTCTCCGACGAAGAGTTATCCGCTTACGTCGATAGCGGCGATCCGTTCGGAAAAGCGGGCGGCTATGCGATTCAAAACGACGCTTTCCACCCTGTTGCCGAATATGAAGGCTGTTATGCCGGCGTCGTCGGTTTACCGCTTTGCCATTTGGATAAGTTGCTGAGAAAAGTCGGTGTCGTTCCGTCCGCGCCGGTTTCCGAAAGCTGCCGTTTTCGCCGTCAGGGCTTGTGTGAAATGAACTGCGCGGAGGTTCAATCTGCGATGTCAATTCGAAAGGCCATATTCCCGCTTAAGACCGCTGGCGCGCCAACGCGCGAAATGATTTTTGATAATTTGAGCCACTGAGGTACGATGAGATGAAAAAAGCGTTGTTGCTCTTGACCCTGATATTCGTTTCTGTAAGTTCCGGTTGCGGCGTTTTCGAGCAAGTTCGCCCGACCGCTACGGAAACGTCGGTAATCGAAACCGTAACGCCGACCGTCCTTCCCGACCCCGTCGTCGTGATTACGTCTGTCCCGAGCGCTAAAGAATCCGCCGAAACGTTCCTGTCGGCATGGGAACGGGAAGATTATATGGCGATGTTCAACCTGCTCTCGCAGGTATCGCGCGACGCGATCGATTATGAAGCCTTTGAATCGCGATATCGGACAACTTCGATCAATCTGACGCTCGATAAGATCGACACCTCGATCACAGCACTGTTGACCAATCCGACGACGGCTCAGGTCGGTTACCACGCCGCATACGAGACAAAAATCGCCGGATCGTTTGAACGTGATATGGAGATGAACCTGGTTTACGAAGGCGGTTCATGGAAAGTCCAATGGGATGACGGAATGATTATGCCGGAGTTGCGCGGCGGGAATCTGATTAAGTTGGATACCGTTGCTCCTTCCCGCGGCGTTATTTACGATATCGAAGGCGTCCCTATGGCGAAAGAAGAGCAGGCGTACGCTCTGGGAGTAATTCCGGCGAACGTCGGTCCCTCCGCCTGGGGAGCGTTGGTTAATGAGCTGTCCCGCCTGACAGGGAAGACGCCGCAAATTATTGACCAGCTTCTTAAGGAAGCGAACGAATATGATTATGTTCCGATCGGCGAAGTCCCCTCGGACGATATCGAGAGCCGGATTTCGAGCCTTTCGCAGTACACCGGTCTGTTTGTCAGCCGCTATGACGCGTCCCGGTTTTATTATTTCGGCGGTTCCGCACCGCATATCATCGGTTACGTGCAGCCGATCGGCGCCGAAGAAGTCGATACGATGCGACGCGAGGGTTACGCGATCAACGAACGCGTCGGACGGCTCGGGATCGAAAAATGGGGTCAGGATATGCTGACCGGAACTCGCGGCGTTTCTTTATACATAACTGATCCTGACGGAAACGTCATAACCCGGCTTCAGCGCGTTGAACCTACGCAGGCGAGTTCGATCTATACGACGTTCCATGAAGAATTTCAATATGATTTGCAGCGTGCGATTAATGGCTTTAACGCCGCGGTCGTTGTCATCGAAGTCAATACGGGGCGAATTTTAGGTCTGGCCTCGGCGCCGACGTTTGATCCGAACTTACTGGATTTTACCAACTACAACTCAAATTATTCGGCCGACCTGTTATACGGAAGCAATCGTCCGATGTATAACCGCGCCAGTCAAGGTCAATACCCGCTTGGATCGGTCTTCAAAATTATTGTTATGGCGGCTGCGCTTGAATCCGGCCTGTACACGGCGGAATCGGAAATGGATTGTCCGCATGAATGGCGAAATCTTGAGGGGATTACTTTGTATGACTGGACGTATGAACATGAGATGGCTCCTTCAGGGTTGCTGACCTTGCCTGAATCGCTGATGCGTTCCTGTAATCCGTGGTATTACGAGTTGGGTTTGCAGTTATACCGCAATATGGGGCAGGATTATCTTCCAAGTATGGCGCGCGGTTTCGGACTCGGTTCGCTGACGGAGGTCGGAGAGATTGAAGAAGTTGCCGGGAACGTTGAGACGCCGCGCGACGAATATACCTCGGTTCAGATGGGAATCGGCCAATCCACGCTTCTTGTGACGCCGCTTCAAGTTGCCCGTTTCATGGCCGCGATCGCCAACGGCGGAACGCTTTATCGCCCCCAAGTCGTCGAGCAGATTATCGATCCGGACGGAGAAATCGAATATGCGTTTGAGGCGGAGGAACAGGGCAAACTTCCGATCTCCAGCGCGACGCTGGCGACGATCCGTGAAGCGCTGTCCATGGTGACTTCAAATCCGCGCGGTACCGCGAACCACGTTTTCCGCCATTTGCATTATCCGATTTGGGGTAAGACGGGAACGGCTCAGACCGGTCCGGGTGTTAAGCCGCATGCCTGGTTCGCGGGGTATACGAACGAAAATAATCCTGATAAACCTGATATCGCCGTCGCGGTTCTGGTCGAGAATATCGGAGACGGCTCGGAATACGCGGCGCCGATATTCCGTCGCGTAATCGAGTTGTATTTTGACGGTCAGGCGAATCTCCTGTATCCATGGGAATCTGCGGTTTATATTACGCGGACGCCGACGCCGACGGCAACGCCAACCCGGACGCCGGTCCCGACGCGCGCGCCATGGGAAATCCCGCCGACCGAAACGCCGGAGCCGTAATCCGTTTGAGCGAGATGCGGCGTCAGGGGCGCGTGTTGCGCTTCCAATCCGATTTTTTTTACGTCTTCAGCGATGGCGTATTGGTCAGCTGCAAAGCGCGCGGGAAGTTAAAAACGCGCGTACGCAACACGGATATCATCGCCATCGGCGATTTTGTCGCGTTTGAGCTTTTGCCTGACGGGAGCGGAATTATTACCGACGTTCTGCCGAGAACTTCCGAATGGGTGCGTATGATGACCGGGATGAAAGTTCCGTATCGTCAGGTTCTGATCGCCAATTTGGATCAGGTCCTAATCGTTTTCGCGGCTGCCGATCCGGAACCGCGCCTGCGGATGTTGGATCGATTTTTGGTTATTTGCGAACGGCAGCATATTCACCCGGTTATCGTGATTAATAAGATGGATTTAGTTGACGAGACGGCGACAAAAGCGCGCTTTGCGATTTATCCCCGTCTCGGATATGAAACAGTTTTCATATCCGCAAAAGATCCCGACGCCGGCGAACGCTTGAAATCGATGATCGTCGGAAAGATCAGCGGTTTTCTCGGTCCGTCCGGTGTTGGGAAAAGTACGCTGTTGAACCGGATCGACGAGACGCTCGCGCTGAAGACGGGCGAGATCAGCGATTTCAATAAAAAAGGGCGTCATACGACCGTCGTTCGCGAGATGTTCCCGTTGAAAGAAGGCGGATTTATCGCCGATCTTCCCGGAATTAAGACGCTCGGTCTTTGGGATATTCAACCAGAGGAACTGGACGGCTATTTTCCTGAAATTCGTCCGCTGGTTGAGAAATGTTTCTATTCCGATTGTACCCATGACGAGACGGAGGTTGACTGCGCGGTTCGCGACGCCGTATCCGCCGGGACGGTCGATCCGGATCGTTACCAATCCTATTTAAGAATGCGATTCGGGGATGAGGAACTATAATTTAAGGCGCAGAAACGCGGTTTTTTATATGGTTCGATAACCGTTCGTTCGGATCGGGAGGTTTCAGGGTGAGAAAAAATATCGTTTGGCGGCGATTTGAATTGAATCTGAAGACGCCGTTTACCGTTTCGTACGGTTCTTCGTCGACACGGACGGCGTTTATCGTCCGTACGTCCGACGGCGGTTTTGGCGAAGGGACGATTCCTTTTTATTACGGAATTCCATTTGAAACGATGACGTCCGCTTGGGATCGGGCTGCGAACGTCCCCTTCCCGGAAACGATTGAAGATATTTCAGGGGCGATTGAATCCGGAATTCCGTCTCCGGCCGCCGCCGCGCTCGATATCGCTTATCATGATCGGTTGGCGCGCGAATTGGGCGTCGGCGTTTACGCTCTCTATGGACTCCCTCGTCCGACTGTGAAGACGACTTCCTATACGATCAGTATCGATACGCCGGAAGAAATGGCGCGGATGGCGGCGGAGATCAGCGCGTATCCGATTTTAAAAGTGAAGCTTGGCGTTTCGGGACAGGAAGATTTGGACGAGGTACGGATTCGCGCGATCCGTGCCGCGCGCCCGGACGCGAAAATACGAGTGGACGCGAATGCCGGCTGGGACGCCGAAGGCGCGATTCGTTTGATCCGGCGGCTCGAAAAATATGATCTTGAATTGGTTGAACAGCCGACGTCGAAAGATGATTTCGGCGGCATGGGAAAGGTTCAGAAGTCGGTCGGGCTGCCGGTTGTCGCTGATGAATCTGTTTGTACGATGGCGGATATTGATCGGCTCTATGAAGCCGGCGTAACCGGGATCAATATCAAGTTGATGAAATGCGGCGGGATTGCGCCGGCGGCGGCGATGATCCGACGGGCGAAAGACTACGGTATGGGCGTTATGCTTGGCTGTATGGTCGAGACATCCGCCGGCGTAGCGGCAATGACTCAGCTGATCGGATTGGCGGATTGGATTGACCTGGATACGCCGCTGTTGATCTCGAACGATCCGTTTGAAGGATTAACGTATACGGAGAATGCCGCGCTGTTGCCGCCGGGTGGGATTGGGCTTGGCCTGTCGTTGAAACCGGCGTATGCGTCGGTTTTTGAGACGGAGGAATTAATTTATGAATGAAAAAATCGCTTATTTGATTGAAGGGTTAAACGCGAAGCTGGGCTCTGAACGGTATAGCGAAATCGTTAATCTCACGCTTGAATCCGTTTCTGAAGGTATCGTCGTTCTCGGCGGAGAAATTCTAAAAATGGAAACGCTTGAGAAAGTGAAAACAATCCTGCTTGAAACGTTTCCGGAAATTCGAACCGTAGCTTCTGATGGGGTGTCGATATTGTTGAATGAGCGTACGGAGATTCTCCGCGTTTCGAAAAATCTGACCTCGATGCATAGCGGAAAGTCATTTCTGCAGGAACAGACCAATCAGCTCCTCTTTGGAGACAAGGTGGCGCTGATCCGCGACGAGGGTGATTGGATTTACGGGTATAGCCTGCGCGACGGATATCTAAGCTATACCTATAAAAAATATTTAGGCGCGTTCAGTCTTCCTGTGGCGACGCATATCGTTGCAGAACCGGTCGCGCTCGTTTCCGATGCGCCGCGCGGCGGAAAAATCGTAACGCGCGTCTTAGGCGGAACGTATACCGCGATTCTGGAAGAATCAGGCGAGATGGTGAAGATCGCCGCTGCGGTTGAAGGTTGGGTTGGGAAGAACGTACTGCGCGCGATCGCTGATCTACCGAAAGACGCCGATTCGCTGCGAACTCAGGTCTGCGCTGACGCGAGAAAATTGATCGGTGTGCCGTATCTTTGGGGAGGGTCGAGCGCGTTGGGAATCGATTGTTCCGGTTTGGTCCAGTGGGCGTATCGTTGTAACGGGATCTGGCTCAAACGCGACGCGCATCTGCAGTATGAACCGCGCTTGGCGGTTGATCATGATTTTCTTCCCGGAGACGCGTTGTTTTATGGCGAGAACGACGGATCGAACGCGATCACGCATACATCGTTGAGTTTGGGCGGCTGGACGATTATCCATTCGTCCCAGTCAAATAACGGCGTTTATATCGACGATGTTCAGTCGGTCTCGTACCTCAGGGACGGGTTTATCGGCGCTGCCCGATATATCTGATACGGATGTTTATAAGTCTTTGGATGATCTTTTCCCCGGCCGCTAAGGCCGGTTTTTCGTTTCGTAAAATCTTTTACGAAACGATTGGAGGTTTATTGTCGCCGATAAGTGATTTTTTATGCGCCCTCTGAAGCGGCTTTTCCCTGCTTAATTTCTTAAGATTCATTACTTTAAAAAACCGTAACGCATCATTGACGAACTGATCGATAGATATGAAACCTGATCTAATCCTCCTTTTTTGACAGTCGTATCGGCTTATGTTATAATTCCGCTTCGCGTCGGTCGTACGCAAAATAAAAGAAAGCAGCCCTTGTAAGGATTAGGTAAGAATTATGACGGATATTTTACGCACAGTTGAATCCCCGGTTAACCCGAACGTTCCGGATCTGTTCCCGGGCGATCAGGTTTCAGTCCATGTCAAGATTAAAGAAGGAAATCGCGAACGCGTTCAGGAATTTAAAGGCGTCGTTCTTTTCACGCATAACAACGGTAACACTTCAACGTTTACCGTTCGCCGCGTCGCTTCCAACGGTATCGGCGTTGAACGCACGTTCTTAACCCGTTCGCCGCGCATCGCGAAAGTCGTCGTCGAGCGTCATAGCCAGGTTCGCCGCGCTCGCCTTTATTTCCTCCGTTCACGCAGCGGCAAGAGCGCCAGGTTGAAGCAAAAATTTTAATCGCTTCCACGGGCTGTTCCAAACGAAGTAAAATAACAGGGGTTCAGAATCGCCCCTGTTATTTTATTAAAGAACTTGTGCTGAATATGAAAATGAAAGGACCCGGAATGGCAAGGATACACATAAAAGCTCGAATCGGATTGATCTGTTCAGATAACGACGAGCGAATCGACGGCGAAGCGTATCGAAATCAAGTCAACGCCCGTTACGTTGAATCGGTCGTGAACGCCGGTGGTTTGCCGTTGTTGATTCCGCTTCAGTTCCCTCCTGAAGAGGTTGAACGTCTAACCGACCAGTTCGACGGTATCCTTATCATCGGCGGCGGCGATGTCGCGATCGAGCGCTATGGCGGCAAAGAGCATCCATCCGTTTCCGCGCCGAATCTTGACCGAGACGCGCTCGAAATCGCGATTACGCGTATGGCGCTGGCGTATAACTTGCCGTTGTTCGGCATCTGCCGCGGAGAACAGGTCATGAACGTCGCGATGGGCGGGACGCTTTATTCCGATATTCCGTCGCAGTTCGAAACGGTTCTTAACCATAGCCAACCTGAAGATATCCCGATTACCAAACTGACGCAGCAGGTTCAAATCCTGACGGGATCGAATCTTTTTTCAATCGTTCGGACGGACCGTCTCTGGACGAATACGTTTCATCATCAGGCAGTTAACGCTTTGGGAGACGGGTTTCGCGCCTGTGCGTTCGGATCGGATGGACTGATCGAGGCGATCGAGAGTCCGGATCATCCGTTTGCGGTCGGCGTGCAATGGCATCCGGAAGGGTTACAGAACTATTCGGAGCACGCGGCGCTCTTTCGAGCGTTTGTCGCCGCGGCGGAATCGCACGCCCGAAGCGGCTAAAAACGATTGAATTGAGGAGAAAAAATATGAACGTTACCCTGTCGTTGGGTTCGAATATCGGGGATAAAGCTGAAAACCTGAGACTGGCGATTCAACTGCTTGAGCCGACAGTCTCGATTCGCCGTATTTCCTCGTTCTATCAGACTGAACCCTGGGGTTACGTTGGCCAAGATTCGTTTTATAACGTCGTTTTGAACGGAGAAACGGATTTTTCGCCGGAAGACCTGCTGAAATTCATAAAACAGATTGAACGACGCATGGGACGGACAGAAACTTTCCGGAATGGTCCGCGCGTCATCGATATTGACATTCTTTTCTATGACTATTTACGGGTTGATTCCGAAGCTCTGACAATTCCTCATCCGCGTTACCGCGAACGGCGTTTCGTTTTAGCGCCGCTCGTTGAAATCTTTCCGGATGGCGCTGACCCGATTCAAGGAGACAGTTTTATTTCTTTGCTTGAAATTGCGCCGTCTGGAGCTGTCCAACGTCTAACGGAGCCGCAGCAATTAAATCGTCCCGTCCTGCGATGGGGCGTAAAAACATACGTTATGGGGATCGTTAATCTGACGCCCGACAGTTTCTCTCAGGACGGAATTTACCGCGACGGCAAAAACCCGGAAACCGCGCTTACTCAAGCGCTGGCGCAGTCGGAATCCTTTCTCGCGGATGGCGCGGAAATCCTCGATCTCGGCGCCGAATCAACGCGCCCGGGTTACCGTCCGGTCCCGGAGGTGGAAGAGATCGCGCGACTGATCGCGCCAATTCGCGCGATTCGCGCGCGCTTTCCTGAAGCGCTTCTGTCCGTTGATACGATGAAAGCCGCGACGGCTGAGGCTGCGGTACGCGCCGGCGCGGATTGGATCAACGATGTCGGTGGCGGAACCTTTGACCCGCTCATGATAGAAACTGTCGTCGCTTTGGACTGCCCGATCGTATTGATGCGCTCTGAGACGTTGAAATCCACTGCGCCGATCGCCGATCAGGCTATCGCGCAGCTTTCCGCGCTGGCGGATCGAGCGCTCAGAGGCGGCATCAAGCCGGATCAAATTATTCTCGATCCCGGAATCGGTTTCGGGACGTCGGTCTGGGATAATCTGGATATTATGCGCGCGCTGCCGCTGATCCGGGGGCGCTTCGATTTCCCGATGCTGCTCGGCCCGAGCCGGAAATCGTTGATCGGGAAGACGTTCCGGCGCGCGGCGGACGATCGGCTCGGCGGAACGGCCGCGCTCGTTTCCGCCGCGGTCCAATCCGGATTCGATATCGTCCGTGTTCATGACGTCAACGTAATGGCCCAGACGGCGCGGATGAGCGATCTTATTGCACGTTGACGATCGAAATTCGAAGATCGGGTTTCAATTAGCACAAGCGATTATAATTAGGAATGAGCGTTTCGTAGCGATTCAGACAAGTTTTCATCGACGGGTAGAAAAGGATTCGGGAACTATGGCATACTATATCGGTTGTGATTTAGGCGGTACGAATATGCGCGCCGCGATTGTCAATTCTGAAACAGGCGCGGTTTCCAACTTGGAAATCGTTCCGACGTTAGCGCGCGAAGGTCCGGACGGCGTTTTGGCGAGGATGGTTAATTTATTCGCGACGATTATCGGGAAGGCTAAGATGTCGATGGCGGAAATCCAGGGAATCGGGATCGGTTTCCCCGGAATGCTCGACATGGAAAATGGCGTAACCAACTTTATTACCAACCTGCCCGGGCATTGGATTAACGTTCCGGTCGCGGCGTATATCCAACGCGCAACCGGAATCCCTGCCTTTCTGCTGAACGATGTGCGCGCAATTACCTGGGGAGAGATGATTTTCGGCGCTGGAAAAGGCTGCACTTCGATGGTTATGTACGCGTTGGGAACCGGCGTTGGCGGCGGTGTCGTGATTGACGGCGAACTCG
Organism: Flexilinea sp.; assembly: GCA_034430295.1. Lineage (GTDB taxonomy): Bacteria > Chloroflexota > Anaerolineae > Anaerolineales > Anaerolineaceae > Flexilinea. Next base: position 31,207 of record DAOUFC010000125.1, read on the forward strand.
TATTAGGGAATACCGGCCAGGCGGGCGAACTGGGTCATATCACGGTTGATCCCGTCGGCCCGCTGTGTAATTGCGGGAATCGCGGTTGTCTGGAACAATATTCTTCCGGCCCGGCGATCGTTTCAGCCGCGCTGAAAGCGATCGTGCATGGAGGAACGACGATTTTAGCAGAAATGGTCGAGCATGATTTGAATAAGATGACGCCGGAGATTGTCGCGAAAGCCGCTTTGGCCGGCGACACGATCGCGCGGAACATTTTCGACCAGGCCGGCACCTATTTGGGGATCGCGATCGCCGATTCGCTCGTTCATCTCGAACCGCAGCGCGTCGTTATCGGCGGCGGTATTTCGAAAGCCGGCGAACTGCTGTTGGAACCGATTCGTCGGACCATTCGCGAGCGCGTCTTCTTGATTTCTTTGGACAAAGTTCAAATCGTTTTATCCAAACTCGGGAACGACGCCGGCGTAATCGGAACTTCCATGTGGGCGGCGCATCAGCTTAATAAACGCCAAAAAGTTTAGGTTTCGGAATCTAAAATAGAAGTTTATAAAGAAGCGGCAAACTGAATTCTATGAACAGGGCGCCGAGGGGGGGTAATATCCTCGGCGCCGTACTGTGAGAACTCAGCAAAGATAAACGATTGCGAATCCCGTTTTGCGCGCGCTCAAGCGCAGCTTTCCGGGATTATTTTTTTTCTATGTCCGAAACTGAAGTCGCTATAAACCCCGCCCCGGCGATCGCAAGTTTCACCGCTTCAACGTCCGGGTCGTTTTCACAGCTGACGACCGCTTCGCTTCGAGCCAAATCGACTTTTGCGGCATATCCCGGCAGTGCGTTGATCGCCTGCGTCACGCTTTCTTTGCAGCGGGCGCAGTGCATTCCGGCGATACGAACGGTAAACGTTCCGAAAACATGGCCAAGCTTTTTCGCCGGTGTCCGCTTCGTCTCTCCGCCGCAACACCTTTTTTTCCCGCTCAGACGTCGTATAAAAGACGCGAGGCAGAGCACTACCAAAACAGCCAAAACCAGGATTACCAGCACCGTAACGGAAGGAAAGGTCCCATTCATTTTTTTATAACTTCCCAAAAAACAACCGGACGAGAAAGATGTCTCTTCCCAACGCAGCCGCGACATTTATCGCATCCTGAAGCGCAGTCGGCGGCGTCGAAAACTGTTTTTCGAACATAGCCGGAACGGACATAATAATCCAACCGCGCTTCAATCATCTCCGGTGACGACAACATCATCTTCGCCAATTCCGGCGTAGATACCGTACCGAGACTGCGCAACAGATCCAACAGCGAGTCCATCATTTGTTTTCCTTATTTAGAAAAACAGCCCCGCGACATGATAGGTAATCATCGACAGAATTAAAGCGGTCGCAATATAGTACAGCGCGATTTTCAGCGTCCAGCTTAGGGAGTGGCTTTCCTGATAAGTTGACGACAGCGCCATCAGGCACGGAACGTTAAACGTGACCGCGACCATAAACGCCAACGCTTCCGGTTTCGAAATCTCGCTCGTAACAAGCGACGCGAGATTGGCGTCCGCTTTCACTGTTCCTACCGTCGAAGCGAAGATACTTCCCGAACCTGCGAAAATCGCGCTTAGCACGCCGAGAACGGCCTCTTTTGAGACCATTGAAGCGATAAATGCGAGGAACGTCTGCCAACTCAGGCCGAAAACCTTCGTAACCGGTTCGATCGTTCTGCCTACCCTATATAAAAAGCTGCCTTCGACATTTCCGCTTGGGGAATAGGACATAAAATAAAACAGGACGGAAACGATAAAAACGATAACAAACGCTTTCTTGAAAATTTCCCAGACGCGATTCAGCGTCGTTATGAACATCGCGCCCCATCGCGGCTTATGATATGGCGGAAGCTCCATAATTAATCCGGTTCGTTCCGCGACCGGGCTTAACGTACGTCCGAAAACTTTCGCGGTTATGAAAATATGAGCGAACATGATTAGAAACAGTAAAACCATGACCAGAATTCCGCCCCAACCAAAGAACGCCGTGGCAAGCGTGGGAATAACGGCGAAGGTCGCGCCACAGGGAACAGCCCAGACCAACGCGATCGTCAAAATCCGCTGTCCCCAGGAATCGACGACCCGCGTTCCGGCGGCGCCGCCGATCGTACAGCCGACGCTGATCAGCATCGGCATGACCGATTTTCCCTGAAGCCCCAACTTGCTCATCGTATTATCGAAAACGTAGGAAACCCGAGCCATATACCCGATTTCTTCGATCAGGCCGAAAACAAGATTAATCCCGAAAACGAACCCCAGCATTGAAATTGTCCAGGACAAAGCCAGAACGATTGTGCTGTTGATAAAGGAAATTAAAACTTGAGAAACGCCGAAATCTGATAATCGCCCGATAAGACTGCCCAGAGATGAAGGGATCAACGCGGCAGCGCCCATAAACGGCGCGGCGGCGATCATCGACACGATTAACCCGAGAATAATAATCCCGATTGCGATCGGTTTCCCCCAGAAACGATGAATCGCCGCCCGATCGAATTTTGTCAGCAATTTTGACGGCTCTTTCGTTTTGACGACGACGCTGTCCAAGATGCTCTCAATCCAGGCGAACTTACAATCGCCGGCATACAACGCTCCGTCTTTCGCCGCCGCGATGAACTTCCGAACCGGTTCGATTCCCGCTTTAACGGCGATTTTGGCTGAGACGACTTCGTCTTGTTCAAGAAGTTTAATCGCCAACCATTCTTTTGAAAAACGATCGATTCCCGTTTCCGGGACAAGTTCCAACGCTTCGGCATACAACGCTTTCGATTCTCCTTCGGAGAAAAGGCGGAATAACGCCGTGGTATCGAGCAGCGACGGACGATTGAGCGTCTGGTCGAGTTTTTCAAAGAAATCCCCGTACGTTCTTTTATCGGGAGCGACGATCGCGGTTACCGGAATATTCAGTCGCTCCGCTAACAATTCGACATCGACTTTTTTCCCCTGATCTTCCGCGACGTCAATCATCGTCAATACCACCAACAGCGGCGTTCGGATTCCCGCGATATCGGCGAGCATAAATAAGTTTCTCTCCAATTGCGACGCGTCAGCGAGCACGCAGACTAAATCAGCCTCCTCGCCGGCAATCGCGTCGCGCGTGACAACCTCCTCGTCCGAATTGGCCGACAGACCGTACGAACCGGGAAGATCGGAAACGAGATATTTCCGCGATCCGTGAACAAAATAGCCTTCTTTTTTTTCGACGGTTTTTCCCGGCCAATTGCCGACATGTTGATGCGCCCCGGTCAAAGTGTTAAAAAGCGTTGACTTTCCGGAATTCGGTTGACCCAATAACGCAATTTTAATTTCATCTGCCATTGCTAAAGTACCTCCACCAGAATATGCTTCGATTCCGAACGATTCAATGCGATCATCGTGTCGCGCCCGAAAACGAGGAGCGGGCGGGATTTCACGTTCTGCAACATTTCTATTTCACAGCCCATGTTCAGCCCGATTGACGTTATTCGCGATAAATAGCGACGTTCACCGGAAATATCCTTAATTCGGCCCTTTTTACCTGTCTCTAATTCTGTCAAAGGTACAATCATCTTATTTGTCAATCCTTTCCAAATTTAATGTTTGCTCTTTCTCCTAAGGCGTACGCCAATAACTGGTCGCCGGCGTTTCTCGATTCAGCGTGCGTCAACCTTTTGAACGCGCAGGATTATATTCGACTGACTGCGCACAAAAACACCCGTTTCCATGCGTACGTGTTCATTAAACGCGCGTCATCGAAAAAAATGCACGGTCAGCAAACTGAGCTGTCGATAAAGTTAGTTGCGACTACATAGTAGTATACTACTGATTAAGGAAACCTGAGGCGCACTTTTTAAAGCAAATATCAGAGCCGATTCATTCGGTCTCATATCAAAATAAGGTGTTCAGAGAAAATATATTCAGCGCTATACGCTTACCGTTTGACGGCTGATAAAAAATAAAGCCGTTTCGAAGGATGGAATGTTGTCGTGCCGGCCCGGAAATTCCGAGTCAATACGGACGGACGGCTAAATCGTCTTTTAAATCCTCTTCTTCGCCATGAATCAGCAGGATATAACGGCTGAAATCGATCAACGCATGCTTTACGTCCCGCGTAAACGTTTCCGGCCTGACGATTTTCAGGTTGGTAATCCAGCGCGAAACGGTCGCCAGGGTCGCGTCGCAGCAAAAATTTGTAAAAATTTCGGACGATTCGCGATTCTCAAAATATTTTTGCGTAAATTTCCGCGCGATCGGCTCAAACAGCTTGCAAAAATTTTCAAAGAACATGCCGCAATTCGGATCTTCAAAGACCTTTTTATAAAATTCGCTCTCGCGATAAAAATAATGGCAAAGCGCTTCGAAAACTTCCCAACTCTCCGCTTCGATTTCCGGCGCGACCTGATCGATAAATTCATGTTGGAAGATCCAGGCGACCAGACCGAATTTATCTGTAAAATGGTAATAGAATCCTTTTCGCGAAAGCTCCGATTCAATACAAATATCGGTCACGCTGATTTTCGCGAATTCGCGCTCTTTCGCCAGCGACTTCAATGCTGAGGCGTATTTTTTTTTGGTTTTAATAGATTTTTTCATTTTAATCGTCTCTCATTCCTTATTTTTTGGTGAGGGCTTTTTGGATCCGGTTCGGAGCCGCTCTGGTAATTAGTTTACGGTAACGAAAGCGCTAATAATGAAAGAATACGATAACATGATTTTGAATTTTATTCGTTCCGGCAGATTCCCGCAAGGAAAATCAAAACCAAAAAATAGGAAAAATGAAGGCAAAACGCTGCGAATCCTGATTTAAGGCGCGCAAATCCGATCGTTCAGTCTTTCTCGTTCCGGTTCGCGCGCCTTTTATATCGCGTCAGTCCCCGTCGGTCAAGCGAGATCCTTGATCAGAGTTAGCGCCGCTTGCGTTCCCTGCGCGGCGGAGACGATTAGCTGACGATATTCGCCGTCGACCGTCTCCCCGGCGGCGTATACGCCGGGTATTTCCGTCCGCATATGGCGGTCAACCAAAATTTGACCGTTTTCAAGCGCTAATTTCCCTTCGTAGAGGTTGGAAACCGGCCGGTGTCCGATGAAGACGAAGACGCCTTCAAACGGGATAACACTTTCCGCGCCGCTCTTAACGTTCTTTACGCGAAGCGCTTCAACGAAATCTTTCCCGACGACTTCGCTGACGACCGTATCCCAGAGAAACTCGATTTTCGGATTCGATTTAGCGGCTTTCTGCGCGGCGGCGTCCGCGCGCAGTTGGTCGCGGCGATGGATAATCGTGACCTTTTCGACGAAGCGGGTCAGGAAAATCGCTTCCTCAACCGCGGACGTACCGCCGCCGACGACGGCGACTTTCTTACCACGGAAAAAAGCCCCGTCGCAGGTCGCGCAGTACGACACGCCGGCGCCGGTCAATTCTTTTTCGCCGGGAACATCAAGCGCAACGGCCTTCGATCCCGTCGCTAAAATCAGGTTTTCGGCATGGTAGACCTTGCTGTCGGTTTCAACGACGAACGGCCTGCGGCTGAAATCAATCGATTCGGCCGCCGTATAATCGATTTTCGCGCCGAACTTTTCCGCCTGGTCGACGAAACGCATGATCAATTCGGTTCCGGATATTCGATCGGGGACACCGGGATAATTTTCGACGTCGGCCGTAAGCGTAATCTGGCCGCCGAGCGTCGGTCCGGTCAGGACGACCGGCTCAAGTTCGGCGCGCGCGGTATAGATTGCGGCGGATAAACCGGCGGCGCCGCTGCCGACGATCAAGACTTTGGTATTCTGTTGACTTTTTTCTTTCATGTGTGCCTCCTCTTCCGTGTCCGATAAAATTTTATACGGTTTGTTACGGTTGAATTTTGCGAACGTTCTCGCTGAGATTGCCGGAAAATAATTCGGCTGTCAATAAATTGTACACTATTTTTAGCTGTGGCTGACCGTTCTCGGGAGCGGGAACCTGATCAAAGGTGACGAGAACAAGGATCGTCTCACGCGGCAGCGGTTCCATTTTTAACAACGCTCCGTATATCCGCGCCAGATCGGCTTCCGAATCGCTGTCGTCGATATGATCGCTCGTTTTATTAAAAATCTGGAGGTACTCGAGCCAGGCGCGGCTCATGATCTTTTTCGTGTCGAGGATTTCGAGCTCGACTTCCCGGACGGGCGAACCTGGAAAGTCCGGTTCGCTGATCGAAATAATTTTCAGCGAGGCTGCGATCGCGCGGCTGAATTCGTTCGCTGGGATTCGGTACGGAACCTCTTCGATTAATCGCTGCCTCGCGCCTTCGTTATCGCCGGCGTTCAGCGCGTCCACAAATTCATGCAGCAGCGCTTCCTGATCCGCCGCGCTGAATTCGGCTGTTTCCGGTTTTTCATACAGGAAGTAACCAATCCCAAACGCGCCCATCAGGACGAAAATCAGGAAGCAAATCAGGACAGCTTTCCGTTTCACGGCGTTTGAACTCTCGTTTCGGCTATTTTTCATCTTGGAAAACTCTTTTGAAAACCGAATAATTAAAGACCGTTTTAAGGAGTTCGGCGCGCTCCGGTCCGCTTAGAAACGAGATCTTCATGTCGTCCCCGCGACGGATCGTTTCAATCGCGACGCCGAGATATTTTCCATCGTAGAAATAATGACGGTCGATGAACGAGTCGCGCTCGATTTTTGAAGTCTGATCAAACAGGAAATTTCCTAATCCAAAATGCATGAAACGCCGTCCGATAAATGCGAATCCCTGCGGGATATGCGCCTGGGAGCCGGAAACGATAACTGCGCCGGCTTCGGCTAAGTTATAAAACGCCGCGGCCTGGATCGTCGGAACGGAATGATAATCGTATTCGACTTGCTGAAACGTCACGATCGGGAGATAGTCCAATGCCGCCAGATTTTTTACCGTCCGGATCAACTTTGGATAGTCGCAGGGCGCGGCGCCTGGCGAGGTTTCTGTCGTCCATGCGCCGGCGGGTCCGACCGGGTTGCAGCCGAGAAAGACAAGATGATTGCCGTGGTGGTGGATATGGAGCGGTTTAAGCGCCTCCTGAAGCGTCGCTCCGCCGCCGTAGGTTTTCATCCCGGCGCGGCGGAACAATCCGAGGGAGTCGAGAAACGGCTGCGGACCCCAGTCGAGATTATGGTTCCCGGTCAGCTCGACGATATTCGTTCCGACGGCGGTTAACGCTTTAAAATACGCCGGCCGGGAACAGAATTTCGGATCCTGGCGCAAAGGGACGCCGGGCGGACAATCGGCAAAAAACGAAGCTTCGTTGCTGACATGGACGAAGTCGGATTTTTTCAATGTTTCGGCAATTCCGTCGACGATCGCGTTGACGCCGTCGTTTTCAATCTGGTAAGCCAGCCGGCGAGAGATCGCCGTCGTTCCCGTCAGCGTTACCGTCGTCAGCCGCTTCGGATCGCGATTTGTCGCCAGCTTTAATCCGGCGCCGCAGCCGTCCGGTTTCAATTCACGCGCTCGAAAGCGCAGCGTCAACGGATAACTTTCCGGCTCAAAATCGAACGAAAACGGGCTGACGACGCTTCCGTCGTCAAGCGTCAGCCCAAGGACTTTCCAGCGCGGATCGAGTTCGTCGAACGGGATGATCGCGACCGTATTTGCGGCCCGCCAGGTCCGCTCCAGCAGGTTTTCATCCGCGATCGCTTCAATATTTTCGGGCGCGGGCTTTTCGCCGAAAAGCGCCGTCAGCGCATTCGTCCAACGTTTCGGAATAAAAACCTTCTGACAGCGCCCAACCGGACAGAGTCCAAGCCAACTTTGACGGATCCCCTCGCGGTAGATCGAATCGCTGACGGTCGGGAACGGCGCGACGGCGGCGAAGACGATTTCGCCGTCCGTTTTAAGCGACGCCGCGTCCGCCGGAAGCGTGTCAATAACGCAGCTGGCCCCGCCCCGCGTTTTCGCCGGTTCGCAATCTTCCGGGAGCCGCGCGATGATCGTATCCGGCACGGCTGGGTTGCGCCAAACGCGGCAGCCGACGGACGACGCATCGAGCGCGGCGACGCTCATATGGGTTCCCAAAAAGAGTTGGAGAAAAATAAAAACGAAATAACGCAAAGGGTTTGCGCACAGGCCGATTTTTGAATAGAAATTGAGAGAAGCCTTGATTTTCATTGGTTTGTATTTATTGCAGAAGTCTACGCCTCATATAAGGTTTTCGTGTTTAATTTTAAAATATCTTTTAGCTTTTGGCTTTCCCGGTCTTTGAAAAAGTGTAAAAAAGGGCGCTTTACAATTAAGAAGTTGAGGAACGATTTCGTCGGATTTTTTGCTCAGTCTTTTTTCTGTATATTTTGTATCGTTTCCCGTGATCGGATGTGCTCCGAACGTTTCTGTAAAGGGCAGATTGCAAAAATATGTTTGAAACGGCTAATCCCAACCGCGATAACAGTTAATAAGTCTTAAAAATAAGGTAAAATATTATTTAATTCTGGTTAGCGGATCAGAATGAGAATAAATCAAAAGGAGTTTATAAAATGAAAGCATTCGCAATGTTAAAAATCGGAAGCGTCGGTTGGATCGAAAAACCGACGCCGGCCTGCGGGCCCCTCGACGCAATTATTAAACCCATCGCATTGGCGCCGTGTACTTCCGATGTCCATACCGTTTGGGCGGGAGCAATCGGCGATCGCCGCGACCTGACGCTTGGGCATGAAGCGGTTGGCGAAGTTGTTGAGGTCGGTTCGATGGTAAAAGATTTTAAACCAGGAGATAAAGTTATCGTTCCCGCGATTACGCCGGATTGGAATTCGCTCGAAGCCCAGGGCGGATACTCAATGCATTCAGGCGGCATGCTCGCCGGTTGGAAATATTCGAATACCTCCGACGGCGTTTTCGCAGAATATTTCCATGTTAATGACGCTGACGGGAATATGGCGCTGATTCCGGAAGGAATGGACCCTGCGGCGGCGGTCATGTTCTGCGATATGGTTCCGACCGGGTTCCATGGGGTTGAGCTTGCCGAAGTCGAATTTGGCGATTCGGTTGCCGTAATCGGAATCGGGCCGGTCGGTCTGATGTCGGTTGCAGGCGCGGCTCTCCGCGGTGCGGGACGTCTCTTCGCGGTCGGTTCGCGTCCGAAATGCACCGAGGTCGCTCGAGCATACGGCGCGACCGATATTATTAATTATCGCAACGGCGATATCGTCGAACAGATCATGGATCTCAATCATGGTCCGGTTGATAAAGTCGTTGTCGCCGGCGGCGATGTCGATACTTTCGATCAGGCTTTAGCGATGCTTAAGCCTGGCGGCGCGATCGGAAACGTTAACTATCTCGGCGAAGGCGACTATATTAAGCTCGGCCGTTTGAATTGGGGCGTCGGCATGGGGCACAAACGCATTAATGGCGGCTTAATGCCTGGCGGACGGCTGCGTGTCCAGAAACTGACGGCCGTTATGACGGCCGGACGAATGGATACCGGGCTTCTCGTTACGCATCGTTTCGACGGACTCGACAGCGTTGAAAAAGCGCTGATGATGATGAAAGATAAACCGAAAGATTTGATCAAGCCAGTTATTATCGCCTGATTAAATCCCGATTGGTTCGGTTTTGCTCCTCCCGTTATCGTCGGGAGGAGTTTTTATTGCGACGAGCCGATCGGTTCCGTCCTTTGCTAGTAAAATTATGGAGTAAGGATATCCATATCGGAAGGAGAGTTTTATATGTATATGATTTTTTTGGTCTTGCATGACAGAAAAAACACCAATGCGGTTCTATCCGAATGGTCCAAGGCCGGGGTTGGCGGCGCGACGCTGATGGATTCGACCGGCGCTTACCGGCTTCGGAAAAGGATTCCCGGGCGGTACGCGTTCGCGACGATTAATACCGAAGATATTAACCAATCAATTTTTGCGATTGTACAAGATGAAGATACGGCGCTGCGCGCGCTGGCGGCGACAGAAGCGGTTATCGGCGATCTGGATCTGCCCGATACGGGCGTTTTTTCCTATTGGCCGTTAGCCGGAGTAAAAGGAGTCTATAAAGGCTCGAAAGGAGAGAAAAGCGCATGATAGACGCTGTCTTGGGTTTCTTCCTCACCGGAAATCGTTTTTGGGCAACGTTTATTATCAGCGCCGGTCTGATCGTAGCCGCCGCGATGCAGCTGGCGCGGGCCGGCGACATTCTGGCGGCGCGGACCGGGATCGGCGGCATGTTCATCGGCGTGCTGCTCCTGGCGGGCGCGACGTCGCTTCCCGAAATGCTGACCGGGATTAATGCGGTTATCATTGACGCTCCGAATATCGCGGCGGGCAACTTTTTCGGTTCTTCATCGTTTAATATGCTGATTCTGGCGATTCTTGACCTGTTGAGCCGCGATCGGCGGATTCTGCGCGAAGCCGCGTTCCAGCACGTCCTATCGGGAGGATTGGGAATTCTGATCTGTACCATGGTTTTATTTTTTATCGGCACGAATCCGGTCATTGACCGACTCGGATTCAAGATTGGCTGGATAGGGCTTGATTCAATCATTATCGCCGTCGTCTACGTTTATTCGATTTACTTGATCGACCAAAACGGGAAAGACGAGGTTTCGACGACAATGACTGAAGCGGAGTTGGCTGAGGTTCCTTCTTTGAAAAATGGGATTCTGACATTTTCGGCGGCGGCGCTTGTCCTGATCCTCGTTTCGCCGCTGATGGTCAACTCAGCGGAGAAAATCGCGGTCGTGACGCGTCTTGGCGAAACGTTCGTCGGCTCAACCCTCGTCGCGTTTGTTACTTCGCTGCCGGAATTAGTGACGTCGATCGCGGCGTTGTCGATCGGCGCGCCGGAGATGGCGATGGGAAATCTTTTTGGCTCGAATATGTTCAACATGCTGGCGATCTCCGTAACCGATGTTTTTTATACTTCCGGCCGGCTGGTCTCGGCGGTCAATCCTGTATTTGTCGTGACCGGTATGCTTGGCGTCATGATGATGGCGCTGGCGGTCGTCGGAAACGTCGCCAAGCTGCGGCGAATCAAGTTCCTGGAGCTGGACTCGATTATCATGATTATCTTCTATTTCGGCGGAATGTATTTGCTGTACCATCTGGGTTAAGGATCTAAAATTTAAAAGGCAAGCGAGGCTTCAACCGCTGCTTTCCGCGGGTCTTTTTTACTGAGTTTCCTTGGCGAAGTTTTTTATGGAGCTTTTTAAATCGAGAAGACGGCGCGGCCGATATTCGGTATTTCGCGCGAACGCGGCGGAACGACCGACGCCGGATATTTAAGCTGAGATTAATCCGTTCTTAATCAATGGATTAACTTTTTTCAAACAAATTCGCGTTATTCTTTAGGATAAATCGTTTAACGACGAAGAACTAACTGAGGTCAAAAGGAAAAATAACAATGAAAAAGAATATTTCTATGATTCGCTTGATTTTCGTACTGATTTTCATGATCGCCTCCTTTTTTCCCGTTCCGCTCGTTTCCGCGAACAGTGATAACGCGACCGGAGAAATCCTTGAAGCGAAGACGGAGCTTGGGAAACTTTATTCCGAAATCAATCCTTCTGTCGTTTATATTTCGGTTAAGTCGGTAAAAGGGGCGTCGGCGACAAACGCGCTGCCAATGGATCATTTTCAGGACTTGATGCCCTTTATTCAGGAATTTTTCAATTCCCCGAATCAGAATCGGAATCAGCAAAACGATCCGACGGAAGAACAATATTCGTACAATTCGGGTACGGGTTTTGTATGGGATGATAAAGGGCATATCGTGACAAATTATCACGTCATCGAGGGCGCGGTTGAAGTCCGTATAACCTATCATGACGGCATCGTCCGCGACGCAACGGTTATCGGCGAAGATCCGGATTCCGATCTGGCGGTTTTAGCGATTGAAGATTTTGAGTCCGGGCTGACGCCGCTCCGGATGGGCGATTCGGATGAACTTGAAGTCGGCGAATTCGTCGCCGCGATCGGGAACCCTTTCGGGAATACCGGCACAATAACGGTCGGAATCGTCTCGGCGTTGGGGCGTTCGTTCATTCTTGACGACGGCGATTTCAGCAATAGCCACTACCAGATTCCAGACATGATTCAAACGGACGCGGCGATCAATCCAGGCAATTCCGGCGGCGTTCTGATCAACCTGGACGGCGAAGTCGTTGGCGTTGTCAACTCTTTTTCATCGACGACCTACGCTTCGGCGGGAATCGGGTACGCGATTCCGGCGAATTTGGCGAAGCGCGTTATCCCAAGCCTGATTTCTTCCGGCGCTTACCAGCATCCCTGGATCGGCTTCAGCGGTATATCGCTGACGAACGAACTGAACGAGACGCTGGGTTTTGACCGCGACCAGCGCGGCGCGCTGATCCAGTCGGTTATCGCCGGCAGTCCGGCGGAAGCGGCGGGGATCCGCGGGGGGAAGAAGACGCTCGATTCGAAGTCGTCCAAAGTTTTCGTCGACGGCGACGTGATTACCATGATCGAAGACCGAAAAGTTTCCGGGATGGACGATATTATCGCCTACTTGGCCTCGAATACGAGCGTCGGCGACACGATCACGCTGTCGGGTATCCGGGACGGAAAAGAGGCGACCTTTGAGGTAACGCTGCGCGCGCGCCCGACGCTCGCGGAAAGGACCGCGAAACCGACAACGGAAACGAAAGCGTCCGAGTCGTCCGCGAACCCCTGGCTCGGTACGACAGTTCGTAATTTAGACGTAAAAACGCGTTCGGAATTGGATCTGGGCGATGACGTTATGGGCGTACTGGTAACGTCGGTCAGTGACGACAGCCCGGCTTCCGACGCCGCGATAGAGGTCGACGACGTGATCGTTTCGTTCGACGGTACGGCGGTGACGACGGTCGATGAGTTGAAGGAATTGCTTTTCGCTTACGCGCCGGGAGAACGCGTTTCTCTGACGATTCTCCGCGACGGAGAAGAAATCGACCTGCGCTTGACGCTGGGGAGCCAGCCGGGTTTGTAAAAACCGTTCGATCGAAGAAGAAGCTGCATCCTTAGTAATATCAGAAAGAGGGTGTCTCAAAACGGATTTTATAGTAACTGAATTCACCCGCTTATCTGTCAGCGCGTTGAGTAAGTTTTATTTGGAGGAGGGGATTTGCGGCCGCAAATCCCCTCC
>DAOUFC010000126.1:0-38724 GCA_034430295.1 Flexilinea sp.
ATACGCCTGCGCCGACCTTGACCGATACGCCCGTGCCGACTTTGACCGATACGCCCGTGCCGACCGCGACCGATACGTTCGCGCCGACCTTGACCGATACGCCCGTGCCGACTTCGACTGATACGCTTGCGCCGACTTCGACCGATACGCCCGTGCCGACGGTTCGTCCGCGGCGGACTGTTGCGGACGGTTTCGGGTCGGGGCCGTCCCTGACACTTTCGGCATTGGGTGCTCTTCCGACGATTCCGATCGCTCGGACGGAAGCGGCGCCGAGCGCGACTGAAGAAGCTCTGTTGTTTACGGTGCAAATGACCGCAGCTGCGATTTCATTGGAGGAGATTCGTGCGTTAACATCGGATTGGCAGCCTGATTTCGGCGATGCAAGCGCTGAAGCGACGCCTCCGGCGACTGTCGGTCTCGAACCGCTGCCGACGCTCACGGAACCGGACGTTGTTGAACTGGGTCTCTCGGACGAAAAGATCCTGATAACAGCGACGAATCCGGACGCCGTATATCGAATCGAGACCGAAGCCGAAGAGATGGTCCTGATTCGGGCGTTGACCGGGCCGGCGTTGGAACTGAGCCTGACGGAAGAAAGGAACAGCGCCGAGCCGGCGTTGATTTATCTGGACGATACGGCTGCGCTGATCCAGTCGCAGACCGGCGGAATGGTCGAACTGCGCGCGCTTTCGGAAGGGGAGGTGGAGATCGCGCGGATTGATAAGATTCATTTAGGCAAAGAATCGCCGGAGTTGTCTCTGCGGTCCGATCCGGGTTATCATGTTTTCATCGTTCAGATCCCTGTCGGCGACGGTGTCAGTTTTGAAGTCGTTTTCGACGAGAAATCCGGCGGCAAAGTTGCGTTTATTCCCTGGACGGGCGAGCGGCCGGAGCGTTATTCCGGTTTGAGCCATGTGAATTGGACGTCCTGCTGCGGACTGTCGGAAATTTATTTCGTCCTGCTCGAATCTGGCGATTTCCCGGCGAGTCTGTCCGCCGATTGGATTTCGCGCGATGGCGGGAACTGAAACGATTCGAATCTCGTCATTAATAAGTGACAAGTTGTTGTGTGGATGGTATGGTTTGGAAAAGGAGTCGTTTAAATGAAGAAAGTTACAATGTCGATTTTCTTAGCCGTTTTATTTCTTTGCGCCGCGGTTCCGGCTATGGCGCAAACGACGTTGATGATTGGCGGAACGATCGCGTTTCACCCCGGTCAATCGAGCCAGGTTATCAGTGGACGTCTTGATGGGGGCGTCGCCGTTCGCTACGAATTTTACGCGAGCGCGAATCAGACGGCGTCGATCACGCTGAATTCGGATAATCAGCAGGCGATTCTTAGCGTTAAGTCGCTGACCGGGCAGGTTCTGATGGATTTGAACCAGAAGAGCGCAATTTTCGGGATGCCGCTTCCCGCGACGGGGGGGTACGAAATTATCGTTTACAATCCGGGTCCAATGGCGACGAATTATAATTTCCTGCTTTCGATCCCGCCGTTTACGGGAGCGGTAACCGCGATTCCAGCCAATCCGGGTTACGCGAATACCGGTCCGCGGCAGTATCGAATGGGCGGAACGATTCAGTTCGCGCTGGGCGAAACAATGGCGCAGATTTCGGGTTCGATCGATGGCGGAACTTGTACGCGTTATGATTTTTACGCCGGGAACGATAACTTGCTGTTAGCGTCCGTCGTATCCGAAACTCACCGGCTTAATTTGGGCCTGAGCGATAATACGGGCGCGTTATATGTCAGCAACGCGCTCGGTTATGCTTATATCCGTCAGCTGCTCTCCAAAACGACGAAATATAGTTTGGATATCTGCAACCCTGATATGACAGCGTCGAAATTTGATTTGATGTTCGTTATTCCTGCGCGAATTCGTTTCGCGAAGGGAAGTTACGGCGCTCAGATGAACGGTTCGGTCAAGGCGAACGGCGTCGTTTCTTATACAGCCTATGCGTCGGCAGGTCAGACGATGTCTGTTAATTTGCAAAGCGGTACGGGACAGCCGAACGCCTTTTTACGGATCAGCGGAATTCAGGATGGCGTTGTCTACCTTGATCATCAGGCCAAACTGACGTCCTGGACGGGGTATATCCCGATTCAACAGGATTATCTGATCGAGGTCGTTTCGTATCAGGCGGCGACGAATTACGCTTTGAATGTAAATATTTATTGATACGCGCGGAGTGCGTTGGATAAAGAGGCGCGAGCGTTTATGACCGTGCCTCTTATTTTTGATAAATCCTCGAGTAGAATTAGAGTTGTCGGAATACAGCCGGAAGAGCGTGATCGTTTAACGCCGGTCTTAGAAGTTGGTCTGAAGTCAGGAAGGAAATTGACGTTATGAATGATGATCGCCAGGGATGTTTGGGTTTTCTGTTGAAGGGGTTTATTTTTTCAAAACTTTATGGTTGGGGACAGCGAACATTCGGGTATAGATCAGGAAACGGTTGTTTCGGCTGCGGCTGCGGCTGTTTTATGCTGATTATCTTCGTTGTCGTGATCCTCAGCCTGTTTTTCGAAACGGATTTTTCAAAATTGGGTTTTTAGATGAGCGAGCGATATCGGGTTATACCGCGTACGTTGATCTTTATTTTTCATGCCGGACGCGTGCTGCTGTTGCGCGGCGCTATAACGAAGAAAAATTTTCCCGGCCTTTATAACGGTTTAGGCGGTCATGTAGAACACGGCGAGACAATTCTTGACGGTGCGGCGCGCGAATTATTTGAAGAGAGCGGGCTGTCCGGCGTTGTTTTGGATCTTTGCGGGATTTCAATGGATTCGACGCGTTCGGATCTCGGCGTTGAGGTTCATATTTTTCGCGGGGAACTTTCGTATCCGCCGTTATTGCGGGAATCTTCTGAAGGAACGCTGGAATGGGTCGGACGGGAAGAATTAGCGAAGCTTGATGCCGTTCCGGATCTGATCCCTTTTTTGGAACGGATTTGGGATCGCAGACATGGCGAGCGTGTCTTTTTTGCACGTGTGGATTGGAACGCTCCGTCTGGCGACTGGATCTTTTTCACGTGAGTTGGGAATTCAGCGCCGCGATATGCTGACTGGGTCTGGGCGGCGCTGTTTTTACTATTTCTCGGTTTGAAAATTCTCGCTCTGCCTCGAAAAAATACTATACTTAACTTATAGTCGAAGATTGGAAAAGACCCTCTTTTTTAACGCGGTAAGTTTTTGATCAGGACGGGAAAAGTCAAAGGAATCAGATGCATGGAAAAAAAAGTTAACTCAATCAAGATGGACGTTCGCTGTACGCCGGTTTTAGATCCCGCTTATATCCCTTTCGCAAAGTATTACGAAGCTTTCCTGAAGACGGCGGAGAAGCCGTTCGCGATCTCGATCGAACGCGAAGACGATCAGGTTCAGGTATTTGAAACGAAAATTCACGGAACGGACGAACGGTTCGAGGAAGATTTTATTTTTGTTGAGCGGTTGGCTAAATTCCTGATTTGGGCGCGCGGCGGGTTCCGTCTGACGCTTAGCGGCGACGATCGGATTGCTGCCAGGATTGCGGAAACGTACGCCTCGGCGGGGAAACGGGCGTTTGACTTCAACTTCATGGCGAACGTTTACGAGAAACCGTTTGAGGTTGTCGCGACGGCGTACGCGGATCGTCCGAAGCCGTACCAGAAATCGGTTTCGATCGGGCGTCATCTGGACGGCTGCCGGATCGGATTTGACGCCGGCGGATCGGATCGGAAAGTATCGGCGGTTATCGACGGCGAACCGGTATTTTCGGAAGAGGTCGTCTGGCTTCCGAAAGTTACGAGCGATCCACAGTATCATTACGACGGGATATTGGATTCGCTGCGCCGCGCCGCGGCGCATCTTCCGCGCGTCGACGCGATCGGCGTTTCGTCCGCCGGGATCTATATTAACAATGAAACGAAAGCGGCATCTTTATTCTTAGCGGTTGGGAAGGAAGATTTTGAAAAAACGGCGAAGAAGATTTATATCGATACCGCGAAAGAGATTGGCGCCGATATCCCGCTGGTTGTTGCGAACGACGGCGACGTGACCGCGCTGGCGGGCGCGATGAGCCTGAAGTCGAATTCAGTTCTGGGAATCGCGATGGGGACGAGCGAGGCGGTCGGTTTCGTCGATGCGGACGGAAATATAACCGGTTGGTTGAACGAATTGGCGTTTGCTCCGGTCGATTTGGCCGAAGACGCGATGGCGGACGAGTGGTCCGGCGATATCGGCTGCGGCGTGAAATACTTCAGCCAGGACGGCGTGATCAAGTTGGCGCCGGCGGCAGGGATCGATTTATCCGCGGCTGAGACGCCGGCGGAAAAGTTAAAAATCGTTCAGGGATTGATGGCGAAGGGCGATGCCAACGCGGCAAAAATTTATGAAACGATTGGCGCCTATTTGGGTTACGCATTGAAACTTTATTCGATTTTTTATGATCTGAAAGAAGTGCTGCTCTTAGGGCGCGTCGTATCGGGCAAGGGCGGCGATATCGTCTTGGAAACGGCGAAAGAAGTTTTAGCGGTCGAATATCCGGAATTGAAAATCAATTTGTCGCTTCCGAGCGAAAAGACGCGCCGCGTCGGCCAATCGGTCGCGGCGGCGAGCCTTCCGGCTTTACGCGGGTCGGGGTCATGATTTTCGGAAGGTTCTTGACAAGCGGTATTTTTTCGGTAAACTAAGATTTATGAAACAGTATTTCGGTATGATGATGCGCAATGATTTCAAGCGAGGGAAACCTTTCTAATCGCTCGGCTTCACGCATCCGGAATTAGAATCGAAAGACCTCGCTCAGCGAGGTCTTTCCTCTTTTATCGAAAGGTTGTCGATTTGTTTTTTTAGACGCTGATTAATTAGAAAACGGAGAAAAAATAATGAGCAGGAACTATTGGAAGTTTGAGACGAAACAAATTCATACCGGTCAGGAAAATCCGGATCCGGCGACCGGCGCGCGCGCCGTTCCGATCTATCAGTCGGTTTCGTATGTCTTCGACAGCTGCGTTCAGGCTGCGGCCCGCTTCGCGCTTGAGGAAGGCGGGAATATTTACGGGCGGCTGACGAATCCGACCCAAGATGTCTTTGAACAGCGGATCGCCGATCTCGAAGGCGGCGTCGGGGCGCTGGCGACGGCGTCCGGCGCGGCGGCGGTGACCTATTCTATTCTGAACCTTGCCGGACAGGGCGATCACATTATCGCGGAAAAGAACATTTACGGCGGATCGTATAATCTTTTGGCGAATACGCTTCCCGATTATGGAATCGCGGCGACGTTTGTCGACGCGGACGATCTCGGCGGTTTCGCGGCGGCGATTCAGCCGAATACGAAAGCGATTTTCGTTGAGTCGCTCGGAAACCCGAATTCGGTTCTGATCGATATCGATCGGCTGGCGGAGATAGCTCATGCCGCGAATATTCCGCTTATTGTCGATAATACGTTCGCGACGCCGTACCTGTTCCGTCCGATCGAGCATGGCGCAGATATCGTCGTTCATTCGGCGACGAAATTCCTCGGCGGCCACGGCGCGGTTCTCGGCGGCGTCATCGTTGACGGCGGTAAATTTGATTGGGCCGCGAGCGGGAAGTTCCCGGCGCTGGTCGATCCGAATCCGAGCTATCACGGCGTATCTTTTGTAAAAGCTGCCGGAACGACGGCGTTTGTAACGAAGATTCGCGCAATTTTGATGCGCGATACTGGTGCGGCGCTGTCGCCGTTTCACGCGTTTTTATTCCTGCAGGGGTTGGAAACGCTCAGCCTGCGCGTCGAACGACATGTTGAGAACGCGTTGAAAGTCGTGAGCTATCTCAGGGATCATCCGAAAGTCGCGAAAGTAAACCATCCGTCGCTCGACGAAGGAAGCCAGGGCGCGTTATACCGCCGCGATTACCCTGACGGCGCCGGGTCGATTTTTACGTTTGATATCAAAGGGGGTCGGGAGGAAGCGTTCAGATTTATCGACAGTTTGGAGATTTTTTCGCTCCTGGCGAACGTCGCCGACGTCAAGAGTCTCGTCATTCACCCGGCGTCAACGACACATTCGCAGCTGACGGAGACCGAACTGGCGGAACAGAACGTTACGCAGGGTACGATCCGCCTCTCGATCGGTATCGAGCATATCGACGATATTCTCGCGGATTTGGATCAGGCGTTCGCGAAAATATAGTTCGCAGAAAAAAGGAGCTTATGACGTATGCCTATCAAAATTCCTGATACGCTTCCGGCGCGTGAGGCGCTCGAAAATGAGAATATCTTCGTCATGAACAGCCGTCGCGCGACGACCCAGGATATTCGCCCGTTGGAAATCCTGATCCTGAATTTGATGCCGACGAAGGTTGAAACCGAGATTCAGCTCCTGCGGCTGCTGAGTAATTCGCCGCTTCAGGTCGATATCGATTTTCTGCGTATGGCGACACATGAATCAAAAAACACGTCCCATGAATATCTCGAGCAGTTTTACAAAATGTTCGGTCAGGTACGGCTGAAGAAGTACGACGGGATGATTATCACCGGCGCGCCGGTCGAGACGCTCCCTTTCGAGGAGGTCGATTATTGGCCGGAACTGTGCGAGATTATGGATTGGTCGGTAGAAAACGTGTATTCGACGCTTCATATTTGTTGGGGCGCGCAGGCCGGCCTCTACCATCATTACCGCGTCCCGAAATATCGGCGGGCGGAGAAACTCTCGGGAATTTACGCCCATCGTCCGGTCGTTCGGAACCATCCGCTGCTGCGCGGCTTTGACGATTTATTCTATATGCCTCATTCACGTTATACGGAAATTCGCCGTTCGGACTTGGATCGGATCCCGGATATCGACGTTTTAGCGGTGTCGGATATCGCCGGGGTTGCGATTTCGGCGACAATTGACGGCCGGCAGATTTTCGTTCAGGGTCACATGGAGTATGATTTGCTGACGCTGCGAAACGAATACGAACGGGATCGGGAGCGCGGAATTGATCCGAACGTTCCGGATAATTATTTCCCGGGAAATAGCCCGCGCCAAACGCCGATCATGTATTGGCAGAGCCACGCCAACATGCTGTTCGGGAACTGGCTGAATTATTCGGTCTATCAGCAGACGCCGTACGATATTCTCGAGATTGGGCGGCGGATCGGGTAACGTATAGCGCGCCTCAAAAACGAATGAATATGACCTGTTCCCGTGGAAAGTTCCTTAGACTTTCCGTTCCGCTTTTTTGGTACAATTACGCTAGATTTTACGGAAACGAGGAAGTATGGGTAAAAGAATTGATTTTCAGGAAACGACGAACGATTTGCTGACCCGAATCGATATTCATAACAAGTTCGGCGGCCGCGATATTGATCAGTGGATGCTGGACACGTTGGACTTGAAACCGGGGATCAGGATTTTAGACGTTGCCTGCGGCGGCGGAAAACAGTGCGTTTCTTTTCATCGATATTTGCGAGGTAATTGCGAGATCGTTGGCGGAGATGTAAACAGGGAGCTGTTGGATCAGGCGGAGATCGAAAATGCGAAATTGGGGAACCCGTTTAAGATCGTCCAGCTTGATTTTGACCAGCCGTTTGATTTTCTATCCGACAGTTTCGATCTGGTTTCCTGCTGTTTCGCGATTTATTATACGAACGATATCCATTTCACCGTCCCTGAGATGCATCGCGTGTTAAAGCCGGGCGGGCGGCTGTTTACGACCGGGCCGATGACGACAAATAAAAAAGTCTTTTACGATATTATTCGGGAAGCGACGAAGAAGGAAATTCCTCTGATGCCCGGGAGTTCGCGCTACAGTTCGGAAATTTACGATGAAATTGCGGCGACGTTCGCGAAGGTCGAGACGCATATTTTCGAGAATCCGCTGACGTTCAAATCGTCGGCGCCTTTCATGGCGTACGCGCGTGCGTCGATGTCGGAAGACCGACGGCTTTGGAAATCGCTCTTTTCGACACATGCCGAATTCGAGGACGTTATGACTAAAATTCATCGCGTCGCGGACGAATATATCGCGCGGGACGGCGAAATTGTGATGACGAAAGTCGTCGGCGGCTTTGTCGCGACGAAGTAAAGCTGGATTCGGATTTAAGGCTTGATGGAGAATATGACTTTTTTCGGAAAGCGCGTCGTTTTTCTGGGCGCGCATCCGGATGATATTGAATTGGGCTGCGGCGCGCTGTTAGCGCGGATCGCGCCGATGACGGACGTTCGCTGCGTTACGTTTTCGAATAATCAGAAAAATCCGCTCTTGACGCATCTGGTCCCGGAACATTACGCATCGATGGCCGTTTTAGGCGTTCCGAAAGAAAAAGTTACGCTTTTGGATTTCGAAACGCGCCGATTCCCTGACGCGCGTCAGGAAATATTGGAAGCGATGATCCAGATCCAGCGTGAATTCCAGCCGGATATCGTCTTCGTTCATACGAAGGCGGACGTTCATCAGGATCATAATACGATGACGGCGGAGGCGTTGCGCGCTTTTCGCGGGCGGACGGTTCTCGGGTTCGACGTTATCCGTTCGTCGTACGGGTTCTTCCCTGACTTCCTGGTTGCCGTTGATGAAGCCGACGTAGAGAAGAAAATAGAAGCGCTGCGGCAGTATAAAACGTATCGGACGAAATATTATTTTGATCATGAATTAACGCGCGCGACGTTGGTTCGGAACGGCGCGATCGGCGAACGCCGCTATGCCGAGGGCTTCGATATTCTTCGAATTGTCGCTTCTTTCGGCTATCCCGCGGCTTGAGCCGGCGGCGCTTTATCGGTAATAGTCTAATCGGAGCCGGGAACCGACGGCTCCGAATTTCGTTAATCGTTGGGGAGGGCGCCGATGATACGCGCTGAAGAAAAATCCGTCGTTTCCGAATCCGAAGTCCGTTTTTATTCGGACGTCCGGTTCTGGGTCGGGCTGGCCGTTTTTTTCGTCTGGTTCACGATTGGATTGAAATTTCATAACGATTACGGCGGGTTTACGGACGAATTAGTCGAAATTCAAACCGCCGCGGTCAACGTCAAATATATCTTTTCGAAAATTCCCGCGCTGGCGTCGGTCGAATCGCTGCCTTTGCCGGCGTACGGCGATTTCCGCGAATTGCCGGAGTTATTGACGTATAAGGATCGCGTCTACGGCGTGACTGCGCTGTTGCCGACGCTGTTCGTGAATTATCTTCCCGGCGTTTCGCTGGATTTGCGGACGTATTTGAATTTTCGCCGCTTGTATATCTTCGGTACGGTTTTTTTCGCCGCGATCTGTTTTTACCTGTTTCTCCGAAAGCGTTATCCGAATTCGTGGACGTCGGTTATCGGGTTGCTGATGATGGTCGTGTCGCCGCGATTTTTCGCCGAGAGTTTTTATAACTCGAAAGATATCGTTTTTTACGCCTGGTTTCTGATAACGCTGTGCTGCTGTGGCTGGTATACGATCGCGCGTTCCCGGCGAGCTATCGCATGCTTCTGTTTGGCGTTCGCGCTGACCGCGAACGCGCGTTATTTCGGGGCCGGTCTTCTTCCCGCGTTTATGGCGTTGATCGCTGTTTTGGAATGGTCCGCTGGACGTTCGATTGGGGCGACGCTTCGGCTGGAGATCCTGACGTTGGTCGGCGCGCTCGGATCGTTTTATTTCGTTTCGCCTTATCTCTGGGAGTTCAATCTTGATTCAATTATCAGCGGGTTAACGTTTGTGACGAACTTGCCGGGCGTCGGCGATTCGGAGCTGTTTTTCGGGCGGTTCGTTGCCCCGCGCGATATTCCGTATTATTTAGCGGTCTGGATCGCGATTACGACGCCGCTCGTCTATTTAGGCTTTTTCCTGATCGGAAGTTTTAAATCGTTGTTCGCGCTTTTTCATTCCCGCTCGTTTCTCCGTTTGGCCCGCGAAGATATTTTCGGCGTTTTTAATTTCGGGCTAATCGCGGTATATTACGCGCTTATCGTGCTTTCGAAAGCGACGATTTATCATGGTTGGCGTCACGCATATTTCCTGTATGCGCCGATGCTTTTGCTGATGACCGTCGGGTTTGAATGGTTGATTCGGCGCTTTCCGGCGTATCGGATTAAGGGTTTCATTTTTGTGCTTTGCGCCGTTTCTTTTTTTCTGACCGGAAATTGGATCCTGAAGAATCATCCGCTTGATTTCGCCTATTTCAATCAGATCGGACGCCCGATCGCGTCGCGTTTTTCGCGCGATTCGTGGGGCGTCGGCTCGCGTCCTTGTATTTTATATTTGGCGAATGCGATCGAGAAGGACGTTATCGATTTCGGCGTCAACGAGGATTTGACTTGGGGTGCGTCCGAGTTTACGCTCTGGGCGCTTCCGGAAAGCGTCTCCGAGCGGTTCCGTGTCGTTTGGCAGACGGAACATGCGGACGCGTTCTGTTATTCTTATAAAAATCATTTCGGCAATAATTACGCCCGCCCCGGGTTTCAGCTGCTGAAGACGTTTTATGTCGACGGATACGCCGTTGCCGGTGCGTATGAGCGGATTAAAGAGTAAATATAAAGAGCAAAAAAATTGGATCAAAAAAGAGAGTCGCGTAAGACTCTCTTTTTTTGATTTCTTATTTTTCAACGGTCCTTGTCTAATTCTTTGAACCGCGGCTGCTGACTTATTTTTGGATTTTCGACATGTTGCGGATGCATTTGGTGCATAATGTCTTTTGGGCTTTTACGCCGTCGACGTATACGGTGACCCGCTGCAAGTTGGGGTAAAACGGACGGTTGGTCGCTCGGAAGGAGAAGCTTCGATTGTGACCGAAAGTCGTCGTTTTTCCGCAAATTTCACATTTTGCCATTTCAGTATTTCCTTTCGTTACTAATTTATCCCCGGTACCTCGCGCGAACGCGTTTCCCAACGCGGTCCATCACGACGACCCAATGCTAATGCGAGCATGCCGATTGAAAGTTTCCAATCTGCCGAAAGAGAATTCTACCATATATTTTGTCGAATCAGGCAAGACTCATGCGAAAGGACGATTAAGCGTTAAACGTCTTTCGGATCGTACGGAGCTCCCCATGTTTTCGGAACGCGGGAGCGTTTGACCATGATTGTCAGCGCGATAATCGTGACAATATACGGCAGCATCTGCAAGAATTGGTAGGGTATAGTCGAGCTTAACGTCTGGATTCGGAGCTGCGCCGCGTCGGCCGCGCCGAACGCAATACAGATCAACGCTGTTCTGACGGGATCCCATCCGGCAACGACACATGCGGCCATGACGATAAAACCGCGTCCGGCCGTCATTCCACCGGCCGAGAAGTAGCCGACTTCGGCTAACGATAGCGCGCAGCCGCCGAGCGCCGCGAAAATACCGCTGAGAACGACAGTCTGGTATTTTATTTTGATAACGGAAAGACCGGCTGTCGCGGCGGCTTTCGGGTTATCGCCGACAGCGCGGACGTTCAATCCCCATCTTGTCTTATACAGAACATAAGCGGCGAAAAACGGCAAGATTAAGGCAACCCATGTGCTGATCGGCTGTGCGAATAATAATTTTCCCAGGACCGGGATATTCGTCATACTCGAAGGGAAGATCGCCGGGAAAGTCGCGACGCGGGCTTTTCGAGTTTCGGACATCATGGAAAAAATCATATCGGTTGCGCCGAGAGAAACCATATTTATCATTAACCCTGTGACGACTTGGTTCGTACGCCGTGAAACGGTTAAATACGCAACCGCGAATCCTAAAATCAATCCGATGATCGTGGTAATAATTACTGCGAGCCATAAGCTGTTCAAATAGAATCCGGCCGCGATCCCGGTAAGAGCGCCGAAAAGCATGATCCCTTCGATTCCCATATTGATAACGCCGGACCGTTCGGAATATACCTCGCCGATAGATACGATAATCAGCGGCGCGGCCCATCTTAAAGCAGCTTGTAACCAGTCGACAATAATTTCTAATGACATTTACTTTTCTCCTTCTTTTTCCGCTGCAATATCATTTTCGGGATCTTTGTCCGTCGCGACGATCTTTTTGAGTTTGCGATTATCGATCACGCCGAATCCGATTACGAACAGCATACACATCCCGATAATAATCGAATTCATCGAGGAGGCGACGCCGGTTTCGATCGACATCGTCGCGCCGCCGGCTTTTAACGCGGCGAAAAATAACGCTGAAAGGATGACTCCCAGCGGATTCCCGCCAGCCAATAACGCGACCGCGACGCTTTCGTAACCGACGCCGGTTACAAACTCCATGAAAACGCGCCGTTTTAAGCCCATGACTTCAATCGCGCCGGAGATGCCGCCAATGACTGCCCCGATCGTGATAATCATCATGATTTGTTTTCTTGAATCGACGCCGGCGTAACGGGCGGCGAAAGGATTCGATCCGAGCATTTTGGTCCGATATCCGAAAGGCGTAAAATTTAATACGAAGTGCAGAATCAGGCAGAGGATGATCCCGATAAACGGTCCGGGATGAAGGCTTGAGCCTGGGATCAAAATCGGAAGCCGCGCGGTCGTCTGAAATTGTTTCGACATCGGATAAAAAGCGCCGACTTCCGCTACCAGCGGGAAATTTGAGACAACCCAGTTCGTTAAATAAATCGCGATGTAATTCAACATAATCGTTGCGGTGACTTCGTTGACGCCTTTATAAGCTTTCAAAAAACCAGGAATCGCGCCCCAACAGCCTGACAGCACAATCGCGCAAACGGTACAGAGCAGGATGTGCAGACCCGGATGCAAGCCTAAATCTAAAACGCCGATGATCGCGGCGCCAATTGCGCCTAAATACATGTACCCTTCGATACCTGTGTTCCAGACGCCGGCTTTAATTCCAATCGCGACGCCGATACCGCCCAGTAAAAGCGGCGAAGCGCGAACCAATACGTTGCTCACAGCCTGCATGCTTCCGAAAGCGCCGCGGAAAAGCGCGCCGTAAGCAACGAACGGGTTCACGCCTGAAAGCGCAATCAGCAAACCGCTCGCGAGTAAACCTAAAAAGATGCCGAAGAGGGTTCGTCCGGTCGTAAGGGATAAATTTTCAAAAATTGCAAATTCGAATCGCTTGTTTTTCTTCAGAAGCTCCATGATTAGTTCTCCGGATGATGTCCTAACATTAATTGTCCAATGACTTCCTGATCGGCGTCCTCTCCGTTTAGTTCGCCCATGATTTCTCCCCCGAACAGAACGATAATCCGGTCGCTCAACGCCATAACCTCTTGGAGTTCGGCGGAAATAAATAATACCGCGGCTCCTCGATTCCGTTCCTTCAATAGTGTGTCATGAACGTTCGCGACTGCGCCTAAGTCGAGCCCTCTGGTCGGATGCGACGCGATGTCGAGTACCGGTTCGGGGTCTATTTCCCGCGCGATAACGACTTTTTGCTGATTTCCCCCGGACAGGTTGCGAACTCTTACGTCTTCTGACGGCGTTTTAACGTGATATTTTCGGATCATGTCCCGCGCGTGTTTTTTTATCGCCGTATATTGAAGGACATTATTTTGAGCGTATGGCGCGTTTTGATAATCCTTCATGATCAAATTGTCGGCGATACTGAAATCCATGACCAACCCTGTTTTCTGGCGGTCCTCCGGAATAAATCCGACGAAAGTTGGGTCGGCGATTACGCCGGTCACTCTTTTATCGTTAATCGTGATCGTCCCGCTTGTCGGTTTTCGTAATCCGGCGATGCATTCCGCCAATTCGCGCTGTCCGTTGCCGTCTACGCCCGCAACGCCAACGATTTCACCGGCGTGAACGGTTAGGTTCAAGTTTTTAAGCGCCTGGATGCCTCTGTCGTCGTTCGCGTTTACGTTTTTCATAACGAGTACGGGTTTCAGATCCTCAATGACCGGCCGGCTTTTTCGTTCAATCGTGACGGGACGTCCGACCATCATCTGCGCCAGTTTGATTTGCGTCGCGTCTTTCGTAGCGAGCGTTCCGATATATTTCCCGTCTCGGATAACCGTAATGCGGTCGGTGATTTGAATAACTTCGCGAAGTTTATGGCTGATGAAAATGACGGAACGCCCGTCCGCCGTAATTCGGCGAATCGCGCGGCATAATTGGTCGCTTTCAGCCGGCGTCAGGACGGCGGTCGGTTCGTCCAGGACCAGGACTTTACAATCTCTGTATAAAGCTTTGAGAATTTCTACCCATTGCTGTTTCCCGACCGGCAAGCGCCAGACGGTTTCATCCGGGTCCACAAACAATTCGTACTCTTCGCATAACTGTAATAAGCGTTTTTTCGCCGGTTCAAGATCCAGACGTTGTTTTTTCGTAGGGATTCCGAGGATAACGTTTTCAATTACCGAAAGGGTATCAACCAATTTAAAATGTTGATGGACCATTCCGATACCTTGTTGAATCGCTTCAAGGGGGGAACCGATATGGACTTCTTTCCCATCCAGCAATATTCTCCCTTCCGTCGGAGGATAAAGACCGTACAGTACATTCATCAACGTCGTTTTCCCGGCGCCATTTTCGCCGAGGAGTCCTAATACTTCTCCCTTTTTACAATCGATATTGACGTGATCGTTTGCTAAGACGCCGGGGAATTCAACAGTGATATCCTGCATTTGCAACGCAAAATTGTTCTCATCCATGCGCGAAAAAATCCTCCCTTACTTTTACATTAAGAAAAACCGGAGGCATTTTACATTGTTGATCTGCCTGCCGGTTTTTCAGGTTGATTAATGGATTAAGGAATCAGAGCGGAGCGGCTCTAATCAACAATATCGATTTTACCAGCGATAAGATCAGCGATTGCCGCGTCATAAACCGCTTTCGCGTCGCTGTCTAAAGTCGCGTTGATAACCGGTTGGATTCCGTTATCTGCCATTCCGATGATATGCGATTTCCCGTCGGTGAGCTTGCCGGTCGCTTCGAGGTATCCCAAAGCTTCCCACGCAAAGACGACGCTGCCGACCGTGACCTTCTCAGCGCTGTATTCCGCAGCGTAGTCCGCAACGGAACCAACGACCCAGACGTTTTCAGAATCTTGCGCCGCGGCGGCAACGCCGGCTCCGGCCGCATCTAAGCAGGGGAATAACACGTCGTAACCCTGCGCGATTAACGCTAAGCTGGCTTCCCGCGCTTTAACCGTATCGGCCCAGTCGCCGGTCGTAATGGAGGTTGTTTCAATTTCGGGATTGACGTAAGCTACGCCGGCGTAAAAACCGGCTTCCATCATTCGATGGTTATCGTAAAACTCGCCCACGATCATCGCGACTTTGTTGGTTTTCGTTGTTAAGCCGGCGAGAACGCCGCCGATAAAACCGGCGTGGCTGTAGCTGACGGTTGCCGCCGACATGTTTTCAAGCCCGTACGTATCGGTGCCGACGGAGAAGATAAATTTCGTTTTCGGAAATTCCGCTGCAACAATTGAAAGGGCTTCCCCGAATTGCCCTCCTTGACCGATGACGATCGAATAACCTTGTTGGGCGAACTGACGAATGACTTCGATCTGTTCGTCTTGCGTCACGCTTTCCTTGTAAGCTGCTTTAATACCGAGTTCTTCCGCTGCGCGCATCATGCCTTCGTACGTGAATTGGTTGAACGCTTTGTCGGTAATTAATCCGGACAGAACCATCGCGACGCTGCCGGTCATATCCTCTTTCGTTTTGTCTCCTTTATTGCCGGTTCCGCAAGCTGCAAGCGACACGACCATGATAAAAACTAACGCGATAACTACTATTTTCTTCATCTTTTTCTCCTAAGAACGTTTTCTGTTGGCGGCAATCATGCTTTGATGACTGAATTGCCCATTCTAAATTAATGCTCCAATCGACGGAATAATCTTTTCCCATGATCGGGCGAGCCGCAAAGTTCGTAATCCCGCAGAACAGTTTCGCCGCGGCAGAGCAATGCTTTCGTTTTCCCGGTTACCTTTTTCCCTTCAAACGGGCAGAAATCGGTGTTCATGTGAAGCGTTGAGGCTGTCATGATCCATTCAATTTTTGAATCAAAAAGACAAATATCCGCGTCGGATCCCGGCTGAAGCGTCCCTTTGTCCTTCAGTCCGAACAATTTTGCCGGATTCGTTGAGGTCAGCGCGACTAATCGCTGTAAATCGATCCGTTTTTTCAGGACGCCTTCCGTATAAAGGAGCGTCAGCCGCGGTTCGACGCCCGGCATTCCGTTCGGAACTTTATCGAATCGGCCTTCGCTGAGCTCTTTTCTCATTCGGCTCGGCAGTCCGGCGTCGTCGGAAGATACGACTTCAAGCGGTCCTTTTTCAGCGGCAATCCAAAGTTGATTTAAATCATGATTTTTTCTTAACGGCGGCGAGCAGATCCAGAGATAACCGTCTTCGCCCGACAGCTTTTCGTCCGTCAGCATCATGTAATGCGTGCAGGTTTCAGCATGGATCGGCAATCCGTCGGCTTTAGCGTCGGCGATAATGCGTACGCTGTCTTCTGTTGACGCATGGACGATATATACCGGCGCTTCTACGATTTTCATTAAATCGACGACACGCTGAATCGCCATATTTTCAGCCATGGCAGGCCGCGTTTTGGCGTGATAAATCCAATCCTTGCGCCCTTCCGCAATTGCTTTGTTGGTCAGATATTCGCAAGTCGCGTCATGCTCGCAATGGATCATCAGCATTCCGTCGCTTTGGGCCGTTTTCTCGAGAACTTTCAATAAACTGTCGTCGTCCATGAGCCGGCCGGAATGGCGGTACGTCGTAAAGCATTTATAAGTCGGAACGCCCATCTTGACCAGATCCGGTATCTCGTTTAGGGTAGATTCGCCGGCGTCGTAAATTAAACTGTGCATGCTCCAATCGACGTAGGCGCGCCCCCGATTTTTTGAATCCCAATCTTTTACGTTTTGGATTAAGGAAGCGCCTTTGGGTTGGTTTGAGAAGCTGATAACGGACGTAATTCCGCCATAGGCGCAGGCTTTGGTTCCGGTCAGCAAATCATGATCTGTTGTTCCGCCCATGAACGGCGCGTCGAAATGGACGTGGGGTTCAACTAATCCGGGCATAACGGTTAATCCGTCTGCGTTGACTTTCTCGTCGAAAGTTTCTTCCGAAAAACTCCCGCACGTACCTAACGCTTCGATTTTTTCGCCGCGGACGACAATATCATATTTACCAATGAAATCTTTAGTGACGACAAGTCCATCATGGATCAAGGTTTTTTTCGTGTTCAATTTTTTTGTCCTCATCAAGAATAATTAACTGTTTGTCTCTGTGCGTCTTTAAATTACAGATTTTTTTTATTTTAGCGTTTTTTAAATGTCTGTCAACAATATTGTCTCTATGAGTTGTAGCTTGAGGTTTTGTGTGAAAAAAATATTATTTCATAAAATATTTTCTTGGGGAGGGGGGGAGGATAAATGATTTTTATAAGGTTATCAGAATTAGATTCTGCCGTCGGTTTCGAAAGAGATATCCCTGCAGCTTGGGTTTGAAGTTATATCCGGAAACGAATTATTTCCTTGATTGGAGCGATCGGTTTTCTTTTTAGCATGCCGGGACAATCTTAAAGGGTAGTCCCATGTATAATAATGAAAAATATCATTGGAAGGAGCGCCCTATGCCGCGAACACCGGAACCGTATTCAACCGAGTATTTGTTGTTGGGACTGATCCAAGCGAACCCGATCCATCCCTATGATTTGCATAAGCATTTATCTGACGACGCGGATTTACGGCTGATTTGGCGATTTAACCAGAGCCAGTTATATGCGACGGTGGATAAGCTCGAAAAGGCGGGGCTGATCTTTTCGACGATATCGGACGGCTCCGCGTTTCCGTTTCGGAAGACTTACAGAATTACCGATTCAGGCGCGGATTTATTCGAGGATTGGCTGTTGAAACCAGTTGAAAACCAACGGAATTTGCGCCGCGATTTTCTAATGAAACTGTATTTTTTGATGAATGCGCCGCTGGAATTGTACGATCAGGTTTTCAAGAATCAATTATCCTGTTGTTTTCATTGGCTCAACCAGCAGGAAGCCAATTTAGCTGATTTAGAGGCCGACGAAATCTACCGACGGGCGGTCTTCTGGTTTCGCGTTTTGACGACCCGCTCCAATATCGAATGGCTGCAAGATTGCTTAGCAATGCGGCACGGAAGCGGTGAAGCTGGAATTTGACCGCGTCCGTAAGCGAGGAGAATTTATGATGACTTATTTTTATGGTTCGGTGTCGCGCCGATTGGCGGAAGGCGAGGCGGTCGCGTTTGCGACGATTTTTGAAAACGTCGGCTCAAGTCCGCGCCACGCGGGCGCGAAGATGGCGATTTTTTCGGATGGATCGATTTTAGAAACGATCGGCGGCGGGAAGTTGGAAGCGATGGCGATCGAGGCGGCGAAAAACGCGCTTAAGAGCGGTTTGGGCAGTTTGCTTCATTTCGATTTGACGAACGAAGACGCGGCGAACTCCGACATGATCTGCGGCGGGTACGGCGATATTTTGATCAGCGTTTTAAACGGCGCCGATGCTTCGGTCCGCTCGGTTTTTATGGCCGCGGCAGAGGCTGAAGCAAAAAATGAGATCGGATGGCTAATTACGCGATTTACGGCGGAAGGCGGCCCGAATCAATTCTGTTTTGTCGACGCCGCGGGCGTGAAGACCGAGCCGTTTAAAGGAGATGACTTCGATTTAGCGGAACTAAAAGGGACTCCGGGGAGAATCGGCGTCCATTCCGGCGTTCTCGAGCGAGCTGATATCTATTTGGAGACAGTCCGGCCGGCGGAGCGGATATATATTTTTGGCGGCGGTCATGTCGCGAAAGAGACGGCTTTTCTCTGTAATTTAGCTTCGTTTCGGACGATCGTTATCGACGATCGGGCCGAATACGTCAGCGCGGAACGGTTCCCGAATTCGGAACAGATCCGAATAGATACATACACGGATTTATCCCGTTTCCAAATCTCAGCGCACGATTACATCGTTATCCTGACGCGCGGTCATTTAGGAGATTACGACGTGTTGAAATGGGCGTTGACGACGGACGCGCCATATATCGGCATGATCGGCAGCCGCACGAAACGTGAAAAAATTTACGAGCGGCTGCGCGGCGAAGGCGTTGCCGAATCACAGATCAAGCGCGTGACCTCGCCGATCGGGATACCGATCGCCGGCGAGACGCCGTTCGAGATCGGCGTCAGTATCGTCGCGCAGCTGATCGATTTTCGCGGAACGCATTCGTAATTTCCGGCATATTCCGTAAATCAAAGTAAATTAAAGAAGCGCGGCCAGTACGCGTTTTCTTTCTTGTCATTGATCTTTCGGATTTAACGGGAAACGGGTCAGGATCGCTTCGAGAACGCCGCCGGCGATACTCAGCGCTTTATCGGAAACTGTGAAGCAGTGAGCCGGGTTCCCGCGCGGATCGATATCCATTATTTTGAGACCGCTTTGGACAGCTAATCCCGGGTGCAGCGCGCCGCGTACGATTCCGTCGAGCGTTGCGGCGATTACTGCCGGGTTTGAATTATGCAATGAGTTTCGTATTTCAGCAATCGGTTGCCCTTTTCTTACGGAGGCCCCGATTTCAACCAGCGGATAAAAAACGCCGGAACAAGGCGCTTTGATGACGCGCGTCGGGCCTTCTCCGCGGATCAGTCCCGGGACGCCGGTATTGGGTTCGGCTTCGCCTTCCCAAAATACGCGGCCCAGGTTATGGCCGCGATTGGTTTCGATCACCGCGTGAACATTTTTCCCCGATTGAAAGCCGGGGCCTAATCCGATTACGAACGGCGCGTCATCCCGCGAAACGTCATCCCGGTAGGTCTTCATGATCCGCGCGTCGATCAGGACGTCCGGATCGAGCAGGCGGACCTGGTCGAGATTGGGATCGATCAGGAGCGGAATTTCGCCGTTTGTCCAAAGCTCCCCAATCTCCGAAATCCCCCGGACGACGCGGCAGCGCCGTTCCTCGACAGTCGCCTCGCCGGTGAAAACGGCGTTCGCAAAAGCGACGCTTCTTCGGATACAAAGCGGTTCAGGAAGCTCGCTCATCACAACGCGGAACCCGCAGCGTGTCAAACGCAGCGCGACGCCGCTCGCCAGGTCGCCCGCGCCGCGGATCGCGACAATCCGATTTTTGCCGGACTTGCTGCCACATTTATTCATCTATTCATCCCTTTGTTTCATGTCGTTTCGCAATTCGGCTATCCAGGCGCCACGTTTCAGACAGGTAATCCATACGCGGTCAACGCCGGCCGAAAGCGCTTCCGTTCCGATCGAACGAGCGCGGTCAACGAATGAGTCGTTATCCGCCTGATTCAAAAGCAATATTTTCTCCGCGCCGGGCGGAACGCCTTTAAACGCGCCGCACGGATGACTGACAAGCTTCAGAATCATATCCGCGCCGATCGGCGCGCCGGGTTCGGCGTTCGTGCACTTGAGGAAAAGCGGCAGCCGGTGAACGGTTGAATCGTCCGCGGGACGATCCAACACGCTTAGGCCGATACAGGCAACGACGAAATCGGTTTGCA
This sequence comes from Flexilinea sp., assembly GCA_034430295.1. Lineage (GTDB taxonomy): Bacteria > Chloroflexota > Anaerolineae > Anaerolineales > Anaerolineaceae > Flexilinea. The sequence continues at coordinate 20,362 of DAOUFC010000126.1, forward strand.
GCGGAACGACCGGTTCATGATCCGCCGGTGCTTTAATTGCGCGGCAATGAGCTCCGTCGGCTTCAACTATCATTAAATAACCGCGGTTTTTCACCTCCGCCGCGATTTTTTCAGCGTCCGACAGGCTAAGTCCAGATACTTTTTGATCTCCCGGCTCTCCATTGAGACCGGATACCCAGACGACATGGCGCTGCGCGGCGCGTTCCGGATCGCGGAGGAACGCTTCGGGCGTAAGTCGGATATCTGCGGCCTGGATTTGGTTAACGCCGACTTTTGTGGTCGTGGTGACGATAACCGGATGATCCTGACGCCGGGCTAACGAGAAGAGCGCGCTCGTTTTTCCGCCGCCGCCGACGAGGCTGACGATCGATCCCGGCGGAAGCGCGGCAATCGGGCTTACAGATTCGGATAACGGTAATTTCGGCATCTTTTTATTCGCTCCGGACGGCAGTCTTTTCCCTCTTTTTGAACAAGGTTATTATAATGGGAACCAGCGGTTATTTTATTAATACTTATTTTACTTTTATCAGCGCGAAATCTGCAGCGTTGGAATTAAGGGGAAGATGATGAACGGGAAAATCCGATTAACGGAATTGGCTTTTTGCGCCGGCTGCGCGGCGAAGCTTCGCGCCGAGGTTCTGACTGACGTGATAAATCCTTTTGGAAATTTATTTTCGGCGGATAAATTCCCCGACCTGCTGATCGGGTTGGAAAAGGCTGACGACGCGGCGGTTTATAAACTTTCCGACGACTTGGCGCTCGTTTTTACGACGGATTTTTTCCCGCCGATCGTCGATGATCCGTATGATTATGGCGCGATTGCCGCCGCGAACAGCATGTCCGACGTTTTTGCAATGGGCGGGAAGCCGTTGATGGCGTTGAATATTACTGCGATGCCGACCGACCTTCCTGCGGACGTGATCGCCGAGATTTTCCGCGGCGGCGCGGAAACGGCGTTAGCCGGCGGTTGTCCGATTGTCGGCGGCCATACGGTTCGGGATCGTGAACCGAAATACGGCTTGGCTGTTGTCGGTACGGTTCATCCGGACAAGATCCTCTATAAAGGGAGATTAAAGGTCGGCGACCGGATGGTATTAACCAAACCGTTAGGTTTCGGATTGCTTTCGACGGCGAATAAAGGCGGCGCCGCCGATGCGGACGATTTCGCGCGGGTTACGAAGTGGATGAAGACGTTGAATCGGACGGCGTCCGAGCTGGCGGTCGAATGCGGTTCGATATCGGGAACGGATGTCACCGGTTTCAGCCTGCTTGGACATAGCTGGGAGATGATCCGCGAGGGAAAGGTCGGACTGCGTTACGATTGGGACGCGATTCCGTTCGTCGAGAATTACGAGCGCTACATGGAACAGGCGTTATTTCCGGGCGGCGCGTATGAAAACGAGAAATATTACCAGCCGAACGTCCGTTTCACGGACCGTCTGACGCCGCAGCAGCGTTTGATGCTGTTCGATCCGCAGACGAGCGGCGGACTGTTGTTAGGGATTGACCCGAGCCGCTTGGATCGTTTTTTATCAGGAGCGGCGGAAAAAGGACAGTTCGCGCGCGTTATCGGCGAAGTCGTCGAAGGCGCCGGTATCGAAGTAGTCTAAACGCTGGCCGTCCGGCGGGTAAAAGACGGATATATCGATTTGCCGCTCCGAACAGGCGCGGCAATTTTTTTTAAATCCTGTGGCGGGCCGGTTCGGAAAATCCAATCGTCACCATGAAAAAACAAAGCTCCGTTTTTGAAACCAATTTGCGATCGTTTCGTACATAGGTTATAAGAGAAAAGAAACTATGCGCCAGACATTTCCTACCGAAATAATCGACCGTGTCAGAAACGGAGACAGCCGCGCTTTTGCCGCCGTTGTCGACAGTTTCCGAACAAGCGTTTATAACTTATGCTACCGGATGTTGAACAACATTAGCGGCGACGCGGAGGACGCGGTTCAGGAAGTTTTCGTTAAGGTTTGGCGCAATATCGATAAATACGATGAGCAGCGAACCTTCTCGACATGGGTGCTTTCGATCGCGACGAATCACTGTATCGATCAGATTCGTAAGCGGCGTCTGCCGACTGTTGAAATTGACGAGACGATGGAAGAGGTAATTCCCGATCGAATTCCGTCGCCGAAACGTATCGTCGCGGAAAGGGAAAAGGCTGAACAGGTTCGGATTCTTTTAGATGGACTCTCGGAGGTCGATCGCGCGATTATTATTTTGCGTTATTGGGACGATCTTTCGGATCGCGAGATCGGATTGGCCGTCGGGCTTAGCGAAGCGGCGGTTAAAAGCCGTCTCTTCCGCGCTCGGAAACAATTGGTCGGTTTCTACCGCCAAGCTCAGGAGCAAGCTGTTATGGAGGCTGCATGATGGACGGACATGAATATTTTGAAGAATTAATTTTCCGTGAGGATTCCTTGTCCGAAACCGAGCGGAGCGAACTTGAAGCGCATTTAGCGCTATGCGCTGAGTGCGCATGCTTTCGGGACGATTGGATAGCGGTCAATACGCTGTTGACGAACGCGCCGGCAGTTCCGGCCGCTCCCGGTTTTGTGGTTTTGTTTGAAAATGGGCATGCCGTGCCGGCGCAGTCCCGAAATGCGGCGTCGTGGAAAGGATTGGCGATTTTCGTGATCGGGCTGCTCCTTTTGATCGCGGCCAACCTGGCGTTAATCGCGAATCATGTCTGGCTGACGCTGATTGTCCGCGCGACGGAAAAATTGATGATGGCGCGGTTGATTTGGGATTCAATTGCCGCGTTTTTGTACATGATCCGTCTGCCGCTGCTGATCGGGGGTATGGCGGCGATTATTGCCGCGTTTATCGTCGGCTTTGGTATTCTTTTGAGTCTTAGACAATATCAACAATCACACGAAAAAAGAGGGGCTTAAGAAGTAGGTCATGAAAAAGATTGTTTTTTCTGGTTTTTTGCTGTTAGCGCTTGTCCTGGCTTTTGGACAGTCGAGCCATATGGTTTTGGCCGTCGGACCAACCGCGATCGGCGTCAATCCGATTCAGATCGCCGACGACATCGTAAAGACGGCCGTGAACGAAACGGTAACGACCGTCGTTACCGATGCGTTAAGTTTGCGATCCGATATGCGGGTTTTAGGCGGCGAGCGGACGATCAGCGCGGGATCTGTCGTTGAGCAAAATATTATCGTGATGGGCGGTGAACTTGAGGTTGAACATGACGCCGCCGTTTACGGCGATATTACCGTTTATGGCGGGGAAGCTAATTTCGATCGGATGACTGAAATTTATGGCGACGTCCGGGTTTACGGCGGCGACTTATCGATCGATGGGACGGTTTACGGCGATGTGATTACGCTCGGCGGGGAAACCGAGTTGAGATCGTCCGCCGTGGTCGAAGGAGACGTTAAAACGGTTGGCGGAAAGGTCAACCGTTCGCGCAGCGCGGTTATCAAAGGCGATATTATGCGCGCGCCTATCGGTGGTGTCACGATTGACCTGGACCGGCATGAAGTAATCGAACATGGGAGATCGGGCTTCTGGCCGCTGTCGATCGGCGCGAGAATGTATCAAATTTTGTTCGGAAGTTTTATCTCGTTTGTTTTCTACTTGATTATCGCGATGCTTGGCGCTTTGCTGCTGATGAAAATCGGACCGAAGCATGTCTCAGGCGCTGAAAGTTTTTTGGTCAAAGCGCCGTGGATGACGTTCCTGATCGGCGTCGCGATAGCGGTTCTGATCGTTCCGCTGGTCGTGATTCTGTTGAGCGTCACGATCCTATTGATCCCGTTGGCGTTGCTGCTGGTATTGGGGCTGATTATCGCCATGTTCTACGGCTTCGTTATTTTGGGTTCCCTGATCGGGAAAGAATTAAAGCGGCGGATCGGTCTGGATTGGGACCCGGTTCGGCTGACGGTTCTCGGAACCGCGCTTCTCGTTATTTCGTTTCAGGTAATCAATATGCTTCCCTCCTGGATCGATTGGATCCCTGAATTTATCGCGGTTTCGCTCGGCGTCGGCGCGGTCTCGCAGTATCTTTACGATCAGGTTATTTCGAAGGGAAAAGCTAATTCGGCGATCCTGTCCGCTTCCCGCCCCGGCCCGGTAACGATCCCGAGCGAAGGAACGCTCGATCAACCGGAATCCTTTAAGGCCGCGTCGTCAGGAGCGGCTGAACCGGGCGCGCCCGCTTCCGGGGATCAAACTAAAAACGACGGCGAAGGAGCTGGTTCGGAAGGGAATCCGGGATAAGCGGATTTTTATCCGACCCCGTTGTGTAACGCTGAAGTCACAGCAAGAAACTGACTTCGGCGTTTCTTTTTTATCCGAAACTTCCGTATAGGCGTTTTGATCGAAAAGATTGCGATACGTTTTGTTAGAACTTTGTAAGATTGTATACAATTTATAATCGGCGCTGTCAGCCGTTGAGCTGTCTGGTATAATGAGGGCGCGTTAAAATGGACGCCGCGCGGCTTACCTTAGTTTAAAGGAAGCTCCCTTTTTCGGCGTCGCGTTCACAGAACCTTTGTCCGCTCGTGATTCGCAGCTTGGAATTACGAGGTTATTCAGGAGAATCAGTTATTATGCAAGGATTACAGATTAAACATTTATCCGTCAAAATCGGCGAAAACACGATTCTTGACGATCTGAATTTAACGGTTCCGCGTGGTGAGATCCATGCCGTTATGGGACCGAACGGAACCGGAAAGTCGACGCTGTCTTATTCGATCATGGGTCACCCTCGTTACGAACCTGCTTCCGGCGATATTTTGTTGAACGGCAAATCAATTTTGGAGTTGTCGGTCGACGAGCGCGCAAATGCCGGTTTGTTTCTGGCGTTGCAGAATCCGGTCGCGATCCCGGGGGTAACTGTCGCGAATTTTTTGCGGACGGCGCTGAATACAAAAGCGAAAAACCGGGATCCGGAAGCGAAACCGATTGCGATCCCGGCGTTCCGGCGTATGCTGAAAGAAAAGATGGCGGCGCTGAAAATCGACGCTTCTTTCGCCGCGCGCTACGTTAACGACGGTTTCTCCGGCGGCGAGAAAAAACGTCTCGAAGTTTTGCAGATGGCAGTGTTGGAACCGGAAATCGCCATTCTGGACGAGATTGATTCCGGGTTGGATATCGATGCGCTTCGGATCGTTTCGGAAGGCGTCAACAGCTTGGTCAAGGAAACCGGCATGGGCGTTCTCGTCATCACCCATTACCAGCGCCTCCTGAATGAAATTAAACCGGATCAGGTCCATATTATGATGGATAAGCGGATTGTCCGCTCGGGCGGGCCGGAATTGGCTTTGGCTCTGGAGGAACGCGGGTACGATTGGGTTCGCGAAGAAGCCGTCGCGGAAGGGTAAGTCATGGAACAGAATCAATTCATCGATCAGGGGATCGGCGATTTCAATGAACTTTATAATTTCCGCGACCCAGATACGGCGATTTTCAAGACGGATATCGGGCTGAACGAAGACGTCGTCCGCCAGATTTCGGCGATAAAAGGCGAGCCGGAATGGATGCTCGAGTTCCGGCTTAAATCGCTCGCACATTTCTTCGAACGCCCCTTGCCGACGTGGGGGCCGGATTTGACCGGACTTGATTTATCGAATCTCGTCTACTACGTCCGTCCGTCCGAAAAGTCGGAAAGGTCCTGGGACGACGTTCCCGATACGATCAAAAACACATTCGATAAATTAGGCATCCCCGAGGCGGAGCAGAGGTTTTTAGCCGGGGTCGGCGCTCAGTATGAGTCGGAGATGGTCTACCATAGCATTCAGGAACACCTTGAGAAACAGGGCGTGATTTTCCTGAGTATCGAGGACGGGCTGCGCGAACATCCGGAGCTATTCCGGCAGTATTTCGGGACGGTCGTCCCGTATCGGGATAATAAATTCGCCGCGCTGAACAGCGCTGTCTGGTCGGGCGGCTCGTTCGTCTACGTTCCGAAAGGCGTTAAAGTCGATCTTCCGCTTCAGGCGTATTTCCGTTTGAATTCTCCGAATATCGGGCAGTTCGAACGGACGCTGATTATCGCCGACGAAGGCGCGCAGGTGCATTATGTCGAAGGCTGCACCGCGCCGCAGTATTCGGAAAGTTCATTCCATAGCGGCGTTATCGAGATTATCGTCGGCCGCAACGCGCGCGTCCGTTATTCGACGATTCAGAATTGGTCGACGAACGTTTACAACCTGGTCACGCAGCGGGCGAAAGTTTTCGCCCATGGGACAATGGAATGGGTCGACGCCAATATGGGTTCGAAGCTGACGATGAAATATCCTTCCTGCTACCTGATGGAAGAAGGCGCGCACGGCGAAATGCTGTCGATGGCGTTTGCCGGAAACGGTCAGCTTCAGGATGCCGGTACAAAAATGATGCATTTCGCGCCGAATACGACGAGCAACGTCGTTTCAAAATCGATCAGCAAGGACGGCGGGCGTTCTTCATACCGCGGACTGTTAAAGATTTCAAAGAAAGCCGAACACGCGAAAGCGAACGTCGTCTGCGACGCGCTGATCCTTGACGGCGTTTCGGAATCGGATACGTATCCGACGATGGATATCGACCAGCAGAAAGTTTCGGTCGGTCATGAAGCTTCGGTCTCAAAAGTCAGTGAGGAGCAGCTGTTTTATCTGATGAGCCGCGGAATCCCGGAAACCGACGCGATGACGATGGTCGTATCCGGTTTTATTGAACCGCTGGTAAAGGAATTGCCGATGGAATACGCTGTTGAAATGAACCGCCTGATTCAGCTACAGATGTCCGGATCGGTCGGATAGGGGGCGTGATGGAGACGAATTTAAACGTGGAATTAACGATCCCTGAAATCTATAAAGCCGTAAGCGGTCTTTCAGGGAAGGTTACGCGGTCGGATCTTGATCGCTTTAAGGAAGTCGCGGCGGCCTGGCCGTATCCACTTTCTCCCGAAGAAGTCCGCCCGCTTGAAAGCGAATCGGAGCGCTCGTTAGGCGGGCGCTACCGTTGGGTAAACGGGGAACGCAGCCGGGGTTTAAAAGCGGATGTTTCCCGGGCCGGCGTCCGTCTTGAATCGCTGGACGCGCTGAGGGAAAAATCTCCCGAGATTGCGGCGCGGATCGAGGATAAAATCGCCACGGCGCCGCAGAACGCGCTTTCGAAAACGCTGAGCTTCATGACGCGCGAGACGATCGTATTTTATGTCCCGCGCGGAGTTGCCGTCGCGGAGGAGATACTGCTTGACGTCGATTTGTCCGCAACGGGACGAAGCGGCGCGATGAAGATTTGGATCGTTTTAGAAGAAAACGCGGAAGCGACGTTAACGCTGAATTTAAATTCAGCGCTCCAATCGGATGGCAACCTGTTTTTGAATCCGATGACGGTCTCCGTCGCCGCGAATGCGCGGCTGCATATTCATGAGATTCAATCTTTTCATGCGAAAGCGTTAAGTCTGCGCGATAAGATGATCCGCGTCGAGAAGGACGGTGCGGTCGATTGGATCACGGTCGAAATCGGATCGGACCGGTCGGTTTCCGATCTGACGCTCGACTTGCGGGGCGATCGGGCTCAAGCGCGGATTGACGGCGTCTATTTCGCTGCGGACGACCAACGTTTTACCATGCGCACGCGCCAGAACCATTACGGAAAAAATTCATACAGTTCCTTGTTGTACAAGGGTGCGGTGCAGGATCAGTCGCGTTCGACCTGGACGGGGATGATTTACGTCGATCCTCAGGCAGCCGGAACCGACGGCTATCAGAAGAACGATAATTTGGTGCTGTCGCCGGAAGCGCGCGTCTTCGCGCGGCCCGGGCTCGAGATTATTACGGACGATGTGAAATGTTCGCATGGAACGACGATGACGGAAATTGACCCGGATCAGGTCTTCTACATGATGAGCCGCGGTATTGCGGAAGCGGAAGCGCGGGCGCTCATTATCGACGGGTTCTTTAATTCTGTTTTGGATAAAATAACTTATGAGCCGGTCCGGGTAGAAATTCAATCACGACTGGATCAAAAGTTGAATCGTTAGGAACGAAAAAGAGGAAAATATGAGTAATCCCCCCGCGATGCGAAAACCGGAACCGGATTTAGGTTATCGGGTTGGCGATATTGTTGAGGTCTATTGCGATCATGAACGCCGCGGCGAACGGGTGACCGGTTGGCTGCGCGGGATCATCGTCCATATGAACGACGAATCGAAGATGATCGCGGTTCAGTTCCGAACAAACGTCTATCTGACCGAAGGTTGGATGGTGCCGGATCGACTGCTGAATTTCCCGATCTCGTCTCCCGACGTACGCCCTTGCGTCCGCGCTTCCTGAGAACGGTTCTGAAGATGCTCAACACGCAGAAAATCCTGAACGATTTTCCGATCCTGACCCGTCCGGGCGCGAACGGATTGCCGCTTTGTTATCTTGATTCGGGCGCGACGTCCCAACGTCCGAATCAGGTCATTGACGCAGCCGCGCGTTTTTATACGGAGATAAACGCGAACGTTCATCGCGGCGTTTACCGTATTTCGGAAGAAGCGACGGAAGCGTATGAAAGCGCGCGCGAAAAAATCCGCGCTTTTTTGAACGCGGGATCGACGCGCGAAATTATTTTTACGAGCGGAACGACGGAAGCGATCAATCTTGTCGCGCGCTCATGGGGAGCGAAAAATCTGAATTCCGGCGATCGCGTCGTCGTTACCGAATTCGAACATCATTCGAATCTGGTGCCGTGGCAGATGTTGGCTGCGGAGAAGGAAATTGTCCTTGACGTCATTCCGGTTTTAGATGACGGTACGCTCGATTTGGACGTTTATAACGAGCTGCTGAAATTGGGTCCGAAACTGATCGCGGTAAGCGGCATGTCAAACGTTCTGGGTACGATCCCACCATTGGAATTTATGATCCCCGCGGCGCATGAAGCGGGCGCGTTGGTTTTGGTTGACGGCGCGCAGCTGGTTCCGCATCTGAAAACCGATGTGCGCGCGTTGGATGCCGATTTCCTTGTCTTCTCCGGTCATAAAATGTTGGCGCCGACCGGAATCGGCGTTCTCTACGGAAAAGAAGCTCTGCTGAAAGAGATGCCGCCGTTTTTCGGCGGCGGCGACATGATCCGGAAGGTCTTCCTGCGTTCGTTTACGGTCGCAGATCTTCCATATAAATTTGAGGCGGGGACGAAACCGATCGCGCAGGCGGTCGGTCTCGGTGCGGCGATCGACTACTTGAATCTGTTGAGAATGGATCAGATCGCGGCGCATGAACACGAGTTGACGCTTCGCGCGATCAAATCGCTTCAAGCAGTTCCGGGCCTGGCGATTTACGGTCCGCTTGGCGGAAACCGCGGGAGCGCGATCAGCTTCACGATCGAGGGGATTCATCCGCATGATATCGCGTCGTTATTGGACCGCGAAGGAATCTGTGTCCGGGCGGGCCATCATTGCGCGATGCCGATTCATGATCGGTTTAGGATTCCGGCGACGACGCGCGCCTCGTTTTACCTCTATAATACGGAAGCGGATATCGAGCGCTTATGCGCGGGTTTGAAAAAAGTTGTCAGTATTTTTGCGTAGGATATAACGAGATGGATGATTTATATCGCGAAGTGATCCTGGATCATTATAAAAATCCTCAGTACCGCGGGGAGTTGGATCCGTGCGACCTGAGCTTTGAAGATGAAAATCCGCTTTGCGGGGATCATCTGCGGATCGATTTGCGTGTAGATGAAGACGGAACGGTCCGTGAAGCGCTATTCTCCGGTCATGGCTGCGCGATTTCGCAGGCGTCCGCCGATCTTTTGGTCGAGTCGATTATCGGGAAGAAGATCGACTCGCTGAAAACGATGACGAAAGAGGATGTACTCGATTTGCTGGGCTTTGACGAATTGGGGCCGGTTCGCTTGAAGTGCGCGCTGCTGTCGCTGAAAGTTCTGAAAGGCGGGCTGTACGGGATTTCGGGTTCGGACGAAGTTATCGATCCTGAAGAATAAGATATCAATTTGAAGTAATAATAAAAAAAGCCGACGGAAATTTTCCGCGGCTTTTTTCCCGTTTCGCTGACCTTATTCGATATCGTCGAGCGGCAGCTTATCGGTCATTTCATCGATAAATTCCGGCGAGAAACGGTTTTCCTTCACGTATTTTCGGATCAGGTCCTTGATTTTGTCAAGCGGAATCGTATCGTACTTGAATTCGGCGTCGGGATCGATTTCGGCTTTCGGATTGATAAAAACGAGAACCGGATGAATCGCGTCCTCCGGAAAGTCGATTCCTTTTTCAGCGAAATAATTCTTAACCGCTTCGATCGCGCCGGAAGCTTCGATATCGGGACGCCCGATCCCTTCCTGTCCGAAGATTTTCATGAAGATTGAGGCTTTCTTCTGCGTCCAGCGTCCCTTCGCCGAATCAAAACCGATCGTTCCAGCCTGAAAGAAAGGCAGCAGGATGAACGCCCCCGCGGTTCCGACCAGGAGGTGATCGACCGGATCCATGTAGTGGTAAATCGAGAAATTATCGCTGAGTCCTTTCAACTTGACGTTGAAAATAAAATCGTTCGACGGTTCGCGTCCCCAGTTTGTCGTCATGGTGATCGAGATTTGCGAAACGATGACGCCGATTAGCAATGCGACGAACGAAAACATGAAGTACTGTTCCGAGAAAGCGAGGACGGCGCCGACGATTAGAATCGCGAAGCTTATCCCGGTTAGTACCTGCGAGATGAGCTTGTTCTTCTTGAATTTTTTTTCATTCTTATAAATATACATGGCGGTTTTTATTCTCCTGATTCGTTGGATAATTCGATCGGTATTCGTCTTCGGATTTCGTCGATCAACCCAGATTTAGCCGCTTCTTTAACGCGGCGCAACCCGCCGAGGGTCGCGTTGGCGTTTGATCTTCCATGTCCGACGAACGCGAGTCCGTCTACGCCGAGGAGCGGCGCGGCGCCGATCTTTTCGGGATCAACTTTTGTCTTTAACGCGGCCAGCGTCGATTTATTTAATAACGCCCCGATCTTGGTCAGCGGGGTCGCCATGAAGCCGGATTTCAGGATATCGGTAATCATCTTGGCGGTCGCCTCAGTCGTTTTCATGAAGATATTTCCTGAAAACCCGTCGGTAACGACGACGTCGACTTTCCGCGCGAAAACTTCCTTGGGTTCAACATTCCCGTAGAAATTGAGCCGCGGCGAAGCCTTGAGGAGCTTAAACGTTTCGCGCGCCAGTTCGTTTCCTTTCGACTCTTCCTCGCCGTTGCTGAGAAGCCCGATTTTCGGCCGGTTAATTCCGAGCAGTTTTTCCGCGTAAACGACGCCCATGACGGCGAACTGGTGCAAAAATTCAGGGCGGCAATCCGAGTTGGCCCCGATATCGAGCAGGACGCAGTAATCGCTTTGGGTCGGGAAATAGGTTGTCAGCGCGGGGCGGGAAACGTTCCTGACGCGTCCGAGGATCCGCAACGCGGCGAAGAGCGCTGCGCCGGTTGACCCGTTCGTTAGAAACCCGTCCGCTTTTCCTTCGCGGACGAGGCGTAAGCCGACCGCCATGGAGTTGTTCGGTTTTTCTTTGAAGCTGCTGACGGCTTTCGCGTCGCTGTCGAGAATATCGTTGGCATGAACAAACTCGATCGGCAATCCGGCGAAATCGGATTCTTTGGCGACCGAAAAAACGACATCCCGATGACCAACGAGATAGATTTTTTCAGATGTTTCGCGCGCGAACTGAATCGCGGCTTCAATTTCGGGGATCGGATGCCGATCGCTTCCCATTGCGTCTAAGACCAATGCCATATAGACTCCTCTTTGAAAAAACTAACCCTATTATTTTATCGTAGTTTGCGCTTTTCTGCCCGTTTTGGCGCGCTGAGGGATTCTTCTAAGATTCTGCCCGATCCTTGACAATCGGACATGAAACGGTATAATAGGCTTCGTGATTCGCGCTGGTGCTGGAACTGGCAGACAGGCATGGTTGAGGGCCATGTGTCGCAAGACGTGGGGGTTCGATTCCCCCCCAGCGCACAACCACAAAATTTCTGGAGAAGTTGGGACTGTGCTGAGGCGCAGTTTTTTTTCGTGTAGCGTCGAAACTTTCAGCGGCCGGCAAAGACTGCAGATTGGGATAATATTCACAATGGTGCAAACGGCAGACGGTTTGCTGCAAGGCGTTTCCCGTCTTTAATTTACGCTTGATTTTTGTCTTTAGCGCGCTGATTTAAGCAGCTCTTTGAGTTATTCGCGCCACAGGACTATAATAATATTATCAAGGTCAGACGATAATGATTTGTGCATACAGAGCGCGCAAATCGGTCGGAATGTGAGTTCGGCGATAATAAGAAAAGGTTGAGGATAAATGGCGGAAATCGACCCAAGGAAAATATTCGATACCAATTTACAGGTTATTAAATCCAATGTTCTTGCGGAAGTCGCAAAATTGGCGTTCGAGGGTGATTTTGATTATTTTAAGATTGCGGCGATCCCGGAAAAAGTTATTCGGTCGGACTCTCCGCGCGTTCGTTGCTGCGTTTATAAAGAACGCGCGATCGTCGCCGAGCGCGTCAAGCTGGCGTTGGGAGGAAATAAAGCTGATCCGACGCTGGTGGAGGTGATCGATATTGCTTGCGATGAATGTCCGGTGGATGGGATTAAGGTGACCGATTCATGCCGCGGCTGTATTGCGCATCGGTGTCAGATGGTTTGTCCGCGCGACGCGATCCGGATCGTCGATACGAAAGCCGTAATTGATAAGACGAAATGCGTTGAGTGCGGCCGTTGTTTGGATGCCTGTCAATACAGCGCGATTACGAAAAATATTCGTCCGTGCGTGAAAGCCTGCCCGTTTAAAGCGATTTCGATCGACAAAGAGAACAACCAGAAAGCGATCATCGACGGAAGCAAGTGTATCGCTTGCGGGCAATGCGTTTATCAATGTCCCTTCGGCGCGATATCCGATAAATCGTTCATGACAGACGCAATTAAGATCTTGCGCGAATCCAATCAGAATACGGCCTATAAAGTTTACGCGGTCGTCGCGCCGTCGGTCGTTTCGCAGTACGAAGCCTATCCGCAGATTACGATCGGGAGGATTTTTTCCGGCCTGTTGAAACTTGGTTTTTACCGCAGCGTCGAAGCGGCGCTTGGCGCGGATCTTACGGCCCTGAGCGAGGCGAAAGAATTGGTCGAAAAAGGTTTCCTGACGTCGTCATGCTGCCCGGCGTTCGTAAATTATATCCGCGCCTTCCATCCGAAGCTAAAGGATGATATTTCGCATAATTTATCGCCGATGGCGCAGATTTCGTCCGTTCTTAAGGATCATGATCCGGAATGTAAAATTATTTTTATCGGTCCGTGTATCGCGAAAAAGAACGAGATCACGTGGAATACGGTTGCGCCGTATGTCGATTGCGTTTTGACATTCGAAGAGATGCATGGGATGTTTCTCGCGAAGGATATTAATCTGCTGGAGATGAACGATTTCAATGTCCGCGACGCTTCGGGTTTTGGGCGCGGTTTCGCGCGCTGCGGCGGGCTTTCGGACGCGGTCGCCCAAGCGATCAAAGAGCAGCACCTTGCCGACGACGGGTTTGAACTGCGCGGCGTAATGGCGAACGGATATGAGGAATGCAAACGGGAATTGACGAAAGCGGCACGCGATAAAGTCACGTATAATTTTATTGAAGGGATGATGTGTGATGGCGGCTGTGTCGGCGGCCCGGCGAGCTTATCGCATTTCGGGAAGAAGCGGCGGCTTGTCGAGAAATACAGTTCTGACGCCGGCGATCGAGTCATGTTGGGCGCGATTCGTGTCCTGCGGACTGAAGATTAATCGCCTCAGGAAGGATTCACCAAATCCCGCTTGTCTCGGCCGGTGCAGAACGGTTCATGAGAACCTAAATCCAGCGGTATTGAGGTTCGTTATGAGCCTGCCTCAAAACGAATTTTATCGTAACTGAATTTATCCGCTTATCTGTCAGTGCATTGATCGATCCCCGTCCGACCGTCGGTCGCAGAGGCCCTCAACGCACTGACATTGAGTAAGTTTTATATTGAGGGGGCACAAATCCCCCCTCAATACCGTCCGCACCTGCTTTTTCGAGTCATACGCAAAGGCAGCAGTTTCTTTCCCCACTCCGAATCAGAAAAAATACTTTGACAATATTCTCGAGAGAATTTTGAATTCCCGACTTTTGGGACAGCCTCGCTAAGTTTTCCCTATTTATATATCGCGATCAAGTATTATTGGTTTGATCCTGATTTGGTTCATGAAGAATCTTTAACGTGATTCGTTTGAAATTCTTTAGAGCCCGCCCTTTTGGACGCTATCCCTGGAACCGTTCACGGACATCTGCATCTGCGATCTTGGAATGGTCTGTCTTTCCGCCGCTATTTCAAATTTTCGGGACAGACAATTTTAAATACCAGCTTCCGGTTTGTTCGCGGCGTATGGAGCGTTCTGCTCGGCATATGCGCATCTTTGGGGAATAAGATCATGAAGTTTCCCGCCGTGAGCGGAAGCGGGACGCCGTTGCCCTGATATAAAACGAAGTCTTTTTCCGGGTCTTCATCAATTTTAGTCAGTTTTTCGACCGTTTGCCAAACGACGGTTTCTTCACCGTCAATGAGATACTGAAGATCTGCGTAACGATAGTGCGATTCAAATTTTCCCTCAGGAATCGGCTTAGTTTCGTATATTTGATTCAAAATAAAACAATTTTCAGATACGTCGGTTCGCCCCGCCGGAAGGCCGCTTAGCTTGTTCTCTGCGATAAAGCGAACCGCGTCGGAAAATCCGGCTCCGAGGACGGCATATTTTTCGATATTGTTGAATGCGTCTAAAATCATGGCATTCTCCTTTGAGTAAATTGTACGGATGGAATTTCGCGCCGATCATGAAAAAAAGGATCCAGTGCGTAAAAGCTAACTATACTTAGGTAAGTATAGTTCAGATCAAGGCGTTCAGGCTTCGAATGACTTGAACGACGGACATATGTGGAGGAAGAGACATTGGGAGGTGAGTTGTTGGATAATGGAACTTTTCCTGATCGGGAAACGGCGCTGACGACGTTAGACTGGGCGGCTGGGCGGAATCCCGGAAATTGGATTCATCATAGTCGGGTCGCGGGCGACGCAGCGCTGCGAATCGCGTCGGCTATGCCTGGCATGGACGCGGAAAAGGCGTCGATCTGTTGTCTGCTGCATGATATCGGACGTTATGTTGGGGTTGTCCGCGCCCGCCACCAAATCGAAGGCTATCGTTTTTGCATGGAACGTGGATGGACGGACGTGGCGCGAATTTGCCTGACGCATACGTATCCGCTCAACGATATTCGCCGCTATAACGAATATTGGGATGTTGACGAGGCGGATAAACGTTTTATTGAAACTTACGTTCGGAACGCAGAATATACGCCGTATGATTATTTGGCGCAGTTGGTTGATTATTTGGCGTTGCCGAGCGGGTTTTGTATTCTTGAAAAACGCATGGTAGACGTAGCGCGGCGGCATGGTACAGACGAGGGACTGGTCGCACGTTGGGACCGTCTGTTTGAGTTGAAAGCGTATTTTGACGATAAAACGGGCGTTAATATTTACGGTTTATTGCCGGGAATTCGGGAAAATTCAATTTTATAAACGAAACGAGGATAGGGCATGAAGGAGATTAACACGTATCCATATATTCATAAAGCGCAGTATTACGAAACGGATCAGATGGGGGTCATTCATAACTCGAATTATTTCCGCTGGTTCGAGGAAGCGCGGACGTATTTCATGGAAACGATCGGCGTTCCGTATGCGAAGATGGAAGCGCTTGGGATGCTGATCGTCGTGACGGCATCATCCTGTGAATATAAACAGCCGGTTTATTATGGCGACGAGGCGGTTATTCATCAACGGCTTATTTTTTATAACGGGTATAAGATGACGGTTCGATACGAAGTTTACCGAAAGTCGGACGGGACGCTTTGCGCGGTCGGCGAAACGAAACACGCGTTGATCGGGAAAGATCGCAGACCCATCCGATTGTCTAAGGATCATCCGGCGATGCACGAGGTTTTCCTGAACTATACCTTTCCGCTCGAGGAAGACGCGTAAAAAGATCCAAAGTAAACCGCCTCCCCGATTCGGCGGCGCGGAAAACCATTCAGGCGTTTTTTTAATTTGCCCGTTCCGGAACGCGGTCAGGATTCAAAATCGACGGCGATCCGGGCTGCCGCGACGGACGAAACGTATTCTACGACGGGAATGTGATCCGGGTGAACCCGGTAGGCTTCCAGGTCCGCGCGGCTGTCGACCGTAACGATCAGCCCGAAATCGTATGACGCCGGCGTATGCAGCGTGTCCGGTCCGGCGCTGAGCGAGCGGATTCCCGGAATAAGCGCGGGCAGACGTTCGAGTTTTTCTTTGAGCGCGGCGGCGGTTTCGGTCTTGGTCGCGCCAAGTTCGGATTCCGGTTTGAATTTCCAGACGACGATATGCGTAATCATGAGATGATGGTTTCCTTTCCGGCTTGGTTATCAGTTCCTCATTTAATTTTACTCGGCCGGCGGCTGATTGTGCCGTCCGATTCGGAGGGATGTAGCCGGCTTTTCGGCTTTCAGGCGCCTTTCAGACTAATAGTAAAAAACTATAACTAAGGATTGTTTTTTTATTCCGAAGCGAGCTGCTGACGCATGAATTAAAAAATCCATCGGCGTGATTTTAAAAATGATGCCGGCCTGTTAGCGGTAATGTCGAGGACCTCGTTGGAAAATCGTTGTTTGGTTACCGATTTCATGAATGCGTTCAGAGCGGAGTCGGGTAGGATTGACGTGTCGGTTCGAACTCGTTTCGACAAAGGCGGGATCAATCGGATGAGCTGCGTTTTGAAAGCGGCGCCGGCCGGCGAGGAGACTCCTTATCCGTTTGAAAGCCTGGCTTATATCGTGCGTCTTTGACAACTCATGAAAGTTCCGCTTCCAGTTTATATAACATATATGACGGCCGCGGCTTTGCTGATACATAAACGGATTAGCGAGGCTTCTGAAGCGGTCGTCTTCGTATCGGCGATTCGCCTAAAAAAGGAATTCGGGGCCGGGTCTTGTCGCTGCCGATTGAAGGATTTATTAAACGGGGAAAAACCGGTCTCGAAATTCGTAATATTGTTGATGTAAAGCTGGTAAATACGGATTCCCAAACATGCGAACTTGCATTCCGCATAATGAGACGATATGGATCCGCGCCTTTCAGGGTAGATAAAGTCGAAAAAATCCATATATAATAAGGAAAGCGTACGTACCGACAGAAGGGAAATTTTGCCATGAAAGAGCGAAACAAAAAGATCGGTTCCGAAAACGACGTAACCTTGTTGCACGATTTGGCTCGGATCGCGATGCGTGAGCGCGGAATGACCGTTACATTTTCGAAGGAAGTTTTGTTCGAACTTTCAAAGATAAACGGTCCGGTCCGTCCCAACGCGGACGATCTGGATCTGCGTCATTTGCCTTGGTGTTCGATTGATAACGATGATTCAAAGGATCTGGATCAGTTGACCGTCGCGATTTCTGGAAAGAATGGCGTCGATCGCGTTCTGGTCGCGATTGCCGACGTCGACGGGCTGGTTCCGTTGGGTTCCGTGATCGACCGGCATGCGTATATTAATACGACTTCTGTCTATCCGCCGGGTCATGTTTTCCCTATGCTTCCGGAACGGTTATCGAACGATTTGACGTCTCTGAATCCGGACGAGGATCGTGTCGCGATCGTTACGGATATGGCGTTTGACGCGGAAGGGAGCCTGGTTGCGGAAACGGTATATCGTGCTTATGTTCGGAACCATGCCAAGCTGGCGTATAACACGGTCGGGCCCTGGCTGGAAGAGAAGGCGCCGGTTCCGGCGTCGGTCGCGTCGGTCCCCGGATTGGCGGAAAACCTGAAGTTTCAGAACCGAGCCGCAAAACGGCTGCGACGCCGACGCGACGAGAACGGCGCGCTGAATTTCGAGACCGTTCACGGGAACGCGATTTTTAAGGACGGGCGGATCGTCGAACTCCGCGTCGAGGAGCGGAACGACGCGAAGGACCTGATCGAGGATTTAATGATTGCCGCGAACGGCGTGGCCGCGCGAACGTTGAAGAATAACGGTTTTCCGACGCTGCGGAGGGTCGTTAAAACGCCGAAACGCTGGGAACGGATCGTCTTCGTCGCTGAATCGTATCAAACGCGGCTCCCGAATAAGCCGGATTCGAAAGCGCTGAACGCGTTTCTCGAAGAACAGCGGCAAAAGGACCCGCGGCGCTTTCCGGATTTATCGCTGACGATCATCAAGCTTCTCGGCTCGGGCGAGTACGTCGCCGAGAAAGCGGGCGAGAGCGGCGAAGGTCATTTCGGCCTCGCGGTCAAGGATTACGCGCATTCAACCGCGCCGAACCGCCGCTATCCCGACCTGATTACGCAGCGG
>DAOUFC010000127.1:0-12571 GCA_034430295.1 Flexilinea sp.
CTTATTTCGAACGTATTGGGCTCGGACACGGAGCCGATTATTATCAACGGAATAGCTTTCAAGCTTCTTTTAGCGAGTTGATCGCGGAACAGGAAAAAGGCGTTCATTATTTATATGGCGTTTGGCTCGGAATCGAGAGGATGATCGGGCGCATCAATCTGTACAATGTGGAAAGGGGTATTTTCGATAAAGCTGAAATCGGTTTCCGCTTAGATCCGGCGTTTCAAGGCCAAGGTATCATGACGCGGGCATTGGAAGTTGTTTTAGATCAGGCGATATCCGTCTATCGTCTTTATCGAGTTGAAGCGCGAACGGCATCTTACAATGCCGTTTCCCAGCGCGTTCTTGAGAAGGCGGGTTTTGAATATATCGGAAAATGGCGCGCGTATTTTAATTTCGACGGCGTGCGGCATGACTGTTGGCTTTACGAAAAGATTATCGGCGGATAAGAGTTACCGCTTCAGTTTGAATCGGAGAATGTCTCGGAACGCCAGCAGCGACGCAGGCAGTTCGCGGATTTGCCACCAGATGAAGTCGTCCCAATGTTCGATATCATGCGGAACGATGCAGCCGACGGCGTTCATGCCGAGCCGGCGGGCAATCCAGACGACGCGCGGAAGGTGAAAGCGCTGCGTGACCAGCGTAAATTGGTTCGACTTGTATTTGAGCAGGTTGACGCAGCTCTCGAAAGAGCGGAACCCGTCCGGATCGATAATCAACCGTTCCGCCGGGGTTCCAAGTTCCAATGCGTACAGGCGCATCGCTTCGGTTTCATTCGCGTAAACCGATCTATTCCCTCCGCTCAGGATAATCGCCGTGACGTTTCCCCGCCTGAGCAACCCGACCGCCGTTTCGACCCGTTCGCGCAAAACCCGCGTCGGGCGTCCGCTTTTTTCCAGTCCGGCTCCGAAGACGACGGCATAGCGGTTCGGCGGGCATTGTTTTTCGGGAAAAATTGCTGAAATCGTACTGGCGATCAGAATGATTCGCGGTAAGATTAAAAGACTCAGCGTTATCCAGATGATCAGGGCCATATTCAAGATTCCTTTTCAGTTTGATGCCATCGCTGTTTTATAATTATTCAAAGAGAGGCGCAATCATGGAAAAGCATTTTCAAATTATTCCTCCCACACAAATTATACAGGCAGAATTGCCGGACGGACGGTTGATCGTCGGCCCGAAGGGTGATCCGGTCGGGAATTTTCTGACCCAAATTAAAGACGAATTTAAGTGGCCGCTCGTGGGCGCGATTGTGAATCATGAGTTGCGCGAATTGACGTTTAAATTGGAATCGAACGCCAAGATCGAAGGGATTACGACGGCGATTTCCGACGGAAAAAATATCTACCGCCGGTCGATCGTTTTTCTTTTAGCGGCTACGTTCGAGAGACTTTTCCCGACTGCCGATTTAATGGTTGATCATTCCATCACATCGGGCGGTCTTTTCTGTCAGATTAAGGGTTTGGATATTCCGGAGCCGAAATCGTTTTACGCCGCGTTGGAAGAGGAGATGCGCGCGACGGTCGAATCGGATTTGCCGATTGAGCGCGGGATTTATTCGATCGATTTTGCGAAACAGGTTTTTGAAAGCCGCGGACAAAAAGAAAAGTACCAGCTGCTTAACTATCGTAAGAAAGATTTTCTGACGATGTACCGTTTGGGCGATTATGTCGATTATCACTACGGCTACATGGTTCCTTCGACCGGTTACTTAAAGTATTTCTCGATTGAACCGTCGGAGGAAACGAACGAATTCTTTTTACGCTATCCGCTTCACGGCGAAACGACGGAAATCGCGCCTCTTAAAGAAGATTCGAAAATTTTGGGACAATTCCGGATATATGGCGACTGGCTGACGAAATTGGGAATCGGCTCGATCGCGTCTTTGAATAACGCGATCGTCCAGGGACGGATTCAGGAAGTTATTCTCGTCAGCGAATCGTTTCACAGCCAACGCTTTTCCCAGGTTGCGCAGCGCATCGCCGATCTGAAACCAAGGCCGCGTGTGATCCTGATCGCGGGACCTTCGTCGTCAGGGAAAACGACGTTTTCGAAACGTTTGTCGATTGAGCTGCTGGTTCATGGTATTTCTCCGGTTCCGATTGAGATGGACGATTTTTTCGTCGACCGTAAACTTAGCCCGCGCGATGAAAACGGCGAATACGATTTTGAAGCAATCGAAAATTTGAATTTGACGCTGATGGATGATTGTATCCATCGCTTAATTGACGGAGAAGAAGTTCAGCTGCCGCGTTTTGATTTTCTGGACGGAAAGAGCAAACCCGGAAAAACGATTCGGATTTATCCTGATCAGATTATCATCCTGGAAGGGATTCACGGCATGAATCCGCGCCTTCTCCCGGGAATTCTGAAATCGAGTAAATTCCAAATTTATATCTCCCCGCTGACGCAGCTCAACGTCGATCGCTATAACCGCGTTTCGACGGTCGACAACCGCTTAATTCGCCGCGTTGTCCGCGATTATCGCGAGCGCGGCTATTCAGCGGAGGATACGATTAAGCGTTGGGATTCGGTACGCGCCGGCGAGAACAAGTATATTTTCCCTTACCAATCCTACGCCGACGCGTACGTTAATTCGTCGCTAGTTTACGAACTTTCAGCTTTAAAACCGTTTGCCGAGACCGCGCTGCGCCAGGTTACGTTCGGTTCTATGGAGTATATCGAAGCGAAGCGGCTGCTGTCGTTTTTAGAATGGGTTCTGCCGCTCCCGACCGACCTGATTCCGGCGAACTCGATCCTTTCCGAATTTATCGGCGGGTCAAATTTGAAGGATTTTTCCGTCTGGAAAGGAAGTTCCGAATAGGAAGCGTCTCATCCGAGCGCGACGTCGAGGATCATCATGATCGTAAATCCGAGCGCGAAACAGATAGTTCCGATATTCGAGTGGCTCCCTTCCGACATTTCAGGAATCAGTTCCTCGACTACAACATAGATCATCGCGCCGGCGGCGAAACTCAGCGCGTAAGGTAAAAACGGCAAAATCAAACTTGCCAGCAGGATTGTAATCAGCGCGCCGATCGGTTCGACAATCCCGGAAAGTGTCCCGTAAACGAACGCTTTCCCTTTTTTCATGTTGTCGGCATGAAGGGGCATCGAGATAATCGCGCCTTCGGGAAAATTCTGAATCGCGATTCCGATCGAAAGCGCCAGCGCGGCGAGCAGCGTTATTCCCGGACTTCCCGCGATCAACCCGGCGTAAACGACGCCGATCGCCATACCTTCCGGGATGTTGTGCAGCGTGACGGCGAGGAGCAGCAAAGTATTTTTTTGAAAATTCGATTTCAGCCCTTCGGTTTCGTCGCTGCCGCTGTGAAGATGGGGGATAATTTTATCGAGGGCCAGGAGGAAAAGAATCCCGAGCCAAAATCCGACCGCCGCCGGAACGAACGACCATTTCCCCATATCTTCCGAAAAGTCTAATGCCGGTATGATCAACGACCAGATTGAAGCTGCGACCATGACGCCGCCGGCGAATCCGGCCAGACCGCGCTGTAATTTATCGTTTAATTTCCCGCGCATGAAGAAAACGCAGGCAGATCCGAGCATTGTCCCGATGAACGGTATTGATATTCCGTTAATAATATCGAGTGCCATTTTTATACCCCTGATTCTTTAGATGTTATATGTATTCTAAAAGAATTCTTTTCCGACTGATTGGAAACAATATGATTTTATAACGCTAACAATTAAGCGGCGATGAAAAGCCGATGCGGACGCGGTAATTATGCCTCAAGATTCGGAAAGCAATTATGAAAACTATGAACCCCATGGCTAAAAGAAAGGACGCCCTGACCAAATTTCTCATGGGCGTCCTTATGTAGACCGATAAAAGCCTCCGCGGCTTTCACGGCGTTTTCTCTACCCCAGGCGCGGATAGCGGCGCAGCGCGATCGCCTTCCCCGGTAACGGCTGCCGATCGCCGATCTTCAATTCGTCGAGTTTTTTCAGCGTCGTTCGCGCAGCGTTTTGATAAATAACGAACTCGGTTCCTTCAGCCGACTGCTCGAAGTCAACCATGGCCAACCCGACGATTCCGCCTTCCGAATCAATCGAGCAGCTGGTTACGATGCCGACGACTTTTCCTTTATCGTCGAAAAGCGGGTCCCCCGGCTGCGCCAACCGCTGCGATTTGCCGTGGATCGTGAAGCGGATGAGCAGGCGTTTTTTCTCTTCGACTTCGGCTAAGAACGCGTCGCGTCCGATAAACCACGGCTTATAGATTTTGACGAAATGACTGAATCCGACTTCTGAAAGTTTGTAATTTTGCGGACCGGCCAATTCATGCCCATAGAGCGGCAGTCCGGATTCGATCCGCAGCGAATCGCGCGCCGCGAGTCCGCAGGGAAGGATACCGAAAGCTGAGCCGATATTCAGTAAATCCTGCCAGAGAGACGCGACTTTTTCCGGATGGACGAAGATTTCGAACGAGAATTTTTCGCCCGTGTACCCGGTCCGGGATATGATAACGTCGTAACCGCCGATGTTGATACGGATAACTTTTCCTTTGGCGAGACGCTGGAGTTTGGCGCGATCAGTCGAGTCCATATCAAACTGTTCGAGGATTTGGATCGAGGCTCTTCCCTGGAGCGCGATATCGACGCGCTGGCGGTCGCCGGATTTCGGATCGCGCAAGTCTTCGAGGATGACGTTGCGCCCGAACGCGCGCGCGTTCGGCGCTTTCCGATCGACGATGACGCTTCCGTTTTTGACAGCGTTGAGCCATGCCCAGTCTTTATCATCGTTCGAGGCGTTGACGACGATCATGAATTCTTCTTCTTCGACGCGGTAAATAATCAAGTCGTCGATAACGTCTCCGTCCGGCGTCAGCAAATGGGTATAGACCGTGTCGCCGACGTTCAGCGCGTCGATATCGTTGGGAACGACGCAGTTCAGGAAAAGCTGCGCCGAGTGGCCCGACGCCATGTAGACACCCATATGCGTCACGTCGAAAAGACCGACCGCAGTCCGAACCGCGCGGTGTTCATCTTTAACGGACGAATACCAAAGCGGCATCTCGTAACCGGCGAATGGCGCCATTTTCGCTTTGGCGGCGACATGCAGCTCATGCAGCGGCGTGAATTTAATCGGGTTTTCGGCGTGGTCATATTGCGCGAAATCGAATTCCGGAAGCGCCGGCCTGTCGGACGGTTCGAGCCCGACCGCGAACGGTTTTATCTCGTCATCAGGGGCCGCGGATTTGAAAGCGATCGGTTCGCTTTCGGCGATAATCGTCCGTTCCGGCAAACGCGTCCGCCGGTCGGTGTCGAAATAGACGAATCCATCGGATAGGTCGCGGAGCCAGGCGGCGGTTAATCCGGCTTTTTCGCTTGGAACCGCCAATACGTAACCGTTTTCGTTTAATCCGAGTTCGCCTGAAACGAGTTCGCCGTCAACGCAAAGCTCAACCGCTTTCGATTCGCCGCTTTTGATCGTTTCGATATCGGAACGGAACGCCAGGTTGGCGAATTCACGGTAAAAAGGTCCGCTGATTTTAAGATATGATTTGCAGCCGGTCGATTTGAACGGGTCGTCGAGGTAGAAAAAATGCGGATAGCCGAATTTTGCGTCGGCGCTGAACGTTTCGCTTTTTGCGGCCAAATTTCGGATGCGCAGTTTGCAGGATTGGAAGGTCTTAAAATCGACTTTCGCGCGCAGCAGCATCCCTTTCGCACCATAGGTTTTATAAGGTTTGATCGCGAAAAGAAGATCGGCGATAATATTCCCCAACTCGACCATATCGTTTTCTTTCAGTCCGATTTGCGTTACGCAAGGCAGCCCGATCCGCATCCCGCTGGCGCGCAGCGCCGATTTGTCGCCGGGAATCGTATTTCTGTTCAGCACGATTCCAGCGTTATCAAAGATTCTCGCCGCCATGTCGCCGGTCAGCGTCGCGCCGTCCTCGCCGACGATCGGCTTGCAGTCGATTAGGAACATGTGTGAATCGGAACCGCCATAGGAAACGCGGACGCCGCGTTCTTTGACTTGTTTGATGAGCGCCTGGCAGTTGGCGAGGATCTGTTTCTGGTATTCCTTATATTCGGGCTGTTTGGCGATTTTGAAAATTGTCGCCAGCGCGGCGATAGCGTGCATGTGCGGTCCGCCCTGCTCGCCGGGGAAAACAGCTTTGTCGATCTCTTTCGCGTATTTCGGGTTGGTTGTCAATATAACCGCGGCCCGCGGACCGGTCAGCGTTTTATGGGTCGTAAAGGATACGACGTCGGCGATTCCAACCGGCGACGGAACAACCCCGGCGGCGACTAATCCCGCGATATGGGCAATGTCGGTCAACAGCAGCGCGCCGACCGAATCGGCGATCTTTCGATATTGCTTCCAGTCGGGGATATACGGGAAAGAGGTGTATCCGGCGATAATCATTTTCGGCTGATGCTCTGTCGCGAGCCGCTGAATTTCGTCGTAGTCCAGCTTCTCGGTTTGCGGATCCACGGTGTATTGGACGATATTGTAAAGCTGCCCGCTTCGGTTGACGGGCGACCCGTGCGTGAGGTGACCGCCATGAAGCAGATCCATTGCCAGCACGGTATCGCCGGGCTGGATCAGGTGGTAGGCGGCGTTGTTCGCCGGCGCGCCGGAAAGCGGCTGAACGTTGACTTGAATCTGGTCGGCGGAAACGCGCGTGTTCGCGAAAAGTTCGGCGCAGCGGCGGCGCGCCAATGCCTCGATCGTATCGGCGTATTCGACGCCTTTATAGTATCGCGGATCGGAGTTTCGGCGGTATTCGGTTAATCGTTCGGGATAATTCAGGATTTCGGCTTCGTTCATGAAGCGCGTTTCTTCCGGCGGGTAACCTTCGGCGTAAATGTTCTGAAATCGGGATGCCAACGATTCGCGGACGGATAGCGGCGCGAACGATTCGCTGGCGATCATGATCAGTTTCCGTTTTTGACGCTCCGCCTCAACTTCATTCAGAAAATCCACGTCTGGGTCAATTTGGGAGAGAGGTTCATTAAAGAAAAACGAATCCATTTGATGCTGTCCTTTCAGGAAAATCTTGAGGAATATTCGGTTTTTTTTTATTATACCTTGACGAGAATCGCTTTTGTCTCGTGCTTTTTTTCTCAAACCCGGTTCAGCGCTTGCCTTCAAATCGGGACGCAATTTTTATATGTCTTACGTCAAGTCAAATATGTTGCGGAGCGGCTGCCGAAGAACTGTATAATTATTTTACGGATTTTCAAATCAAAACATTTCTTCGTTTCGAAAGGATTGAAAATGCTGACGTTTGATCATTTTAATTTCAACGTGTTTGACTTGGAAAAGAGTCTGGCGTTTTATAAAGACGCTTGCGGATTGGCTCCGATTCGTGAGAAAGAAGCGGAAGACGGATCTTTCAAACTTGTATTTTTAGGGGATGGGAAAACCGGATTCCGCTTGGAATTAACCTGGCTTCGCGATCGAACCGAACCGTATAATCTCGGTGATTTAGAATATCATCTGGCGCTGGTCGCCGATGATCATGATGCCACGTACCGAAAGCATAAGGAAATGGGCGTCGTCTGTTACGAAAATCCGGAAATGGGGATTTACTTTATCTCGGATCCAGACGGCTATTGGATCGAGATTGTTCCGAAGCGTTAATTTTGACTGCGGGGCATGTTTGAACCGACGTTTCTATTACGTTCTGCTTACGGTTTTTTTGTCTTGCCTGCTGTTCGGCTGCGCGGCTCCCGAGATCTTTAATCCCGGGTCCGAAATTGTCCTCGTTTCGCGGGAAGACGGCTCCGGTACGCGCGGCGCGTTTGTCGACGTGACGGGAATCCGCGCGAAAGATTTGAACGGACAGACGGTTGATTTAACTTCGATTGAAGCGATTATCGCTAACGGGACGAATATCGTTATGACAATCGTTGCGCAGAATCCCTGCGCGATCGGATATATTTCGCTCGGATCGCTGAACGGGACGGTCAAGGCGCTGAATATTGACGGGACGGAAATTTCGGTCGAAACGATTCAATCAGGAGACTATCGATTGTCGCGTCCGTTTATCGCCGCGACGCGTTCGGACGTTTCGCCGGCGGCGCGCGATTTCCTGAATTTCATCCGGAGCAGCGCAGGCCGGGCGGTTATCCAAAACGTAAAGTATGTCGCCGTTTCCGATGGATCGTACCGGGTTACGGAAGGACTGAGCGGAAAAGTCGTTATCGGCGGTTCGTCGTCGGTCAGTCCGGTTATGGAAAAGTTGAAGGAAGCTTATCGGGTTCTTAACCCCGGCGTTGAAATCGAAATTCAGCAATCCGATTCGACGACGGGCATGTTGAACGCGGCTGAGGGAATTCTGGATATCGGTATGGCTTCCCGACCGCTCAAAGATTCCGAGAAAGAGGCGCTTTTCCCGGTCGAGATCGCCCATGATGGGATCGCGGTTATCGTTAACCGTGAGAATCCGTTAGAATCGGTCAGCTTCGATCAAGTCAAAGCGATTTTTGAAGGACTGGCGCTTACCTGGGATGATGTCGCGGTTGTGTCGCCGCGCTGATCCGGCTGTTCGGTTTTCTACCGTAATTTTCCCGAGCGGGCGATCCGGAAAATAAGCCGATTTTGGAGGAGGATGAAATCTTTTAAATCAGGAGGAAAAAATACGCTTCTCGATAAGGAATTCCGGATGCGCGTTGTGTTTATGCTCAGCGCGTTGATATCCGTTTTAGCGGTTTTCCTGATTTGCGTCTTTTTGTTCGCGAACGGGTTCCCGGCGATTGCGAAAATCGGTCCGAGTGAATTTCTGTTGGGACGAAATTGGTGTCCGTCGAACGATCTGTATGGGATTTTCCCGATGATTCTCGGAAGCCTTTACGTTACCGCCGGAGCGGTTCTGGTCGGCGTTCCGATCGGGATCCTTTCGGCGCTGTTTTTGGCGTTATTCTGTCCGAAGTCTCTCTACCGCTTGGTTAAACCGGCGATCGAACTCCTGGCGGGAATCCCTTCTGTCGTTTACGGTTTCTTCGGTATGGTCGTCCTCGTTCCATGGGTCCGCCGGACCTTTGGCGGTCATGGAAACAGTATCCTAACTGCGTCGCTGCTGTTGGGCGTTATGATCCTGCCGACGATTATTAACGTCAGCGAGTCGGCAATCCGAGCCGTTCCGCGCAGTTATTATGAAGGCGGCTTGGCGCTCGGCAGTTCGCATGAACGAACCTCGCTGTTTATCCTGCTGCCGGCGGCAAAATCCGGCGTCTTCGCCGGGATCGTTTTAGGTATCGGGCGGGCGATTGGCGAAACCATGGCGGTCATCATGGTCGCCGGTAATCAGCCTCGTCTGCCGAACGGTATCTTGAAAGGCGTCCGGACGTTGACGGCGAATATTGTGATCGAGATGGGGTATGCCGCCGAGCTTCATCGCGAAGCTTTGATTGCGACCGGAGCGGTTTTGTTTGTGTTTATCTTGATTATCAATTTCAGTTTCACGTTGGCTAATCGGAAGGGCTAAGCGGTATGAGCGAAAAATCGGTGAAAAATCCGTCGCAATCGGATCTCGCGCCGAGGCGTTCCGAATTTTTAGATCGATTGAAAGCGTATCGGAACGATCCGCTCTCGGGCTTGATCGCGCTGGTCGTTTACGCCGCCGCGGCGCTGACGGTCGGGTTCCTCCTGTTTATTCTCGGCTATATTTTCGTAAAAGGCGTTCCCAACCTGAATTTGAGCTTGTTTGAATGGGAATATACTTCAACGAACGTTTCGCTGACGGCGGCGCTGATCAACACGGTTTTAATGACTTTGATGGCGCTGGTTATTGCCGGCCCGATCGGGATTTTCGCGGCGATTTATTTAGTCGAATACGCAAAGCGCGGGAACCGATTTGTGAAGCTGGTGCGCTTGACGGCCGAGACGCTGGCGGGAATTCCGTCGATTATTTACGGGCTGTTCGGCTTGTTGTTTTTTGTTTCATTTTTAGGTTGGGGCTATTCGCTTTTGGCGGGCGCGTTTACGCTGGCGATCATGATTCTGCCGGTCATGATGCGAACGACAGAAGAAGCGTTGATCGCCGTTCCTGACTCGTATCGGGAAGGATCGTTCGGTTTAGGCGCGGGAAAAATGCGGACTGTGTTTGTGATCGTTTTGCCGACGGCGATTCCGGGAATCCTGACCGGCGTTATATTGAGTACAGGGCGGATCGTCGGCGAGACGGCAGCGCTTCTTTATACCGCAGGGTCTGTCGCCGCCGTTCCAACCGGCTTCTTTTCGTCCGTAAGAACGCTTTCGGTCCATTTATACGCGCTGACGCAGGAAGGTTTGTACGTCAATCAGGCGTACGCGACGGCGGTCGTTCTGATCGTATTGGTTTTAGGGCTTAATATGCTGTCTTCGTTCGTCGCCGTGCGATTGACGCGGAATTGATCGGCGCCGGGTTATTCAAGAGAAACGGTTCCATGGAAAAAATTCTGGTCGAAAATTTAGATCTGTATTATGGCGCTTTTCAGGCCCTCAAAATGATTAATCTGCCGATTTCGGCGAATGAAATAACCGCCTTTATCGGACCTTCAGGATGCGGAAAATCGACGCTGCTGAAAACGCTGAACCGCATGAACGACTTGGTTGAGGGCGTCCGTATCAGCGGGAAGATCCGGCTCGACGGCGAAGATATTTACGGGAATATGGATGTTAACATCCTGCGGAAACGGGTCGGCATGGTTTTTCAAAAGCCGAACCCGTTCCCGATGAGCGTCTACGATAATATCGCTTACGGCCCGCGGACGCACGGCGTCTTTGCAAAAGGAAAGCTGGACGAGATTGTCGAGAAATCGCTGCGTTCGGCGGCGATTTGGGATGAATTAAAGGATCGGTTGAAAAAGAGCGCTTTGGGAATTTCCGGGGGGCAGCAGCAGCGTCTCTGTATCGCGCGCGCGTTAGCGGTTGAACCCGAGGTCTTGCTGATGGACGAGCCGACCTCGGCGCTCGATCCGATTTCGACTTCCAAGATTGAGGATCTGGCGATCGAACTGAAGGAAAAATATACGATCGTTATCGTCACGCACAACATGCAGCAGGCAGTCCGTATTTCGGATAAGACGGCTTTTTTCCTGATGGGCGAAGTGATTGAGTTGAACGATACTGAGCAGTTGTTTTCGATGCCGAAACATCAAAAAACGGAAGATTACATTACGGGGAGGTTTGGCTGATGCGCGTTCATTTTACCGAACAATTGGCGTTGCTCAATTCGGAATTGGTCCGGATGGGCGGGCTTTGCGAAGAAGCGATTTTGAAATCTACAAATTCGCTTTTGAATTCGGATCCGTTCCTGGCGAACGAGGTTATCTATCTCGAGGATGAAATTAATGAGATAGACAGCGAGATCATCGGTCTTTGCTACAAATTACTGCTGCAGCAGCAGCCGGTCGCTTCCGATTTGCGCCTGATTTCTGCGGCGATGAAAATGGTTACCGATATGGAGCGGATCGGCGATCAGGCCAGCGATATCGCCGAGATCGTCCGCAGCGGATCCATGAGAAAAATCCATGTCAATATGGGACATATCAAGGAAATGGCGCATGCGACGGTCGACATGGTTAACGGCGCGATTACCGCTTTTGTCCAGCGTGACCTTGAAATGGCTCAGGCTGTGATGGATTACGACGACGTTGTCGACGGCCTGTTCGATACGGTTCGGAACGAATTGGTCGAGATGATTTCGACGACAGATTATCACGCCGGCGGGAAGGCGTTGGGCGAAGTCGCGGTTGATCTGTTGATGATCGCGAAATATCTTGAGCGGATCGGCGATCATGCGGTAAATATCGGCGGTTGGGTCGAGTTCGCGATTACCGGGAAACAGCAGGATCTGAAATGAATTCATGGTCAAGCGGGGAAAAATGAGCGCGAATTCAGCGCCGTCCGATCTTTCCAGTCTTTGCGCGTTCGGCCCGCTGCGAATTTATCGCCGGGAAAAGCGGGTCGAAGTTTCTGGAAAGGCGATTGATTTGACCGCGAAGGAGTATGCGCTGCTGACGTATTTGGCGGCGAATCCCGGTCAGGCACATACGCGGATAAAGCTTTTGGCTGAAATATGGGGTTTCGACTTTTTCGGCGAGACGCGGACTGTCGATGCTCATATTTGGTCGCTTCGCCGTAAACTCGGCGATACCGCAAAGATGATTGAGACGGTTCATGGCGTCGGTTACCGTTTCAAAGCGGGTGATTTCAGGTTCTGAACGTATCCTGAGGAAAAGTTCCGAATGGCGGAAAAAAATTATTGGAAATTAGATTCAGATTTCCTGAATTCAGATGCCTCAAGCGTCTTTTTCGTATATCATGGTACAATTGATTAACTTTAAACTATGTCTAAACCATCTATTAATTCAATCCCGGAGGAATACGAATGACTGATAAAAAGTGGGTTTATTTATTCAGCGAAGTCCAAAAGGCTGAAGCGTACTGCGGCGGTGTTTGGGACAATGTTCGCGGTCTGTTAGGCGGGAAAGGCGCGAACCTCGCAGAAATGACGCGAATCGGCGTTCCCGTTCCGGCCGGTTTTACGATTACGACGGAAGCCTGCAACGAGTATTCGAAAACGAAAGAATTCCCGGCGGGCATGTGGGAC
>DAOUFC010000128.1:0-22061 GCA_034430295.1 Flexilinea sp.
TAGCCTCACCTATTTATGTAGATTTTTAAAGCCTGCTGAATGACCTTTCGTGACATTATGCGCAATAATCTTCCGCAAATAACGAACCACTTATAAGGTATGCCAAAATAAACTAACTTCGTGATAAGCGGAAGAAGAACCCGGATATGATCAAAATAATTTCAACTTCCAAAAATATTCTCCGAGACAATATCACAAACTATTCACATTAAACGATACGCGCTTTACGTGTCTGTTTCAAATTTCCATGGAATTAAGGAAGGCCCTTCGGATTGATTATATTCTTAAAGAAGTTGTAAAACGGGGCGGATGCTTTTCCGATCTTTATAAAAGGTTGATACGTCGACTGCGGCAAGCGTCAGCTTATTTCCCAACTGTTTTCTGTTTCCGGACAGCCGGACTTCGCCCGTATAGGCGATCGCCCTGCCGTATCCTTTTGCGACCGGATAATATGCCGTCCGATTCGCCATGCAAGACTTCGCTAAAAACCTTCCCCTTTTCGTTTTCGATCGTAAAGGTTATACTCTGATGTTGACATTATTTGTCATAGGAAGTTCCTCCTTTTGATGCAGCAAACTCATTTTAGGAACTCCCTTTTTTTGTTGTCAATTCAGCAACTGTCTATACTTTCTTTTGCCGGATCGTCTTTTCTCTTGACTATGGATATTTGAAACGCAGACAATTTGTCTTTTCAACTTGCAAACATTCTTTTTAAGGCGTATAATGGTTAGATAAATTGTTTTGTTGGAGAGTTAGTAAAGATGGAACATTCCGTTTCCCCGATTGGTTCTGAAAAAGAATCATTTGACTTTGAAACCCTTCTTGACGAAGGGATTAGCATCGATTTCCCCAAAAAAGGCGAAACTCGAGAAGGCGTAATCGCCAGCATTACTCCCGATCAGATTTTAGTCAACGTTGGCACGAAATCGGAAGGCGTGATTACCGGTCGGGAATTAGAATCAATTCCGAGCGAGGTTCTTGAATCGTTCGCAATCGATCAGCCGATCCTGGTTTATATTATCGATCCGGAAGACCAAAACGGGAACCTTGTTTTGTCTTATACGAAAGCTTACGAAGAACAGGTCTGGAAAAAAGCCGAAGACGCGATGGCTTCAAAGGAAGCGATTGATTCCGTCGTCAGCGGTTACAACAAGGGCGGTTTGATCGTCGATTTCGAGACGCTGCGCGGCTTTGTCCCGGCGTCACAGATCGCTTTATCGCGCCGTATGGAGATGAGCGGCGACACCCCGGAACAGCGCTGGGGCAAGATGGTCGGACAACCGATCCGTATTCGCATTATTGAAGTTGACCGCGAACGCCGCCGCCTGATCTTCTCGGAACGTCAGGCCAGCTCCGAAACGCGCGAATCCTTAAAACAGAAGATGATCGACGGACTGACCGAAGGCGAAATCCTAAGCGGACGCGTCGCAAGTCTCGCCGATTTCGGCGCTTTCATCAACATCAACGGTATGGCGGACGGACTCGTTCATCTTTCCGAAATTTCCTGGGATCATATCAAGAAACCTGCCGATGCGCTTCAGGTCGGGCAGGAAGTTAAAGTCAAGGTCATCAGCGTCGATAAAGAAAAGAATCGTATCGGCTTATCGATCCGCCAGACTCAAGACGACCCTTGGAGCAGCCAGGTCGCAAAATATCAGGTCGGCCAGCTTGTTGAAGGCGTTATTACGCGTTTAACCAAATTCGGCGCGTTTGCGAAACTCGACGACGCTTTCGAAGGGTTGATCCATATTTCCGAGATCAGCGACAAGCGTATCGAACATGCGAAGGAAGTTCTTAAGGAAGGCGATAAAATTACGTTGCGGATTATCAAGATTGATCCCGCTAACCATCGTATCGGATTGTCGGTTCGCCGCGTTGATTCGATGGCGTACTCCGAAATGGACTGGGACGCGCTGATGTCCGATTTGGACACGTTGACGGAAGAATAATCCGGCCCTATTGCCGTGATAAGCGGAAGGCGTATCGAAAAATGGTACGCCTTTTTTTAATCCTTCATCTTTGGAATCCGGGCTTTGCGAACCTTGTATAAGCGCGTAAAATTAAGCCGAGTATAACGATCGAAACGAGAAAAGATAATCATGAAAGTGTTTGTCACAGGCGCGGCCGGCTTTATCGGTACCCACTTGGCGAATGAATTAATTACGCAGGGGCATACGGTCGTCGGATTCGATAATCTCTCGACCGGGAACCCTGAGTCTTTATCGGCGGAGGTCAAACTTGTCCGCGGCGATATCAATAATCGCGAACTGTTGTGGCAGCTTTTGCATGATGTCGACTGTGTTTATCATTTAGCGGCGCGCGTCGTCGTTCCTGAATCGGTTCTTTATCCGCGCGAATTTGAACGCGTCAACGTCGGGGGAACCGTGACGCTTTTAGAAGCGATGCGCGACGTTGGGAGTCACAGATTGATTTTCGCTTCGTCCGGCGCAATCTACGGTATCCAAAGCCGTCAGCCGTTGAACGAAAATACGACGAAACCGAAACCGGCCTCTCCTTACGCGGTTTCGAAATTAGCTTCGGAATATTATATTAATACGATTGGGCGTTTATGGGGTCTGGAAGCGGTCTGCTTACGCATCTTTAACGCCTATGGTCCGCGTCAGGGTTTCTCATTTTCCCATGCAGCCGTCATCCCGACGTTTCTTAAACAGGCGGCGGCGAAAGGAACGATCGTGATTCATGGCGACGGAACCAAGACGCGCGATTTCGTTTATATTACCGACGTTGTGGACGCGCTGATCGCGGCGATGAAACTGAAAAATCCGAACGAAACGGTTATTAATATCGGCTCCGGTCGTGAAACGACGATTAATCAGGTTTGCGAAATGGCCTGCCGGATTACCGGACACCAACCGGAAATCGTTTTCAATCAGAAACGTGTCGGCGGCCCGGACCGCATGTGCGCCGATCTGACGCTGGCTCGAGAGTTGCTCGGGTATGAAGCGAAAGTCGGATTGGAAGAAGGGATGCGGCTTGATTTTGAAGGAGACGAGCGGCTGCGCTGCGCGCTGTAATTTACCGCGGCGTATCGATCAGCATCATTTCAGATACAGCGAGTGCAGCGCGGAATCGAGCCTCATGAGTTAAAGATTCAATTTTCTTTCAACTGCGATTCATGAGGATTCAAAAAATAAAGAGATTTTCCAAAAAGTCGGGATTCCCCGGCTCCGGAATATCGTTAATAATTGTAACAGCATTAGACCCACAATACTCGAGCATAAAAAAAGCGCCGGCGGCTAACGAAGCGGGAATATACAAAATCAATCTCATCGTCAAAATCATCAACAGATTGACGCCGACGGTAACGCTAAACTGATGACTCACCAGTCGGATAAAATTTTTAATCCCGAAATTGCGACTCTGATTTTCGTTCATCGTTTCCTCTTTGATTGAAAAGACCTGCTGTTTGAGAAATGCATTATAGTTAACCCGCCTTAATTAATTATACGTTATGGATAAAGGACCGCTCTATGAATAAAGAACTTTTTTCAAAATACCGCGCAAAGTATCGCGACGTGCTTTTGGATGACTGTATTCCGTTCTGGTTAAAGAACGGTATAGATCGCGAATATGGCGGAATGGCGACGTATCTTGACCGTTACGGGAACCGCTATGTCGACGATAAGAGCGGTTGGCTGAACGGTCGAGCCGCCTGGGTTTTATCGCTCGTTTGTGAAAAATACGGGGAGCGGGCGGAATGGAAAGACGCAGCTTACAGCTGCCTAAACTTTTTAACCGATCATGGCATCGATCCGTCCGATGGACGGATGTATTTTTCTCTAACGCGCGAGGGGAAACCGCTGCGAAAACGGCGTTATTTCTTCAGCGAAACGTTTTATATTATTGCCAACGCGCAGGTATTTAAATCGTTCGGCGATCGGAAAGCGCTCGAAACGGCACGGCGGTATTACGACTTTCTGATGAAAATCTACGCTGATCCAACCGCCGATCCCTTTAAGATTACGCCTAAAGTTTATAGCGAGACGCGCGCGATGCGAGCCTTTGCGAATCCGATGATTATGCTGAACGTATCTCATGTCATGCTTGACTGCGATCCGGAACGCGCCGTCCTTTACCATCGGAATGCGAATGCGCTCTGCGACGATATCTTCCGTTATTTCTATAAAGAGGAATTCGGCGTCTTTCTGGAAGCGGTAGGAATTGACGGAGCGTTTATGCCCAAAGCGGCGGGCGGACGGACGATCAATCCGGGGCATACGATCGAGGCGGTTTGGTTCCTGCTCAACCAGGCAAAGCTGACGAACGATGGCGCGTTGGCTGGAAAGGCGGCTAAGATCTTCGACCGCGCGATTGAGATTGGCTGGGATAAAGAATATGGCGGGATTTTAGCGTTTACCGACGCGCTTGGAGCTCCCCCGGAACAGCTCGAACACGATATGAAATTGTGGTGGCCGATGACCGAAACGCTGATCAGCAGCTTGATGCTCTACGAATTAACCGGCGAGACGCGGTATTGGGATTGGTTCGTCAAGGCGGACGACTACAGTTTCCGCCATTTCGCCGATCCGGAATTCGGCGAATGGTACGGGTATCTGCGCCGCGACGGGACGCCGACCGATCCGCCGTGCAAAGGGAACCTTTTTAAAGGGTGTTTCCATCTTCCGCGCGCGCTGATTCTGATCGAGGAGACGCTGGAACGATTGGACGGAAAGACGAAATAAAGACGCGGATTGTATTATCGAATCGGCCCGGGCGGCTGCGCCCGGTTTTTGTTACGGCGGGCAGAAATTTCATGGAGTCTGAAGAAAACCAGCTCGATTGGCCTCAACAACTAAAGGAATCATCATATTACATTTATCACATGGGTAACATTACCCGCATTATTTTAATCAGGCTTGACACTCGATTTGGCCATTGGTATGATCGATATCAGCAATTTATTTCAAGCATTTTTATAAACTCTTGGAGGATCAAAGATGAGAAAAGCTTTGATAGTTTGTCTTACGTTTGTGTTGCTGGTTTCGTTTGCCGTTTCAATTCCTGCCCAAGATAAACCGCTGCGCGTCGCGTTGATTTATTCCGGCTATTTAGGCGATAAATCGTTCAACGATTCTGCACACGAAGGCGCATTGCGCGCTGTTGATGAATTCGGAATCGAATTGAAAGAGCTTGAATCCGCGGAACCTGCGGAATGGGAATCGAACTTCGTCGCCATGGCCGCCGAAGGTTACGATATGGTTATCGGCGTTTCCACCCAGTTCCAGGATATCATGGCGAAACATTGCCCGGAATACCCGGATCAGAAATTTGCGATTATTGATGGCGTTGTTCCGGGTGATAACATCGTTTCATCCACTTTCGCGCAGAATGAAGGTTCGTTTCTTGCCGGCGCAGCGGCGGCGATATTTACGACAAAGACGGACATCCCCGGTATCAATGAAGAAAAGATTATCGGCTGGGTTGGTGGGATGGATATTCCCGTTCTTGCCGATTTCTTTACCGGCTATAAGCAGGGCGCGGAATATATCGATCCGGAAATCAAAATCCTACAATCCTTTGCCGGTTCTTTTAACGATCCGCTCAAAGGGAAAGAATTGACGTTGGCGCAGTACAGCCAAGGCGCCGATGTTGTCATGAACGTCGCTTCCGGAACCGGTCAAGGCGTTCTTGATGCCGCGAAGGAAGCCGGCTCATATGCGATCGGTGTTGACATGAATCAGGATGACGTTTATCCAGGCTCAATCCTGACGTCGATGGTGAAACGCGTCGATCAGGGTACTTTCTTAGCGATCCAGTCTCTGGTTGACGGATCCTTCACCGGAAATACGACAACCTATCTAGATATCAATAACGGCGGTGTCAGCCTGACTGACTTCTCGGTCATGAAGGAAGCGTTGGGGGATAAATTCCCGGCTGATCTTCCGGAACAAATCGCTGAATTGGAAGCGAAAGTCCGTTCTGGAGAAATTGTTGTTGACGCCTATGAAGGTTTCGGACGTAAATAAATCCGGATAATTTCCTGAAAGCTGAAAAAAAGCAGTCTTTCCATAAAAAGATAGACTGTTTTTTTTCCCCATTTTTGCTTTCGCTTGATATCCGGGCGTAACGATCGGATTGAATCGAAAAGTATTTTGAGAACAGGCAGAAAATCCCGTCTTTGGAAACAGCAGAAGACGTATAGAAAGGAACGGTAATATGGATGATGAATTTATCATTGAAATGAATAATATCGATAAAAGATTCGGAGCCGTTCAAGCGGTAAGTCAAGGACAGTTTAATCTGAAAAAGGGTGAGATTCATTCCTTGATCGGAGAAAACGGCGCGGGTAAATCTACGATGATGAAAATCCTTTACGGGATTTATCCTTTAGACAACGGCGAAATCAAAATACAAAACGAGTTGATTGTGGAAATGACGCCGAAGTTAGCGATAAAACATGAAATCGGCATGGTTCATCAGGAATTCATGTTGGTTAATAACATGACCGTACTGGAGAATATTATTCTCGGATTCGAGCCGAAGAATTTCGGACGGATCAATTTTGAACAGGCGCGCCGGGAAATTCAACACTATATTGATGCCTACAACATGTTCGTCCAACCGAATAAGTTTATCAATCAGATTTCTGTAGGCGAAGCGCAGCGTGTCGAAATTATCAAGACGCTTTACCGTGGCGCAAATATTTTGATACTCGATGAACCGACAGCGGTCCTGACACCGCAGGAAGCGGAAAAGTTGTTTGAAATATTACGAAACCTGACCGAATCCGGGAAATCGGTTATCTTCATATCGCACAAGCTGAACGAAGTTATGGCGATTTCCGACCGGATTACGGTCATGCGTCAAGGTAAGCACATTGCTACGGTGAACAAAACCGAAACCTCGATCCCCGAACTAGCAAAATTGATGGTCGGACGCGAAGTATTTTTAAATATCGATCATCCTCAAGCTAATCCAGGCGAAGTTGTTCTAAGCGTTGAAAACATTTGGACGTCCGGGGAAAAGGAACTTTCAAAAATTCGGGATGTTTCACTCAAGGTACATGCAGGTGAGATTGTCGGTATTGCCGGCGTTGACGGCAACGGACAAAGCGAGTTAATCGAAGCAATTACCGGATTACGAAAAGTTGAACGAGGGAAAGTTTTCGTTCGCGGAGCGGAGGTTACGAATAAATCGCCGAAAGATATTCGAAAGTCCGGTTTAGCGCATATTCCTGAGGACCGCAATTTACGCGGCTTAAACCGCAGTTTGACGGTCAAGGAAAATTTGATTGCAGTGCGCTTGGACGAAAAACCGTTTGCGAATGGCTTATTTCGAAATCAGAGTGCGGTAAAAGCTTACGCGGATAAATTAGTCGCGAAATTTGACGTTCGTCCGGCCGATTCGGATCTTCCGGTAGCCTCTTTTTCCGGTGGAAACGCGCAAAAAGTTGTCGTTGCTCGTGAAGCCGACGCGGATGGCAACCTCCTGATCGCTTCGCAACCAACCCGCGGCGTTGATATCGGGTCGATCGAATCAATTCGCAGAATCCTGAACCAAGCGAAAGAGAATCAAAAAGGCATCTTGTTAGTCAGCGCAGACTTGGACGAAATATTTGCCCTTTCCGATCGAATTGCCGTCATGTATGAGGGACGAATTATGGGAATTCTGAATGCAGCGGAAGCGACGGAGGAAATTGTCGGGCTTCTGATGCTCGGTCAGACGCCGGAACTGATGAACAAGGAGGCGTAATCATGAAGCAGGTAACAAAGTATTTTAACTTGTTGATGACGATTATCGTCTCGCTACTAATTGGTGCAGTATTGATGCTCGCGCTGCGGCATAATCCGCTCGAAGCCTATCTTCAGCTTTTCCGCGGTGCTTTCGTAGGCAAACTGAATCTCGGTACAACACTCCAAAAATTTGTGCCGTTGCTATTAACCGCGATGGCTTTCGCGCTGTCCTCGCGCGTCGGCGTATTCAACGTCGGTGTTGAAGGCGAACTTTATTTAGGTGCGATGACCGCCGCATGGGTCGGTTACAATTTTGTCAGATTACCCGGTCCACTGCACATTGTCTTTTGTTTTGCCGCTGCCGCGATCGTCGGTGTGGCATGGGCTTTAATTCCCGCTTTCCTGAAAGCTAATTGGAGTGTTAATGAAGTTTGCGTCACGATTTTAATGAATTATGTCGCGAAATACATCACATCTTATTTGGTAAACGGTCCCTTTTCTGCGAAAACGGGCGTTCCTCAGACGCCGATGGTTGTTAATGATGTCAAACTAACCCAGTTTATGAAACCGAGTCAAGCTAATACCGGTTTATTTATCGCGCTTGTCATCGTCATTATCCTTTTCTGGCTGATGAACCATTCGACGGAAGGATATCGTTACACCGCGGTTGGCTCAAATATGAAAAACGCGGAATTTATCGGCATCAACCCAAAACGAACGATGCTCCGCGCAATGATGATTTCCGGAATGCTCGGCGGAATTGCCGGCGCAATCGAGGTTTTGGGCGTCTACAATTATTTCCTGGATAACTTTTCGAACAATCTTGCTTTTGATGGCATGTTGGCTTCATTAATTGTCAAAAGCGATATTCGGTTGGTTCCGGTCATGGCGTTTTTCCTGTCGATTTTAAAATCGGGTGCGCTTGGGATGGAACGTTTTACCGGTGTTCCGAAGTCGGTCGTGGACATGATTATCGCAATCTTTATTATCTTTGCCTGTATGGAAACGATGTTTACTTCCTTGACAGATTGGGTAAAGACTAAATCCTTCAAATCTGAAAAGACGGGAAAATAGGAGGATGCAACGATGCTGACGAGTGTTTTCGATTATTCTCTGATTTATGCAATGATTCGGGCCTCAACGCCGATTCTGTTTGCCGCGTTGGCTGCGGTTATTACGCAAAATGCCGATATCTTAAATATCGGGACGGAAGGAATCATGTTAACCGGTGCGTTCGTAGCAGTTTGTGTCAACTACTATACCGGAAGCTGGCTCCTTGCAATCTTGCTGGCGATGATTGCCGGCGTCTTCGTCTCGTTGATTATGGCCGTTGGGCGGATTCGCTTCAATGCCGATATTTGTGCGATCGGTACGGCGATTAATATGTTAGCGTTGGCGTTTACAAAGTTCGGAATCAAACAATGGCTCGGAACATACGGAACGTTTACGAATCCTAAGCTAATCCCGATTCCAAAGATTCAGATTCCCGTTTTAGCTGCCAATCCGGTTCTCAACAAATTATTAAATAATTGGTCATTGATGGAAGTCGTGGGGATCATTACCGTTTTCTATATGTGGTTCGTTTTGTATCGAACGACATGGGGGCTCCATCTTCGTGCCGTCGGACAATTTCCAATGGCAGCTGAAACTGCAGGGATAAACGTTCGCAGCATGAAATACCAAGTCATGATCTTTTCCGGGTTACTTGGCGGCATGGCGGGAGCTCATCTGTCGACCGGTTATTCACAGATGTTTACGGAAAACATGACAAATGGACGTGGTTTTATGGGCGTCGCCGCAATGTTTTTCGGATCGATGAACCCGGTATGGACATGGATCGGCTGCCTGTTGTTTGGATTGACGGATTCAATCGGCTCACGACTGCAGGCTTACGGACTTCCGAATCAGTTTATCCTCATGCTTCCATACGTGATAACGATTTTGGTGTTAACGGTTTCGATGCGTAGTAAATTAATTCGTGAACAGCGGGCGAAGAGCAGTCTGCCCCGATACACAAAGAATTTAAACGCCAAACCGACATATTAATTGAATACTAAAGGAGAATCATGATTAAGCGAAAAATTATATTAGATTGCGATCCGGGGCATGACGACGCCGTTGCGATTTTGATGGCGGCGAAACATCCATCAATCGAGCTGTTGGGTATCACCACAGTTGCCGGGAACCAGGTTTTAGAGAAAACGCTGCGAAATGCCCTGAACGTCTGCCAATTCCTCGATTTGGACGTTCCGGTTTATGAAGGATGCAGCCTTCCCATGTGTCGAACAGAACAGATTATCGCCGCGAACATTCATGGTAAAACCGGCTTGGACGGTCCGATTTTTGACGAACTGACGAAAAAACCGGAACCGGAGCACGCGGTGAATTTCATTATCAATACACTTATGGCTTCGGACGGCGATATTACACTTGTTCCGGTTGGGCCGTTAACAAATATCGGGATGGCGATGCGGATGGAACCGCGTATCGTTGATAAGATTCAGCAGATCGTATTAATGGGCGGAAGTTACCAATTGGGGAACATGACCCCGGCGGCGGAATTCAATATTTATGCTGACCCTGAAGCGGCGAACGTTGTTTTTACCAGCAAACGTCCGATCGTCATGAATGGACTCGATCTGACTCGCCAGGCTCTTTGCTATCCTACGGTTGTTGAGCGGATGCGAAAGATTAATAACCGCGCATCAAAGTTATTCTGCGATTTGATGGAATTCTTCGGAAAAACGCAAAAAGAAATCTTCGGATGGGAAGGCGGCCCGCTGCATGATCCGACAACGATCGCGTATTTAATTGATCCGAGCTGCATCGAAACAAAGCCGATGTTCACCGAAATCGAATTAAGAAGCGAGCGTTGTTATGGACGGACGCTCTGTGATTATTTCGGGGTTACCGGAAAGACACCGAATTCCGAGGTCGCGATAAAACTGGATCAGGAAAAATTCTGGAATATTGTTGAGGAATGTATCCGCTATTACAGTTGAAAACGGTTTCTTATGATTGATCAACTTCGAAAATGCTTAGACGCAAATCAAGAAAAATATATTCAGCGGTTATTGGATCTTGTTTCAATCGATACGCAAGTTATCGGACATGGGATTGAAGGTGGTCGGGAAGCCGCCGGACAGGAATACCTTATTTCGCTGATGGCCGAAATGGGCGCAGACCGAATCGAAAGAGATCAAATGGTTGAAGAAACGGTTCAAGCCGCGCTCAGTCAACATCAGGAAGGAAATCCCGGCCATAATTACAAGGACCGCTATAACGTTTATGCCTCGTTTAAGGGGGAAACGTCCGAGCGATCCTTACTGTTCAATGGGCATGTGGACGTGATGCCGCCCGGAAATGATGCGGATTGGGAAACGCCGCCGTTTAAACCCGAAATTCGGGACGGAAAAATTTTTGGACGCGGTGTTTGTGATATGAAAGGCGGACTGATGGCCGCGCTGATGGCGCTCCAGTTGCTCAAGGACGCGTCAATCCCGCTTCCTTTCGACGTTAAAATTGTTTCAGTTTGCGACGAAGAAGGCGGTGGGAATGGATCAATTCAAGCTGCTATGCGTGGGCAAAAGGCAGATGGCGTCATCGTATGCGAACCTTCCGACGATAAAATCATCGTGGCATTGATGGGCTTTATCTTTTTCAAAGTCGAAGTCGAAGGATCGGCGATTCATTCCGGTTCAAAATGGTTCGGCGTCTCGGCGATAGAAAAAGCGATGAAGATCATCCGCGCAATCGAAGAGCAGGAACATAAATGGCTAATGCTTTACCGTCATCCTTATCTGCCCGCACCGACTTCAAACGTTGGGGTCATTTCGGGCGGGACCGCCGGTTCGACAGTTGCCGATTATTGTTGTTTTAAAACCTGCGTCCATTATTTGCCGAACGCATTCGATTTTGAGAAGATGAAGAAGGAGTATGAGGGTGTGATCGATCGTTGTTGTGACGGCGACGAGTGGCTAAAGGATCACCGCCCAAAAATTTCCATCTATCAAGCCGGCGGTGCGTTCGAAATGGAAACAGATCATCCATTCGTTGAATCGTTTCAATGTGCGTACCGCAGCGTTTCTGGAAAGAATCCCGAAATCAATGGCTTCCCA
Organism: Flexilinea sp.; assembly: GCA_034430295.1. Lineage (GTDB taxonomy): Bacteria > Chloroflexota > Anaerolineae > Anaerolineales > Anaerolineaceae > Flexilinea. Next base: position 11,813 of record DAOUFC010000128.1, read on the forward strand.
TTCGGAAACGATTGCCGAACATGGCGAAATATTGCCGGCTGCCCAACGCTGCAGTATGGACCCGGAAGCATGAAGGAATGTCATACAGTTAATGAATTTTTGAACATCGAGAGTTATTTGAAAGCGATCTTAGTGTATGCTCAAATGATCCTCGAATGGGGAAAATAAAGGATTGATATAGGAGAAAAATATGGCAAAAAAGGTTCTATTAGCAGGAGAATCCTGGTCAAGTTGCGTGAACCACGTGAAAGGGTTTAACTCTTTCACAACGGCAAGTTTTGATTCCGGGGAAAAGTGGCTGAAAGCTGCGCTTGAAAAGGGCGGATTTGAATTTGAATTCCAGCCGAACCACGTAGCAGCGGAACAATTCCCGTTTACGGCGGAAGCGTTGGCAACATATGACTGCGTTATTCTTTCCGATATCGGATCTGATACACTCCTGATTCCGAATGCTACGTTTACGCAAAGCGAACGGCGCCCGAACCGTTGCGCTTTGATCCGAGATTATGTGATGAATGGCGGGGCATTACTGATGATCGGTGGTTATATGACTTTTTCCGGCATCGACGGGAAAGGACGCTGGGGAATGACAGCGGTTAAGGATGTTTTGCCGGTCGAACTGTCACCGTTTGACGACCGTCAGGAACATTGTGAAGGAATCGTTCCGGTCGCCGTGTCGGATCATCCGGCTCTTAGTAAAATCACCGGAGATTGGCCGTTTTTCCTTGGCTATAATAAATCGACCGCACTGCCGGATGCGACCGTTCCGGTCACGATCGGCGGTGATCCGTTGATCGCTTTTGCAGAACGCGGTAAGGGACGCTGCGCCGTTTTCGCTTCCGATTGTGCGCCGCATTGGGGCCCGCCCGCATTCGTCAATTGGAAACATTATGATGACTTATGGCAAGGCATCGTAAACTGGCTTGTAAAAGCCCTCTGATTTTTTGAACAGCTGATTATTTCGGTGTTCGGGTATTCTTTTGTGAAGCGAATATCGGAACACCGAACAATTTTTATTGAAAGCGGTGGAAATGGATTCATGTGAACGATACCGATTGTTGTCTGATATCCTGCGCATTCCGACAGTTAACGGCACTGGAAACGAGCGGAAACTTGCCGAATCTATTCGCTCATATTTTCAAAAATATTCAATTCCGGCGGATGTCGTTCCGATCGAAGATGGTTTGGCAAACGTTCAGGCAGAAATTCGCGGCTCAAACCCGGATCGTTTTATCGCCGTAAACGGTCATCTTGATACGGTTCCGTACGGAGATCCTACGCATTGGGATACTGATCCATCCGTTCCGGTGGTTAAAGACGGTCGAGTTTACGCCCGCGGCGCGAGTGACATGAAAAGCGGATTGGCAGCGCTGATCGCAGCGATCTGCCAAATTCAGGCCAGTGGAATTGTGCCAAGACGGACAATACGTTTTTTGGGAACGGCAGATGAAGAAAAGACCGGAAAAGGCGCACTTGCAGCGGAGCGCTCAAATTGGATCGGGAAACCGGATATTTTGATCATCGGAGAGCCTACGAACGGACAAATCGGAGCGGTTCAAAAAGGCTGCCTCTGGCTTAAATTCACAATAAAAGGGAAAACGGCTCATTCTGCTTATCCGGAACGGGGGACAAATGCGATCACGGCTGCGTTTACGCTTGGCGAAAAACTGATATCTTTTGTGAATCAATTCTCTCATCTTGTCGGCGGACGTTCCAGTGGTGCAATGACTCGACTATCTGGAGGGATCGCTTCGAACTTAATACCGGACACGTGCGAAATGACGATGGATTTCCGCTCGGTTCCTGGTTTGACAGATGAAATGATTTTCGCTCAGATCCAGCAGTCAATTCGTGAGATATCGAATCTGTATTCCGATATCAGCGTGACGTATGAAATCATGAATCGCCGAAAGTTAATCGAATCTGATCCGAGCCATCCGGAAATCCACTCATTCAGACAGGTCGCCGAGGCAGTTCAGAGGAAATCGATCCATTCCATCGGTATATCGTATTTCACGGATGCTTCAATTCTGATGCCTGAGAAAGCCACTTTCCCGGTCATTTTATTTGGCCCCGGGGATCCCGATATGGCACACCAACCGAATGAATTTGTTCGTTTGGATTCCTACGATTTGGCGATTCAGACTTTCTACGACTATTTTCTCTCGTAATTCTGACGAATTATTTCGTGGTATCTTCCCTTGAAAATCTGACATGCGGAGCGTGTGTCGGATTTTTTAATTCGGTCTCCCCTGCCGCGGTCAGCTGAAAACGTACGCTCGCTGCATACTACAGGCTCAAAAAGAATCCTGGACTGTAGAAAATAGAGGTTGTCATTGGAGAGTCTGGCCCCATCCGGTTTTTCGACCATAACGATTTTAGGAATTTATCATGTTCATACGTTTTCATGACGGTTATAGTGTTTTTGTTGTCTGTGTTGATAACGAATCGGTTCAGGTCTCACATAGAAGACGAAGATGTGGCGGTCGCTGTTTTCACATTGATTGGGTATGTTATCTACGACGTGTATGAGAAACGGTTCTTCCTGATCGGACTTTTAACCTTTATCGCCGGCACGAGCTTAATAACCGGCATCATCAAATAGACAGAAAAAACAGCCAAACTCTTGAAAAACAGGTATTTGAAAAAAATCGCATTGTCTATTAATTCCGGCAAATTATTTCGGATCCGCGCCGATACGGAAAAAGAGATCGGAATCCGGGGAGCCGCTGTAGTGCGCCTGATCAAGCTAATCAAAGAAAATCCGTCGCTGATGACGACGATTGGGAGAAACGTCGCCGAATCGTCGAAACCGGCATTCATTCATATTGGGGAAAATCTCAATAGGGTGATCGTACAGATAATAAATATGAGATCGACGAACTCAACGCCAATGAAGAACTTAAAAGATATCAACAGGATGGAGTCCCTTTGAAGCAGACTTTTTCTGGTATATACTCGTTTATCATCGGGATAGCCATGCGGAAGGAAAAATATCCATACCGCGGCAATTCGGATAATTTATTCCATTCTTTACCGACGTTTCGGAATCTTCGGATTCCGTAACGACGAAAAGTGGTTGAAACAGGAATACCGTATGATCGCGCCGACGTTCATGATTTTGCCGTCGTTAGCGTGCCAGACGTCCTGCCGCTATTGCTTTGGCTCTCATGCAGGCAAAGCGATGGACGAAGAAACTGCGCGGGAAACTGTCCGATTCATGCGGCTATTACGATAGGAACCAGAACGCGGCTCGTAGGATCCTGCCCGAACAAAATCGCAGGAGCTTGCCGGCGAATAAAAATCGGAGTCCGAGAAACACCGCGGACTCCGATTCCATTCCGATAAAAACTCAAGCTACATTTTCTTCCGGAACTTATATTCCGTGTGAAGCAGCTCGTGCGCTTTCTCCCCGTACGGTTCGCCGATAAACTCTTCGTACAATCGGATAACGCTGAGATTCTTGTGCGACTGGCGAACGGCTTTGGCTTCGTCAATACCGTATATTGCCGCCATGCGTTTTTCGAGAATCGAGTAATCCTGATGAACGGACGGCTGACCGCCGCCGGCGATACAGCCTCCTGGACAGGCCATGATTTCAATCGCGTCGAAATGCGCTTCTCCCGAACGAATGCTGTTCAATAATTTGCGCGCGTTTTTCAAGCCGCTCGCCGAGGCGACGCGGAACGGTTTCCCTTGAATATCGATTGTCGCGGCTTTGACGTCCTCGAAACCGCGAATCGCCTCGAACTCGACGTTTTCGAGCGTTTCGCCGGTTATCCATTCATAAGCTGTCCGCAGCGTTGCTTCCAGAACGCCGCCGGTTACGCCGAAAATCGTACCGGCGCCGGAAGATTCGCCCATGAAGTCGTCGAAATCGCTTTCCTTGACCGATTCAAGATTGACGCCGATCTCTTTCAGCATGTGGCCCAGTTCCCGCGTTGAGATGACAATATCGACGTCCGACTGACCCGCGACCGATAATTCCGGCCGCGCCGATTCGTACTTTTTAGCGACGCAGGGCATAACCGAAACGACGATCATATCTTCTCTGGGAATGTTGAGCCGGTCGACCAAATACGTTTTCGCTAACGCGCCGAACATTTCGTGCGGCGATTTACAACTTGAAGGAATATCGAGCATATCGCCGAAGTTATGTTCAATAAACTTGATCCAAGACGGGCAGCAGGAAGTCAGGATCGGCAGCACGCCGCCATGCTTCATACGATGAACTAATTCGGCGGCTTCTTCCATAATCGTTACGTCGGCGGCGAAGTTCGTATCGTAAACGTAATCGAATCCCAACATGCGCAGCGCGCCGACCATTTTACCGGTCACGACCGAACCGGGTTCCATCCCGAACATCTCTCCTAACGCGACGCGGACCGCGGGCGCGGTCTGGACGACGACCGTTTTCCCGGAAACGAGCGCGTCCCAAACTTTTCTCGTGTTGTCGACTTCAGCTAACGCGCCGGTTGGACAAACCGCCAGACATTGACCGCAGAAGGTACAAGTCGTATCGGTCATAGGCCAATCGAAAACCGTTCCGACGACAGTATGGAACCCGCGGCCGACATCGGTTAAGCAGCCGACCGATTGTATATTGCTGCAAACTTCTTCACAGCGTTTGCACAGGATACATTTATTCATATCGCGAACAATCGAAAGCGACGAATTATCAATCCTGCATTTATTCATCGCGCCTTGAAACGAAACCTCCCGGACGTTCGAATCCGCGGCCAGCGTCTGCAGCTCGCAGTCCCCGTTTTTATGACAGATGAGGCAATCTTTCGGATGGTTCGAGAGCAGCAGCTCGACCATCAGGCGGCGCGTTTTGATCACCCGCGGGGTATCGGTTCGGACTTTTAATCCGTTCCAGGCTTTGGTTGAACATGCCGCCAGCATCTTCTGCTTTCCCGGTTCCTCGACCATACAGACGCGGCAGGAAGCGCTTTGAAATTCAACGCCTTTCTGCTCTTTCAGGAAACAAAGGGTCGGAATTTTGATCCCGATTTCTCGCGCCGCGTTAAGGATCGTCGTTCCTTCCGGAACGGTTACTTCCTGGTCATTAATCATGAAGGTAATCATATTTTTAAATAACCTTTCTTCTTTCGCTTCCTGCGCTTAGGCTAATTCGATCGCGTGAACCGGGCACTTCGCGGCGCAAACGCCGCAGCGGATACAAGCGTTCGGATCAATATGGTGCATCGTTTTCCGCTCCCCGGTAATACATTTCACCGGACAGTTGATCTTGCATAAACCGCAGCCGACGCACTTCTCACGTACAACGTACGTCATTAACGATTTGCACACGCCGGCAGGGCAGCGTTTGTCGCGGACATGCGATATGTATTCATCGCGGAAGTATTTCAGCGTCGATAAAACCGGATTCGGCGCCGCCTGACCTAATCCGCAAAGGGATGTGTCACGAATCATTTCGCATAGTTCTTGAAGATGCGACAAATCGCGCGGTTCGCCATTTCCAGCGATAAAACGTTCGAGCATCTCCAAAACGCGTTTATTCCCGATTCGGCACGGGGTACATTTTCCACAGGATTCTTCAACCGTAAAGTCCATGAAAAAGCGCGAAATATCAACCATACAGTCGGTTTCATCCATGACGACCAAACCGCCCGAACCCATGATCGAGCCGATCGCCGCCAGCGATTCGAAATCAACGTTCGTCGTCGGAATCAGGTCGGCGGGAATACAACCGCCGGAGGGACCGCCGGTCTGAACCGCTTTGATCGCCAAATCGTTCTTAATCCCGCCGGAGATATCGTAAATAATTTCCGTCAGCGACGTTCCCATCGGGACTTCGACCAACCCGGCGTCTTTGACTTTTCCGACGACCGAGAAAACTTTCGTCCCGGTCGATTTGGGCGTCCCGATTTCGGCAAACCAATCCGCGCCGTTCAGATAGATATGATGAACGTTGGCGAGGGTTTCAACATTGTTGATAATCGTCGGTTTTTCGAAAAGACCGCGTTCCGCCGTTCGATAAACCTTATTCCGCGGCATTCCGCGCCGACCCTCGATCGATTCCATCAGCGCCGTACCCTCGCCGCAGACGAAAGCCCCCGCGCCCAGCCGGAGTTCGATATCGAACGAAAAATCCGTTCCTAAAATATGCTCCCCCAGCAGCCCGGCTTTATGCGCCGCCGCGATCGCGATATTCAGCCGCTTAACCGCGTTCGGATATTCCGCCCGGACGTAAATATAGCCCTGATCGGCGCCGATTCCGAGCCCGGCGATCGTCATTCCTTCGAGAACGGAATGTGGATCGTTTTCGAGAACGGACCGATCCATATACGCGCCGGGATCGCCTTCGTCGGCGTTGCAGATCACGTATTTATGCTCTGCATCATGTTTTAACGCTTCAGCCCACTTTCGTCCGGTCGGGAATCCGGCGCCGCCGCGTCCGCGCAGTCCGGATCTTACCATTTCGTCGACGATTTCGCGTCGCGAAACGTTCTTTTCGAGAAGGTCCGCGAGCGCTTTATAACCGTCGAGCGCGATATATTCTTCAATATTTTCCGGATCAATAATTTCACAATTTTTCAAAACGATGCGTGTCTGTTTTTCGAAATATGGGCCGCGGAGTTTATACGTTCCGGTTTCATCAAGATATACGGTCGGGACGTCCGCTAAACGGGCGTCCAATCTCTTTTTCGCTTCTATTTTCAAAGCGCGTAAAGACTCGAAATTAAGCATACTCTTCTGTCTCCCGTATTTTCTTGATAATTGCCGGAACTTCATCTGAATGAACCTGAGCGTAGAGTTCGTCGTTGATCATGACGACCGGAGCGTTGGCGCAGTCGCCTAAGCAGCGCGATTGGCTGATTGAAAATAATAAATCTTTCGTCGTTTCTCCGGCCCCGATCCCTAATTCATCCTGGAACGCTTTGAGGACGTCCTGAGCGCCCTTCACGTAGCAGGCCGTCCCGAGACAAACGCTGATTTGGTATTTACCGCGCGGAACTTCGGTGAAATATGAATAAAATGTAACGACACCGTAGACTTTTGCTGTCGGCAAGTGAAGCGCCTTAGCAATCATCAACTGAGCGTCCTGCGGAATATAACCGAAGATGGTCTGCGTTCGATGCAAAACGGCAATCAACGATTTTTCGGACGCGTCTACCGTCTGGATGAACGCAGCCAGTTCATCATACTTGGCCTGGTCGGCGGGAACGATCATATGAAACTCCTCTTCTTGTACAATTCTTCACAATTATAGAGGATAAAGCCAAGTTAAGGATAATTAACCTTAGATGAATCCGCTGCGTCGATTCGATGAATTTTGGATCCGCAGGCAAGTCACGATTCACGCGTCGGCTATTGACGGAAGCGGTCGGCCATGGTTAAATATCCACAACTAACGACAGCCCGCAAGGCGCTCTTATCCAGAGAGGTTGAGGGATCGGCCCGATGAAACCTCGGCAACCTGATCAGCATGATTAAGGTGCCAACTCCGACAGGTATCTGGAAGATAAGAGGGAATGATTTTATCGCCCCCTCTGACGCCGAGGGGGTTTTCTTATCATGGAGGATTTTTTATGTCTACTTTTATGAACTCCGAGAAGTTCTACTTTACGTCCGAATCAGTTACTTCCGGTCATCCGGATAAAGTCTGCGATCAGATCAGCGACGCCATCCTTGACGCCTGCCTCGAGAGCGATCCGATGTCGCGTGTCGCCTGCGAATCAGCGGTGAAAACCGGTTTCGCGATGATTTTCGGCGAAATTACGACGAACGCTTTTGTCAATTTCGATATCCTCGTTCGCGAAGTCATCAAAGATATCGGCTACGATTCGAGTGAAAAATGTTTTGACGGAAATACCTGCGCCGTTTTGTCGGCGATTTCGACTCAATCCGCCGATATCGCTCTCGGCGTCGATAAATCGCTTGAAGCGAAAAAGGGCGTCGACGCGAAGGAAGCCTTCCTGAATACCGGTGCGGGCGACCAGGGCATGATGTTCGGGTTTGCCTGTAACGAGACGGAAACGCTGATGCCGATGCCCGCCTTTTTGGCGCACCGCTTGGTCGAGAAGCTCGAAGAAGTCCGGAAAAACGGTACGCTTCCTTGGGTTTTTCCCGACGGAAAAAGCCAGGTTACGATCGAATACAGCTACGGAAAACCGAAGCGGATTGATACGGTCGTTATCTCGACGCAGCATTCCGCTTCCATGCGTGGGAAACACGACGAAATCGAAGCCGCAATCCGAAAATACGTTATCGACCCCGTTCTTCCGAAAGAATTCGTCGACGCCGAGCTTAAAATTTACGTTAATCCGACCGGCGAATTCGTTATCGGCGGACCGCTCGGCGATTCGGGACTGACCGGACGGAAGATTATCGTCGATACGTATGGCGGGATGGGCCGTCATGGCGGCGGCGCGTTCAGCGGGAAAGACGCGACCAAGGTCGATCGCTCCGCCGCGTACGCCGCGCGCTGGGTCGCGAAAAATATCGTCGCGGCCGGGATCGCGGACCGCTGCGAAATCCAGCTTTCGTATGCGATCGGCGTCGCCAGGCCGCTTTCGATCAACGTTGAGACGTTTGGAACCGGGAAGATCCCGGATGAAAAAATTTCTGAGTTGATCGCCGCGAATTTTGATCTCCGTCCCGGCGCGATTATCGAGCGTCTGGGGCTGCGCCGGCCGATCTTCCGAAAGACGTCGTACTGGGGCCATTTCGGACGCGAGGACGCCGATTTCACTTGGGAAAAAACCGATATGGCGGAAACGCTGCGCAAAGCGGCCGGATTGTAAAGACCGGTTGTCGGGAATGAAATACGATCCAATCGAGCGGATGACGTTTACGAGAGAGTGTCCCAAAACGAATTTTATTATGACTAAATTTACCCGCTTGTTTGTCAATGTATGGATCAGCCCTCACCCGTCCCTATGCGCTTAGGCGCCGGGACAGGCGGGGCCCCCAATGTGCTGACTTTGGGTCATTTTATGCGGAGGAGGGGATTTTCGGCTGAAAATCCCCTCCTCTACGCTATCGGCCCCCTGTTTTTCGGGTCATTCACAAAAGCCGAAACATCACCCACGCTAAATTAGAAAGAAATGCTTTGACAATATTTTCAAGAATGTTTTGAAAATCCGATTTTGGGGACCACCTCTATGATTTCAATCATCAGTTTGCTTTTATTTTGGTTCGTATGGGGTGCCGAATATGTTTAATTGGTCGCGACAGGGGCAATTAAAATACGACCGTTTCCGCGATACACATTCACCAAGCCTTCTCCCGAAGCGATCGATCCGACCAACGTTTTCGTCGTTTTCTCGACCGTGAATTCCAACGAATTCGACCAGGCAATCGCCATGCTTCCGTCAATTTTGATCGTATCGTTATCTAAATCTACAACAATCAATTCCGATCTTGGTACGGGACTTTCCAAAACAACAACTCCCTGACCGGTCAGCATCGTATTAAACAATCCTTCATTCCCAAGCGTAGCGGATGATAACGTCGTCCGCGCGGAAACCTTCAAATCAACCGAGTCATCGCAGGCGAGAAACATACCGTCTTCTATAACGATATTGCCGTTCCAATTTGCTAAATCCTCGAAGAGAATGTATTTATATGTCGGTTCCAAAACGAGAATTCCGCTGCCGGTATATCGCGGTTTAATAGCAGATTCCCCGACTACCTTGCTCCCGACCAATTTCTTCATAAAATCGCCCGCGCCTTTAATATTCGTAGCAACGGTTAATTGGCCGAGCATCATCTGCATCGCACCGGCTTGCAAAATAACACCGCCGTCATTGTTGAGCGACGCGATCACTTGGCGCTTGCGGATATTCATCGCTGACGCGAAATATTCGGATATTGCTTTTTCATGCGTCGTTGAAAAGTCTTTTTCGTATTCAATGATCGAATATCTGCCCTGACTTTCGACGATCTTATGGGCTTCGGTAGATTGGAAGAGATTCGTTCTTATCATATAAATTATCCTCTGAAATATGCTGCGATTTGATGATGGCAAATAACTTTGCCGGATTACCATAGATCGATTTCAAGCCGAAAAATGAAACAGTGAATTAAATAAAACCTCGGAATAATTCAATAGGAAAGGGAAAGGAGTTATCTTTTTATAAATAAAATCGTAACACAGATCATCAAATCCAGGAAGATCATGCTCGTAAATGTCTGCGTTTCAAATTTCCGTAGTCAAGGGAAAAAACAATCCGGCAAAAGAAAGTATAGACAGTTGCAGAATTGACAACAAAAAAGGAAG
>DAOUFC010000129.1:0-14917 GCA_034430295.1 Flexilinea sp.
GGACAATCGTATCCCACGCTTCGAGCAAGCGCAACCGCAAACTCGGCGTACGCCTCCGCGACTGCTGTCACGACATTCCCATCCGTTACGACAGGGGCATAAACGATATTCTTTTCCCGGATGAACGGAAGCCTTTCGTTCATTTCAACATAAAGTTGATTGGTAAACTTCTTATCGTCCAACAGCCCTGCCATTGATAAAAACAGTGGTCCTCCGCAAATCGCTCCAATCACAAAGTCAGGGTATTTCTTTAAGTTTCGGAGAAAAGAAATCAGGGCGTTATCCTTCAGTGAATCACGTACATCGCTGCAGCCCGGCAGAACCAAACAGTCATACTCTTCGATATTGAAATCAGCTAATGTCTTTTCCGGTTTAACCATAATACCTTCTTCGGAACAGACAGGGCCGTCGCCGGACGCGAATACTACAGTGGGCGAATCGAAGCGCCATTTGAACAACGCGATGGTATTCCCGATCTCCTGCATACTGAATTGCGGATATATTAACAACGCTATTTTCTTATTCATGACTGATTTCCTGTAAAACCGTTCTGGAGGAAGCGGGTAAGTTCCATCCTTTTTCTTAAACAAAAAACCTCCCGCACTTCATTCCGCGCGGGAGATTCGCCGTTTTACAACACGTTCCAGGGGTTGACATATCCGCCGCCGTAGCGCACCTCAAAATGCAGGTGAGGACCGGTCGAATTTCCAGTACTGCCGCCGGCGCCGATGACCTGCCCTTGTGAAACCGCCTGACCGCAGCCGACAGAAACGGACGACAAGTGAGCGTACAGCGTTTGGTAACCGTTCCCATGATCAATCATGACCATAATCCCGTAACCGCCGCTGATCGGCCCGGAATAGATAACCGTTCCGCCGTCGGAAGCGAAAATCGGTCCGCCTAAGACTGTCGCCATGTCGAGCGCCATGTGGCCAGACCAGAAATCATTCCCGGAGATCGAGTGGCTTGCTGTCGGCCAGACGAACGACCCGTTCCCATATCCGGCGTAATCCCAGTCGCAGCCGCCCGGCCCGAGAATCTTCTTTTTGACGCCGGAGTCCTTCGAATAATCGAAAACGACCGGACTGATAACCGCGGTCGCGCGGTAGCCGCCCGGAAGCAGGACGTATTCGCCGGCCTTGATAACCGGCGAAGTAATATCAAGTTTATTCGTCGGGTAGGTCAGGATCGCTTTGGGATCGACATGATATTTATCCGCGATGCGCTGCAGAACGTCATTTTCTTTCCACTTATAATAAATCCCGTCGCCCGGCGGGATAACCAGATCGTCGCCGATCGAAATATTATGCGCGTCGTCATGAAGCACATCGTAATTTGACCAAAGGATCGTTTCCGGCTCCAGGTTGAAACGGCTGGCGATACTATAAATCGAGTCGCCGGACTGAATCGTATATTTCGTCGCTTCGGTTTGCGTCGATTCAGGTCTATCGGTTATCAAAATCGCGGATCGCTTAACCGCCCGCTCGGAATCAGAGGAAAACGGCGGAATCTCGTTTGGAAGCGATTTGTTCGATTCAACGCGTTCAACATAACTCGCGCCGATTCCCGCGCTGAGCTTCTCCTGATCGACGGTTCCGCGAATGACCGGCGTCCGCTGCGAAATAACGATCCCCATGAAGAACATCGCCGCGAAAGCGATCAGCCAAAACAGGATCACGACCCAAATGGAGGGGCCGCGCCCATCCGTCCGGTTTTCAAAAGATCTCAAGCCGCCTCCGTCAAATTCTCCAGGAATTCGGCGTTCGTCTTCGCTTTTTGCATCCGCTGGATAATCGCTTCCGTCGCGACGGCGGTATCCATTCCGGCGCCTTGCGGCGGCTGTGAAATCATCTGCATATACATTCGGCGCATGAGCCAAACGCGCGGCAAGTCCTGTCCGATCAAAAGGTCCTCGCGGCGGGTACCCGATTTTTCGATATCGATCGCCGGATAAATTCGCCGTTCCTGAAGCTTACGGGACAAGTGAAGTTCCATATTGCCGGTCCCTTTGAATTCTTCGTAGACGACGTCGTCTAAACGCGAGCCGGTATCGACCAACGCCGTCGCTAAAATTGTCAGCGAGCCGCCTTCCTCGAGGTTACGCGCCGCGCCGAAGAAACGTTTCGGCGGATACATCGCAGACGGATCCATACCGCCGGAAAGCGTCCGCCCGGACGGGTTGACGACCATGTTATAAGCGCGGGCAAGGCGCGTCAGCGAGTCAAGCAGGATAACGACATCCTTCCCGACTTCAACCAGGCGTTTCGCGCGCTCAAGAGTAATTTCCGATGTGCGCACATGCTGATTAACCGGTTCGTCGAACGTCGAGGCGACGACTTCCGCGTCGACCGAACGATCCATATCTGTAACTTCCTCCGGACGTTCGCCAATCAGCGCAATAATTAAATGAATCTCCGGATAACGCGCCGAAATTGCGTTAGCGACCTGTTTCAAAATCGTCGTCTTACCGGCTTTCGGCGGCGAAACGATCATGCCGCGCTGACCGCGGCCGATCGGCGCAATCAGATTAATCAGCCGCGTCGCCATTCCCGACGAACCATATTCCAGATCGAACTGGTTATCCGGGAAAATCGGCGTCATCGATTCGAACGTTTTGCGTTTTTTCGCCAGTTCCGGCGTTTGGCCGTTGATGGATTCAATACGCAGCAAGCCGTAGTGCCGCTCCGACTCGCGTGGCTGCCGGACAAAGCCGATGACCTGATCGCCGTTGCGTAAGTCGTATCGGCGCAGCTGCGCCTGTGAAACGTAGACGTCTTCTTTCCCGACTTGATAATTCGTCCGGAGAAATCCGATTCCTTCATTTTGAATCTCAAGAATTCCGCCGCGGATATCGACCCCTTCGCGTTCTCCCTCCGCCTGCCGGATCTTGACGATCAAGGTGTCTTTTTTTAATCGGTTTGCGTTCGGGACGTCCAAATCAGCGGCGATTTTTCGTAATTCCTTTAACGGAAGATTGAATAATTCTTCTGCTCTCATATATTTTTTTCCAATTCGTCGAATTTTGATCCGATTCATTTCCGGCTCGTTTTTCGCGGGCTGACAACCGTTGAATGGATCGAAAACGGTCAACCTGACGAATCCTTTTGGATCTGAGCGTCGTCAGCGTTGGAACAGTTTTCAGATGGTTACTTTATCTAATGGATTGATTTTAACTTTCTTATATTTATTTGCGCCCGTAGTAATCTAAATTGTACAACAAAGGTATTATCGAAATTATAGCACTTAATCCGGCGACTGGGTTGAATCCGGCAGGATTAGGTCGGGGAATTGCTGGCGCCAGTCCCGACGGATTTTATCGATCGCCGGATTCTCCGAATAAAACCCGTGCATCTCGTCAGGGAGCAGCGCCGCGATCCGGCACATAATATCGTCGGTCATCTCGCGCAGCGATTCGCCGCGCCGTTCAGGGTCAATCCGCCCGTACCGCTGAGGCGGACCGAAGCGGAACGTCAGCGTCGGACGTCGCAATCGCTTTAAATCAGAAAAGAATTTCCCCGTACCGATAACGGCGGCGGGAACGATCGGGGCGTTCGCTTTCAGTGCGATCATGGCAACGCCTTCTTTTCCCTGGTTCAAGCTATTCGTTTTCGAACGCGTTCCTTCCGGAGAAAGCGCGAACGATTTTCCTTCCTGAAGCCAGTTGAAGGCGGCCTTAATTGCGGCGAAATCGGCTCTCGATCGATCGATCCAAACCAGCTGCGCTGAAGATACGACCCATTGAAGAAAACGATTATTTTTATATTTATCGGTAATAAACGCCGACCAGTCATCGCGGCGATGCTGGACCGCAAAAATCGGAAAGTCGGTATAGCTGACGTGATTCAAGACGATCAGGACGGGGCCTTCCGCCGGTAAAAATTCTAAATTTTCAATCGTCGTTTTCGTCAAAACTTTATAAAGTTTGTCAACGATTTTCAATAATGTCGTTCGATTCAATGTAACCCTCCTGTTGACTCAGCGTTGAGCTGGTTGAAATCGGATTTCGCTCGGCGCCGCGCTTACGACTTTATGAAAAAATGATGAAAGGAAAGCGCCTTTTCATCTCATCAATCTTTCATCCGATAACATTTCACGTCCACCGGCGGGGCAGACATCTGCCTCGCCGGTGGACGGATAATCTATTTCCGCTATTCGGATTTTACTTCGATTCGAACTGAAAGGATCGCGTCTTCCGTCGTCAGCGCCGGAATCAGCTCGACGCCCTCGACGACCTTTCCGAAAATCGGATACGATTCGGTCAGCTTCGCGATTTCTTTCTGAATTTCCGCTTCAATTTCGGCGTCGCTCAATTTACTTTCTTCTTTCGCCTGATCGTTCAGCGCTGAAATCGTTTCCTTGTAAAAGGCGTTAAGATCGTTCGTAAAGAAGAATTTCGAACCGTTTTTATCTTTTCCGCCGTTGACGAGCCCAACAAGGCCGGCTTCTCCGTAACTGAGATCGTTAACGTCGTTCGCGAAGAGATAACCCGGATTGCCCATGCCGTTTCCGGCGGGGTCCCCCGTCTCAGCAATAAAACCTTCTTTAACTCGGTAAAAAGGGTTCCCATCATACCAGCCTTCGTTGGCCAGGAAAACGAAGCTGTTGACTGCCAATGGCGCTTCTTTTTCGAGCAGGTCGAAAACGATCGAGCCCTGGGTCGTTTCGACAACAGCGCGGTAGTCCTGATCCCCGTCGATTACAATCGGCGGCAACTCGCGGTAAAAATCTTTTTGAAGCTTGAAGTAGGCTAAATAGTTATCGAGCGTCGCTGCTTCCCATCCGCCGCGGAACGAATTCATGTTCAAAAAGATCGTCGGCGTCCCGGCGATCAGGCCGGTTACGGAGGCTTTATCGAAATCGACCGATAATTTCGTCCGCATCGTTTCGTCGGCATAGTCTTTTTCCCATTGCGCAAGATCCAATCCCTCGACTTTCGCCATCTGATCTTTCAGCCAGCTTTCATATTCATCAAGCGTTTCAAACCGCGCCCAATCGGATTGCGCCGCGTACAAAAGGTGTTCAACCGCAAAGAACAGTTTCTCATCCTGTTTTCCGGCCGCATTCGCTGCCCAAGCCGACATCGGCGCTTTCGTATGATACGGAAGCGGGAAATGGCGGTAAACGTATAAAACGTCGTCCGGGTGTTTCGCCTGATATTCGAGAAGCGCCAAACCTGCCAGCGAACAGTATGGGCACTCAAAATCCGAGTACATCAAAATTTTCATCGCCGCGTCTTCCGGTCCGATCGTCCAGTCTTCTTCGGTAATGTCGCCCAGACCGTCGACGATCGACGGATCAGGCTGGATCCCTTTGGAGATCGTCCCTTCCATGCGTTCGGATCCGATCGGCATGATCTCAGCCGCGGTCCATGACTCCGCAGCCGCCCCGGAAACAACGATTAGCGCCGTCAAAATTACGCCCATGATAAACGAATAGCGAATTTTATTCATAATACCTATACCTTTCTTCAACGATTAACTCGATTCTAACGCGAATGACTCAATTTCGAGCTTAAATCTTACTCTAAACGATTAGGCAATTTCCGAAAGCGGGATCCGCCCCGCGTCCGCCGGCAGAACGCCGCGGTTAATCATAACCCGGACAACGGCCCGCGTAACCTGATCCGCGTCGCCGGACGCGTCGATCGTTACCCAACGCCGCGGCGCTTCCGCCGCCAACGCCAGATAGCCGTCGCGGACACGTTCATGAAACGGCAGATCGTAATCGTCCATCCGGTTCCACTCATCATGATTCGAGAGCCTTCGGCGCAGTCCAGCCTCAGCCGGCAAATCAAACAGCAGTGTCAAATCGGGGACGAGGTTCCCTGTCGCGAACGCCAGCAGTTGGCGCAGCGGTTCAAGCGGCGTTTGATGGCCGTACCCCTGATACGCCAACGTCGAATCGGCGAACCGGTCCGAAATAACGATCGTTCCCGCCGCCAGAGCCGGACGCAGAACAGTCTCGACCAATTGGGCCCGCGCAGCGTTAAACAGTAAAATTTCTGTTCGCGCTTTCATCGAGCGGTTTTTCATATTCATCAGAATCTCGCGAACCTGATCGCCGATCTCCGTCCCGCCCGGTTCCCGCGTCGTTAATAGCGGAATCTTCAGCCGTTCAAAAACGCGGATGATCCGTCTGAGCTGCGTCGATTTTCCCGATCCGTCCGGACCTTCAAACGTAATAAACATGCTGCTGTCCGTCCCCTTGTCTAACAATTCGATTCAACTCCATTCAACGCGCCGGTTACCAACCCTGATCTGCGTCGCGTATTGGTGCGTCGGGGCGATAAACGCGGATAAAACGGCGCGGTTCTTTCCCGATCGACTTGGATAATAAGCCGTGTTTCTCGATCAACGCATGCTCCAGCGCGCGAACCGCCGCGTCGGCCGGCGGCAAATCAACCCAATCCGTATTCCCGGTTAAGACCGTCTCGATCGCCTGAAAAGTTTCGTCTTCGGCGCGATCGCGGTTCGATTCCCGCTGACGGATCGGGACGTCGAAAAGAGAGGATAAGCCGGATTCGATTTGATTAATCGTATTCGAACGCAGCACATAAACCGGGATCCCGCGCGTTTCCGCGTCGACGATAACCGCTTGACGGTCGCGATAATATGGACGCAGCGTCATCAACGCGTCCGCCTCTTCAACCTGATTCGCGATCAGCGCGCGAACGCCGAGACGTTCCGCCGCGCGTTGGAAACGGTTGCGCGCGACGCCATGAAGGAAAAGCTTTAAGGAGCGCCGTTCTTTTCGCGTCGTTTTTTCGCTCAGATCCATTCTTTCAACCGCGTTCCCCGATCCGTTCAGCGGCGCTTCAGACCCAAAGACCGCCGCGTTTCCAACCGACGGCGAAAACGAACTGTTCGCTGTCAGCTGGTTTCGGCGCGTATGTCCGCTGATCCGGTAAATATTGCTGTTCGCGACCGGATTTCGTTCCTGATAGCGCGAATGGTTCGGCGGCTGAAGGATTCCGCCGCGGCTTTCAAGAACCGGGGGCAACGCTTTCGTACGCGTAATCCGGCCGTCCGCCTCGCGACGGCGCGATTCTGGTTCGAGGGCGACGCCGCGGACGAGCGCGTCGACCGCGACGGCAATATCTTCGTAAACAATCAGATGATCCCGCGCAACGATCTCGACCAACGTGTCAAACGTCGGCGGCGACCGCCGTTCCAGGACTGTTTTCTGGGTACCGCGGCGTCGCGCCTCCTCGTCGGAGAGCGTAACCGATTCGATCCCGCCGATCAGGTCGGACAGCGTCGGATTCATCAACAGGTTGTTGATCGTTTGTCCGTGCGCCGTACCGATGAGCTGAACGCCGCGTTCGGCGATCGTCCGCGCTGCCTGCGCTTCGCTCTCGCGCCCGATTTCATCAATAATAATGACTTCCGGATTATGATTCTCAACCGCTTCAATCATGACCTCATGTTGGAGCGCGGGTTTGGCGACCTGGAGACGACGCGCCTTTCCGATCGCCGGATGAGGGATATCGCCGTCGCCGCCGATTTCGTTCGAGGTATCGACGATAACGACGCGTTTCCGCTCCGATAAAATTCGCGCCGCTTCGCGTAAGATCGTCGTCTTTCCGATTCCCGGCTTCCCGAGGATCAGGATACTTCGATCTGCGTCAATCAAGTCGCGAAGGATTTCCGCCGTTCCGAAGATCGCCCGCCCGATTCGGCAGGTCAGTCCGATGATACGGCCGTTACGGTTGCGGATCGCCGATATACGGTGGAGCGACCGTTCCATTCCGGCGCGATTATCCAGATCGAACGCGCCGACATTCGCGCAAACGGTCTCGATCATGCCGGCTTCCACCTCACGATCGGTTAAGACGGTTTCGCTGTCGCCAAAGCGCGCCGCCGGAAGCCGTCCAAGATCTAAAACGATTTCCGTCAACGCTGATAAATCGCCGCCTCTTTCGACCGCGGCCGCTAAATCCTCCGGCAATATTTTTAAAAGCCGTTTTGTATCTTCTATATTATTTCGACTGAATTCCATTCGTTACGTTTCTTTTTTAGAAAAATCAATTTCTCGGAACGTTGCTACGGTCAAATCCGAAAACGATTCGACCGCCCGCTCCCGCCGCCGCGATATGGGAACGGTAAGCTGTTTTAGATATAGCGCCTGATCGACATGATCCTGATACTCGGCGGAGACGCAGCCGTCTAATAACGGCTGGCGTTCAGGTATACAGATCGAAAGCCGCGTTTCCGGCATCGCTTCGGACTGAACGATCAGGGCCGACAACGC
The DNA here is from genome assembly GCA_034430295.1 of Flexilinea sp. GTDB lineage: Bacteria > Chloroflexota > Anaerolineae > Anaerolineales > Anaerolineaceae > Flexilinea. Next base: position 8,251 of record DAOUFC010000129.1, read on the forward strand.
GACCCGGATATCGGATTCCGAACCTAAAGTCAGCCAGAGTTCGATATACAGCGCCTGCCTCGATCCGGTCACGGCAGCAAATCCGAGAATTCGTTCCCCGTCGCGCAATCCGTACATCCGGCAGCCGCGACGATAATACGGAGCGGCGGTGCCGTGATGATCGCGCAGTCGGCGCCAATAATAACGCTGAAACGGATCAACCGCCGCGCTGTTCCTTAGCGGCTGCCAGCAGGTTTCGTTCTTTGCCCCAATGGATTTGAGAAACGGGGCGGCTGAACCGCTGTAAACGGATTGCAGCCCACGGCGAATAAAACCGCTTCGTAAAAAAACGTCGCTCAGGTTTGAGTCCTGATCAAGCGTTACAGCGCAATTATACAACCCCTCGCGTCCGACGCGCCGAACCGTTTCGTCGACCAGCGCGCTAAAATCGATATCCGAATCGTTCGTCCGAACGGCGCTCGCGATCCAAGCCGTCCGTCGCGTCGCTTCAAAGCGCGTAAAAAAAGCCAGATTCGCCTGACCGCGCCGATTCGTCGCGACTGTCAGGAGGCGATCCGGCTGAAGATGGGTTGCCGAAACGGCTAACAGGAAACGGGACGGTTCGTTCCGCGTAAACCGTTCCGCGTTTAGGAGCGAATCCAACCGCGTTTCTGGATGAAGAAAGAAAAAGGTATCGCTTAAATAAGCCGGTCGAGCTAAGGACAATGCAAATTCCTTATCAAAGCGCGGTTTAATCGCGGCGCTGAAGAACGCTGTAAACAATCGCCAGCGCGATCGCGGCGAGGATGAGCCCCCCGCCAAGAAACGCGATGATCGGCGAACGCGTTTCGCTTAACGCCTGCTGAGCCTCGGATTGAAGTTTCTGTTCCAATACGGCTTGCTTCTGCGCGCCAAAATTCACCTGAATAATATCGCCCGCTTTAATCTCGATTTCGTTATTCATCGCAGTCGTCGGGTTATAGTCGTTCGGAAGCGCGACGCTGATAACGTAGGTTCCCTCCGGGACTTCCGGGAAACAGAGATTCTCAAAGCCGGTCGTCAGCCCGGTAAAATTCTCGGTACCGTTGCGCTTGGTAACGCTGACCGCGCCGCCCGCGACGCCGCGTTCGTTTCCCTGAACGGTAGAATTTCCGTTCAAGTCGTCGAAAAGCATAATACAAACCGAAGCGTTCCCGTCATAGGGCGTCGGCGTCGGTAAGATCGGCGTCGGCGTCGGGGAAGGGCCGATCGTCGGCGTCGGCGTCAATACCCGTCCCAACAGCAGCCGCGTATCGGCTATCAACGAACAATCGACGTCCAAATCGTTCAGCTGCCGCAGCGAATCGATATCAATTCCCATCTTAAGCGAAATACTCAAACAGGTATCGTTTGCCTGGACCGTATAATAAATATTGCCGTCATAGTCCGGCGTCGCGGATACGAGAACCTGCGCACGGGCTGTCCCCAAACTCAGGAACAGGCAAATCGGTATCGCCAAGGCAAAACACTTGATTAAAATTGAAGGAACGGATATCTTTCTCATCTCTCAAAATTATATCATTGAATCCTTTTTTTTCGCGTCCGCTTCCGCGATCATCGCTTTCGCCGCCAGGATATTTTCAGCGCCGGCGCCGCCGATTACCATCGCGATCTCACGCAGCGAGGCCTCATCATCCAAGCGGATAACGGCCGTTTCGGTTCGATCGTCGCTGAACGACTTGCTGACCTGAAAGTGGACATCTCGGTACGCCGCCAGTTGGGGCAGATGCGTGATGCAGATAACTTGATGATTCCGCGAAAGCCGCCAAAGCTTTTCTCCGACCGCGGCGCCTACGCGCCCGCTGATCCCGGCGTCGATTTCGTCAAAAATCATCGTCGGAATTTCGTCCGCATCCGCCAGCGTATTTTTCAGGGCCAGCATCAGGCGCGACGTTTCGCCGCCTGATGCAATTTTCGCTAACGGTTTGACGCCCTCGCCGCGATTCGGCGCGATCAGGAATTCGGCGCGGTCGACGCCATTCGAATTAAACGCGTACGATTTTCCGTCGCTTAGCGTTAATCCGCCGCCGTCCTCTTCCGTCGTCAGCCGGATTTCGAACGTCGCGGCCGCCATCGATAAATCCGCCAGTTCGGCCTCGACCCGGCGCGCGATTTTCTCGGAAACCTCGCCGCGCCGCTTCGAAATTTTCTCGGCGATCTCCGCCAGCTTTTTTTTCAGCGCCAGAACCTCTTCGCCGAGCCGCAAGATACGTTCTCCGGAATTTTCGATTTCCTCCAACTCAGCGCGGATCCGTTCCGCGTACACTAAAACGTCGTCGATCGTCGCGCCGTACTTGCGCTCGAGATCGTGAATTAGCTGAAGCCGTTCTTCGATTTCGTTCAGCCGTCTTGGACTAAAATCAATCTCGTCGCGGTAATCGCGGAAATCATCCAATAAGCGTCCGCCTTCGTCGATCAGGTTCAATACCGATTCGATAAAATGTTCCCGCCCTGCGTCGATCCGGGCGATCTTCTCAACGCAGCCCTGAAGCGCGCCCAGCTGATCCAAAATTCCCGGCAGTCGTTCGCCGCGTCCTTCGAGCAGGTCAAATCCTTTGGAGAGGAAACGGTTCAGCGTCTCGGCGTTTCCGATCCGATCGCGTTCGTTCGCCAACGGTTCTTCCTCGCCGCGTTTGAGCGCCGCGCCGTCGATCTCGTCAAGCTGATAAACGATAAAATCGCGCCGCCGTTCCTTTTCCGCCTCGCGTTCGCTCAGCGTTTCCAACGCACCGCTGAGCTCACGGTATTTTTTCAGGAGCGTCCGGTATTCGGAAAGCGTTTCCCCGTACGCGGCGAAACGATCGATCAGCGCGATATGCGAAGCGGGATTTAATAACGACAAATGATCTGATTGGCCGTGAATATCGACGAGGAACGCGCCGATCCCGCGTAAAATCGCCTGAGTCACAGCGCGTCCGTTAGCGCGCGCGCCGCTCCGCCCGCTCGAACGAATTTCGCGGCTTAAAACCAACTCGCAATCGTTCGGATCGTCAAGTAAATCCTCCCTGTCAAGAAATTCATTTAACGCGTCCCGAATCGGCTCGTAGCGGAACGTCGCTTCGATGACGGCGCGGTCGGCCCCCGCGCGGATCATCCCTGAATCGATCTTTCCTCCCAAAACCGCCGAAAGCGCGTCGAAAAGAATCGACTTCCCGGCGCCGGTCTCGCCCGTCAGGACATTTAAACCATCGGAAAACTCGATTTCCAGCGCGGAGATGAGCGCGAAGTTGCGGATCGTCAAACGAACTAACACGTCGGGAATTTCCTTCCGCGCTTAACGCTTCGGCAGCCGCAGCGCCGTCCCGTAGTTTACAGCAAACGCGTTCGCCATCACGGCGATAAACAGGACCATACGCAACAGCGCGGCCCAATAGCCGGAGAGAAGGACCATCGGCAAATAATAGACGAACGCTCCGACAGCGCCGCCGCCCACGGCTGTCCAAATCAGCCGCGGCGAACGCCGCTTTCCCGTCGCGAGCCGGATGATATTGGCGCTGACGGTTCCGGTAATCCCGCCGCCAAGAAGCGCGAACCAAATCATTCCAAACGCGATCAACTCAGACAAGTACGCGCCGGCGAAGCCGAGGAACGCCGCAAGAAGCGCCGCGACGAAATAATCGCGAGGAAAGGCGGTATCGAAAACTTTCCGCCGTCCGCTCAGGCAGTCAGGGCAGATATATCCGGTCGGCGAAGAACGCGCGCAATCCGGACAGATCGGATTCAGACAGGCGGCGCAGCGCAGCGCCGTTTTCCGATCCGGATGACGGTAACAGGTTAAATCCGGCGCATTCCTTTGCGGCGGCTGCGATTCGAGATCGTTCTGAATCGGTTCGGTCATGATTTCTTGATTATCCTTCCTGACGGATCGCGCTGGGGTTGCGCTGCATATATTGTATAAAGTTGCGGTAGAAGAAGCCGTCCGAACTGATCCGGATAAAATACGCCGAATCGTCCGCGGCGCTGATCCGGACCTTATCCTGCTCGCTGATCGGAATTGATTTTCCGCCGTCTAACGATAATACGGTCATATCGCGGCTTCGGCAGGTTAATTCAATGACGTCATGCGGCTGTAAGATCAACCCATGATTCAGCGAAAGATGAGGCGCGATCGGAATTAGCAGGATCGTCCGCATCTCAGGTTCGATAATCGGACCGCCGACCGCCATTGCGTAAGCCGTCGAACCCGTCGCGGTCGAGGCGATCAAACCGTCGGAAACGTATTCGGTCAGGAAGTTACCGCTGACCCGGACGGCGATCCGTACCGGACGAACGTCTAAACCACGCGCGAAAACGGCGTCGTTCAGAACGTCGTTCGAAAGCGTTGAACCGTCCGGGCGAGTTACGTCGACATGGATCATCATTCGCTCTTCGATTTTGAAATCGCCCTGAATGAGTTTCGGAATCGCCGAACGCCAACCGTTTTTCGGCAGCTCCATCATGAAGCCGAAACTGCCGAAATTCACGCCGCAGACAGGGATCTTCAACGGCGCGCACAGCTTCCCGGTCCGCAGCATTGTTCCGTCGCCGCCCAGCGTCATGACCAAATCGTAACAGCCTTCTTTCAGCCGTGCGCGAAACGTTGCGTCGCGCAACGGGTAATAATCGACCGTAACCGCACCATAGCTGTCCGCTTGAAACGCTTCGGCAATTTCGCGCGCGCTTGTTGAAACGCCTTCAACGCGTTCATGCCAAACTACGGCGATTTTTTCGGGTTTCCGAATCGGAGATCTCATCAGCCTAACCTCTCATTACAGCGGGCGCGGTAGCCGCAGGCGCGGCATCTCCCAATATCGCGATGCGAACGCTGGAAGCCCGCCGCTTCAGCCTCCCGCAGCGCGGCAATCGTTTCCAGCAGCCGGCGGCGCAACTTTATTGTATACGAAATTTCAAAAGACGTTTCCGGATAGCGTAAAATCCCCCGCCGGACGCGTTTGCCTTCGCAGCTTTCGATCAGGTAGCAATACGCCGCCAGCTGCAGGACATGAGCCGGGATCGGGAATTCCGGCGTCGCGCCGCTCTTAACTTCGATTGGGACCGGCCCGCGCCAAGAATCAATAATCCAGTCCGGTTTTCCCGTCAAACCGGTTCCCGGATCATAATAAGTCTTTTCAGGCTGCCGCGTCGGGGCCATATCGTCGTAGCGGATCCCTTTCCAGGGAATTCGCTCCCGCCGCGCCCTAAGCGATACCAGGATCAGGATCAATATGCAGCCAATCAGCGCGGTAATCAACAGAAAGAACGGATCCTGCGTCATCGCGTTCCGCCGCGGGATGCCCAAACGAGCGCGAGAATCAAGCCGAGAATCGCGATCGCCAGGATCAGGAAACGGATCAGCGTTTCTGTCCGCCGCGCCGCACGGCCCAGCCGTTCATGCGCCAACGTTCCGGCGTCCATCTGAGCCTGATTTTCGGACGGAATTCCGGCGCGCCGATACCCCAACGCCCGCGCGCAATATAAAAAGGCCGTCAGTTCCGAAGCCTGTATCCGTCGTTTCGAACGCCGTTTCTCCATGCAGATAGCATATCATAAATCGACGCGTTTGTCGACTTTTTTAGGATGCAAGTTCTAACTCCAAGCGTGCCGCGCGCCGGATTAAAAAACGCCGTTCGGAGGAAATTCGCTGATTTCGATCCCATGATCCGCAACCAGCGCTTCAACCGCCGCCTCGTCGCCGAAACCGTTCGCCGCGCCGCTATGACCGATTTTCAGCGCCGCGAAAATCTGCGCGCGGATCAGGGCGCCGAGCACAGACCTGCCTGTCAGGTAGAAATTCAGAAACGCGGAGAAAAGCGCGTCGCCGGCGCCGACCGTATTCACGACGGTTCCGACGCGCGCGGCGGTCATGCGATAGATCAGACCATCATCGCGGCAATACAGACAGGCGCCCTCTTTTCCGCAGCCGATCACGATTATTTTCGCCGCGTATCTAACGCCAAGCCGAGATACAAATCGTTCGGGCGGCTCGGGAAGACGCTCGTCGCTCAGGAACAGAATATCGGCGGCTTCCATAAATTCGCGGTTATACGCGTCGTCAAGATCGCTCAGCGCATGAACGTCGGTCGCGATCGGAACGCCCGCGGCTTTAGCGATTCGCAGCAGCGGCCGGTTGAAATTGATGTTGCAGAGAACGGCGGCGGCGCAGCCTTCGAGAAGCGGAGCGATCGCCGAAACGTCGGCCGTTCGCTCCTGGATATCCTTAAGATCGCAATAAATCTGCCGCTTCCCGGTATCGTCGTAAAGGACGACCGATAGTGCGTCGCGTTTAGAACCGTCTCAATTTTCGAAGCGATATTGAGAGACTTGAGCGCCGCGGAAATTCGTTCCGCCGCTTCGTCGTTGCCGGTGATCGTGTTCAGAAGAACGTTGTTCCCGAGCGTTTTCAACGCTTTCGCGACATTGAAAGCGACTCCGGAGACGTTCGATTCGATCCCGAAAAAAGGGTAATGAATCGGGGCGTATTCGATCGGAAATTTCCCGACGCGAACATTCGTTTCAACGTTAACCAGACCGGATATAAAGATTTTCATCGGGCTTCGTGCTGACTGATCCTTTCCGGGCGATTTATCCACATTCTAATCGTGGATAACGTCGTTCGAATTAAATTATAATCTGTGCACTGGGGATAACTTTCGGAAAAATCTGTGGATAG
>DAOUFC010000130.1:0-4441 GCA_034430295.1 Flexilinea sp.
TGCAGGATGCTGCGGTTTTACCAGCAAGTCCGCCGCCCGTCAAATCCGCGCAGCGCTTAGGAATCGCCATCCCGCCTATGTATAAAAAACCGCGGATTCATTCCGCGGTTCTCTATTCCACTCGATTTACAGATAAAACGGATTTATGATAATCCAGGGCGTTCGTCCGGTCGTCGTATAAAAGAATTTCCGCAGCGCCTGCTCAAGGTTCTTTTCAAGCGCTTCCTGACTCTGGGTATTCTTTTGGCCGTTTTTTCTAGCGATCGTCGAAGCGATCAGCTCGTCCAACTCCGCCTGATAACTCGTCATCTCTTTTTCGGTCATCAAACCTTCGTGAATAATCTTCGGCTCGCGGACAAGGCTATTATTTCCGCGGTTCAGAATCAGCGTTACGACGACGACGCCGCTGTCGGCCAACCGTTCGCGCTGATATAAAATATCGGCGTTCATATCCCCGACGTTCGTTCCGTCGACAAGGACGATCGACGCCGGAACTTTCGCCCCTAATTTCGCCTCATTCGCTTCAAAAACGATCGTTTGACCGTTCTCGATCACAAAGATATTCTCTTCCGGAATATCCATCATCGTACCAAGAACCTTATGCCGCGTCAGCTGGCGCAGCTCTCCATGAATAGGAATCAGATATTTCGGACGGATCAGGCTGATCATCATTTTCATTTCTTCCGCGCAAGCATGACCGGAAACGTGAACCGACCAGAGCGAATCGTAAATAACCTTCGCGCCCATGCGCAGAAATCGGTTGATAACTTTCGAAACCTGTTCCTCATTTCCGGGAATCGGATGCGATGATAAAACGATCGTATCGCCTTCTTTAATACTGAAAGCGTAGTATTTTCCGGTTGAAAGACGCCCGAGGATCGCCGTCGTTTCGCCCTGCGATCCGGTGCAGAGGATGACGACTTTATGATCCGGGAGCGTCAGCGCTTCTTCAAGCGTCACCAGACTATCGTCCGGCATCTCCAAATAACCGAGCTTCTTGGCCAGATTGACGTTATCGATCATGCTCGTCCCGACGACGCAGATTTTTCGACCGTAACGGCGCGCAATATCGGTAACCTGCTGAAGACGGGAAATCAGCGACGAGAAAGAAGAAATAATAATCCGCCCCGGCGCTTTCTCAAAGACGCGTTCAAACGTTGGCGTTATTTCTCGTTCCGTCGGCGTCCAGCCCGACTTTTCGCTGTTGGTAGAATCGCTGAACAGCGCTAAAACGCCTTTTTTACCGACCGACGCGAGCTTCGGGATATCCGTTCCCCAACCGTCGATCGGAGTCATGTCAAATTTGAAGTCGCCTGTGACAACGACCGTCCCGACCGGCGTGTGAATCGCGAAGGCGACTGCATCGGGAATCGAATGCGTAACATGTATAAATTCAACTTTAAACGGTCCGGCTTCAACCGTTTCGCCGGCGTTCGTAACGTTGATTTTTGTCTTGTTTAATTGACCGCCGCGCGCTAACCGCGTCTCGATCATGCCCGCCGTCAGCTGAGTCGCGTACGTCGGGATATTTTCGACGACCTTAAACAGGTGAACCAACCCGCCGATATGATCTTCATGCGCGTGGGTCACGAAAACACCCAGAATATTTTCTTCCTTCCCTTGAAGGAAGGTCATATCCGGAATAATAAAATCAATTCCGATCATTGAACTATCGGGAAATTGGACGCCGCAATCAATAATAATATATTGATCGTCATATCCGAAGAGCATCATATTGCGCCCGACTTCGCCTAATCCGCCGAGCGGGATAAAATGCAGTTTCTTTTTTTTCATAACCTAAGTCACTTTCCTCAGTTGTTCAAATAATTTGCGCTGTTCCGAGGTCAGGGATTCGGGAATCGTCACGCGGATACGAGCGAATAAATCGCCGCGCGCGCCCGCGCCGTTCAGCTTCGGCATGCCTTTTCCGGTTAGCCTGAATTTTCGGTCAGGCTGCGTTCCCGCCGGAATCGTTAAAACCACCTTTTCGTCAGGCGTTTCAACAATGGCCGTTCCGCCCAGTACAGCGGTAAACAAATCAATTTTGACATCGGTAACAAGCGCGTCGCCTTCGACCGCGAAACGCGGATCGGGGGCGACTTTTACAACCAGGTAGAGATCGGCGCCGTTCGGCAGAACTTTTTTTAAGCGGACCTTTGTTCCCGTTTTCGCACCGGCCGGAATTTTGGCCGCATAACGCGAATCGTTGAGGGTAATCAGCCGTTCCGTACCGCGTAACGATTCGCCAAACGTAATTTCAACTTCTTTCTCGATCGGCTGCGCTGCGGCTTCCTGACGCGTTGATCCGCCTTGGCGCGCATAACCGCTGAAAATATCGCTGAATCCGCCAGCTGAAGCGCGTTGAGAGGCGCCTGATCGATAAAAATCGCCAAAAACCTGTTCGAAAAAGTCCGAATAGTCGCCAAAATCCTGCGTCGTATATGCTGTCCCGCGATAGTCTCCCTGTCGCCAGTTCGACCAATTATAATTCGATGCGTTTCCGCCCTGTCTCTCCCAAGCGGCGTAAGACGATCCGAGCTGGTCGTAACGCGCGCGCTTTTCCTTATCCTTGAGGACGGTATACGCTTCGTTAATTTCCTTAAATTTTTCTTCGGCTTTTTTATCGCCTTTGTTAACGTCCGGATGATATTTTTTTGCTAAAGCCCGGTACGCCTTTTGAATTTCGCTGTCGGAAGCCGTTTTCGCTACCCCCAGCGTTTGATAATAATCCCTGTATTCCATAATTCTCTTAAATTACCCCCGAATTTCAATCGAAAAACGCCTCCGCTATCCGCGTATTCCAAATCGATTGATTTTTATAAAAGTGCCTACCGTTATTCTACAGGGTAATTATTTGAATTCCGTTAGCTGAAACGGCGGAACCCAGAAATCCGAATAAACGGATTTTACAACATCAGATCAAAATCTCAACAAATCCGAAGCATAATTCTTACGAACGGGCATAACGAAATTACTTTGAGCCGGCGTTAAGCAAAACCTTCGGAAAGAATATCGTCGATTCTCGAATCGCTCCCGCGGTAGAGATTCGCCTTTTTTTCGTCCATCAAACGTTTCTTGTCACCCGGTTTAATTCGGTTCCCGGCGACGAAGAACCGTCCGGTCGTCAGCTCTTCGTCCGTTGCCGCTCGTCCAAGTCCCTTTTCGAGCTGTGACGCGAGCTGAGCTTCGTTCGTCAGCTTCCCGACCAGTTTTCCAATCTTTTCAACTTCCGCCATCTCGCCTAAAAACGCGCTTTTTTCCATCGGTTCGCCATGCGACGGAATAAACCAACGCGCCTCAATCGTTTCCAACCGACGCAGGAGCGGCGACAGTTCGCGCAATCGCATGCTGTTATTCAGATACAGGTCTTCGGTGCAGCAATCACCCAGGAAGACGACGCTTTCCGACGGAATATACACAATCGTCGAATCGTCGCTGTGCGGCCCGCCGACATGCAGAATTTGACAATCGATATCGTCAATCCGCAGTCCGCAGTGATCTTCGAACGTAATATCGGCTGATTTGATCTTGAAACTCTGACGAATCGGCATCGCTTTGCGAATCATATCCGCCGCGTATTGGATTTCCAGTCCGGCCGCAACACGACTGCTCAAGGCTGTATCAGTCCAATCCCACCGATGCATCAGCACCAGACGTTCGTTCGTCATGACGCTGGCGATCGATTTTGCCGGCGAACCCGAAAGCCCGAAAACGTGGTCCCAATGCCAATGGGTCAGCGCGATAAACGAAGGATCCGGCATCCCCATCGAGCGTACAGCGCCGTAGAAGAAAGAAATATGATCCGGTGAGTTTCCTGCGTCGATCAACAAGCTCGTTTTTCCGCCGGAAACGTAGCCTAAAATCGGACGATCCGTTTCGTCGTCTTTTGGCATGATCCAAATATGTTCGCTGATCCGTTCCAACATGATAACTTGCTTCCCAATGACCTTTTCCCTATTCACTAAATAGAATTGTAGCTCATAGAAGAGTTATTTTGCAAGTAGCGCGGCATTTTAACCGAATCGTTGGGTAATTTGAGCGCGGAAATGATAGAATTGCCAAGGGACGGAGGCTTGTATGGATAAAATTACATATGACGATATTGAATTCAAAGAGATAATTTCAACCGCTTTTTTGAAAAATGCCTGCGCTTTCGCAAATTATAATGGCGGAAAAATTATATTCGGCGCGGACAGCGGCGGGAATCCCATCGGTTTATCCGGTGATTTGGCCCGGATGAGCGAAACGATCAATAATCTGATCGTTGGTAATATTTTCCCGGTTCCTTCATATCGTATTCAAATTAAAGAAAGCACCAAAACGATCGAACTGACGGTCGAAGAAGGCGCGTCGAAGCCTTACACGATCAATCAGTCCATGACGTATTTCTGCGGGTTGACAGTCTGACAATCGATAAAGCGAAAAAGAACAAACGCCTCCC
>DAOUFC010000131.1:0-2274 GCA_034430295.1 Flexilinea sp.
CGGAAATCCGACTCCAAGTTCCGAAGGAAGAGTATGAGACCGCGCTGTCCGAAAACGGGACGTATCTCGCGACCGGCGTCTGCGAAGACCGCGGCGACAAGATGTTCGCGTTCGTCGCCCGGCTGTACGATACCGCCGACGGCGAATTGTTGGACACGATCGAAACCGGCGGGCTGACTGGCTGCGACGAGGTCGCCGTCGGTATTTCGGAAGCCGACGGGCTGATCCGCGCCGTATTCAGGGAAGATGCCGAGCTGTTCACGGTCGCGATTCCGTTTTAGCCGTCAGGCACGCTGCTTTCAACCATGAGGCAACAATGAAAAAAATCAAAAAACTGATACTGGTTATGACGCTCGCCCTCGCGGTGAGCGTCATCCTGTTTATTCCCGCCCTCGCCGACGAAGGCGCGCCCGCGATCCGCGTTCAGAACCTGTCGGAGCGGATTCCCGACGCCGACCGCGATTCCTTTCCCGCCAATCTTCATGTCCTGTCGGGGAACCGCCTCTTCGTCGTCAGCGAACGGCTGGCAATCTATGATCTCGCGACGTTAGAAGAGCTCGTCTCGATCCCGATTCCGGTTCCCTATGTCGGGAAATTCGATTATTCGGTCATGGATCGGGTTCAGCCGTTAAAAGAAGGTTTCGTCTGGATTACCGAACGGCCCGACGGCGGAAACTTCTCAAATTTTTTCTATTACCATTTCGACGATCAGCTCAATATCTTAGAAGAAACGGTTCTCAATGAACGGCTTCCGCAATCAGACGCCAGCTTCGTTCCGGACTACAGAAGTTTAGATATACATCCAAACGGGAAAGAATGGTATTACTACGGAACCGGCGACAGTTCCGGGCTGTACAAATTTCACCTCGACACGAACGAAAACAGCCTCGTCTACAGAACCGGGCGCGCTTCCGGCTCCGATCCGGATACGATCCAGTCAATTCGCTTGATCGACAACGGCAAAACCGTTCTAATGAAAACCGGAAGATATGGAGAGGAATCTTTCGGCGACCCGGAATACCTGCTTGCGACGATCAACCCGGACGGGACAGATTTGAAGGTGTTTGAATCTGAAACCTTTTCGGATTCGTTCAATCTTTCCGCATCAGCTTACTTCGGCGCGATCCCACCGACCGCGCCGGTCGCGCTGGCAATTCCCGAAGACCCGCCTCAGGAAGATCCCGAAAATTATGTTCTCCCGCCGGCAAAAACTGTTTTCGTCCGGAGCGTTGAGAACGGCGAAATATCCGAAATCCCACTGAACTTTTCGGGGGAAGACGGCACTGTCAAACTGTCGGAAAGCGGCGCGTATTTGGCGTCGATCGGATCGGAAGATCCTTACGGCGAAATCCATACGATCTATATCCGTGTTTATGATGTCTTAAGCGGTGAAAATCTGCTGAATTATGAGCTATCCGATATAAGCGGCTATGCGAAAATTATTGGCATATCCGAAGAAACGCGCCAAATTTACGCCGCTTACCGGCAGGTCGATTCAATTTACCTGATCGGAATCACATTTTAATAAAGAAACGTCGATGAGGATCACGAAACCCATGAAAAAATTGAAACATTTTTTATCGGTCATGACGCTCGCCCTCACGGTGAGCATCATCCTGTCCTTTCCCGCCCTCGCCGACGAAGGCGCGCCCGCGATCCGCGTTCAGAACCTCGCGGAATTTATCCCCGAGCGCGACCCGATCGCCGATCAGATCAGCTTCACCTTCCTGTCGAACGATCGGCTGCTGATCCTGAGTGATCGAATCAGTCTGATCGGCTTGGATTCGTTCGAAATCGTCAACGAAGCGCCGTTTCCGGAATCGTTGAGCGATCCGGAAATGATTTTCCGCTCGGACCGCGTTCAGGAACTTGAAACAGGCTTCGGCTGGTTCGTTGAGAGACTGAGGGAAAACTTCTTCCAAACCAAAATTGCTCTTTATCAGTATGACGACAGTCTGAACCTGATCTGTGAGACAGATCTGAATCAAATTATCGACGTTCCGACGACGATCCTGTTCGGTCTGGCGCAAAACGGCGTCGATCTTTTTTATAAGTCGGATTCGATGAACCTTTACCGAAGGAATCTGGATACCGGGGACGACACGCTGGTTTTCGAAATGAATTCCGAATTAAAACTCGGAACCTTCGGCGTCAACGGGTTCAGATTAATCCGCGGCGGCGAGACGATATTTTTTGAGGGAAGTCAATACGTTCCGGATGATCCCGACCATACGACCCATCATATTTACGGGATGATGTCCGCGGACGGCGAAG
>DAOUFC010000132.1:0-2824 GCA_034430295.1 Flexilinea sp.
GTCCTGATCGCCGCAGCCGACGCCGCTGTCTTTGAGCAGCTGCGAGACGGGATAAATCGCGGTGAACGGCGGGCAGACGACGCGATCTACGCCGGGCTGCGTTTTCAGCGCGGGTAAAAGTTCTTCAATTAAAGCCGTCGCGTTTTTGACCGTCATGTTCATTTTCCAGTTTCCGGCGACCATCGGGATTCGTTTCATCTTGATTTCTCCTATCGTTTTGTCCGTTGATTTCCCTGATTCGGGATGATTTCGGGCTGATTTGTCTTCTATACATAATTCTACCATCTTGGGATGCGGAATTTTCCTGATTGACGGGATATTGCGACGCCGCGGTCTCGTCTTACGGACCAGGAATTCTAAAAAATTGGTATGAATGTTGCATAATAGAATTTTGATGAGCAGGCGAACACGACTAAATAAAATATTGCGATGGGTTATCTTGTGGATCGGGACGCTTGGCCTAAGCGGCTGCAAGATGCCGATGCGCGAAGGAATGCCGGCTTTATTTATTCCGCCGACGCTGGTCGCGACCGCGTTCCGGACGCCGACGCCCGATTTATTTCAGCCGACGCCGGATCCGCGCGCGAATTGTACGAATAATTTGACGTTTATTGAAGACGTGACGATCCCGGACGGAATGGTCGTTCAGCCGGGCGCGGAAATTGTTAAAAAGTGGAAGGTTCAGAATACGGGCGACTGCGATTGGAATTCTCGTTACTCGCTGCGGCGGATCAGCGGCGACAGCATGGGGGCTGAAGATAGATATAAGCTGATTCAGCTTCAGCCGGGAGAAGAGGGGATTATCGAAATTACCTTTACCGCGCCGGAGTATATCGGCGCGTATTACAGCGGCTGGCAGGCGTTCGATCATCGAAATCAACGGTTCGGCGTTGATATTTATCTTGAAATATACGTCAATCCGCAGGCGCAGAATTAAATTGAGGAAAATAATGAAGCGATCGATTATCTTTCTGACGTGTTTATGGTTGTTGTTCGTTGGCGCGGTTCCGGTTCGCGCCGCGCTGGATGAAACGATTCCGAATCGGATTCGTTCGTATACGTCCCGCCCGATGGAACTGACGCTGATTAGCGAGGCGCAGTCGGCTTCTGATTTAGCGGGATTTTATGGCTTCGAACTCAGCGCGTTGGAAATCATGAGCTTACTTCCCGTCAGCGACGATCCGACGCTGGGTTTTGTCGGCGATCCGCGCGGGAAGCCGTCGCTGCCGCCGAATTCCTACGGCGTTTATGCGGATCCGTTGGCGAAAACGCTGACGATGGCGGGGATCCCGGCGATATCGATCGCGGGTTGGACGATAGAGGATCTGAAGACGGCGGTTGCAGACGGCCATCCGGTGGTCTGCTGGGTCGTCGGCAATACGGCGCCGGGAAAACGCGTCGTTTATCGGAGCGAGGCCGGAAACGAAGTTTTCGTCGCGGAGCAGATGAATACCGTCACGGTCGACGGATTCAATGACCGCGGATTTTCGGTTTGGGACAACGGCGAAAATTATTTTCGGACGTTTAAAGATTTCGATACTTCATGGAAAATTCTGGGCTATCAGGCGCTTCGGATCCTAAACGCACCTGCGGCGGAGGTCGAAGCGAAAGCGACGGTCGTCCCGTTAGCGCCATATCTTGAAACGGAACAAGCCGGAACGGCGCTTTTACCCTATCCGAACGAGAAACCGGACGAACCGTCCTGGAACGCCCCGACACCGGCTGGAGGGGAAAATGCATGGTGGAACGAAGGTGCGGACTCCTATTGGCGCACATCGAAAAAGGACCTTGAAAACACCGGGAAACTTCCCGGAACGTCGTTCTGGAACGACGAAACGATCGAATTATTCGGCCAGCTCCCGGAGGTTCATCCGACTTACAGCCCAGATTTTAACGTGAACGAATATCAGACTTGGCTCTGGAACGAGCCGGTTCCGTCGGTTCCGAACGCGAACCTGCCATCGCCGGACGTTTATTCGGATTGGGGCGGCGCGCCGTTTGGGCGTTTTGATCTGGATACGGGCGGCTTCGCGCCGCCAGCGGCGGCGATCGACGGTTTTGTCGGCTACCCCCAATCGTATAATCTGGATTGCGAAACGCGTTCGGCGATTGATTTGGCGGCTTTTTTCGGCACGCATATCGATCATATGACATTTCTGACCGCGCTGCCAAAATCGGACGATCCGAACGAAGGTTTCGTTGGGAATTATTGGGATCCGCGCGGCGGTTTGCCGCCGCAGGGGTACGGCGTTTACGAACAGCCGGTCGCGGGATTATTAACCGCATTCGGCTTCCCGGCATTCGGCGTATCGAATTTTACTTGGGATCAGCTCAAGGCGCAGATCGGCGTCGGAAATCCGGTCATGGTGTGGGTCGTCGGTTCGACCGAAGGCGGCGCGCCCGTTTCTTATACGCCGTCGAACGGCCGGGCGACAACGGTCGCCAGGTTCCAGCATACGGTCATCGTGGTCGGATATGACGAGAACGCGGGAACGGTAACGCTTCAGGACGGCGGGCAGCGTTATACGCGGACGATTCAGACGTTCCTGACTTCGTGGGGAATCCTCGGAAATCGGGCGCTGTTCCGGGCAAATTAACCGTGTCAGGGCGTTCGGGTTGTCTTTATGACGCCCTGAACCTTGGCCGCTTTTCGCGAAGTGACGGTTTTTTCAGTCAGCGCGGATATAATTTGGACAGCGAATCCGAAATCAGGAGATGAATTCAACTGAAAAGCGCGCGTTTTCAATCAGATTTGGAACAATTGATGAAAATCGACGGTATTGGCGGCGAGAAGGTCATCCAATCTCTGGAAGGCATTGCGCCG
>DAOUFC010000133.1:0-11664 GCA_034430295.1 Flexilinea sp.
ATTACCTCTTCCGCTTATTAAACTACCTGAAAAACCAAATCGGTCAGATGCAAAATACAATTCCGATCCACCACTCATTGCGGTGCTGTTCAGCAGAAAGATGAAAGAGTTCAATCAATCTAATATAAAATTATTTGAAAAAGATGTTTCCAAATGGGAAGACGAAAAAAAAAGAATAGAGCAAGAAAATCAACTAATAAATATGAAATATAATTCGGAATTAGAAAAATGGGAAAATAGGAAAAAAATTTATGAACGCGAAA
The DNA here is from genome assembly GCA_034430295.1 of Flexilinea sp. Lineage (GTDB taxonomy): Bacteria > Chloroflexota > Anaerolineae > Anaerolineales > Anaerolineaceae > Flexilinea. The sequence continues at coordinate 264 of DAOUFC010000133.1, forward strand.
AAACAGAAAATAACAATAAAATTGATAAGTTATACGAGGATTGCAAGTCGGGTAATGTTGATGCGGTTGAACAATTTTTTATGTCAGTGCTAGAAACGATCGAATTACCTTTTTATTATAGTAAATCAGTTGAAATAGAATATGACCCGAGTGCGAAAATCATCATCGTAGACTGTTTATTGCCTGTAATAGAAGATATCCCTAACTTAAAAAATGTAAGTTATTCCAAATCAAAGAAAGAATTTAAGGAAACCAATCACACAGAATCATACATGAAAAAGAAATATGAAAGTGTAGTATATCAAATAGTTATGCAAACTTTGAATTACATCTTTTCAATTAGTGAAGATTTTGATATTATCGATACGATTGCGTTTAACGGAAAAATTAACACTATTGATAAGACAAAAGGAAAAATAATCGAGCCTTGCGTGCTTTCTGTTGTTGTCTGTAGAAATGATTTCGATGAAATATTTCTAGAAGGAGTCGATCCTAAAGCATGGTTTAAGAGTGCAAAAGGAGTCTCAGCTACATCTTTGGCTAACGTAACGCCGGTGGCTCCGATCCTAACGATGTCACGAGACGACAAACGTTTTGTGGATGGATATGCTGTTTCTGAAATGTTAGATGAGAGTGTGAATTTAGCGACAATTGATTGGCAGGATTTTGAGAATCTTATTCGTGAAATCTTTGAGAAGGAATTCAATGTTAATGGCGGAGAAGCGAAAATCACTCAGGCTAGTCGGGATGGTGGTGTCGATGCCGTAGCTTTTGATCCTGATCCTGTTCGAGGCGGAAAGATTGTTATACAAGCAAAACGTTACAACAATGTAGTTGGTGTTTCTGCTGTAAGAGATCTGTATGGAACAGTATTAAATGAAGGCGCAATGAAGGGAATACTCGTTACGACATCAAACTATGGTAACGATGCATATAATTTTGCACAAGGAAAACCACTTACATTACTGAATGGCGGTAATTTGCTGCATTTATTAGAAAAACACGGCCATAAGGCGAAAATTGATTTGAGAAAAGGGAAAGGTCCAACAATTGAATAATTGTTACATTTACATTTTATTTTTCTTCTAACGAACATTATAAATTCCTGTTTGGGGTATTTTACGCGCTGAACCAGCCTTTACGCGCGATCAAGCTTTATGAAAACGTTAAAGAACCCGGAATCGATCTGACTTTTATCGAGAGCGCGTCGGCGGTTGGGGAACTGATCGATCGATTCGATTTGGATCGGCTGATGGATTATTTACGGAGGGGAGAGCCTTTCGAAGAAGCGTTCGGGATGACGTTCGAGAGCTTTCTGGAAGGAATCGAAACGCTGGAACCGGTTGGAAGCTGACGGAAGAAATCGGCTTGATTAAAAAAATGGGAGCGGCTTGCAGATCGGCCGCTCCCGAACTTTATTTTTCGCAGATAGCTACGCGCTGCGCAGTTTCGCTTTCAGTACCTGCTCAAGGCGGCGGACGATCTTATTTCGGATCGCGGTCGCGTCTTTATCGGTCAGCGTTTTCTCGTCCGACTGATAGGCGAGGCTGAACGCCAGGCTCTTCTTATCCGCGCCGATCGCTTCGGAACGGAAAATATCGAACAGCTCGACCTGTTTCAACAGCTTTCCGCCCGTCTGACGGATCAGCGCGATCACTTCCGCGGCCGGCAGCGTCTCGTCGACGATTACGGCAATATCCTCAAGAATCATCGGGAACGTCGAAATCGGACGAACCTTATAATTTTCGTCCGTTATCGGCTGAATCGCTTCCAGATTCAAGTCCATAACGACGACCGGATTCGGCCCCAAATCAAACGTCTTTCCGAGCGCAGGATGAAGCTCGCCGATAACGCCGACCGCCGTATCGCCGAGCAGGATTTCAGCCGCTTTACCCGGATGGCAATATGGGAGAAGCGTCGGCTCCAGCGATAATTTTTCTAAATGCAATCCGGTTACGAGCGTTTCCAAAACGCCTTTCAAATCGAAAAAGTCGATCTGCGCTTTCGAATGGGAATCCCAACTGTCCGTCAACCGTTTCCCGCTCATCGCGGCCGTCAGGCGGATTTCTTCTTTCGGGAGGATTTCCCCGTCGATCGGTAAAAAGACCGGGCCGATTTCGAAAAATCCGATCGTATCGCTAAGCCGTACGTTCCGCTCGACAACCTCAAGCAGTCCCGGCAGCAGACTCGTCCTCATCACAGTTCGATCCGGCGATATCGGATTCGCCAACCGGACGTAGCGTTCCGTTTCGGCGCCGAAGACGCGCGCTTTGCGTTCGGGGGACGTCATCCGGTAAGTCACAATCTCGTTTAATCCGGCGTTGGCGAGTTCGTCGCGGACCTTATTTTCAAACAAAATCATCGGGTTCGAATACGCCGGAGGAAGCTCGTCGCTCATCCGCGTCATCGGGATCCGATCATACCCGTAAACGCGCGCCACTTCCTCGATCAAGTCGGCTTTCCCGATCAGGCCTTCGCCGATATCGAGCCGGTACGGCGGCGTTGTGGCTTTCAGCGATTTCCCGTCGGCGTTCATTTCTATTACGAAGTCCAACCGACGCAGGTATTCGGCAGCGTCCGCGATCGGGATTGTTACGCCCAAGGCGCGCCCGATTTCAGCCTCGGTGAGTTCGTTGACGCTGTCCGCGGCAGCGTTCGGATAGTTGTCGATCATGCCGGGCGCGATCCGTCCGCCGCTCCATTCGACCATCCGCGACAGACAGGCCGCGCAGGCTTCGCGCGCGATATGCGGATGGACGCCGCGGCTGTTCCGATATCCGGCTTCGCTGTTCAGGCGCAGTTTCGCCGCCGTTTTACGGATATTGATGAAGTTCCAGGCCGCGGATTCGAGCAGCACATTTTTCGTCTCGGGAAGGATTTCGCTTTCCTGTCCGCCCATGATTCCGGCGATCGACAGCGCGCCGGCTTCATCGGTAACCAACATCATCGAATCATCCAGCCGTCGTTCGACGTCGTCCAGCGTTCGCAAAATTTCGCCGTTTTCGGCACGGCGGGTAATGATCTTCGGCGCCGCGCCGTTGACGCGCTTTCGGAGCGAATCGTAATCGAACGCATGCAGCGGGAATCCCGTTTCAAGCATGATATAGTTGGTGGCGTCGACAATACTGTTAATCGGGCGCATTCCGGCGGCGTTTAACCGGCGCTGGACCCATTGCGGGCTTGGCTGCGCTCGCAGTCCTTCGGCATAACCGAGAATGAAGCGCGGATTTAGCTCGGGATCACGAATTTCGATTGACGCCAGCCCGTCGATCGGCGTTCCGCTCGGCTGAACCGCGAGCGCCTGCGTTTTGAGCGGTTTGTTGAGCTGCGCCGCGACTTCGCGCGCGACCCCGCGAATACAGGCGTTTCGCGCCATATTCGGCAGGATATCGACGACGAATACGGCGTCGCCGATATAATCCGCCAGCGGCATCCCCGTCGGCGCGTCGGGGTCGAAAATAATAATCCCGTCGCTTTCCTCGGATAAGCCCAATTCTTTTTCAGAACAGACCATCGAATACGTTTCGAAACCGCGGATCTTCGTCCGTTTCAGTTTTGTCAGCTCAAAACCAGCTTTATGACCGTCGTAAAGGACCGCGCCTTCGCGGACGTAAGCGACTTTCAGCGGCGGATCGAGCCGGCCCGCGCCCTTAAATGGGTACAGGTTAGGCGCGCCGGTCAGGATCGTCCGAACGCCCGTACCGTCATCCAACTCGCACAGCACCAAACGGTCGGCGTCCGGATGCGGATTGACTTCCTGAATTTCGGCGACGACGAATTTATCCGCCGGCCAGGGTAGCCCGGTGAATTTGAACCCGTGGCGATCGTTATCCGGCCCAGCCAGCCCCAACAATTTAACTTCGTCGACTTCCAGCCCCGCCATCGTCATGACGCGGGCGATTTCTTCGAGCGGAAGGTCGAGGTCAACGTAATCTTTAAGCCATGAAAGAGGAATGTTCATCAGAATTGCTCCAGGAATCGAATATCGTTGTTCCAGAAATTGCGAATATCGTCGATCGCGTGCCGTAAAATCATGATCCGTTCAGGACCCATCCCGGCGGCGTAGCCGGAATAAACTGCCGGATCGTACCCGCCGTTGCGAAGAACGGTCGGGTGAACCATGCCGCAGCCGAGGATTTCCAGCCAGCCGGAATTCTTGCACATTGAACAGCCCTTTCCACCGCAGAGGAAACATTCGACATCCATTTCGGCGCTCGGCTCCGTAAACGGGAAATACGACGGGCGGAAGCGTGTCCGGACGTTATGCCCGAACATGCGATGAGCAAAGTCTTCCAGCGTCCCTTTCAAATCGGCGAACGAAATATTCCTCCCGACCGCGAGCAGCTCGATCTGGTTGAACTGAATCTCCGAACGCGCGCTTACCTGTTCATAGCGAAAGCACATTCCGGGCAGGGCGACGCGGATCGGTTCCGGCGCGAATTTTTTCATGGCGTGGATCTGCCCCGGCGACGTATGCGTCCGCAGCAATACGCCCGGATCGGTCGTGTAAAACGTGTCCCACATGTCGCGCGCCGGATGGTACGCCGGGATATTGAGGAGTTCGAAATTGTTTATATCGGTTTCGACCTCCGGGGATCGGAAAACTTCGAATCCGAGTTCGGCTAAAACGGCTAAAATCTCGCGGACGTTCTGCGTCGACGGATGAAGCCGTCCTTTTCGGACCGGGCGTCCGGGGAGCGTCACGTCGATCCGTTCCGACGCCAGTTTATCAGCCAGCGCCTTTTCAGCCGCCGTCGCGCTGCGCGATTCGAAAGCGGCTTCGAGCGTCGTCCGCGCTTTATTCGCCGCCTGTCCGAGTTTCGGGCGGTCTTCTTTCGCCGCCTGACCCATTCGGCTGAAAACCTGCTGGACGAACGAAGCTTTTCCTAAATAGGTCGATTTCCAGCGCGATAAGGCGCTTTCATCCTGCGCGGCGTCGAGCGCCGCTAACGCTTCCGTTTCGTAGGAAGCGAGCTGTTGAAATAAATCTTCTGCCATTTATGCCTAATCCTCTCAAAGCGTCGTACCGGTTTTAAAAACCGATCGAAATTCAATAAAAAACCGCCCCTGTCAGGGACGGAATCTCCGCGGTACCACCCGGTTTGGTCCCAAACGGAACCCACTCTTAAGCCGTTAACGCCGGCGCGCGGTCCGAACTACTATCCGTTAAAAAAGGAATTCACCCGAACAGCTCGCGCGGGAACTTCCTTCGGTTTCGTTTCCGGCGCGGGGTTTCAGTCGTGCCCGTGCGCTCCCTGTCGGTCGAAAGAGAAGTACTTTCCGCGGTCAAAGCCGATATCAATCGGATTTGATTATACCACGAGCAATCCTGATCCCGCCTATTGACTGACAGCCCTTTCTTCACACAGCCGGCGGATCGGCGCGAACGAGCGCCGGTGAATCAGGGCGACGCCGAGCCGTTTCAGCGCGTCCTGATGAAGACGCGTCCCGTAGCCTTTATGACGCGCGAATCCGTAACCGGGATAGGCCGTATCCGCGTCCGATTCCATCCATGCGTCGCGGGCCGTTTTCGCCAGAATCGAAGCGGCAGCTATCGAAAGCGAATCGCGATCTCCATGCGCCGGATTCAGCTGGCGGCAGCGCGCCGCGTCGAGCTTTACATAATCGATCAGCAGCGCGTCGGGATGAATAGCCAGCCCGGAAATAGCGCGGATCATCGCCAGTTTCGTGGCGTTCAGGATGCCGATCCGGTCAATTTCACCCGACGACGCGAAGGCGACCGCGCTAGCCGCGCTGCCTCGCCGAATCAGGTCCGCCAGTTCGGCGCGCTGGGCAGCAGTCAGCGTTTTACTGTCGCGGACGTTGAAAAAGAAGCGCGGTTCCGGCTCCGGCGGGAGTATGACCGCGGCGGCGCAAACCGGTCCGGCCCACGCGCCGCGGCCGGCTTCGTCGATTCCCGCAATATAAAAAAAGCCTTCGTTCCGTAAGGCTTTTTCATAGATTAACGTCGGGGCGGCAACGGTCTTTATCGGTATAAACCTTTCCATCCGTTGCGGCGGATTTGAATCAGTTCGCGAATCATGCGGATCGAGTCACGCCAAACATTGACCTTGCTTGATCCGTCGTAATACCACTGAACCGGAATCTCAAGGATTTTCATTCCATGGCGCTGCGCGATGAAAAGGACTTCAGCGTCGAAAGCCCAGCCGTCGATTTGTTGGAGCGAAAAGAGCTTTTCCGCCGCCTCGGCCGTAAAACACTTAAATCCGCATTGCGTGTCCTGGAGATCCCGGACCGCCAGAATTCTTACGATCCAATTAAAGATCCGTCCGGAAAAATGGCGAAATTCAGGTTCGTCGTAGCGGACCGCGCCCTTCGCTTCGCGCGATCCGATCGCGACGTCGTAATCGGTTTCTAATTGCGGCGGGATAAAATGATAAATTTCATCGATCGGCATCGAGAAATCGACGTCGGCGAAAAATCGATATTTCCCGCGCGCTTGCAGCATGCCGATCCGAACCGCGCGCCCTTTCCCGCGCTGCTCGTCTTTGATCGCCCGGAGCCAGGGATATTTTTCAGCGTAGGCTTGCGCCATTTCAAACGTCCGGTCGGTGCTGGCGTTTTCGACGATCAGGACTTCGATCGGCTGGTTGAAAGCGGCGACGAAAGCGGCGACTTTCTCAATGCAGCCCGGAAGCCGCGTTTCTTCGTTATGCGCGGGTAGAATGAGCGAAAAGTAGATTTCCTGGGTCACGGTTTGTGTCCTCACTTGGTTTATTGGTCAGATTTTACCATGAATCGGCGCCGCGTTCGGGATTCGTCGGCTAAATGGCGAATGAAGATAAAGCGCGAAGCCGCGTTTTTTTTCCGTTAGGTTCGCCGTTTCATGGTTTCATGTGTATAATTAGATTGGTATTTTCGGGGTGTAGCGCAGTTGGCAGCGCACCGCGTTTGGGACGCGGGGGTCCGCGGTTCAAGTCCGCGCACCCCGACTTTATTTAAATCCTGCCCATTTCGTCTTTCACGCTCATCCGGTATAATTAAAATGATCAAAATTGCGCTTATCTTTGGATAAAGAATACGGTCAAGAACAGAGGGGCATCATCATGAAGAAAAAATTTCAAATCGTCATTCCGATGGCTGGATTCGGGTCTCGTCTCCGCCCATGGACCTGGAGCAAGCCGAAACCGCTGATCAACATGGCGGGACGGACGTCTTTGGATTATCTTTTAGATGAATTCAAGAGCCTTGAAGACGTTTTCGACCTCGAATATATTTTTATTATTTCGCCCAACGGTTGGGAGATCAAGGCGTTCATGGAGCGGAATTACCCGGCTTATCGGACGGAATATATCGTTCAGGAAGAAATGAAAGGACAATCGCACGCGGTATTCCTCGCTAAAGATTTGATTTCAGGCCCGATGATTATGACTTTTTCCGATACGATTATCGATTCGGATCTGAGTTTTCTGAAGGATGAAGCGGCTGACGGCGTCGCCTGGACTCAATATAACGAGCATCCGCAGCGTTTCGGCGTCGCGATAACCGGCGGCGATAACCGCGTCGAACGATTTATCGAGAAACCGCCGACGGATGAGTTTAAACAGGTTATCGTCGGTTTCTATTATTTCAAAGAAGGAAAAAAGCTGATTGAGGCGATCGACGAAGAAATCCGCGAAAATATCTCGCTCAAAAACGAGTTTTATATTGCCGATGCGCTGAATATCATGATTCGGCACGGCGCGTATTTTAAGACGGCGGAGACGAAGCTTTGGCTCGATACCGGCGTCCCTGAAACCGTCTTCTCGTCGAATCGGTACTTCCTTGCGCATGGGAACGACAACAGCGCAGAGGCGCGGAAACGTCCGGGCGTAACCGTTGTCGATCCGGTTTTTATCGCTGCGGATGCGGTCGTCGAAAACGCCGTCATCGGCCCATACGTCTCGGTTGCTTCGGGAGCGAGAATCTCGAACGCCGTGATTGAAAATTCGATTATCGCCGAAAATACGACAATCGAAAATCAGGTAATCAGCGATTCGCTCATCGGCGCGAAAGTTCGGCTGACCGGTAAAAAGCGCTCTTACTTTATCGGCGATAATTCCGTTCTCGACGTTTAGGCGCTTCTGATCGTGAATTGAATCCAGCTCGGCTTCGGAATTTTTAAGGAATATCGTTAAAGTTATATTTTCGACCAAAGAGGCAGGAAAATTGTCCTGTTTGAGTGCGACGTAAAAATAAAAGGATCTTGGCGAGGAAATAGAGGGCTTCCCGTATGGAAATTTCGCTGTCTCCAGAAAAGGAATCCTCAGCGCCGACAGGTCGGGCGTCTCCACTGAAGCTGCGCGGATAGAGGCTGAAGCCTGAATGGGGACTATGTGCGTTCGTCTGGGATGATCATATGCCGACGGTCGGAAAGGCGAATTTTATTATAATAAAATTGGTTCGAGGCGTTCTCTTTTCGTTATAATTTAGGAGTTTGATTTCATCTTCATCGCTGGTTACGGATGGTCAAATTTGAAACTACTGTTCTTTGAAAGGGAAAACTATGCCGGTTAAATTATCCGTCCGCGCAGAATCGATCCAGCCCTCGGCTATCCGCCGCTATTTCGACGTTCCGAAAGACGTTATCTCTCTCGGAATCGGCGAACCCGATTTTTCGCCGCCGCCCTGCGTTACCGCCGCCGCGATCGAAGCGCTTAAAAACGGCGAAACCCACTATACCGCGAATCTCGGTATTTCTGAATTACGCCATAAAATTTCGGATCATCTGTATAACTCTTATGGTGTTCGCTATGATCCGGAAGATGAAATTATCGTAACGGTCGGCTGTTCCGAGGCGTTATTCCTGGCGTTAGCCGCGGTCGTTAATCCCGGTGACGAGGTGATTGTCGTGACGCCCTGTTTCGTTTCGTATCAGGCCGCGGTTCAGCTGGCGTCCGGGATCCCGGTTGAGATTCCCTGTTTAATTGAGAACGATTTTGATCTCGACGTGGAAGCCGTCGAAGCCGCGATCACGTCGAAAACGAAAGCGATCCTGTTCGGATTCCCCTGTAATCCGACCGGCGCCGTCGCGTCTCGAGAGGCGTTGACCGCGTTGACGGATTTGGCGCTTAAATACGATTTAGCGTTGATTTCCGACGAACTGTACGACCAGCTCGTTTTTTCCGGCGAGCATGTCTGCGCCCCGAGCATCCCCGGCGCGTTTTATCGGACGTTTCTTGTCGGCGGGTTTTCGAAAAATTACGCGATGACCGGATTTCGGATCGGTTATATCGCCGGACCGAAAAACCTTCTCAACGGCGCGTATAAAATTCATCAGTATTTAATCATGTCTGCGCCGACGATTGCGCAGCTGGGCGCGATCGCCGCGCTGGATCATGGCACGGAAGATGCCGCCCGCATGCGCGACGAATATAACCGACGGCGTAAGCTGCTGTATCGAACGCTGAACGAATTCGGGCTGCGGACGGCGGAACCAAAGGGCGCGTTTTATATCTTTCCGGAAATTACCTCGACCGGGATGACGAGCGAACGTTTTGCTGACCGGCTTTTGAAAGAGAAACGCGTCGCGCTGATTCCCGGAAATGGATTCGGAAAAGGCGGCGAAGGGTTCGTTCGGATTTCATACGCGACGGCGTACGAAAAAATTGAAGCGGCGCTGGAACGGATCGGCGATTTCCTGCGCGGATAAAAATAATTTTGGCTATAACGAAGAGGGCTTCCGTCAACGAGGAAGCCTTTTTTGTTAGGGGTCCTTGATTCTGCGCGACGTTTAAAAAAACGTAGCGGACGGCGAAATTCGGGCTTTCTTTCGAAAATCTATTCCAACTGGAGTATAATAATTATTCATACGCAATCACCGTTTTTACATCTGTAAGAAAGGAAGTCGATAATATGGGTGAATCACCATATCATATCGCGTCCGCGGCGCTTTCCGCCTGTTGGAACCGGTTTACCAATCGGGAAGACTTGTCGCCCGCTCGTCTTCGCCTGATCCTGTCCGTTGCTGAGAAACTCGGCGTGGGTGAAATCCAAACTTCAGGCCCCGATCAAATTGCCGCGGCGGAAACTCGGGTCATGACGGTTTTCGACCGTATCGGCGCGGACCGGCGCAATTCTGGTTCAGCGCATTATCTTCCGCTGAAACCGCTCAGCACGTCGGGAGCGGCGATTTTTCCTGTTTCCGAAACGTTGTCCGAAGATGACGCGTCGCTTCAGCGGATTATTTCCGAGATCGGCGCCGTCTTTCAGCGCGCAAATCAGGACGATGAAGAAACGTATGTTGAGGCTGCGCTCTCGGCGCTGCGCCAGAATGCCTGGTGCGTCCCGGCCCCGGGGTATCAGCGCCCCTGTGAAGTTTCGCTGTATGACCACGCGCGGATCACGGCCGCGATCGCGGTCTGTTTAGCCGCGTCAGACGAAGCGAAATTGAACGCGGCGGAGGCGGCGCTCACGACGCTTTTCACGGTCGGAAACCGCGCGAAAGCTGAACCGCGGGGAATCCTTTCCGAACCTGCGGCGCTGCTGATCGGCGGCGACGTTTCGGGGATTCAAAGCTTTATCTACACGATTGGCGGCAATAACGCGGCGAAAGCGCTGCGCGGGCGCTCGTTTTACCTGCAAGTCTTGACCGAGATTCTCGTTCGGCAGGTTCTTAAGGAACTCGAACTTCCGTACACGAACGTTATATACGCCGGCGGCGGAAATTTCTATATTCTCGCGCCGACGCGCTGCGCGGAAAAATTAGATCAGGTTCGGGCGAAGATAAGCCGGAAGCTGTTCAAGCATCACGGAACGTCGCTTTATTTATCGATCGCCGCTGCTGCCGTCCCGTTTTCGGGTTTTCAAAAAGGCGCGATCACGGGATACTGGAACGAAATGCATCGGGATTTAGCGCTTCGCAAACAGCAGCGTTATCGCGAATTTGGTTCGGATATGGTGCCGATGCTGTTTGATCCGACTCCGCATGGCGGGAATCAGGAGCAGGTATGCTCCGTCTGCGGCGAGGAAAAGGCGGATACAAAGGCCTCTGACGGCGACAGCCGTATTTGCTCTTCCTGTTCGTCGTTCGCCGATTCCCTTGGAACACATCTCCCCAATACTGCGTATATCCGCTTTACCTTTGGCGCCGAAGCCGAAATTACGCCCGGATCGCTTTTGAATACGTTGGCGGAATTCGGCGCGCGCTTAGAACTGTTCAGTTCGAACGGTAAATTGTTAGGAAACGTCGGCTCGGAAGTAACCGATCCGAAGCGGAGCGTCCTCTGGGAAATTGACGATCCGAAGCCGGATTGGGCCGAACCGAAATCGACGCTCCCGACCGCTCGCTACCGTCATTACGTGGCGGCGAACGTGCCGCCGATGACGTTTGACGAGATGCAAGCCGCGATTAAAACCGGAACCAAGCGTTTAGGCGTTTTACGCATGGACGTCGACAGTC
>DAOUFC010000134.1:0-16136 GCA_034430295.1 Flexilinea sp.
CAGCGTGGGGACGATGCGTTCGAACCCGCGTTTATACAACCCGTGGAGCTCGGCATAAAGCGGCTGGTTTTCGGCTTTCGGGTGATAAGTAATATCCTGATAACGGACGAAAGCGGCGCAGGTCTCGCGGATATTTTGAAACGCACCCGTACCGGTTGCGGCGGCAATCGCCGCGCCTAAACCGGCCTGTTCTTCAGAAACGGAAACTTGGAGCGGCAAGCCGAGAATATCCGTTAAGATTTGCAGCCACTGCGGGCTGCGCGCGCCGCCTCCCGACGCGATCAGCCGGCTCGGAAGGAACCCGGCCTGGCAGCAGAGATCCAAACAGTCTTTTAAAGAAAACGCGACGCCTTCCATAACGGCGCGGGCAATCGCGCTTCGCGTCGTCTCGTTGTTCAATCCGAGCAGCATCCCGCTGATATTCGGATTGACATGGGGCGTGCGTTCGCCGTTCAGATAAGGGAAGAAAAGTAGCCCGCCGCTTCCCGGCTTGACCGCGGCGATAGCCTGATTTAACGCGGCGTAGTCGTTCTCCTGAATTACGCGCGTCCACCATTTCATTGACAGTCCGGCGCTCATCGTCGCTCCGAACATGATCCAGCGGTCATGATCATAAGCACAGAACATATTCGTATTCAGCGCCGGGTTAAGAAACGGCTTCCCAATTTGGAAACTGACCTGACCGCTGCTGCCGATATTGACGCTTCCGTCGCCGTCGGATATTAATCCGTTCCCGATCGACTGCATAACCTGATCGCCGCCGCCGGCGACGACGACCGTATTCACGGATAAACCGGTTTCAGCCGCTGCAGACGATGAAACGGTCGCGACCGGCGCGATCGTCTCGAAACAAGCGGGGAAAATTTCCGGCGGCAGCTCCAGCCGGGTCAGAATCGCTTCCGACCAGCGCCGCTCGCGAATATCGAACGCCAACGTCGCTGAAGCGTCGGAAAAATCGGAAACGATGACGCCGGTCAGCTTATAACGTAAGTAGTCTTTCGGCAGGCAGACTTTTCGGATCTTGCGGTAATTATCCGGTTCATGATTTTTTACCCATAGCAGTGAGACAGCCAAAAAACCGGTAAAGATTGGATTCATGAATAAGTCGCGGATTTCCTCCTCGCTGAACGATTCACGAATCAATCGGACTTCGGCGCCGGACCGCGTATCGCAGTGGAGAATTGCCGGACGGACGACGTTTCCGTCGGCGTCGAACGCGACCAACCCGTGCATCTGACCGGAAAAGCTCAGTCCTTTAATTTCATTTGCCGGAATCCGACTTTCCGCCAAAACGGCGGCGACCGTTGTTTTACAGGCGTCCCACCATACTTCCGGATCCTGTTCGGCATAACCGGATCGGGGCGCGTCGAATTGATACGCACAATACGCGCTGCCAACCATTTGACCGTCGGCATTTGTCAAAATCGTTTTCAGCCCTGACGTTCCTAAATCGATTCCCAAAAAATAGCTCATAAATCTGCCTCACTGTTTAACCGATATGCTTTTATTAATTTTGCGGCCAATCGGGAATCTTGGCAAGGCCGTTTTCGCCGAAAAGCGAAATTTATTCGCGGAAAAGTTCTTTTTGAAGCGCGAGCCATTCGGGGATAGCCAGCGTTTCGGCGCGGCGCGTCGGATCGATACCCGCCAGGTTAAGCACCGCTTCAATTTTCTCACGTCCAAAACCTAACCCGGAGGTCAATGAATTCCGCAGCGTCTTCCGTTTCTGCGCGAAACCGGCTTTGATCATCCGGAAAAACCGATCCGCCTCAGCGGACGGAACGAGCGGCGTATCGAATAAATCGATTCGGACGACCGCCGAATCGATTTTTGGAACCGGATGAAAGGCGCTCTTATCGATTGTCAGGATGTAACTCGGCTCGCCATATATCCGAACGCTCAGCGCCAATAAACTCAGGTCTCCCGGTTCCGCGCAGATCCGCTCGGCGACCTCCTTCTGAATCGTCAGCGTCATACTGACCGGCCTTGCGCTCTGTTCGAGCAGATGGCGAATGACTGCGGAAGTAATATAATACGGAATATTGGCGACAACGCGATAAGAGCTATGCTGAAAAACGACGCTCGGATCGTACTCCAGAATATCGGATTGGACGATTTTGACGTTCGGAAAGAGGTTCAGCGTTTCCTTTAAAACGGGAATCATCTTCCGATCCAACTCGACCGCAACGACGCGTTCAGCATAAACGGCGAGGCGGCGCGTCAACGAGCCGAGCCCGGGACCGATTTCGAGAACGGAATCGTTTTTTTCAACGCCTGAACCCTTAACGATCGCTTCAAGCGCCGCTTCGTCAATCAGGAAATTCTGCCCCAACCCTTTGCTGGGTTGGAGACGGTATCTGGCGAGAAGGGCCGGAACGTTAAGCGGCGGAAGTGGGTTCGGTTCGGACATGCGGATTCCAATCGGGCGAACTAAAAAGGCGTCCCTTTCAGATCAGAACGCCCTTTGTTTATTTTGTGCCGAGACACAGGATCGAACTGTGGACACTACAATTTTCAGTCGTATGCTCTACCAACTGAGCTATCTCGGCTCGTTGTCCCTTTGAACAACTTTCTTATTTTATGAGGATTTGCGCTTTTTGTCAAGGTGACGGGTGTCTTCGTCTGCGTTTCAAATTTCCGTAGTCAAGGGAAAAAACAATCCGGCAAAAGAAAGTATAGACAATTGCTGAATTGATAACAAAAAAGGAAGTTCCTAAAATGAGTTTGCTAGATCAAAAGGAGGAACTTCCAATGACAAATAATGTCAGCATCAGTATAACCTTTACGATCGAAACGAAAAGGGGAGGGTTTTTAGCGTCTGCTTTTTTTAATTATCAAATTTCCATAGGCTCGTTGTGCGTTGAAAAAAGAAATAGCGATGATGAAGAGCTGGCAGGATGGCGGCCAGGTTGATTTATTTCTTATTTACGGTACGCGCTCCTTTTTGAATCCCGCGAACCTTTTATAATTACCGGTAACGATAATCAATCGCGATCGCTGAAAGCGGCGCGGTTGATCTTGATATTGAAAGGATGCGATGAACCGCGATCGGGAAACGCCCTCTACCGCGATATTTTTTCAGCCGCTCGGAATCTTCTTTTCCGTCATGGCGCTGATCCTGGCGCTTTTTCAGCCGCTTCGCGTCGGCGCCGGTTTTTGGACGTTTTCGGCGACGCGCCTGCTGGTAACGCTCTTACCGGTCGGCGTTTTGGTTTCGGTTTGGTTGGTTCGGCCTGCTTCCGCGATTAATAAAAAACTATGCGCATTGCTTAAGCCTGAATCGGGACGTTTTGATTTATTATGCGGATTGGCGCTCATGTGTGTCCTGGCCGCGCTGCCGCCGCTTTTCGCTCGGCTGCGCTTCGGAACGACCGGCGATTTTGTCGACCGCGTCATTTATACCTATGCCGATACCATCGCGCTGAGCGTTTGGGGTTTGGCCGCGATTTTCATCCCGTTCGCACTCAGGCCTCGACTCGACAAGATAAAATTTGATCCCCGGACGCTAAGGATATTCTTCGGATTCATTGCCGCGATGGGATTAATCGCCTTTTTTATTCATCGGACGGGTCTCGGGCTGACGAAGGAAAACGCCTTTTGGGGCGAACCGACCGTCCCGCTCCTCGAGGTTCATTTTTTCATCGCGTTTTTTATCCTTTGGTTTGTCGAACGTTTTGTCGGCGGCTCCCGCCCCGGTATCAGCGGACGCGCGGATTTCAGGATCGGTCTGGCGATTTACCTGCTGACGGTCCTGGTATGGCTTTCGATCCCGAATCGGGAAGGTTTCTTTTCGCCGCCGGGGCGCGCGCCGAATTTTGAGCTTTATCCGTTTTCGGACGGCGCGTTCTATGGCCACTACGCGCGCGCGTTGATTAATGGTATGGGTTATAAAGGCGCGGATATTCCCCCGCGGCCGCTGTATATTTTGGTTCTGGCGCTCTGTCATCTGCCGTTCGGAAATTCATATCAGACGGTCGTATTTTCCCAGACGTTGATCTTGGCGCTAATTCCTGTCCTGATTTTCCGGATCGGAAACGAGCTTCATAGCCGGGAGGCGGGTATCGCCGCTGCCGTTCTTTACCTTTTCCGCGAGGTCCACGCGATCAACGCCGCGCCTTACGCACATAACGTTTCTAACACGAAGTATTTTTTTGCCGATCTGCCGGCGGCGTTGGCGGCGGCGTTTTTCTTCTGGATGACGATTCGATTGGTCAAGGCGCTGCGTTCGGACACGAATTCGAACGCGGCTCAATCCGCCTTTTACGCGCTGATGAGCGGCGGGGCGCTGGGGCTGGCGGCGCTGATCCGGACGCAGAGTTTATTCTTGATCCTGGCCGCGCTGCCATCGGTTCTTTTCGTTAACTTCCGGAAATCTTCCGAGCGGCGGCTTAAATCGCTGCCGAGACGGCTGGGATTGGCGGGTTTGATCTTTCTCGGCGTGATCCTGACGGTTTCGCCCTGGCTGGTTCGGAATCGTGCGATCGCGGGCAGTTTCGTTTTCGACCATCCGCGTACGCAGACGGGCGAATTAGCGGCCAGTTATAATATAGGCGGGTTCGACCTGACACGCGAATCTGACATGAGCGACGGGGCGTACCAGGAGAAACTGTCGGCCGCGATCCGCCTCAATCTGATCCGTTATCCGGATCGGATCGCCTCGTTCGTCACGGCACATTTCCTTAATGCGCTCATTGCGTCAGTCCGTCTTTTCCCGATCCGTCCGGCGCTGAGCGAATACCGCGAACTTTGGGGCGGGACGCCGTTTTGGGAAACGGGTCTGATTTCGGAATCGCCCGCGCTTGTCGCTTTGGGGTTCGTTATTTCCTGTCTGTTTCTTGCATTCGGGATCGCCGCGGCGGTTCGGCGGCGCGGGTTCCCCGCGGGGCTGCCGCTGATCGGATTGATCCTTTTTCATTTCAGCACTGCGCTCGGGCGTTATTCCGCCGGACGGTACTTGATCCCGCTGGATTGGGCGCTTTTCGTTTATTTTGGCGCGGCTTTGGCGTCGTTAACTTCTTGGCTGCGCCGCGCGAGCGGGTTTCAGGTCGCGGTGATCGATTCGTCCGCGGTTCAAGGTCCCGCGGTGGAGAATTCTCGGATTGGCGTGAAATCTTTGATCTTCGTTGCGGGTATGTTCCTGGTAATCGGCTGCGCGCTGCCTTTGGCGGCGAAAGCGTTTCCGCTGACGCTTCCCGATTCAAGCCGGACGATGGCGGCGGAAAAACTGGCGTTGACGGAAACGGCGGCGGCGCGATACGATTATTTAGGCGGCGCGATCGCGATTTATCCTCGTTATTATGAAGCGGGGAGCGGAGAGCCGGAAAGCGCGAAGGCTGGGTATGAAAATGCCCCGGAAGGACGGCTGATGTTTCTGACGCTGGCGCCGGAAGGTTTCGGAACGATCCGGCTGCGATTAAACGAAGCGCCGGATTTCTTCCCGGATAACGCGACGGTTTGGATTGCCGGATCGCTGAACGGCGCGGTCACGGATGCGGCGCTTGTCCTGGTTGAAGCGGAAGGAAGATCGAAACTCTACCGAACGTCGGCGCAGGAATCTGAAACGGATTAGCGCTTATTGTTGATATGAACGGGATCTTGAATCGGAAGGAGAAGAGAAATGAAATTTTTAGTCGCCGGTTTCGGCTCAATCGGCCGTCGTCATTTACGTAATTTACGAACGTTGGGAGAAAAGGACCTGATCGTGCTGCGCTCGGGAAAAAGTACGCTGCCTGATGAGGAGATTAAGGATTTGCCCTGCGCGACGACGATCGCGGAAGCGCTGGCTTATCGGCCTGACGGCGTCGTCGTCGCCAATCCGACCGCTCTGCATCTGGCGGTCGCGCTGCCGGCATTGGAAGCCGGCTGCTCCGTCTTGATGGAAAAACCGATCGACGGGGCGCTCGAACCGATTTTAGCGCGGAAGGCGGCGTTGGAGACTGCGTCGGATCGTTTCCTGATGGGGTATCAGTATCGCTTCCATCCCGGTCTGATTCGCGTTCGTGAATTAATCGAAGCCGGCGAAATCGGGCGCGTTTTATCCTACCGCGTTTATTGGGGCGAATACCTCCCTGATTGGCATCCCTGGGAAGATTACCGCCGCAGCTATGCGGCGCGCGCCGATCTGGGCGGCGGCGTTCTGCTTACGCTTTGTCATCCGCTTGATTACTGCCGTTGGCTCTTCGGCGAGGCGACGCGGATTTGGGGTTTCAACGGAAAAGTTTCCGATCTGGAAATCGACGTGGATGATCTGGCGGAAATTGGACTGTGTCATGAAAACGGCGCGATCGGTTCGATTCATCTCGATTATTATCGCCGCGTTTCTCGGAATGACGCTGAAATCGTCGGGACGGAAGGCGTGATCCGCTGGCGTAACGAGGACGGGCAGGTTTGCCTGATTAAGCCCAACGGCGAAACGATCGTTTGGACGCCGCCGGCGGGATACGAGCGAAACTGGCTGTTCATGGACGAGATGCGTCATTTTATTGCTGTGACCCGCGGCGAAGAAAAACCGGCCTGTACGTTGGACGACGGGCTGCGCGCCATGCGCATGATCGAAGGATTGCAGGTTTCGTCAACGGAGGAGCGCTTTGTCCGTTTGTAAGCGCACGGTTTACGGGGCGCGGCCGTTTTTCCGAAAGGAACCGCGGCTGATCTTGATCGACGCGGCGGCGCTGGTCGGTTTTCTCCTGCTTGCACTGCTGTTTACGCGTCCGCTCTGGCGCGACATCAACGGTTCAATCGTTGGACGCGTTGGTGATAATATCTATTTTATTTGGCTGACCGGCTGGTTCAAGAAAGCGTATTTCAGCTTGGGTGTCGATCCAATGAATGTTGGCTTCTTAAACTATCCGGCGGGGTGGAGCCTGGCTTCGACGGAAATCGCTCCGGCGCAGTTGGCGCTGGCGGTTCCTTTCGCTCTGATCGGCGGCGAAACTTTCGGTTATAACGTGGCGATGCTGCTGAGTTTCGCGCTATCGGGTTGGATTTGTTATCTGTGGCTGACGTCGCTGAGCGGATCGCGCTTGGCCGGCTTCATTGCGGGCGGACTCTTCGCTTGTCTGCCCTATCGTCAGGCGCATTTTCTGGCGGGGCATCTGAATTTATCCGGGACGCAGTGGATTCCGCTCTTTTTCTGGGGTTGGTTCGACTTGCTGAGCGCCGATGCCGCAGCGCGCAGCGTGGACCGGCGCGCGGCGTGGACGGCGGCGCTCGGTTTAGGACTGACTGCGCTTTGTTCGCAGTATTATGTCTTCATGGTCATTTTTATCGCCGGCGCGCTTTTTCTGATTACGCTGCTGATCCGACGCGGCGAGCTGATCCGTTCGGTTTCGTTCTGGAAATCGCTGGGATTGATGCTCCTGTTATCGCTGCCGCTGCTTGTCGTCGCCGAACTGCCGTTCCTGGCGTTAGACGCTGCGGGCGGAATGCCCAACCGCGATATTTCTTCCGTCCGTCCGTACTCTGCCTCCATTAGTGATTTCCTGCTCCCCGCGACGACCCATTTCGCCTTCGGAAATTGGATCGGCACGCGGTTCAATCGCGATCTCTGGATCGAGTCGACGCTCTATATCGGGATGATTGCGGTCTCGCTTTTCATTTTTGGCGCGACCCGCCCGAATAAAACGACGCGGATGCGGCGGCTATGGATGCTGCTGATCCTGGGCGTTCTCGTTTCAGCGCTGTTGGCGATGGGAACCGATCTGCACTGGAACGAACGTCCGCTTGAAATCCCGTTGCCGGCATTTCTCGCCGAACGGTTCGGACGCGAAACTGTTCCGTTGCTGCTGCCCGGTTATTTCCTGTTCAAATATTTCCCATTTTACGCCAAGATCCGGGCCATGATGCGCTTTGGGCTGTTAAGCGGTTTCTTTATTGCTGTCGGGGCGGGACTCGGCGCGGCCGCTCTGTTGAACCGCTTCAACGGGCGCGTGCGAACGCTTTTGTTCGTTGTGTTGTTCGCGCTCTGCCTGGTAGATTTTTATCCGAAAACGACCGCGGAAACGGCGAAAATCGCGCCACGTCCGGTCGCTGTCTGGCTCGCGGATCAGCCGGATCATCGCGCCGTCATGCGCGTTCCGTTTTACTTGAACGACGATCAGACCGGGACGTACGATACGCTTTATCATGAGAAACCGTTCATCGGCGGTTTTTTCAACGCGTTTCCGACGGCGCAGTACCGCGAGGTTCGTCCGGTTATGGAGACGTTCCCGTCGATCGAAGCGCTCGATACGGCGCGTTCGCTCGGCGTCGGTTATTTCCTGATTGAGGCTGATCCGGATCTTTCCCTCGCGGAACGGACCGCGGTTCAGTCCGTGACCGTCATGGAAGCGGAAGCCGCCGGATTGGTTCGGCTGTATGAAGATGAGACGGTCGTCGTGATGACGTACGGCGACGCGTTGGAGACGGAATGACAGACTTGGAAAAAAAGAAGACTGGCGCGGGCTTTTTCGGCGGCGCGTTAATAGGCAACCAGGTATGCCTATTGTTCGGCTGCGCGGTCTGCGCGCTGTTGGGGGCCTCTATTCTGAGCGTCAGTATGGCGCGCGGGGTCGGGATCGGCGGCGACGCGGTTATCTATCTTGAATCGGCGCGAAACTTCGCCGCCGGGCGGGGCGTCGGGTTAATTCAACCGGACGATTCGTTTCGCCTGATCCCATATTTTCCGCCGTTGTATCCGATCGTCCTGGCGATCTTCTCCGCGTTCGGCGCGAACCTGACGGACGCCGCAATTTGGATCAACCTGATCTGTTTCACGCTGACGGTCGGGCTGTTGAGTTACGCGGCGGGACGCACCGCCGGACGTTGGTATATAGGAACGCTGACCGGCCTCTTTTTAGCCGGTTCGCCGATCCTGATCCCCGGTTATTCCTGGGCGATGTCGGAACCGTTGGCGAACGCTTTGGGATTGGCGGCGTTATGGCTGCTGATTCGCTCGATCCAAAACGAATCCGGGTGGGTGGAAACGTTTTTTTCGATCGTCTGCGCCGGGTTAGCGGGATTAACGCGCTATTCGATGGTGATCGTTCCGGCGGTCGGCTTCTTCATGATCCTGATTTTGAGCCGCGCGCCGGTCCGACGGAGAATCGGCGCTGCGCTGATCTACCTGATCGGGTCGATGGCTCCGGTGACAGGTTGGATGGTCTATGATCGGGCGCAGACGGCGACGATGGCTTCGCGTTCGTTCGTTGAACGATCCGGACTGATCGCCGAAATTGGACGCTACCTGGGCCAGGCGGACGCCGTTCTACAAGGCTGGTTGCTGCCGGAATCTTGGATCGCGGCGACCGGCCGTTTCGGAAGTCTCCTGACGCTTCTTTCGTTCGCGTTGACCGCGATCGTTTTGATCGTATTTTTCGCTGCGCTGACGGTCCGCTTGACGCGTGCCGAAACGAAACCCGACCTGCGGCTGTCGCTGCTGTTGACTCTGGCGACATTCTGTTCAGGTTACGCGGCGTTGATCGGCGCGGTTTCGGTTCTGACCTACCCGCCGATCACAATCGGCCAGCGTATGTTCCTGCCGGCGTATCTGGCGACGGTTTTGCTGATCGCGCTGCTTTTCGGCGCGGATTGGATCGAAAGCGAACGGCGCGGGAAAGTACGCTTCGCGTTGATGACAATCCTCGCTTTGACGGTCACGGCGTTTTTCGGTTTGCGCGGAGTTCGGATCGCGCGCCAAAACGCAATCGCCGGGTTCGCGTTTGACGCGCCGTCGTGGCGTGAATCGGATACGATCGCCGTGCTGAAAACGATGGTCGACAATCGGACCGTCCTGATTTCGAACGAGGAAACGGCTTTGCGGCTGTACCTTGAAAAACCCGTCTGGCAGCTTAAGGAAATTTACGCCGAAGTGGAAGACCCTCTTCCGAAGCCGTACAGCGACCTCGACGCCGCGGAAACCGATCCGGCGCGGACGGCAATTCTAAACGACGGCGGGCTGCTCGTTCTGTTCGACAGCTTTGAAGATCAGCTCGTCGATATCTATGGCTCCGGCGGACGCCGCCTTGCGGCGCAGCTGACCGATGGGTTGGAGCTGCTCTATGACGGAGATGATGGCAGAATTTACCGTTACTGTGCGGACGAAGACGATTAAGCCCTTGAAAATTAAGCCGAATGTACCGGAATATCCAGGATCTTCGGCTTAAATATCCTGAACAGTCACTTTTTAGCTAATATCCGCTTTTACGTTTATCGTTTAAAACAAGCTCTTTTCTTGCGGAAAATGAAACAGATCCGCTCATTTTCACCCTGAAAAAAACCTTAAGTACGGAATATCCCGGCGTATCTTGAGAGGGTTTTGGTTCTATGCTAAAATACCAATAGCGCTATATGCAGTGAGAGTTATTTTTCGCAGCCCAATATATAGCGATTTGGAAAAGCGAAATAAAACCTATATGTTTCGATTTCGCTTTTCGTAGCCGGGTAAAGCGCTTTATTTGCGATCTGGCGCGGCGGAAGCAAGTTGATATTCGGTAAATATAAACGGGCGTTTTTGCCGATTGGGTCGTATAGTAAAACGTCCGTATAAAAAAGCAAATGTTTTCTGTCTCGAGCAAAGCGGAGAACATTTTTTATTGAGCCTAACAGGAGGATCCAAGATGATTTGTCCGTTTTGCGGCGCGGAAAAAACGCGCGTTATCGACACCGGGGAGAAAAATGAAGGAACGGTCGTTCAGCGCCGCCGTCAGTGCGTCGCTTGCCGAAAGCGGTTTAATACTTACGAACGTTCGAGCCTCGGAATGCCGATGATCATCAAGGCGGACGGCTCGCGTCAGATTTTCAACCGCGAAAAATTGACGAAGGGGATTCAGACAGCCTGTGCGAAGCTTCTCGTTTCGAGCGCGCGGATCGACGCCTTAGTTGACGAAATCGAACGGGATCTTCAGAATTCGACAAAACGGGAAATCAATTCGCGCGTTATTGGCGATAAGGTTATCGCCGGGCTGAAAGCGATCCATCCGATCGCTTATATCCGTTACGCGATCGTATATTTTAAATACGACGATCTTTCGACGATCCGTGCCGAGATCGACAGACTGACCTCCGAAGGTCTCTAAAAATATCCTTTACGGAAAAACTGGAGAATAAAAAACATGGGAAAAGCCGATTTAACCGCAACGCCGCCTTTACCGGAAGGATTACCGAAAATTTCACTCAGCGAAAATTCGATCAAAGTTTTGCAGAAGCGTTACCTGCGCCGCGGCGCCGACGATCGTCCCGTTGAAACGATTGACGAAATGTTCTGGCGCGTCGCCTATCATATCGCGCTCGTCGAGAAAGAATACGGCGGCAACGTCATGGAACAGGCGAAGGAATTCTATTCGCTGATGACGACGCGGAAATTTTTCCCAAATTCGCCGACGTTTACCGGCGCGGGGACGCCGTTGGGTCAGCTGGCAGCCTGTTTCGTGCTGCCGATCAGCGACGACATGGGAAAAAAGCCGACCGGGATTTTCCAGACGCTGCGCGACGCCGCGCTGATCCAGCAAACAGGCGGCGGCAACGGATTTTCGTTTTCCCGGATCCGTCCGAAAGGCATGATTGTCCGTTCATCGGCGGGAAAAGCGACCGGTCCGGTCGGGTTTCTGCGCGTTTATGATCATGCGTTTAACGAGGTAGCGCAGGGAGGATCGCGCCGCGGCGCCAACATGGCGGTTCTACGCGTCGACCATCCCGATATTGAAGAATTTATTACCTGTAAAACGAGCGAAAACGCGATTACGAATTTTAATCTTTCCGTCGCGATGACTGACGATTTTATGAAAGCGGTCGAGGCGGACGCTGATTGGGATCTGGTTTTCCCTGATTTAGCGTCGCCCGATTTCCCGGACGAGTTTGACGGCGACGTTTCGGACGCGAGGACCGCCGGGCTGCCGATCCGGATATTTAAGACGTTGCGCGCGCGCGAGTTATTCGATCTGATCGTGACGCAGGCGCATCATAACGGCGAGCCGGGCGTCCTCTTCGTCGACAGCGCCAATCGCGAGAATCCGATTCCGAATTTATACCGGTTGGAATCGACGAATCCCTGCGGCGAACAATGGCTTGGCCCGTATGAAAACTGCTGTTTGGGGTCGATCAACCTTGCGCAGCATGGCAAGGCCGACGGGGCGGTCGATTGGGATACGCTGCGCGAATCGGTGCTTACGGCAACGCATTTTCTTGATAACGTTATTGATGCGAACGCCTATGTTCCCGCCGTCCCCCAACTGCGCGAGGCGGCGCTGACGGCGCGCCGGATCGGGTTGGGAATTATGGGGCTGGCGGATTTAATGTACATGAACCGGATTCGCTACGGTTCGGAAGCCGGTCAGGAATTCGCCGGCCAGTTGATTGAGTTTATCCGTTTTCATGCCATGAAAGAAAGCATCCGTCTGGCGCGGCAGCGCGGTCCTTTCAAGGCGATTAACGGTTCTATTTACGATCCGAACGATATAAAATGGACCGTGCCGAAGCCAATCGCGCCGTATCAGCGTGATTTTGGGCGCCCGGCGTTGGACTGGGGCGAAATCGAGACGGAATTGCGCGAAGCTGGAATCCGAAACGCGGCGCAGCTGACCATCGCGCCGACCGGAACGATCGCGACCGTTATCGGCTGCGAAGGGTACGGCTGCGAGCCGGTTTTCGCGCTGGCTTATATCCGTCATATGAACGATAACGGGAAAGACGTGCTGTTAACTTATGCCTCGCCGCAGTTTGAAGCGGCGCTGATCCGATCTGGAATTCCGGAGGCTCAGCGGCAGGCGATCGTCAATCAGGTCATGTCCGAAGGAAGCTGTGAAGGAATCGCGGAATTACCGGAGGATATCCGCAATACGTTCGTCGTTTCCGCCGATATTACCGCGCTCGAGCATATCCGTACGCAGGCCGCTCTTCAAGCGTTTGTTGATAACAGTTTATCCAAGACGGTCAACTTCCCGGAAGGGACGACGGTCGCGGAAGTTGCTGAGGCGTATAAATTGGCCTGGGAACTCGGCTGTAAAGGAACGACGGTTTATATTACCGGTTCTCGCGATAAGGTTGTTCTTGAAACGCGTTCAACGATGGAAAAGAAAGCGGAACCGGCCGTTGAAACGGACGAAAAATTAGCGGGCATCCTCGAACCTACGGCGGCGACCGATCCGGCCGCCGCGGCGGAAACGCAGATGCGTCTCTGGCACGACGTTAAGAAACCGCGGCCGCGCGCGCTTCATGGATTTACTTACCGAAGCGATACGCCGATCGGGAAATCGTTTATTACGATCAACGAGAACGGCGGCGACCAACCGTTCGAGGTCTTTATCAATACTGCCAAGGCCGGGTCGGAAACATCGGCAATTTCAGAAGCGTTGGGACGCCTGATTTCCTATAACTTGCGTATGGCTTCGCCATTGGAACCTGTGCGCCGATTGAAAGACATGGCGGAGCAGCTGCATGATATCGGCGGCGGCCGTTCGCTCGGATTCGGACCGAACCGCGTCCGCTCGCTTCCCGACGGGTTGGCGACGACGCTGCTCGATTATATCCGCGAGCGAAGAGAACGGCTCGAATCGGAAATAACGGCGCGAAAAGAGACGGAGCTGGTTGAGGAAGCGGCTACCGACGGCAGCTTTTCAAAGCAGATGGCGTTTCCGGCGCTTGATTCGTATGCGAATATGATGCGGATCGGAGATCTTTGTCCGGAATGCGGCGAAGCCTCGGTGATTAATGAGGAAGGCTGCCGGAAGTGTTACAGCTGCGGATATTCCGAATGTTGACGCGGATGGGATGAGTTTTCATGAAAAAAAGCGCCTGTAAAAAGGCGCTTTTTTGTCATTGCTTTTAATCAATTCATCGAATTACCCTTGACAAAGTCGTGTTAGTCATATATAACTAATCGCAAGGAAATGTTTACTGTTTTCTTTCAATATTAAAGAGGTTTAGTCGTGAAATTAACAAGAGAATTTAACCAATATTTGGCGAATTTAGCCATTTTTACGTTCAAGCTGCACAATATTCATTGGAATACGACCGGTGCGCAATTTGTCCAGGTTCATGAAACGACCGAGGCGATCTATGACGAGGCGTTCGCTTTTTTTGATGAAGTCGCCGAAACTTTAAAGATGAACGACGTTACGCCGGATTCTCGGTTAGCTGATTACCTGAAGAATGCAACGATTCGCGAATGTGAAAAAACGGCTTTTAGCTGCGAAGATGCTTATGAGATTGTCTTGACGGACTTGAAAGCCTTACGAGACGAAGCGTCTGCGCTGCGAAACGCCTGCGATGAGGAAGGTTGGTTTACGTCTGCCGCCGTTTTCGAAGGCCATATCGAAAGCTATAATAAGCGCATCTGGTTCGTTAAATCGATCCTCGCCGTTTAGCTTAATGGATTCGTGAGACCCAACCGCCGCCATTGGAATGCCTCCAAATTTGACGGTTGATATCTATACATTTTTACTCCCTTTTCTTTAGACCGCTCAGCCTGATGATTCCTGCATCAGGCTGAGAACTTTAAGCGGCGTTTATGGCCTTCGGCGGGCTTTGGCGCAGAACGTTTCGACGCGAAAGCGAATGACCGCGACGCTGGAAAGCGCGGTAGCGGGGATTTCGGCGGCTTTACCATTCATTTGAATCAGAATCGCTTCAAGGCCGGCGCGCTTTTCTTCCGGGTCTTCGATCAGTTCGACGGATCCGGTTCCGATGATCGAGCGATAGGAAAAACTGTTCCGACAGGCGATTTCATGCGGCAGGGGTTCATGATCTCCGTCGATCTCGAAAGCCGCTTTCTCGCCCGGTTTCATGGAGCGAATCGCACGGATTTTCCTCCCATCCGGCGCGCTATGGAAATAAAGCGTCGGCGCGGTTTCGTTTTCCTCCCAGCGGAACCCGTAATTTAAGGGAACGATATAGACACCTTCCTCGTCCCAAAGCCCGAGGCGGCAAATGAGGCTGCGGTTAAGAATCTCGGTGATTTCGACGCGGTCTTCGATTTGACGGTCTTTACGGCGCATTGGGGTGGTCATAAGCGATCTCCTGAAGGGATGTGTTTTGGGTTTGACGGCTTTTCACAAAAAAGATTATATCTTTCCGTTTCCAGATCGTGTCCGTTTCAAATTTCCATGGAAGTAAGGAAGGACCTTCGGGTTGATTATATTCTTAAAGAAGTTGTAAAACGGGGCGGATGCTTTTCCGATCTTTATAAAAGGTTGATACGTCGACTGCGGCGAGCGTCAGCTTATTTCCCAATTGTTTTCTGTTTCCGGACAGCCGGACTTCGCCCTTATAGTCAATCGCACTGCCGTATCCTTTTGCAACCGGATAATATGCCGTCCGATTCGCCATGCAAGACTTCGCTAAAAACCCTCCCCTTTTCGTTTTCGATCGTAAAGGTTATACTCTGATGTTGACATTATTTGTCATAGGAAGTTCCTCCTTTTGATCTAGCAAACTCATTTTAGGAACTTCCTTTTTTGTTGTCAGTTCTGCAACTGTCTATACTTTCTTTTGCCGGATTGTTTTTTCCCTTGACTACGGAAATTTGAAACGCAGACGTCAATCCGTCTTCCATCCGATCGTCGATCATTTCGCTGTAAAATTCGATTGAGGCGTCGATATCCGCTTGGGGAAGTCCGTTCAACCCTTTCCGCAGAGCGGCTAAAAATTCGGATTTACGCATCGCATCATTCCTCTCTGATAATAAATCGGTAAATTTGCATGATTTCGTTCCATTCTTGTTTGAAGTCTTCGATCCGTCCAACCCCCGACGGAGTGATCCGATAGTATTTCCTTAATCGTCCGTTATGTTCAACGGTTCGTACTGTTAAGAGTTCCGCCGCTTCTAACCGTCTCAGGATCGGATATAACGTCGATTCGGATATCTCGACATAAGGCCGGATATCTTTAATAATCCGATAACCGTACGAATCTTCATTCTTAATCGCCGCCAACACGTATACATCCAAGAGCCCGCGTTTCAACTGAATATCCATCGTTCGTTTATACCTCCTTTCGCACTATATTATACAACGCATAGCATATGTCGTCAATAGAATTCTCTCATAAGTCGAGAAGTTAATATTCTCAGAAATATCATTAAAATTTTAGTAAATTTTAGTAGTGTAACATTGTTTCTGTAAATTGCAGAACCATAACAAAAGAGTGAGTCAGAAGTACCCTTA
>DAOUFC010000135.1:0-5857 GCA_034430295.1 Flexilinea sp.
CAGGAGATCCAGATGCGTTTTCGTCGATAAGATTCCCTGCTCGCCGCGGAAGCTGCATCCGCCAAGATACATTCTCGGGCTTTCTTCGATCGATCCGGCGCGCGACTGTAAGTCTTTTTCGGTCTCCCGAATAAACGTGTTAACCTCTTCCGCACGATCTTCGAGTTTCAATACCTTTCCGATGATCTCGAACGTCTGGTACGTTTTTTTGCCGAAAATGTCGCCGCGCATTCCAGCGTCGATCCCAACGACCGGAATATCCAGCGTCTTCTGAAGCTCGTCGAGCTCATCGGCGCTCTGGCTGTACGCAACAAAAATAACGTCCGGCTCGGCGAACTTCAGGAGCTCATAGTCCGGCTCAAATTTCGAGCCGCCCTTCCCAATCGTTTCAAGCTCGCGCAATTCCGGATAAGCGTAGTGAATCGATTGACCGGTAACCGTATGGCCCGTCTTCTCGGTCCCTTCGATCCCGACGAGACGATCCGAACCGGCGATATACGCGTAAAGCTTTAATGCTCCATGCCCGATCGAAAGGGTCCGTTCCGGAACCTTCGTAAACTCAATTGTGCGTCCGGTACTGTCGACGACCGAATAACCTTCCGATGATTCCTGCGCGACGGCGATCGAAGCGAACGCCAGAAGTGCGACCAGAACCGTAAGACCGACAACTTTTCGAATAGACAGATTCATTCAATACTCCTTATAAACCTTTAATTCAGGATAATAAATTTTTTGTCGCCATGATTTAATACTTCGACGTCAAGATTATAAACGTCACGGATCGATTCGCGCGTGATAACCGACGCGCCGCCATAATCGTAGACCGCCCCGTCTTTCAGCAGCAGAAACTTATCCGAATAACGCAGCGCGAGATTAATATCATGGATACTCACAATAACAGAAATTTGTTTTTCTTTACAATACTCCCTGACCAATTTCATAACGGCAACCTGATTCTTGATATCCAAGTTGCTTGTCGGCTCATCTAATAAGAGGACTTTTGGTTCCTGAGCTAACGCCCGAGCGAGAACTACCTTCTGGAATTCTCCGCCGCTAAGCGTATCCGTGTCGCGCATCGCGAACGCTTCGAGCCCCAATTTGTCAATAAGATAATCAACCTGCCGATAATCGGCTTGCCCCGCGTCGCGACGGATACGCGGGAATCTCCCGACCAGGATCGTATCGTAAACCGTATTCCTGACCGGGACGTTATACTGACTAACGTACGCAGCTCGTTTCGCCATTTCTTTATGACGAATCCGACGGATATCTTCGCCGTCAATATAAATGACGCCGCTTTCCGGATTCAGAATCTTGATCAGATTTTTTAATAGCGTCGATTTACCCGCCCCGTTGATCCCCAGGATAGAAACGAAACAGCCGCGGTCCAAATCAAAGCTTATATTTTTAAGTATATATTTATCATATTTAAATTGAAGGTCTTCGACTTTTATCAGGCTCATCCTATCGCTCTTTTAATAAAATATATACGAAAACCGGCGCGCCCATGATAGAAGTAATCGCCCCAACCGGAAGAACGAGCGGCGCGGCGATCGTCCGCGCTAACGTATCGCTGAACAGCACCAGAAACGCGCCCATGAGCAACGTTCCAGGAATCATGAACCGTTTATCTTCACCGATAACCCGCTTGGTAATCTGCGGCGCGAGAAGACCGACAAAACCGATTACGCCGACAAACGCGACGCAGACCCCTGTGTTCAGCGCGGCCAGAAAGATCGACAAGTTTCGTATAAATTTCGTGTTGACGCCTAAGGAATGAGCCGTATGCTCCCCTAAATCCATCGCGTTCAACGTCCAGCGATGAAAATAAATAACCAACGACGATCCGATCGATACGGCCATCACAATCAAGGTTTCCTTAAAATTAATTCGGCCGAGGTCGCCGAAAGTCCAAGCCACCGCCGCCGCAAGTTTTGTCTCATCCGCAAAATATTGAATGATAATCGTCACAGCGGAAAACAACGAATTCAGCGCCACCCCCGCCAGGATCACAGTCGTTTTATCCGCGCGGCGGATGCTTGAAATTGCCAAAACGAGCAACATGCAAAGCGTTGAGGAAGCGAAAGCGAAAGCCGCCGTTACCGTCGAACCGGCTTGGATTCCGATCCGCGACAACGATATAATCGCGATATTCGCGCCTAACGCCGAAGCGGAAGAAATCCCCAGCGTCGAAGGCGACGCCAACGGATTATTCAACGAACTCTGAATAATCATCCCGGACAGCGCCGTCCCAATCCCGACAAAAAAACCGCCCATCACCCTCGGCAAGCGAATACCCCAAACAATAAAACGACTTTTCTCGCTGCCTTTTCCGAATAACGCCAGGACGCTTTCGCCGATCGTCATCCCGGACGAGCCGACATTAATAGACAGAATTGATATAAAAATCAGCAAACAACAAAGAAAATAAATGAACGCTTTCTTGAACGCGACCCTTTCGCGATATCTCAAGTTAAAATCCAAGTTAGAAACCGCCCTTCTGCTTACCTGCCCTATCCATGCGGCTCGTTTTGCGAGAGCATAAACCTTACAAAATTAGCGTAAGCTAACTAACAGACTTCAAACTTATAGCACACAAAGGAGCATTTGTCAATTTTAATATTGCGCCTTAATTCACTCACCAAATCGTCCATTTTCGGGTAAAATAAGGCATGATGGAATTAAAAGTCGGAATCGCTAAAATCGCTCAGGCCCATCGGCTTGAAAGCTGCGAGACGGTCGAAATGATCGAACGTCCGCGCGGCGGAGGTTACTCCGTGATTATCAGCGACGGTTATTATGACGGCGTAGCGGATAAACGCGTTTCCAACCAATGCACAAAAAAAATAAGCGATTCGATTTTTGACGGCGTCCGGGACAGCGTCTCGCTCCGCGCCGCTTCGGATCACCTTTATTCACTTTTCCTTGGCCGCGGTACCGCGAACGTCACGTTAATATCTCTCGACTTGAACACGGAGACGATCGTCATCAGCCGCAACAATCCGCATCCCATCTATTGTTATCGTAACGAAGATATCAAGGAATGGAGCGACGACTCCGAGCCGATGGGATCGACGACGCATATCAGCCCGACAATCAACGAAATTAAAATAGAGCCGGGAACGATTCTGATCGCCGCCACGGACGGCGTCTATCAAGCCGGAAGCGGGACCGGAAGCGAATGGGACATACCGCTGCAGCTGATTTCGATTCTTGAAGAGAATTTCAGCCCGTCCGCTCAGGATATCGCCGACCTGATCCTCAGCCAGGCAATTCATCTTGATGAAAACCGGCCCAAACAGGACATGACCGTCCTCGTCGTCCAAATTTCCAGTACAGCTGAAACGACGGCACCGCTTGTCCGAAAAGTCCATTACCAACTGCCCTTCGGGTCAAATTATCTCGACGATCCGGATAACTGAAACGAAAGCGTCGTTTTTCAGACGTTTTTTCATTACTAAAATCAGATATCGCAGTCCGCACAGGAAATAAAGTTTCGCTTGAATTCACCCAAAGTTTAGAGAAATATATATGATACAGGGTATAATCATACATTGTGTTGCCCGCATAATCTAAAACAATGGGCAAGAAAAACCAAGGAGAAAGCAAGGAACAATATGAAGAAACCCATTGTAAACCTCGTCATCATCCTCGTCTTTGTCGCCGCCGCGATTTTCGTTGACATTCCGCGTTCGAACGGATTTCGTATCGGTAGTTTTACCCGAAGCGGGAATTTATACCTCGGGTTAGACCTGCAGGGCGGGATGCAAGTATTGCTGGAAGCCGACGTTGAGCCCGGAACGGCCGTCAGCGCGGAACAGATGGAAACCGCGCGCACGATTCTCGAAAATCGCAGCAACGGTCTCGGCGTCAGCGAAGTCGTTTTCCAACTCGCCGGCGATAACCGGATCATCGCCGAGTTCCCGGGCATCACCAATACCGACGAAGTTCTCGATACGCTTAAAGGCACCGGTTTGCTTGAATTCGTAGATACCGGCGACACCCCGTTCTCAGAAGGAACGCCGATCAAGACCGATATTACGTCCGGATCCGCTGAAACCGAACCGGAAACGGTTGCGGATGAAACGGAAACGGGCGAAGAGAGCGAGGAAACCGTTTATCATACCGTCCTGACCGGTTCGGATATCAAAACGGTTGGCGTTGAATTAATGAACGCCAATAACCCGGTCGTCACATTCGAACTCAAAGACAGCGGCGCGCAGGTTTTCGCCGATTTCACGTCCAATAACATTAATCGCTTCCTGACGATCGTTCTCGACGGAAAAGTCATTTCCAGCCCGCGGATTAACTCCGCCATTACCGACGGCGCAGGCATGATTACCGGAAATTTCACGCTCGAATCCGCTAACGCCTTAGCGATTCAGCTTCGTTACGGCGCGCTTCCGGTTCCGCTGAAAATCGTCGAATATAAGATGATCGGCGCGTCGTTAGGAGAGGACAGTTTGTCCAAGAGCCTCATCGCCGGAATTATCGGGCTGAGTATCGCCTGTTTGTTCATGCTCATCTACTATCGGCTTCCGGGACTTATCGCTATTTTTTCGATCCTTTTCTACGGTCTCGTCACGCTCGCCGTGTATAAACTGATCCCGGTCACGTTATCGCTCGCCGGTATTGCCGGTTTTCTGCTGACGACCGGGAGCGCGTTCGACTCAAATATCCTGATGTTCGAACGCCTGAAAGAAGAACTTCGCGAAGGGCGCTCGATTCAACTGGCCGCGTCAAGCTGTTGGACGAAGGCCTGGAGTTCGATTCGCGACTCGAATATCGCGACCCTGATTACCGCCGCAATCCTCTTTTATTTCGGATCTTCGTTCGGCGCGACCGTCGTCAAGGGATTCGCCGTCTCGCTGATGATCGGCGTGGTGATTTCGCTGCTCTCCAGTTACCTGGTTACGCGTACGCTCCTTCACTACGCGACAGCGCCGTTGAAAAACGAACCCGGCGTTAAATCAAAAGCTTTCGGAATCTAAGCGGAGGGTAAATTCATGAAAATCGACATTCTTTCTAAACGCTATTGGTTTTTCGCCTTTTCTTTACTCTTAATCGTTCCCGGTCTGATCGTCCTCGGCGTCAAGGGCTTGCCGATGGGGATCGATTTCACCGGCGGCACCTTAATTGAACTGCGCTTCGCCGACGGAACCCGTCCGGAACGAGAGGAACTCGAAAGCGAAACAATCGACTACGGAATCGACGGAACCGTCGTCACATCCGGCGATAACAACGCCATCATCCGCGCTCCCTTCCTGAGCGACAGCGAAATAGAGGGCTATATCAACTTCGTCGCTGAAACTTACGGCCAGGAGGCCGACAGCCTGCGCTTTTCGATAAGCTCGGTCGGGCCTTCGATCGGGCAGGAAGTCACCGGCCGCGCCGGGTTGGCCGTTCTCGCCGCCGCGATCGCTGTCATCCTTTATATCTGGTTCGCGTTCCGAACCATCCCGAACAGCTTCCGCTACGGAATTTGCGCCGTTCTGGCGATGGTCCATGATATTCTGATCGTTTTATCGCTCGCCGCGCTCGGTCAATTTTGGGGCTGGCAGTTTACTTCGCTGACCCTGACCGCGCTGCTGACCGTCATCGGGTTCTCGGTTCAGGATAAAATCGTCGTCTTCGACCGTATCCGCGAAAACTCGCGCCTGCTCCGCGGAATCGATTACGAAACGCTCGTTAACCATTCGATCGTCCAAACGCTCGAACGTTCGATCAATACTCAGCTGATGACCTCCGAATTTATGCTCCTGGCGCTGGCGCTGCTCGGCGGCGCGACGCTTCGCGATTTCTCGATCATCCTGCTCGTCGGCTTGCTGATGGGTACCTATTCGTCGATCTTTATCGC
>DAOUFC010000136.1:0-15687 GCA_034430295.1 Flexilinea sp.
CTTAAAGAACTTGACGAAACGGCGAAGTAAAATGCCGCGAATCGTTTTTACCGAAATCGGCTTTGAACAGTATCTGAACCGGCAGGCGACCGATAAAATAAACTTCGCCGAATCAATGAACTTATTAAGAGCATCGAACGGGAAGGAGCGATGAAAGGAATTGGGAAACCGGAAAAGCTGAAAGGTCGTTCGCAATCGGCGCTTCTTTTCCGTCCTCAAGTTCGTCCAATACCCAGCCGCACGCCGCATCGGTCGCCATTAGAATCGCTTCGGCGAGATCGTCCCCTTCGCTGACGCATCCCTGCAGATCGGGAACTTCAACCGCATACCCTTTCCCGTCTTCGAACGGATAAAAAATTGCAGGATACAATAATTTCATTTTGTTCCTCGTTTTCTTACTCGTTTACAGATTCCGTCAACCCGGCCTGGCGCAATATCGACTTGATCGTGATCGGATTCAGTTCTTTACTATTGAAACGGAATCGTCACCTTTCCGCGTTTCTCCGGGTGAACGTATTGACGATGGGATCCTTTCGTGTTCTTAAGAACCCAACCGTCGGCGAAGATTATTCATCTATTAAATCCTTATAAGTATTATACGAACCGATTAACTAAAAATATAGTCCCGGACAATTTTTCCTTTCGGCATGACCGCGATTCGCGCGTTCAGCCGCGGTAATCCGTCCCGTTCGCTCTTCGCCATGCCAACGCCCGCGCTTCCAGGTTTTTAACGAACGCGTCTTTCCCGGCCATATAACCTTCGATATCCGTCCGAAACCACCGCCGCGGGTTAAACGGTTCGACCATAACTTCGCGAACAATCGCCTTCGTCATTCTTTTGCCTCTCTCGTCTTAAAATGATTCCGGATCTCCGATTTTGATCCGCAAAGCGAGGCCTGCCCCGCGCTCGGGAAATTTCAACGGCCTATATTGATCCGCAAAGCGGGGTCTACCCCGCGCTCAGGAAAATTCAACGGTCTAAATTGATCCGCAATGCGGGGTCTGCCCCGCGCTCGGGAAAATTCAACGGCCTATATTGATCCGCAAAACGGGGTCTGCCCCGCGCTCGGGAAATTTCAACGACCTAAATTGATCCGCAAAGCGGGGCGAACAGCGCGCTCGCCGCTGTAGTGGACACTATCACCACGGGTGTAGACCCCGCCGCGCGAGCTAACTTCTGCCGCGCTACTATCAATAGTACCCGGCGAACGAAGCCACCACCACGCGCACCCGCCGTTATCTCTGTCCACGTAAACGCCCCGCGCGGTCGCGTAATCCGTCGGCTTCAAGCTCCGCGCATTGTCATACGCAAAATAACGCTCCATTTCAGAGATACTCAACAGGAATACCCGGTCCTGCGTATCGTTTCCGCCGTCCGTTCCAAATTTGGGATTGTCCGCGTTTTCTACCTCGCTCAGCGCGATCAGCCGCGTTTCTTCCTCCGTAAACGCGCTTTCGTAAAATTCCCCGTTCAGCCAGGCCCGGATCGTACTCGTTTCCCAGGTCACCGACGCCCATTCTTCGTTATACGCTTTCGCGTCCAGCCCATAGCGGCTCGTCACCAGCGCGCTCCCGTCCGACACGTCCAATACCAGCCATTCGATCGCTTCCGCTCCGTTCGAAAGGTCGTTATCCTGTTCGTAACGGCCGAACTCGATCGTATCGCCTGCGCTGACCCCGGCGAATGGGTTCAGGCTCGCGGCGGTTGCCGTCGCCGCAGCCGCCGCGAGCGTTTCCTGCGCCATGATAACCGCCTGCTGCGTCTGCGCCGCGGCCGTCGATCGCAGCGCGCTTTCCGCGGTCATCGTTATCCCCGCTATCGCCGCTTCCAGCGTCGCTTCCTGCGCGATTCGATCCGCCGCCAACGTTTGCGCCGCCTGCGTCTGCGCGACCGGCAGCGCTGTCTGCGTACCGGAGAGACCGCGCTCGATCGCCGCCAACGTTCCGTCGACTGTTGCGGTCATTGTCGGCTGCTGCCGATTCCCACTCCGAAGCACGGAAATCCCCGCGATCAGCGCCAAAACCGCCAATACCCCCGACAGCGCGATCAGCCAACCGTACCGGCGGGACGCGCGCGGACGCTGAACCTGCGCCTGCGGTTCCCGCTTCGCGCTCGCTTCATGCGCCGCGTCCTCGACTTTCCGTAAATCGGTCCTGCCGAAGCGGATCGAGCTGTCGGTCGCCGAATCCGCTTTCGCGGCCGTTTGGATCCCGGTTTGCCCCGTTTTAGCCGGTTCCGCCAGCGATTGGAGTCGCAGTCCGTCAAAATCGCGCAAAAAATCTTTCATCGTCGCATAGCGGCTGTCCGGAACTTTCGCCATCGCCCGATCCAAAAACCGTTTCACCGATTCGTTGATTTCCGGAACTACCGCCCGCGGATCCGGGATCGGTACGCTGACCTGATTCATCAGCACGTCCAGCGGCGTGTCCCCCGTATACGGCTTTTTCCCGGTGATCAGCTCGTAAAACACAATCGCCAGACTGTACATGTCCGAGCGTTCGTCGACTTTCTTCCCGCGCCCCTGCTCCGGCGACATGTATTCCGGCGTCCCGATCCCGACCCCCGTTCCCGTCAGCGTCTGCAGCTCGCTTTCCTCTTCGATCCATTTCGCAATCCCGAAATCGGTCAGGATCACGCGCCGGTCTTCTTTCGTAATCATGATATTCGACGGCTTGATATCGCGGTGAAGCAGCCCGTGACGATGAACGTAATCGAGCGCCTCTGCGATCGGCCGCAGCAACCTGACCGCCGTTTCAACCCGCAGCGGCTTCCGCACTTCCTTCAGCGTCGCCCCTTCCAGATAGTCCATGACCAGATACGGCGCGCCTTCATGTTCCCCGTAATCCAAGACTTTCACGATATTCGGATGATCCAGCCGCGCCAGCGCTTTCGCCTCGCGCTCGAACCGTTCGCGGATATGACCGAAAATATTCGCGGCGAACGCCTTCGCCTGAATGAGCTTGATCGCGACCGACCGGTCGAGCCGCGGATCGCGCGCTTTATATACGACCGCCATCCCCCCGCGCCCGATCTCTCTTTCGATCTCGTAACGACCGATTGTCCCCGTGCTGTCTTCTATCATGGACTTCCCTCTAAAAAGGATTTATCATTTTATTTAACAATTATGTAATGCGCTGAATCTAATCATATCAAAAAACGCCCCGCGTTCCTGAAGTTTTTCCTGTCAAAACGAAGTTAAAAATCAGTCCAAAAATGGGCAATTCGTATACGCCGGTTTCCGCGAAATGCGTTATCATCGGTTATACGGAACAAAATGCGCCGTACGATGCCTGTCTTCGTATGGACGTAAGTTAGAAAGGAAATATATGACCACAGACGCTAAACCTACTGAATCCGCCGCGCCCGCTCCCGCGCAGCCGCAAAGCCAATCCGTCCGAACCGAGCATACCGTCACGATTCAGGGAAAACCGATCGCGTACACCGCGATCGCCGGAACGCATATCCTTAACGAGGAACGATTCGGCGAAGGCGATAAAAAAGACGTCTACGAAGGAGAAAAAGCGCGCGTCGAAATTTTCTATACCGCGTATTTGAAAAAAGACGTCGCCGACGTTCGCGAACGTCCGATTACCTTCGCTTTCAACGGCGGTCCCGGCGCGCCGTCGCTCTGGGTCCACATGGGGCTCCTCGGACCGAAGCGCGTCGCGCTCAACGAAGACGGCAGTCCGCTCCCGCCGCCGGCCAAGATGATCGAGAATGAATACTCAATCCTGGATCAGACCGATCTGGTCATGATTGACCCGGTCGGCACCGGCTTTTCGCGCGCCGTCAGCGGCGACAAGCCGAAAGATTACTGGGGCTGGAAAAAGGACGTCGAATCGATCGGCGAGTTTATCCGATCCTTTATCGCCGCGAACGGCCGCTGGGGTTCGCCGAAGTATATCGCCGGAGAATCGTACGGAACGACGCGGACGACCGGTCTCGCCGATTATCTTTCCGATAAACATGGCATGTACCTCAACGGGATTATCCTGATCTCGACCGCGCTCGATTTCATGACGCTCGACTTTTTTGACGGCAACGATCTGCCGTACGTGACGTTCCTGCCGACGTACGCCGCCGCGGCCTGGTATCATGGAAAAATCGCGCCGAAATACCGGAATTATTCGCTCGAACGCGTTATTTCCGATTCGGCATCTTTCGCCGAAGATGAATACCTGAGCGCGCTTTTTGCCGGCGACCGGCTTCGCGGCGATTATAAGCGCAGCGTCGCGAAGAAATTGGCCGACTGGACGGGATTATCGCTGAAATTCATTCTCGATTCGAACCTGCGCGTGCCGATGGACCGGTTCGGGAAGGAACTCCTCCGCTCCGAAGGGAAAGTTATCGGACGTTTCGACGCCCGTTTCAGCGGACCGGATAAGGACGGCGCGGGCCAGTCGCCCAGCTACGATCCGTCCGATTCCGAAGTATCGGGCGTTTTCGCCGGCGCGCTGAACGACTATCTGAACCGCGAGCTGAATTATAAGACCGAGCGCGAATATACGATTTCGAACGAGCTGTGGCGAACTTGGGATTATAAGGAGTTTCAGAACCGCTATCTGCAGCTGGAAGAAATGCTGCGCGATACGATGATTCGCAACAAGTTCATGCGCGTCTGGGTCCTGAACGGTTATTACGATCTGGCTACGCCGTTTTTCGCCTCCGAATTCGTCTTCAACCATCTCAACCTGCCGGAACCGCTGCGGCAAAATATCGTAATGACTTATTACGAAGCCGGACACATGATGTACGTCCATCGGCCGTCTCTGGTCAAGTTCCGTCACGACGCTGAAGCGTTTTTTGACGCGAAATAACGCATTCCGAACTTCAAACGAGAGTGGCTCAAAACAAATTTATAATAAAATTCATCCGTTAACTCGTCAGCGCATTGAACGCCCCCCATCCGGGAGCCTCAATGCGCTGACATTGAACAGTTTTATGCAGACATCCGCCCCTGTTTTCTACGGCATACGCAAGAGCATGGCTTTACTCCGATAAGAAAATATACTTTGACAATATCCCCCAGAAAGGTTTCGAAATCTCGCTTTCTGGGACAGCCTCGTTTTTTTATTTTCCCAATTAACCCCCGGCGTTGTCATAAATTTCCGGATCAGCCTTGACAGCGAATTTCAGAAATGAGAAAATCGCTTGCAATCCGTTCCAAAAACAGGATCAAATTTCATAAATCCGTTTGTCATCTCCGACGTTTCGGAGAGTATCACAGTACAAACCGGACAGCGATCCGGAACGAGTTCTCAGACAGGAGACACAGAAAGATGAACAGCAAGAAAACCACCTTCATTTTATGGATCGCGCTTTTCGCGGTCGCGTTCTCGGCCTTCGGCGTTTTTGCTCAGGCCGATATGTCCCGCTGCGATGCGGATGGCGGCTGCGCCGTAATTGAACCGGGCGAAACGATTAAAATCGGCGTCGCCGGTCCGATCACGGGCGAATACGCCATGTACGGTCAGGATATTACCGAAAGTCAGGCGATTTCGGTCGAGAATCTCGAAGAACTCGAGGGCTTCGACTGGGAACTCCTCCCGGAAGACACGCTCGGATCGGCTGAAACCGCCGTCGCCGTCGCCAATAAATGGATTACGGATCCGACGCTCGTCGCGGTCGCGGGAAACGTCTTTACCGCCGAATCCGCCGCCGTTATTCCGATCTTCGAAAAAGCGTTTATCCCGATGATGTCGCCGTCGGCGACCGGCGCGAACCTGACCTCGGATAACGCCGTTTTCAACCGCCTCGTCTTCCAGGACGCCGCGCAGGGCGCTTTTGCCGCCAATTTCATCCTCGACGACCTTGGTCTGACGAAAGTTGCGATTATTCATGACGGCGGGGACTACGGGAAAGGTATCGCCGACACGGTCAGCGCGACCCTCAAGGAACGTGGCATCGACGCGGTCGCTTACGAATCGATTACAGCCGGCGAAGCCGATTACGGCGCGGTCTTAGCCGCCGTCGCCTCGACGAAGCCGGAAATTATCTATTACGGCGGATTCACAGCAGAACTCTCTGTCCTCCTGAACCAGAAAGCCCTGTTCGGTCTCGCGGACGTCCCGATTTTTTCGGACGACGGCGCTTTCGGCGTTGAAGTTATCGAGAAAGCCGGTGCGAACGCGGAAGGGCTGATCGGTACCTCGTCCGTTCCGGGCGACTCTCCGGCGAAATTGGCTTTCGACGCGCAGTATGAAGAAGCTTACGGCCGCGTAACCGGTTCCATGTCGTCGTTCGCCTGGTTCTCTTACGATACGGTTCAGGTCCTCGCCGACCGGATCCGCGCCGTCGCGTTCCTCGGGGATGACGGGAAGTTATATATCCCCCGCGCCGAGCTCGTCGAGGCGGTTCGGACGACGAAGGGCTTCCAGGGGATCACCGGAGAAATTACCTGTACTGAAAACGGCGAATGCAATGCGTCGGGTCCGACCTTCTACCGCGTCGTCGGCGGCGAATGGGAAATTATTTCCGAAAACTAAATACGGAAACCTGAATAAAAAAAATGAGCTTGTCTCAAAACGAATTTTATTGTAACTGAATTCACCCGCTTATTTGTCAGTGCGTTGATCGACCCTCATTCGACCGACTGTCGCAATGGATCTCAACGCAATGACTTTGAGTAAGTTTTATTTAGAGGAGGGGATTTGCGGCCGCGAATCCCCTCCTCCATACCATCCGCCCCCGCTTTTTCGGGTCATACGCAAAGGCAGCAGCTTCCCCCGCGCTGAATCAGAAAAAATACTTTGACGATATTCTCAGGAAAATTTTGAATCCCCGACTTTTGGGGCAGCCATATTTTTTATACCGAAATTGAATCATGTGAGAAGAATATGATTTTTCTGACGGCGTTAAGAATCCGTACGCAGCGCGGCTTAAACGACAAAACAAGCAAATCACAATCAATAGCGATCTTGCCGCGATCGAATTTCTCAAGGCGGAATCCAAAAAAACCGGAATTCCATACCAAACGTTGGTTAATTTATATTTAAGCGATTGCGCCGCGCAGGAAAAACGCTGCAAATTTCCTGGAATTAATTATTATCTGTTCGTATCATCATAAAAGACGGCGCGATCATCCGGGTTTCACTCGCTTCGCTTTTGCGATTCACCATGATAAACTGATCGTCATATTATCCACCCGTCAGACAATTTAAAAATTTTGGAAATGGTAAAATTTAGCGTAATTAAATCAGCTCTGACGGTTTCTTTTAAATAAAAGAAAATGAACTGCTCGATTTGCAAAATCGACGGAAGATTCCAATAAAATACCGCCACCGAGCTGTATTTAAACAGAGAGGACATTCGAAAATCCTATGACCCTAAATTTTTTTAACCCGAATAAAAAGAAGTCCTCCGGCGTCCGCAGGATTAACTGGCTGCGAATTATCGTCGGACTCGGCGCGTTAGCGTTCCTGATTTACCGCGCGATTATTCTGATTACGCGCCCGACCTACGGCTCCGTCTTCTGGCTCAGCTTCCTGAATACGGGATTGATTGTCGGCGGTATGTACGCGCTGATCGCGATCGGCTATACGCTCGTTTACGGCGTCATGTCGCTCATCAATTTCGCTCATGGAGATATCATGATGCTCGGCTGTTTCGCCGGATTTTTCACCTTCGAAGCGTTCGACGCATGGAAAATCGGCGATTCCAACTTCATGAACATGTATCCCGGCCTTGCGATATTTTTGGCGTTCCTGGCCGGGACCGGCGTATCGATGATCAGCGGGTATTACCTCGAAAAAATCGCCTATCGCCCGCTGCGGAATTCGCCTGTCCGGCTTGCGCCGTTGATCAGCGCCGTCGGCGCGTCGATCTTTATTGAAACTGCGGCGCAGCTGATGTTCGGGGCTACGAAAAAAACGTACAAAAACCCGCCGCTCCTCGCACGCGGAAGCGGTTGGAATATCGAGATGGGCGACGGGATGATCGTCATTACCAAGACAGGCGTTTTCAGCCTGATCCTGGCCTTGATCCTGATGATCGGACTTTATATTTTCGTCCGGAAAACGAAGCTCGGAAAATCGATCCGGGCCGTTTCGCAGGATAAGAATACGGCGCAGCTGATGGGGATCAATACCGACCGCGTCGCCAGTCAGACGTTCATGATCAGCGGCGTCCTTGCCGGAGCCGCCGGCGTCATGTGGGGAATTCATAACGGGCTGTTCAATCATTACGTCGGTTTCCTCCCCGGGATCAAGGCATTCACAGCCGCGGTCTTAGGCGGAATCGGGAACATCCCCGGCGCGATGGCCGGCGGTATGATATTGGGGATCGTCGAATCGGTCGGCCCGGCGTTTCTTGGAATTGACTTCCAATTAAAGGACGTCATTGCGTTCTCGATCCTGATCTTCGTTCTGATCCTGAAACCGTCCGGTCTCTTCAGTAAAAACACTTCGACACAGGAGAAAGTCTAATGAAAAACACATCCGCAGTCGCTGTGCAAAAAGGCATATTAACCGCAATTATCCTGATTTTTTTGCAGCTGATCAACATGACCGCCGCGCTCGGCGCCATGCTGGAAAAAATGATTACGTCGGCCAAATCGGTAAAATCGGTATCGCCGCTCTTCTACGGCGTTATCGTCGCGCTCGTCGCGTTTTTCATCGCGTTCAGTTTTATCCGCTCGCTCTACCGCCCCGGTAAACCGAAACCGACGCCGCTTTATTGCCTTGGAGGATCTCTCATCATAGGCTTGGTTTCCGGCGTCCTGATCGCCGCGCTGAATGCCCTGATCAGTACGCTCAACGCAAACGGCGTTAAAATCCGAACTTATTTGGATATGATGGCGCCGGACGCGATCAAAACCGCCGCCTTCGGGCGCGAAATCCCCATCATGATCGGGATTTACCTTGCGCTGACCGTCGTCGGCGCGCTCTTCGGCGGGCTGATCGCCTGGGTGATCAAATCGACCGGTCAAC
This sequence comes from Flexilinea sp., assembly GCA_034430295.1. Taxonomy (GTDB): domain Bacteria; phylum Chloroflexota; class Anaerolineae; order Anaerolineales; family Anaerolineaceae; genus Flexilinea. The sequence continues at coordinate 8,929 of DAOUFC010000136.1, forward strand.
CGGCGAACGCCTGGACAACGCTGCAGAGAGCAATCGCAGAAAATCAAACGATCCGCTTTGTCCGCGGGAACAAAATTGTGCGTGTCCTGATAATCATCGCGATCCTTATCTTCGTTTTCGCCCTTCCGTTTATCCTGAGTCCATATGGGATTTCGATTTTAGGTCTGGTCCTGATTTACGCGGTCCTCGGGTTGGGATTAAACCTGATCGTCGGTCTTTCGGGTCAGCTCGTTTTCGGGTTCGTCGCCTTCTACGCGATCGGCGCGTACACGTTCGCGCTTCTGACCGCGCCGAAGCCGCTCGGGCTCGAATTTTCGTTCCCGATCGCGTTCCTGGTCGCGTTAGCGATATCAGGACTGAGCGGCGTGATCGTCGGGCTGCCGATCATGAATCTACGCGGCGATTATTTAGCGATCGTGACCCTCGGTTTCGCCGAAATCATCCGCTCGCTCGTCAACTCAAATCTTCTCGCCGATTTCACCGGCGGTCCGCAGGGGATCAAAGATATCGGTCAGCCCGGTCAGCCCGGATTTCTCGAGTCGCTGCTCGGGAAACCGATGCCGGATAATATTTATTTCCTATATGTGATTATGATCTTTTTCGCCGTGACGCTGTATATCGTTTACCGACTTCAATATTCGCGCGTCGGACGCAGCTGGGAAGCCATGCGCGAAGATGAAACCGTCGCGCAGGCTTGCGGCGTCGCAACCAGTTATTATAAAGTCCTCGCCGTCATTATCGGCGCCGTTATCGCCGGCGCGGCGGGCGCGCTGTACGCTTCGAGAAATACCTATATCGGTCCGGGCGATTTCGTCTTTATGGTCTCGGTAAACTCGCTGGCGGTTATCGTCGTCGGCGGAATGGGGTCGATCCCCGGCGCGCTCATCGGCGCGTTTATTATCAAGGGCGTCCCGGAATTGCTTCGCGATTTGGAAAACTATCGGATGGTCGTATTCGGCGTGCTGCTGATCGCGATGATGATTATCCGTCCGGAAGGATTGCTTCCGATCCGACGGAAAAAAATCTACGCCGAACCGGATAAAGACCTCGAAATCCTAAAGAAGGAGCTGAAACCATGACTGAAAAGACGCCGAAACGCACGCAGCATATTCTTGAAACCGAAGATATCATTATTAATTTCGGCGGGCTGACCGCGGTAAATAACGTCAACGTTAAAGTCCCTTATCAATCGATCTTTTCAATCATCGGACCGAACGGCGCCGGGAAAACAACTTTTTTTAACTGTATTTCCGGTTTTTATAAGATCGACTCCGGAACGGTTTTCTTTCAAGGACGCCCGATCAACGGTATTCCGACCGACGAAGTCGCCAACCTCGGCATCTCGCGGACGTACCAGAATATCCGCCTGTTCTCGAGCATGTCGGTCATCGAAAATATACTCATCGGACAACAGCCGCGATTGCGCTCCAATTCGGTCGACGCGATTTTTCAAACCTACCGCAACCGCCGCGAAGAGAAACAATCGATTCAAAAAGCGGCGAATCTTCTCGACTTCGTCGGTCTCAGCGGTTACGCGAACGAATTATCCAGGAACCTTCCGTACGGCGCGCAGCGGCGGCTCGAAATCGCCCGCGCGCTTGGAAACAACCCGCACCTGCTCCTGTTGGACGAACCCTGCGCCGGAATGAACCCACATGAATCGGATGCCATGATCGAGCTGATCAATACGCTGCGATCCGAATTGAAAATTACGATTATCCTGATCGAACACGATATGAAAGTCGTTATGAATATATCCGATCATATCGTCGTCCTTGACCACGGCGAAAAAATTGCCGAAGGCACGCCGGAGGTCATCCGCAACGATCAACGCGTTATTGAAGCCTATCTCGGTTCCGGGACGGAAACCCTCGTTGAAAAATACGCGCGGCGGAAAAATCAGGGAAAGCGGGCTGAATAATTATGTATTTCCAAATTCAAGACTTAAACGTATATTACCGCGCGATTCACGCGCTTCAGGGCATCTCGCTCACGGTTAACAAAGGCGAAATCGTCGCGCTGATCGGCGGAAACGGCGCGGGCAAAAGCTCGACGCTAAACTCGATTTCGGGCGTCGTCGATATTACCAGCGGCTCGATCACGTATCAGGACGAAAATATTACCGGAAGAGCGACCGACCAGATCGTTCGGAAAGGGCTCGTTCAGGTTCCCGAAGGACGGCATATCTTTCCTAAGATGACCGTACAGGAAAACCTCGAGATGGGCGCGTTTTTGAAAAACGATAAAGCGCGGATCCAGCGCGATATGGAACGCGTATTTGACTTGTTCCCCCGAATGAAGGAGCGGCGAAACCAGCCCGGCGGAACCCTCTCCGGCGGCGAACAGCAAATGCTGGCGATCGGACGCGGACTTATGGGCGACCCTGATTTGATGCTGTTGGACGAACCGTCGATGGGATTGTCGCCGATCCTGGTCGAGCAGATTTTCGATATTATCGTCGATATCAACAGTCAAGGCACGTCGATCCTGCTCGTCGAACAGAACGCGCAAATGGCGCTGGCCGTCGCCGATCGCGGCTACGTCCTCGAAACCGGCGAAATCGTATTGACGGGAAGCGGACTTGACTTGCTGAACGATCCGAAAGTCCGCGCGGCCTATTTAGGCGGCGATTCGGATGCGTCGGAAAGCGGCGCCGGAGCTTATTATTTCTAAGCCCCGCAAACAGACCGAAAATTCGAGTCAGCAGTTCGACAAATTCATTCGCCTGTTTTCGGGAAAATTACGTATAATCAAGTCAACATAGTTCCTGAAAGGATAGATCTGATATGAAACTTAATACCCGTACAATTGTCGCTATCGGTATCGGTTCCGCTATTTTCCTCGTTCTGAATCGCTTCGTCGCGATTCCGACGCCGATCCCGAACACGAATATCAGCACGGCCTACGCTTTCCTGGCGTTTATGGCGGCTTTATTCGGTCCGATCGCCGGCGCGTTAATCGGCTTTATCGGTCATACCCTGACCGACATGCTCGCGTACGGCAGCGTTTGGTGGAGCTGGGTCATCGCCTCCGCAGTATTTGGCGCGCTCGTCGGATTCGTCTCGAATCGCCTTGCGATCGAACGAGGCGAAACCAAGATGACCGACTTCGTGACGTTCAACGTTTACCAAGTTTTAGCGAACTTGATCGCCTGGGTCCTCGTCGCTCCGATTCTTGATATCCTGATTTATTCGGAACCGGTTAATAAAGTCTTTACGCAAGGCGCGACCGCCGGTCTTGCGAACCTGGTTTCGGTCCTTATTTTAGGGACAATTTTCTTATTCGCCTACGCTAAAACGAAAACGCAGAGCGGGAGCCTTAAAGAAGAATAATCTTCATTCCCGAAAAGCGCCTTTCGTTTCTGATAAACAACATACACCCCTTGAGTTGGGTTCTGTCCAACTCTGGGGGTGTAGTTCGTTCAGTCAGGGCGCTTTTTATATTTAAATAGCGTATAATATTAAATCGTTTCAAATTCAATTTCAGAAGAGCGCTGATGAATCATCCTGTAATCGAATTTAAAAATTTCTCATTCCATTACCGCTCCCAAGCCAAACCGACATTAACCGATATTAACCTGAAAGTTTACGCCGGTGAAAAAATCCTGATCCTTGGGCCGTCCGGGAGTGGAAAAAGCACGCTGGGACATTGCATCAACGGCCTGGTTCCACACTATTACAAAGGTCAAATCAGCGGAACGGTCGAAATTTCCGGAACGGTCGCGAACGACGCCGTTATCTATGACCGTTCCAAAAAGATCGGGACCGTTCTTCAAGACTCGGACGGCCAATTCGTCGGGCAAACGGTCGGCGAGGATATCGCCTTCGCGCTCGAGAATGACTGCGTTCCCCATGCCGAGATGATCCCGAGAGTTGAATCCGTCGCGAAACTCGTCGATATAGACGGCCATCTTAAATCCAAACCGCAGCAAGTTTCCGGCGGTCAGAAACAGCGCGTCGCGCTCGCCGGCGTCCTCGTAGACAATGTTGACATCCTCCTTTTCGACGAACCGCTGGCAAATCTGGATCCGGCAACCGGTCAATACGCAATCGAACTCATCGATCAGTTGGCGCGAGAGACACATAAAACGATACTCATCATCGAACATCGGCTTGAGGACGTCCTTTGGCGTGAAATCGATCGGATTATCCTGATGGATCGCGGCAGGATTATCGCTGACGACGCGCCGGATAACGTCCTGGCGAGCGGAATCCTGCGCGAATACGGAATTCGGGAACCGTTGTATCTGACCGCGCTGCGATACGCCGGATTTAAACTCACACCCCAGGATCGCCCGGCGTCCGTTTCGAAACTTCCGATCGAATCGATTCGCGCGCCAATCCAAAATTGGTACCGATCGATCGCGATACCTGAGTCCGAGGCGGCGCGCGACGAGCTGCTGACGTTCGACAACGTGACTTTTTCGTATGACGACCGACGCGTCGTACTAAATCATATTGATTTCACTATTCGGAAAGGCGAGATGAGCGCGATCGTCGGGAAAAACGGCGCCGGGAAAAGCACGCTGTGCAAACTGATCTGCGGATTTGAAACGCCGTCAAGCGGCGAGATTCGGCTGCGCGGAGACAGTCTGAATAATGTCACAATTCGCCGCCGCGCCGATTCGATCGGTTACGTCATGCAAAATCCGAATCAGATGATTTCAAAAGTCATGATTCGCGAGGAAGTCGGTCTCGGCTTAAAGCTGCGCGGCGTTGAGGAAAGCGAGATAAACCGCCGCGTTGAGGAAGTTCTGAAAATCTGCGGCTTATATCCGTTTCGAAATTGGCCGATTTCCGCCTTATCCTATGGGCAGAAAAAGCGCGTCACGATTGCGGCGATCCTCGTCCTCGAACCGGATCTCCTCCTCTTAGACGAGCCGACCGCGGGTCAGGATTTCCGTCACTATACCGAAATCATGGAATTCCTCGTCGATCTGCGCCGGCGCGGGCTGACGATCTTGATGGTCACCCATGACATGCACCTGATGCTCGAATATACCGAACGGGCGATCGTGATCGCCGACGGGGAATTGATCCGCGACGATATCCCTTCGCGCGTTCTGAGCGACCGTTCAGTGATTGAACGAGCCAATTTAAAAGAAACCGGCTTGTTGGAACTGGCTCAGCGAACCGGAATTCCGGAACCGATTCGATTCGTCCAGCGATTTATCGATTTCGATCGGCAGGAAAGGGAAAAATGGCGTCAAAAAACAACCTGCTAAGTTATATCGAACGGAATAGTCCGGTTCATAGGCTGACCGGCGTTACGAAATTGGTCGTTTTCCTGCTCTGGACGATCGTCTGCATGGTCAGTTACGATACGCGCGTTTTGATTTGCGCGATGATTCTTTCGATCGTTATCTTTCTAATCGCGCGAATCCGGCTCAGCGAAATTCGAACCGTCCTGATTTTTATCGGCGTTTTCCTGCTCTTGAACGACCTGACGATTTACCTTTTCTCTCCGGAAGAGGGCGTTCGAATCTACGGATCCAGAACAATCCTTTTCCAATTCAGCGAGCGCTACACAGTTACGAAGGAACAATTATTTTATCTATTCAACGTAACGCTGAAATATTTTACCGTCGTACCGATCGCGCTCCTTTTCCTCGTCACGACCGACCCGAGCGAATTCGCCTGCTCGCTGACGCGGCTGAAAGTCTCCTTTCGGGTCAGCTACGCGGTCTCGATTACGCTTCGCTATATAAACGACGTTCAGAACGACTACCATAATATCGCGCAATCGCAGCAGGCGCGCGGAATCGATCTGTCGCGGGAAGCGCCTTTAAAAGACCGGATCGTCGGCCTCGCCGGGATCGCCATCCCGCTCATCTTTTCATCGCTCGACCGGATCGAGCTGATTTCAAACGCGATGGATTTACGCGGTTTCGGGAAAAAAGAGCGGAGAACCTGGTATTGCGAACGTCCGATGACGCGAAACGATTGGATCGGAATTGCCGGGGCGGTCCTGTTGGCGGCGATCGCGATCGGCGTAACGCTGACGAATGGAGGGCGATTTTATAATCCGTTTTGCTGATAAGATCGCGCAGCGCGAAAAAACCGCCCGAATTTGACCAGGATCTCCGGGGAATTATGATAAGATTAAATAAGATAAGAGGCAAATTATGAAAATGAAAATCCGAGAATCCGCTGAAAATTATTTGGAAGCTATTTTAATTTTGGAGAAAAAGAACGGCGATGTCCAATCGGTTGACGTCGCCAACTATTTGGGCTTTTCGAAGCCGAGCGTCAGTATTGCCATGAAGAAATTCCGCGAAAACGGACTGGTCAACATGGACGATGGAAACTTGATCAAGCTCCTCCCCAAGGGGCGTGAAATTGCGGAACGGACCTTTGACCGGCATACGACGCTGACGGAATTTTTTGGTATTCTCGGAACAACTGAGCCGAACGCGACCGAGGATGCCTGCCGAGTGGAACACGTTATCAGCGAGGAAACGTTCGATCATATTAAAAAATTCGTCCGCGAGCATCAAACGACAAAAACCGATGAAACGTAATCCGCCGATCTGATTCAAAGCGAAAGAGACTGTCCCAAAAGTCGGGAATTCAAAATTTTCCTGAGAATATTATCAAAGTTTTTTTCTAATTAATTCGGAGTGGGGAAAGCTGTTGCCTTTGCGTATGACCCGAAAAAGCAAGGGCGGATGGTATGAAGGAGGGGATTTGCGGCCGCAAATCCCCTCCTTCATATAAAACTTACTCAAGTCAGTGCATTGAGCCCCCGCCTGTCCCAGCG
>DAOUFC010000137.1:0-10549 GCA_034430295.1 Flexilinea sp.
GTCCGGGAGCTTCGCGACAGCGACGTTCCCCGTTTCGTCCAGCTCTTTAATAAGACCAATCAATTTAATTTGCGCACAGAACGTTATCAAAACGAAGATATTGAGCGGCTGCGCGCGGATCATCAGACGACGCTTTTGACGGTCGACTTTCAAGACCGATTCAGCCAATACGGCATCATTGCCGCGCTGATCCTGCGCGAGGAAACCGCCGCGTTTCCGGGTATCGAACCGGGCGCGAAGACGCTTGCGGTCATAGGCTGGGTCATGAGCTGCCGCGTTTTTAATCGCGGATTAGAATCGTTCATCCTGCGCGATTTACGCGAGCGTGCAGCGGCGATCGGCGCGCGTTATTTAACGGCGGCGTTCCGTCCGACGGCGAAAAACGGCTATCTGGCTGAACAGCTGGGAAAAATGGCGTTTCAAGCGGCGAGCGCAACGGAAGAGGAGACATTCTACGCATACGATATCGAGACCGCTCCCGAACCAGATACGACGATTGAGCAAGATTAAGCGCTTCAGCCGAAAGACGCGTTGATTCAGGCGATGATCGACGCCCGCAGGAATTTCGGCCTGACGCAAAAAGAACTCTTCAAACGGACCGGAATCGCGTAGAGAGATATCTGTAAACTTGAAAAGGAAAACCCGTCCATTTGAACGCTGAAGCGGCTGGTATCCGGAATGGGGATGAGGCTCAGGATTGAATTCCTCCCGCAATCAACGCCGAACTGATAACGCGTTCCCGGAAACGGAGCAACATGGAAACAGAAAATTTCGCAAAAATCGAAAAAATTTTTCAGGATGTCTTTGACGATCCGCAGCTGCGGATTGACGAATCGGATTCCCCGGACACGATCGCGGATTGGGATTCGTTTACGAATATTCAGCTTCTCGCCGCGATCGAAGAGGCTTTCAGAATCAAGTTTACGACATCCGAGGCAAGCGGAATTCACAGCGTCGGCGAATTATTTGCGATTATCATGATGAAAATCGATTAATTTCATACGAAAATAACCTCCCGAACGTGAGGAGGCTCACTGGCATCCCGGCGCGGAATTCGGTACGCTTATAAAAAGGGCAATCCGCAAAATATTCCGTTCGCGCGAGAAAGGAGCCGCCAATGAAACAGAAGGACCGTTTATCGATGATTCGCGACGATATTTTCCTTCTCTCAAAACTTTTTCAGTCTGTCGCCAATCAACGTTCGCAGGGAATAACCGTTAAGCAGCTCCATTTACTTGAGACAATCGCAAATTTTCCGCCAAACTCGTTAACAATTTCATCGTTAGCAACGTACGCAGGGAGTTCCCGTCAGAACGTCAAGAAAATGGCGCTGATCCTGGAGCGCGGCAGTCTGATCCGCTTCGCGAAAGACGATCGCGACGGCCGCATTCTTCGGATCGGGATAACGGACCAGGGCCGAAACGTTTTAAACCAACGGCGCGAAAATAACGGGGACCTGCTGAGTCAGGTTTTTCTGGATCTTGATGAAAAGACGATCAAGCTGACAGCGAAAACACTTTCGAAAATGAAAAAGAACTGTCTGCGGCTGACGGAGAAAAAGAAAACGGCTGATTAACGCCGCGCGAAATCCGAACACCGATTCCCATTTTCGTTTATCATCACAAAGTCGATTTAAAACGTTTAGGTCCTAACCCATTTCTATACCGATCCTTCTATCAACAATTTCGGTACATATCATTAAGAGAAGCGATCATACGCTCGATCGAATAGTGATTTCGAATCCTGAGACGCGCGGCGACGCCAATCGCTTTCCGTTCTTCCGCCGTCATCTCGGTACCGACGCGAATCGCATCCGGCAGTTCGTCGGCCGAACGTACGATTTTCCCGGCATATTTCAACAATTCGGAACAATCGCCGACATCAGTCGCGATACAATAACAACCGCAGCTCATAGCTTCCCCAAGCGCCAGCGGAAAAGCCTCGCTGATCGACGGCAGGACGAAGACATCGATAGCGTTTAGGATCCCCGGTATTTCTCGCTGCTGACCGATTAGAATCGCGCGATCCTCAATCGCCGCTTCACGGATCCAAGTCATTAATTCTTCATTATCGTCGCTAATATTCCGTCCGGCGAGAAGCAGTTTCGCATCAAAATTTTCCAATCCGGCTTTTTTAAACGCGCGGATCAGTCCGTGGTGATTTTTTTGCGGATCAAAGCGCGCGACGTTCCCAATCAGGACCGTACCGTCGTTAATCCCGAATCGGGCGCGGATCCGCGCTCTCGCCGCTGAATCCGGCGCAAATTGATCGGTGTTGAAACCATTCGGGAGATATACAATCTTATTGGCGCGATAACCGCGCTGAACGTGAAGCGAAGCCGCCGTCCTTGAACAGGATAAAATTTTCTTCGGGACGAACCGCGACAGTTTCGCCAACAGACTGACAACAAAACGCGTTGTAAAATTGACATCGGGACGAAACTCCGAATTATGAATACTCCAAAAAATCGGGACGCGGCGGCAAACCGCGGCAACCGACGCCATCAGATCAGCATGATACAGCCAGCTATGGATCAGATCGGGCTGAAATGCGCGCGTTATTTGAATCAGGCGCAGCTGCGCGATCAGGCTTGGACGCCCCGGCTTCATGTTGAGGCAGGTGACCGGGATCCCTTCGCGTTTCAGCGCTTCAAGCAGAGAGCCGCCATGATTCAAACAGACGACCGCCGACTCAATATTGACTTCTCGAAGGCGCGGTAAGATTCGTGTCAGCATAATTTCGGCTCCGCCGATTTCTAAATCCGTGATAACGTGAAGAACGCGGAGCGCCGGTAAGGGTTCGTTCATGGTTCTATTATAGCAAAGGTGTACCCTTGCAGAATAGACGGATTTCATTCAATTTGGAGATCATGCGCCAAAGAGAGGGAGCAGCCCAAATTCCCGGTCACGCGGAGAACCGCCGTTCAGCTTTACCGCGAAGATCGACGCTCTACGCCGCGCCAAAATAAGCGCGGATCGCATCCGCGTTCGCCTGCGTTATACCTGGGACGCGCGTCAGCTCGAAAACAGTCGCTTTCGCGACGCCGTCGGGCGAACCGAATTTTTTGAGCAGCGCCTTGCGTTTGACCGGGCCGATTCCGGGAATTTGCTCCAGCTGCGACGCCAATCCGGATTTTACGCGCCGGTTACGGTGCGCCGTAATCGCAAAACGATGCGCCTCGTCACGAACGCGCTGAACGAGATAAAGACCTTCCGAACGGCGCGGGAGAAGGATCGGGTCGGATTCAAACGGTCGGAAAAGTTCCTCCTCCCGTTTCGCCAGCCCGACGACAGAGATCCGCCCAGACAGATCGAATTCCTGAAGGACTTCGACCGCCCGCCCAAGCTGTCCCTTTCCGCCGTCCATGATAATCAGGTCGGGAAGCAGCGCGAACGATTCGTCAATCTTTCCGCCGGTCTTGTTATCTTTTTCCTGCGCCGATTGCCAACGTTTGAGCCGCCGCGTCAGAACCTCGGTCATCGAATCGAAATCGTTCGGTCCTTCGACCGTCTTGATATTGAACCGGCGATAATGCGCTTTGCGCGGAATGCCTTGTTCGAAAACGACCATTGAACCAACGGACAGCGTTCCTTGAGTATTCGAAATATCGTAACATTCGATCCGGTTCGGCGTCCGCGGCAGCTCGAGCGCGTTTTCCAGCTCCGCCAACGCCTGGCTCTGTTTATTCGTATCGTTGGCCCACTGCGTTTTCAGCGCGCGCAGCGTCTCGATCGCGTTTTCCGTCGCCATGTTGACGAGCTCTTTGGAGTTGCCTTTTTTCGGGATTTCGAGCCGAACCTTGGGGTTGCCGTTCTTTTGCTGAAGCCACTGCTGAATAATCCGCCGCTCCTCAATCTCGATCGGCAGGTACATTCGGTCGGGCACATTAATCGATTTAGAATAAAACTGCTTAATAAATCCGGAGAGGACTTCCTCGTCGCTCTCGTCTTCCGTCCCGTTCATAATAAAGTAATCCTGCCCGATCAGCTTTCCCTTTCGGATAAAGAAAATCTGAATGCAGGCTTCGTTATCGATCCGTGCCAGCGACACGACGTCGGAATTCAGATCGTCGGAAGTCACGATCCGCTGCCGCTCGACGACGCGCTCGATCGCGCGAATCTGATCGCGAACCGCAGCCGCCTTCTCATAGCGCATCGCTTCGGACTCAACGTTCATCCTTAATCCGAGCTCGGCGATGATCTCATCGGTATCCCCGGACAGGAATGAAGCAATATGCTCCATTGAGGCGCGGTAGTCGGCGCGGGTAATCTTTCCGGTACAGGGCGCCGGACAAAGCTTAATATCTTCGTACAGGCAGGCGCGCTGATCCGTTCCGGTCAGTTCCCGGTCGCAGGTATGATAAGGGAAAATACGCCGCAGCAGGTCGAGCGTCTGGTTCACCGCCCAAACGGAAGTATACGGCCCAAAATAACGCCCGCCGTCATCATCAACCTGACGCGTGACGCTGATTTTCGGATACGCGTCCTGAAACGAAATCTTAATATACGGATAACGCTTATCGTCCTTGAGCTGAACGTTAAACGGAGGTTTATTTTTCTTAATCAGGTTCATCTCGAGGATCAGCGCCTCAAGTTCGGAATCGACGACGATCCACTCAATATGATCGACCAGGCTGACCATACGCCGCGTTTTTTGCGTATGCTGCGCCGCGGTATGAAAATACGACCGGACGCGGTTTTTTAAATTAATAGCCTTCCCGACATAGAGCAAGTTATCATCCCGGTCTTTCATCAGGTAACAGCCGGGACGATCGGGCAGCGTCGCTAAGATATTCGTTAATTTTGGGGAGACTTCCACGTCGTTTTTTCTTTAAAGCCGTCAGCTTTCCAAAACGATCGTCACCGGGCCGTCATTAATCAGCGCTACCGCCATCGAGGCGCCGAATTTACCGGTCTGTGTCGGAATTCCGAATGCACGCAGCCGTTCCGCAAAAAAATCGACTAAAGGCGCGGCGATTTCCGGCTTCTCGGCTTCGATAAACGACGGACGGTTGCCTTTTTTCGTGTTGGCGCAAAGGGTGAACTGGGATACGACCAGGATTTCGCCACCGATATCGGTGACGGATAAATTCATCTTATCCTCAGCGTCGGTAAAAATCCGCAGCGCGGCTATTTTCTTCGCCAGCGCCGCGATCTGGTCGGCGCTGTCTCCCTGATGAACACCGAGGAGGATCAATAGTCCGGTCCCGATCGCTGAGATGACCGTTCCGTCGACCGTAACCGACGCCTGTTTTACGCGTTGAACGACTGCTTTCATGACGGTAATTATACAGGAATCGCGGCAAAAAGTTTCAAACGCGAGGCCGAAAAGATAATGAATTATCGCGGCCTGAACTGCCGCGCAAGGATCCTCATTACGGAAAAAGGTTTGCCGCTAACGGTATTCCGGCGGTTCAAAATGAATATACACGCGCTCTATATCGGGAAACTCCGCTCTGAGCTTCGCCGAAATCAGGCTCTCCAACGCGTGAGCATCGCGCAACCGCATGTCTCCGTCAATATTCACGTGCAGATCCAGGACATGCTTCGAGCCGATATGCTCGCCGATAATCTGATGAACGTTGAGAACGCCGGGAATCGCGCTCGCAATCCGGTAAATTTCCTCGCGTTCCGCGTCGGTAATTCCCGCCCCGGTCAAAAAACCGAGATTCTCTTTCACAACGGTAAAAACAGCGCGGAAAATCCAAAAGGATACCAGAATCGCCGCGATCGGATCCGCCAACGGCATCCCGAATTTCGCCAACAGGATACCGCCGATCGCCGTAAACGATGTCAGCGTATCGGCGAGATTATCGGCGGCACCGGCTCTCAGCGTAGCGCTGTCGACGCGATCAGCGATACGCCGAATCAGGATATACATAACACCTTTTACGAAAGTTGAAAGCGTCAGCGTCGCAACCGGCAGCCCCGCCGCGAACGGTTCGACCCCGAAGCGGAGTTTCTCGACCGCGTTCAGGAATGCGCTGAAGCCCGCCCAGCCCATCGATAACGCAATGACAATCCCGATCAGCGGTTCGAAACGCGAATGGCCTTGAGGATGGGACGGGTCCGGCGGACGCAGCGCAAAAAACATTCCGGCAAGAACCAGCAGCGAATAAATCAGATCCGAAAAAGAGTTTAACGCGTCCGAATACAGCGCTGAAGAGTCCGACATCCTTACCGCGACAAACTTCGCCATGGATAGGAATAGGTTCCCGGCAATCGTTACCCATAGCGCGCGATAAATCAGACGGATCTGATCCGCCGAGACGGTTCGTTTGGAAAAGGTCTTCATCGTCGTCCGCTGCCGCACAGCGCTTTAGCCGGTATACCGCGACATCATCGCCGAAAATTGATAAACTTCGACAGCGTTCCGGCAAACGATCGAAACCGTTCGCCCGCCCTCACGCTTTACGAACGGCAGCTCCGCCGCTTTTTCCGCCGAAAACGGCTGCGCATAATTGACTTCGAGCGTCGCCGGCATATGAATCGTCAGCGCTTTCGGTCCCGCCCCGGCGCGGAAGCGTTCGAGCGCGGTTTTGGCGTCAGCTTCAATTTCCGCCCGGTTTGATTCGACCGGGAAACAGATCCCGGAATAATAACCGGTCGCGATCTTTACCGTCGTTACAATTATTTCCGGGAAAAGCTCGCGTGCCTCGGCTGCAAATGTCTGGTCGCCGCTGGCGTAAATAATCGGCGCGCCAAAGCGTCCGGCTAAAATCCCGCTCAGTCCGAATTCGCCGACCTCTAAACCGTTGACGCGGTAGGAAAGAATATGATCGTCCATCGAATGCGCCAAAATCGCCGGCGCGCTGCCGGCTTTGGCGTGGTAACCGACCGTAAAAACGGCGTCGATCCCGGTATCGATTCCGGTCATCATGCAGTATGGGGAACAAGTTCCTTTACTTAATTCCGCGCGCGGATCCAACGCTTCGATCAGGATATTTTGACCGCGCGAATGACCGTCATGGACAATGACTTCATCCGCTCCGCCGGCAAACGCGCCGCGGATGGCGGCGTTGACCTCCTCGGTCATGATTTTCCGGTAAGTTTGATATTCCGGATCGTTCATGCTGACGTGTTCCCAACGGCTTACGCCTGAAATCCCTTCCATATCGGCGCTGATCAAAATTCGCATGTAAAAAGTTCCTCGTTTCGTGGATTAAGTCTAATTGAAGACGATTATAACCAAACTTGAACCACGGATTCGGTTGCGGCCATGAGAATCCCGCGCTCAATTCGCAGCGGTCTGTTTTTGACTTTTCCGAGAATTATTTTGGGGCGCAAACGATCGAGGAAGCCCCAACGTTAAAATTATGCAAGGAACTGACGATATTTATCGATACCGAATCGGTGATTTTCGGATTCTTTTCAGCGTAACTGGGGAGAATCTCTACATCATCGAGATCGGTTCTCGCGGAGACATCTGCAAATAAGGAGATCAACATGAAGACCTTTACACCGGACAAACTCGAACTTGAAGCCGTCGCCGAATTTCGAAAAGCGCTTGCGGAGAATGATCAGGATCAGCTCGCGACCTTTAACGAACGCGAAACCCGTGAATTAAGCGGAAAACTTATCATTCGTATTCCGAAAATCATTCACCGCGAACTCAAACAGCAGGCAGCAGAGAACGGCGTCTCACATAATCAGTATATCCCCTGCAAATTAGCGCGTTAATCCGCATCAACGCCCTTCCTCAGCCGTTTCAGTTCGCAATAATCCGCGTAGTGATCCTTGATTTCGAAAATCAGCGGCAGAATTTGTGTCTTCGCGGCCTGAAAAAGACTTTCGAAGCGCGGATATTTTTTTCGGCAGCGCTTAAAGAACGGCATAAAATACGTTTCGGTCTCGATCGCTTTCCGGTAGCGCTTCTCAATCCCGGCCTCGGAAAGCGTCGACATGTTGTGCATCCGGTCGGCAGTCTTGATCGCGGCCGCGTAGACGTCCATCGAAATCGTATCCAGATAATCGTTAAGAACGGCGGCGTCACGATAATCCAGATCGGGATTCTTACTGACGAGCGCGACGTACCGGGCCGCCCGCTCGCCGAAACGAACCGCCAGGACTTCCTCGCTGTAACCGGGAACGTCTTCGATCATGTCATGAAGCAGCGCGCCGACAACCGCGTCCCGGTTATTAATCCCATATGAAATCAGGAAGTTCGCGACGTCGACGCAATGCATATAGTAGTCGCCGCCGTCGAAACGCTTATACCCGCGCGCCGCGCACATTTCTTTCATCACCAGATCAAGCGCGGCCATCGGCGGAGACTCCGCGCCGTAGAGGAGCGTGATCCGCCGTTCAAGCAGCAATCGCGAACTCTGGTACATATTTTATTCCGCCTCTCTCGCCATAAGAACCGGTTTACTTAAAAACCGCAGGATCGAAGAGCAGGTAAACTTTCCCGTCGACCGTCTCCGATTTGATCGCCGTGCCCGGCTTGATAACGCCTTGGTAGGTCTTCCCTTCAAAGCTGACGGTTACTTCAATCCCGTTGGGGAGCGTCATATGACCCTTCTCATTCCCACCCATGATTACCTTGTCGTCTTCTCCCGTGACCGGTTCGGCGCTGACCAGTTCCATTTCACGGCTGAAATCGTTCTTCGTAACGCTGATCCCGTTGTCGCTGTTTTTCGCGGTTAATACGGCCGGCCGCCCCGGGCCCAAAAACAGCGCGTCCTCAACCGTGAACTTATCCGATCCGCCGCAGCCGCACAGCGACAGCAGCAGCGTCAGCAAAACAGCCCCTGAAAATACCCGCCGACTTTTCATGAGATTCTCCTTTCTTCCGTACAAGCGAAAATTCTTTTATTCCGAATCTCGTTTTTCCGATTTTATACAGCGCCTCCAACCTTTTGGATACATTTTTTACTGGGTCGTAGCCCGAACCGATCGTTTGTCCTCAGGAATCTCCGCCGGGAATCGCCGTGCTCATCTGGAAACGCTCCAGTTTTCCGTCCTCGGAAACGATATGAACCGTCACCTTTCCACCCGCAAACGCGTCAATGACATTCTTAAACTGCAATCCGGTGAAACTCATCATCCCGGCCCCTTCCCGCCCGTCATTCAGGATCGCCTTGTAGGCAAAAGGAATACCAACGAGGGACAGCATATGCAATCTGTTCAGGGTATTCGACGCGAGTATATTTACGTCAATCAACGTAAGCTTTCGATCTTCGCAATCATACCCCCATGAATCGAGCGGAACATCCTTGACGGCATAATGATCCCCGGTAAAGAAGTATTCAGCGGAAAAAATTTCCCAGCGCGGTTCTTCAGCGTCATCCGGAATTACAGACGCGGTCACTTTTCCCTGCAGGAACTGATTCGAGGCTTCCAGCGTAATTTTCAGCGTATCTGTCCAGTCGGTGAGATATGCATCAAATGAAAGCAAACCGTCTTCCGAAACGGAAAGATTTTCCAGGTAAGTACCTTGCATCGCGTTTCCTGCGAACAGGACGATGTCTTTCATTTCTCCGTGCCTGAGGCTGAAATGCTCGGCAAGCGCTTTCGCATCAGCGAACCGGCCCGAGGCGAATGCTTGCTTCGCCTCGTTTATCACGGCGGACTCCATCTCCTTTGCCTTACTCTCGGCGTCTTCATACTTGGAGATTTCGCTGTATGCCTGATACGCTTCAAAATACTTGCCTTCTTTTTCGAGTTCAACCGCTGCCTCGTACTTTTTCTTTTCTCCGCAACCGGTCAACGACAACAGCGTCAACAATACAACAACAAATAACATCCGCCGGATTTTCATGAGATTTTCCTTTCTTCTTTTTGATTGAGGCTGTCCCAAAAGTCAGAGAGGGACAGCCTCAGCATCTCTGCCAAACCAAATCTGGAGCGCTTTATCACAGAGGATAAGATCGCCCGTAGCCGCGGCCAGATTGGCATAGCTGGTCGCGAGATTGTCATATGCTTTAGCTGTGCCTTCTTTTTCGGCTAATTTTTCATCGATTTCCACTGATTTTTTTGCCCATTCTGTCGCTTCGCGTCGTTTCTTTTTATCCGTGACCGCTAATCCCGTAACGCTCAGCATACTGTAGGTGCGCGAAAGCTCCCGCAGGATACGCGTCGATTCAGACTGCCGCGACAGGGGTTCTAAGACCGAAAGACATTTCAGATACCGCTCCTCCGCTTCGGCGAACGCACGCCGCTTCAGGTGACCATCGCCCTTTTGAAAGTAAGCGGCCGCTTCTTCCAGCTTGGATTCCGGAGATTCGGGTTTTTTCTTACCGTCTTTGTTAAAAAACTTGGAAAACATCATATCTACCTTTCTGCTATAGCGTTTTAACCAAGAGCCTGTCCGATTTATCTTTCGCTTCACAATCCTTTCATCGGTCGGAAAAGACCGTCAATTTGCGCATTAAGGAGATATTGATTTAGCCGACGATTCCGTCGTCATCTTCTCTCCGCTTGCCGTGAAGCGTAATGCCTGGTCCTGCCTTTTGCGCCTCAATCCCGTTCGAACGCCGCTAATCTTCGAGCTCGTCGAGCATCTTCTGCAATTCCTTTTCGGATTTGTTCATCAGGCTTTGATCCTGCTT
>DAOUFC010000138.1:0-2679 GCA_034430295.1 Flexilinea sp.
AATTTTTGAGCGGCTTCAATCTTCTTGTCGTCGCCGTTATCGAAGACTGCAGGACCTGCTACTAAGTATTCATACTTAGGTGATTTGTTAGCGCCCGTTCCCGTCGAGCAGGTACCGTTCATCCGGCTTCTCGCGCGCGTACAGGTATTGATCGTACATGCGCAGGAACAACGTCTCCTCGTCCCGGAACCCCGTCTCCTCGTCGAACGCCGCCAGGACTTCTTCGCGGCTGATTTCCCCGTGCTGGTAACGGCCGAGCCATTCTTCGGCCTGACTGTAAGTCCGCGTGTAGCGTTCCGCGAGCGCGTCGAGCGTCTCCGACGTCTCGGCGGTAACCTTTCCGAGAAACGGTTCGAGAAGCGCCCGGTAAGCCTCGGCGTTCGCGGCCGCGTAGCTGTCGACCCGGTAATGCGAAACGTTCAGGATAACGACTTTCAGCGCGATCCATCCGCAGACGATCAAAAAATACGCGAAAAGCGGAATTCCCTTCCGGATTTCGGTCAGCGAACGATTCATCATCCCTCCTTACCCGGACGGGATACCGCCGTAAAAAAGAAGAAAACGCCCGTCAGCAAAACGGTCAACGAAATCAGCAGCAGAACGGAATAAACGGGGAATCCGAAGACGTTCACGGCGTCGAACCTCTCGAAAAGCCCGGGGAAATCGAGCAGCGTCGTCGGAACCAGCCAGCGCAGAAACGAAACCGGCGTCGGAACGGTCCAGCCCCCGAGCGCGTAAATCCCCATCCCCAACGCGAAGCTGAACAGGAACGACAGGAACGGTTTCCCAACCCGCCGCGACACGAACAAAACAATTCCGCCGACGAAAAGCAGCCAGAGAAATTCCAGCAGCGTCTTAATCACGACCGCCGCCCCGATCGTTCCCGAAAAAAAAGACAGCGCGAAATCCGCGCGGAAGTACGACAGGTCCACCACGCCGTACAGCGGATACGCTGCGCCATGCAGCCCGAAAAAGAGCGCCGTCGCGCCGAGCCGGACCAGCGAAAAAACGATCGCCGTCGCGAAAATCCAGCCGACAGCCAGAAGCAGCTTACTCCGGACCGTCGCCGCCCGCCCTCTCTCGACCGTCGCTAAAATCCGCGCCATCCCCGTCGTCGTCTCGATCGAAAAAAGCGGCGCTAACGAAAAAACGATGAACAGCATCATCAGCAGCGCGCCGCTCCGATCCAGGAACAGCTCGCGGAACCCGGCCGTATCGTAAAACGCCGTCAGCTCCCGCCCGCCGTACGCGCCGGCGATCAGGCGGTTCCGGCGCGCTTGGTAAACGTCGCCGAGCTCCTCAAAAAAGGCGATATTCTCCGCCGCCCGCTCGGCGATCGCGTCGTTCTTCCTTTTATACGCGAACGCCCAGCGCATCGGGTTATAAAAACCTTCCTTAAATAAGTAGTAGTCCGCGCGTTCGTACCCGGTATACATCGCCGGATCGTACACAATCGAATACGACCCGGCCAGCGCAATCTTCGCCAGCCGGTTGAACTCCGAAATCACGAAATCCGACTTATCCGGCGTTATCTCGCCTTCGCCGATCTCGCGATAGAGCTTCCGATATGCGGGACGCATGAACCGGTCCCGTCCCGGGAAGTTCCCGTAAAACCGGTCCAGCTGCCAAACGAAACCAATTTCGAGCAGGATCAGCAGCAACAACGCGGTCCAGACCGATTTCCGGGCCAGGACCTTTTTAAATTCAGCGCCGATCAGGGCCATCGCCGTCCGCTCCGCAAAAATATAAAAACGCGTCTTCGAGCGTCGCCGGAACGGAAACGCAGCCTGCGTCCGGCGCCGTTTCGCCGACGATCCGCGCGGTAACCCGATCTCCCTCCCGGTACATATTTCCGACGCGGTATTTCTTCAAAACCGAATCGATCATCGTTTCCGGAACCGTCCATTCCCAGACCTTCCCCTGAACCTCGGCCAGGAGCGATTTCGTCGAGCCGTCGCGCGCGATCCGCCCGCCGCGGAGCAGGATCACCTCGTTCGCGATCAGCTCAATATCGGAGACAATATGCGTCGCGAGGATCACGATCCGTCCCGCCGATAAACTCGAAATCACGTTCCGGAAGCGCGCCCGTTCGATCGGGTCCAGCCCGGCCGTCGGCTCGTCGAAAATCAGGACCGGCGGATACCCGATCAGCGCCTGCGCGACGCCCAGCCGCTGGCGCATCCCGCCGGAATACGCGCCGATCTTTTTATCCGCCGCGCCCGTCAGGTTGACCAGCTCCAGCGTCTCGGCGATCTGACCTTCCCGCTCGTTCCGGGGAACGTCCTTCAATTCGCAGATATAGTCCAGAAACGCCCGCGCGCTGAAGTCGCGGTAAAACTGGTTATCCTGAGGAAGGTAGCCGACCGCGGTCCGGAAACCGCTTCCCTTTTCCGCGGTCGGGACCCCGTTCCAGAGCGCGTTTCCCGCCGTCGCGGGGACCAGCGACAAAATCAACCGGATCAGCGTCGTCTTTCCCGCTCCGTTCGGGCCCAAAATCCCGTAAATTCCCTCGCGGAAAACGCAGCTGAAATCGTTCAGCGCCGTTTCCGCTCCGTACCGCTTCGTCAATCCGACCGCGCGCAGTTCCAAATCGCCTCCGATCCCTTATTCGTCCGCCAGATCGTTGATCAGCAGCAGCCGTTCCGACTGCAGGAAAGCCGCTTCGCCCAATCGGATCCG
>DAOUFC010000139.1:0-6090 GCA_034430295.1 Flexilinea sp.
TATTTTTGACGCTAAGAAGGCAGCTAAATTATTGTTTATTTTGATTTTTATATTAATAATTTAAGTTAAAACTTTCCCCTTATATGATCCTGATGCAATTTTTATGCTAATTTTTTGAAAAGTGATTACAATGAGGACAGTATCGTTCGGATCTTACAAGCGAAAGGAGCTTCAAGAGAATGAAAGTCGCGATTATCGGCGCCGGATTTACCGGAATGACCGCGGCGTTGGATCTGGCGGAAGCCGGTCATGACATCGTCATCTATGAGAAGAGCGCAATAGCCGGCGGTCTCGCCTCTGGATTTAAGGCTCCGGGCTGGCAGGATTCGGTCGAAACGTTTTATCATCACTGGTTCCAAAGCGACGCCGCCATGAAAACGCTTGTTAAACGTCTTGACTTCGAAGATCAGGTTCGGTTTTATACGCCTGTGTCGGTGATGTATCATGAAGGCAAGTTCTATCCGTTCGATTCGATTTTGGCGGCGTTACGCTATCCCGGCTTAGGTTTCGGAATCCATAAAATCCGCTTCGGATTTGTCGGGCTATATTTGCGGCTGACGAAGAACTGGCGCGCGCTCGAGAAAGAAACGGCGCGGGATTGGATGAACCGTTGGGCGGGCGAATTCGTTTATCGGACGATGTGGGAACCGATGATGATCGGGAAATTCGGCGAACGCTACGCCGACCGTGTTAATATGGCGTGGCTTTGGGCGCGGATTTCGGCCCGTACAACGCAGCTAGGCACGTTCGAAGGCGGTTTTCAGGCCCTGATTGATCGTTTCGTAGAAAAGCTGCGCTCGTTGGGCGTAACGGTTCAGTTTAATACGGAAATTACCGCGCTTGAGTCGCTCTCGGACGGGAAAATCCGGCTCCGGAATGACGCCGATGCGCCGGAGTACGACCGCGTCCTGGCGACCTGCTCGCCGGAAGCGCTGACAAAACTCGTCCCGACTCTGCCGACGGAATACCGCGATTTGCTGAAGGAACTTAAGAGTATCGGCGCGGTCGTTCTGGTTATCGCGCTGCGGAAACCGTTATCGAAAGAGGGTTACTACTGGTATAACCTGCCGAAGAGCGCGGGTTTCCCCTGTTTGGCGCTGGTTGAGCATACGAACTTTGTTCCGCGCGGCCGATACAACGATCAAACGATTATCTACGCCGGAGATTATTTAGCGCCGGATCATGAAAATTTCTCGCTCTCAAAAGAGGATCTCTTAAAGAAAATGATTCCCGGATTAAAGAAAATCAATCCTGATTTTAACGAAGATTGGGTCGTTGATTGCTGGAAATTTTCGACGCCATACGCGCAGCCGATCCCATTTGTCGATCATTCCGAAAAGATTCCCGAGATCCGAACGCCTGTTCGGGGATTGTATTTCGCCTCGATGAGCCAGGTCTATCCTTACGATCGTGGCACGAATTATGCAATAGATATAGGGGCGAAAGCAGCGCGGATCGTCATGGATAACTTGTGACAGCAAATCCGAATTTTCTGCCTGTTTAATTTTGTGAATAGTTTCACCTGCTGTGCAAATGGGAAACAGAAATGAAGTTCTATTCGGTATGCGAAATTATCGGATTATTTAAAGCTTTTTTTGAGCCATAGCGAAGCTTGATTTTTACGCCGTCGAGCAGTCGAAAAACAGGAAATGCGAAATCTTAA
The DNA here is from genome assembly GCA_034430295.1 of Flexilinea sp. Classification (GTDB taxonomy): domain Bacteria; phylum Chloroflexota; class Anaerolineae; order Anaerolineales; family Anaerolineaceae; genus Flexilinea. The sequence continues at coordinate 1,664 of DAOUFC010000139.1, forward strand.
GGATTTCGTTATATTTTTTAAGGTTCTGGAATCTTAAAAAAGTAAAAGTTTTTAGGTGCTTAAAACCCGGCTTTCGAAATTTACCCATGCTAAAATAGGTCAAGTTCAAGATAACAGAGGGCTCCGCCCCGAAATACGTTCCCGGTTCAACCTCATTAACGATAGAGCCTCGTTGGACCTATGAATATTCGTAGGGTTTATTTTGTGCGTTTTGGATTAAGATACGGTAATAAAGGTTAGCGATATGAATGAATTGACGAATCTAATGACTGCTGAAGAAATTTGGGAAACGACGCTCGCGCAATTACAGTCAACCGTCGATAAACAATCGTTTTCTACCTGGTTCGGCAAGGCGTCGTTCTCAGCGCTCGAAGGTCGGACGTTTGTGATTACCGTTGAGAACCCGTTCGTGCGTGACATGCTTGAAAAAAGGCTTACCGAGACGGTTGAAGGGCTTCTCCGCGCACAGACGGGCGATTTCGAAACCGCGGTCGCGTTTCGGATCAAGTCGGATCATCAGTCGCCGGAGGAAGATCTGGTTGCCAATGAGTCCCCAACGGACCGCCCGACGGATCGAGCTTCCGACAGCGTCGTTTCCCGGTTGTCCCCGTCTCGTTCGGGCAATCTAAACCCGCGCTATACTTTCGATAATTTTATTACCGGAAGTTCGAACGAATTTGCTTATATGGCCTGTAAGGCGGTTGCGGGCGGAAGCGCGACGCTTTATAACCCGCTCTTTATCTATAGCGGCGTCGGCCTGGGAAAGACACATCTTCTTCACGCGATCGGGAATGAAATCGAACGCGCGTCTAACAAAAAGGTACTTTACGTTACGACCGAAGAATTTACGAACGATTTTATCGCGTCGCTTCAGAACCGCGAAAACGTCGCGTTTAGAGAAAAATACCGGACCGCCGACGTATTACTGATTGACGATATTCAGTTTATTATCGGGAAAGAAAGCACGCAGGAGGAATTTTTCCATACTTTCAACGCGCTTTACCAGCTCGATAAACAGATTGTGATTACCTCCGATCGTCCCAGCCGAGAAATGATCACGCTGACCGAACGGATGCGCTCGCGCTTTGACAGCGGGTTGACGGTCGATATTCAGGCGCCGACGTTGGAGCTTCGGCTGGCGATCCTTAAGGCGCGGGCGGCGAAAATCGGGAGGAAAGTTCCCGCGGATGTTTTGAACCTGATCGCCCAGCGCGTTCAAACCAATATCCGTGAATTAGAAGGGACGCTGACGAGCGTTTTGGCAATGGCAGACCTGACCGGACGTCCGCTCGACCGCGATACGGCGCTCTCCGTTTTAGGATCAATCGAGCTGAGCTCTGACGCGCGCCCGGTCGACGAGATTCTCGACGTCGTCGCCTCGGTCTTCGGCGCCGATCCGGAATCGATCCTTTCGAGAAACCGCTCGAAAACGATCGCGTTAGCGCGTCAGGTCGTGATGTACCTGCTCAGGACCGAAGAAAATTACTCCTATCCCCAGATCGGCGAGTTCCTCGGCGGGCGCGATCATTCGACGATCATCCATGGTATCGATAAAATCGTCGGGCTTCTGAAATTCGACCTGCGTTTTCAGAAGCAGTACGAGCGCGTTTTTACGCGCCTGTATGGGACGGACGCGAAGATGGGGGAAAACGGAAAGTAAGAAAATTGAACGCCGCAACGTTCCCGCCGCTTGAAGAGTCTGTTAGAGTTACGCATTATTCCGTAAAACAATGTGTTTAAGCTTGCTGAGGGCGCGTAAGCTAGCCGCTCATTGAAGGAACGCATTGTTTTCTTTTGATTACGCCGTTAATTGTCAACCAGGGATGGTCGTATGTTGACAATACGTGTAGATCAGCAGCATTTCGAAATTCAACCAAAAACTGCGGTAAAATTATCAAATCGGAAAACGCCTGAAAAACGTTGGAGACGGCGTTTGATCACGGCCGGTTTTCGAAGAAATTCCAATTTTTGCCCAAAGCGCAGAACGCTTTGATTTTTATCCTGTCGAATTTTATCTATTTCGATAAGCGGTTCGGCAAGAAAGGAGAACGTATGGAAATCACTGCGACGCAAGAGGTTGTCAGCAACGTCATTGCTTCAGCCCCGGACAATTCCCGAATTATCGGTCAATCGTTACAAATAACCCTGATCGGGATGTTAATTCTGTTTGTGTCCTTACTGATTATCTGGGGTGTCATGGAACTGTTGGTCCGTTTCGTAAAAGACGCGCCGGAGAAAGCGGAAGCTGAAGAAAGCGCTGCCGCGAATGAGCCGGCGTTGCCGGTTGGCGACAATGACCTGAACCTCAAGTCGAAAGCCGCCGCCGCCGCCGCGGGATATGTTCTTTCGAAAAAAGGCTGATTTGCCGGAGCCGATCCAAAATCCGCAATTTATCGACCAGGATAAAGGAGTCTATATTATGAAACTTGTTGTCACGGTTGAAGGAAAGTCTTTCAACGTCGAAATTGAAAATCCGAACGCTTCCCCGCTCGTCGTCAATGTTGACGGGACCGCGTTCACGGTTGAGGCGGACGCCGCTTTGGAAAGCTCCGCTGCCGCCGCGCCGGCGGCTTCCGGCGGGGCCGACGTGACCGCGCCGATCCCGGGCGTTATCCAGGAAGTCAACGTCAAAGAAGGCCAGACAGTTAAAAAAGGCGACGTTCTCTTCGTTTTGGAAGCGATGAAGATGAAGAATAATATTGTCGCTAAAACGGCCGGTAAAGTCGCTTCGGTCAACGTTACGAAAGGCGATTCCGTTTCGCACGGTCAAGTCCTGATGAGCTACGTCGGTTCGGCCGCCCCTGCTCCCGTAAAAACGTCGGAGAAGCCGGTTGCCGCGTCTGAAACGAAAACTGCCGCGCCCGCGCCGAAAGCCTCCGGCGGGGCTGAGGTAACCGCGCCGATCCCGGGCGTTATCCAGGAAGTCAACGTCAAAGAAGGCCAGACGGTTAAAAAAGGCGACGTTCTCTTCGTTTTGGAAGCAATGAAGATGAAAAATAATATTGTCGCCAAAACGGCCGGAACGATAGCTTCAGTTAACGTTACGAAAGGCGATACAGTTACACACGGTCAGGTATTGCTGACCTACAAAGCTTAAGAGGAGTACCGATGATCAGCTTTAATGGTATCTTCGAAACTTTCTATCTCTTGAGTTGGAAAGAAATGGTCATGATCGCGATCGGGCTGGTCCTGATTTATCTGGCGATCGTCCGCGAATACGAGCCGACGCTGCTGCTCCCGATCGGGTTTGGCTGTATTCTCGCTAATTTGGGGATGTCTTCATATCAAACGTTCCAGGCGACCGAGATAATCGACGGCGAAATTGTCACGCTCACGAAATCCGGTTTCATGAAGGTTCTTTACGACGCCGGGATCGGAACGGAACTTTTCCCACTCCTGATTTTTATCGGCGTCGGCGCGATGATCGATTTCCGCCCGCTTCTGGCGATGCCGAAGATGGTTATTCTCGGCGCCGCCGGGCAGTTTGGAATTTACGGTACGTTAATCCTGGCTTCAGCGATGGCGAAATGGATTCCGAACCTGAATTGGGGTTTAGCGGAAAGCGCTTCGATCGGGACGATCGGCGCGATCGACGGCCCGACCGCGATTTACGTCACGTCGAAAATCGCGCCTCAGATTCTTGGCCCGGTTGCCGTCGCGGCGTACTCTTATATGAGCCTGATTCCAATTATCCAGCCGCCGATCATGAAGGCGCTGACGTCGAAAAAAGACCGTATGATCCGTATGGAATACGCTCCGCGTCCGGTTTCCGACCGCGCCGTGATCGTTTTCCCGATGCTGGTTACGATTGCGATTTCGATTATTTCGCCGGATGCCGCGCCGTTGATCGCCGCGCTGATGCTCGGGAACTTGATGAAAGAAAGCAAGGTTGTTGAACGTCTCGATAAAGCGGCTCAGAACGAAATTATCAACGTCTCGACGCTCTTCCTCGGACTGACGGTCGGCGGTACGATGACCGGCGATCAGTTCCTGAACTTCGGCGTTCTGATCATTATGGTCCTCGGTCTCTTCGCGTTCGTCCTCGATACGGTTGCCGGCGTTCTCTTCGGTCAGCTGATGAAGATTATTACCGGCGGGAAGATTAATCCGTTGATCGGAGCCTGCGGGATCAGCGCGTTCCCGATGGCGGGTCGAATCGCGGCGCAGATGGCGCTTGAAGAAGACGACGGGAATTTTATTCTCATGCATGCAATGGGCGCGAACACAGCGGGGCAGCTGGGGTCGGTTGTCGCCGGCGGCGTGCTTTTGGCGCTCGTTCAAAGCATCTTGTAAAAATATCTATCGCTGTCTTTTCAAAACGCCTCCCGCTTTTTCGGGAGGCGTTTGTTCTTTTTCGCTTTATCGATTGTCAGACTGTCAACCCGCAGAAATACGTCATGGACTGATTGATCGTGTAAGGCTTCGAC